>NZ_JBFAHL010000012.1:0-314506 GCF_040654155.1 Amycolatopsis sp. NPDC050768
ACAACGACCGCGCCAAACCCTTCACCTGGACCGCCACCGACGACGACATCATCACCAAAATCAACCGTAAAATTACTTCAGACACGCGACACTAGAGGTCCTCGGCCGACGACGGGTACCAGCTCGCCGCGGTAACAGGCGTCGTCGATCTTGCTCGCGGAAAGGCTCGTTCCTGTGACGTCCGGGCCGCGGGGTAGTGCTGCGGGCGTTAGAGTGCGAGAGCTGAGGTATTTCGCGCGTTCCGGTCCGGCGGTGCGCCGCCTTCGCGGCATACCGATCTTGCGCGAACGATGAGGGACCTCGGCGCGGGGAGGATGCGGCGCGTTCCTCATCGTCCAGCAGCGGGCCTGAAAGCACCCATCCCGTCGGCACTGGAATTGTCCGTGCCCGTGATGGTGCTCGGTCCGCTGTCGCCTGCTCCTCGCACGTGTCCGGGTTCTCGTTGTTCTGTGACGACCTTCGAGCTGGCGTCGGCGGACTTGTGGGCCACCGGCATCACCGCTGATCGCCACCCGATCGAATTCCTGCGCATCCACCTCGATGAGCTCGGCGCGATTCCCGCCGGCCAGCTCCTCGACGTCCCCGACGGCACCCGGATCACGGTCGGCGGCGCGGTCACCCACAAACAACGCCCCGCCACCGCCGGCGGCATCAATTCCTCAACCTCGAGGACGAGACCGGCATGGCCAACATCATCGTGTCGGTCGGGCTGTTTCACCGGAGTAGGAAGATTTTGATGAATCACGCTGCGGTTGTGGTGCGTGGCATCGCGCAGGTCGGCGAAGGCACCGTGTCGATTGTCGCCGACCAGTTCACGCCGCTGGACCTCAAGTCGCTGGCGACGAAGTCTCGCGATTTCCGCTAGCCAGCCGAACGTTTGGTGTCGCCGAGTCAGCGGTCGCGGCGGCCTGCCCATCCCAGCAGGACCAGCGCAATTCCCATCCAGCCGACGAGGTAGCCGAACGCCACCGGGGGCGAGACGAACGTGTAGAGCGCCCCGGCGACCACGCTCGCGGCCACGTTGCCCAGCGCCTGGACGGTGGCCAGCAGCCCGAACGCCGACCCGCGCAGCTCGTTCGGCGCCAGCGCAGCCACCGCGGCGTGCTCGGCTGTTTCCGCGCAGCCGATCCCGATCCCGGCCAGCGCGAAACCCAGCCCCAGCACCACAAGCGCTGGACTCGACACCGCGAACACCACGTAGCCCAGCAGGAAGGCCGCGACCCCGGCCGCCGTCACCACCAGCGGCCCGAAACGGTCCGACCAGCTCCCGGCCGGAAAGGACACGAGCGTGGCCGCCACGTTGTAGACGATGTAGAGCGTGATCGCGAGCTGTGTCGCGTTCTGCGTCCCGTGGCTCGGGGCAAGCAGATCCGTGGCCCGCAAGATCAGCAGAGTCGCGGCGACGTTGCCGACCTCGAACGCGGCGAACCCGGCCATCACCCGACCCAGCCGGCCTCTCATCACCGGGCGGATCCGGAACCGCAGCTTGCGCCGCTCGGCGACGCGGGGCAACCGGGCCTGCCGGATGGCGAAGACGATCGCGCCCGCCGCCATCACTCCCGGGATCACCGACAGCACAATCGCCGTCCGGACCCCGACCAACGCGACCAACCCGAGCGCGAGCAACGGCCCGACGATCGCGCCCAGGTTGTCCATCGTGCGCTCGAACCCATACGCCCGCCCGTAGGCGTGCTTGGGTACGACGTCGGCCAGCAGCGCGTTGCGGGCCGGCACCCGCAGCCCGCGTGCGGCCCACGCCATTCCGCGCAGCACACCCGCCTGCACCGCCGACGACGTCACGCCGATCAACGCCGACAGCACCGCGGTCGCGGTATAGCCGCCGACCGCGACCCGTCGCCGTCGTCCCGGGTCATCCGCCAGCGCTCCGCCGACGAACCGGCCGGTGCCGGCCAGCCCTTCGGAGATGCCCTCGATCAACCCGAGCACCGCCGCCGGGGCGCCCAAGGTGCTGGTCACGAAGCTCGCCATCAGCGCCGTCGGAACCTCATGACCCACGTCCGCGAGAAAACTCGCCGTGCCGATCCCACCAACCCCAGGGGTCAACCACGGCCGTTTCGCCGTCTTCACCGCGTCGCTCACAGCCATAGACAACAGCAGCAGCGACAGAATCGGCAGACTACTTCTGCAGCTCACCAGCCACTAGGATGAAGACCAGAACAGAACTGTGTTCCTACTGACCGAAGCAGGGAACGTGGCCCGCTACCTCGACATCGCCACCGACATCGCGCAGCGCGTCCGCTCCGGCGACCTGCCGCCCGGCGCCGAGCTACCCGCCGTGCGCACCTACGCCGCCGAGCTCGGCGCCACCTCCTCGACCATCGTGCGCGCCTACCGCCACCTCGCCGACGCCCGCGTCATCACCGTCGCCGACCGCCGCCGCGCCCGCGTCGCCACCGGCGCCCAGGTCGCCGCGGCGCGCCTGCTCGAGGCCGACCGCGTGTTCCGCCTCGCCGGCAGCGACGACCCCGCCCTGCAAATCCTGCTCGCCCACACCACATCCGCCGTCACACCCGTCGGCGCCCGCGGCAGCTTCCACGCGCTGCGCGCCCTCGCCCGCGGCGAAGCCGACGGCGCCGCCATCCACCTGCGCCACCGCAACGGCGACTACAACGCCCCCTTCGCCCGAGCCCTGCTCCACGACCACAACCCGCACCTGCTCCACCTCTGGCGCCGCGAACAAGGCCTCCTCGTCCCACGGAGAAACCCCCGCAACCTCAACAGCCCGGCCGACCTCGCCGGCCTGCTCGTCGCCCGCCGCGAACAAGGCGCCGGCACCCGAGTCCTGCTCGACCAACTCCTCATCGCCCATAACATCCCGCCCCACACCATCACCGGCCCGGAACTGAACTCCCACCTCGAAATCGCCCTTGCCATCGCCGCCGGCACCGCCGACACCGGCCTCGGCATCCGCGCCCACACCGCAGAACTGGAACTGGGCTTCATCCCCCTCACCTGGGAGTCCTACGACATCGCCCTCCCCGAATCCGCCCTCGGCGTCGCCCAACCCCTGCGCACAGCCCTGCGAAACCCCACCGTCCGCACCACCATCGCAAACCTCGGCGGCTACGACCTCACCCACGCCGGCGAACTCCGGAAAATCAGCGGTCCGTGACGGGGGTGCCCGACGGCGGGGGTGACTGCCTTAGTACGGGCATCCCGATCGTGACGGGTCCGCCCGCCCGGGCACGGGTGGACCGGTCGAGGTCGGCTAGTTTCGTGGTCGCTGCGTTCAGGCTGGCGGTCAGCCCGTCGACCTCACCGAGCCAGGCGTTCATCCGGGCTTCGGTGATCCGGTCGCGGAGGTTGGCGATGATCTCGGCGAGCCGGCCGCGCTGACGCGGATCGACGTGCAGTACGGGGCAGCGGACGCAGGCGTGCTCGTGCTGGCAAGGGGTGCCGTAGGGACGCCCGCAGGTGCCGAGTTCCAGCTTGCGGGTCTGGAAGTGCTGCTCAAACTCGCGCCATTCCTCCTCCGTGGGGCTGCGGTACTCCTCGCTGGGGCGGGCGGCACGGCGGTCGGTGAGGAAGGCGCGGTAGGTGCGGACGAGGTCGTCCTGGAACACCGCGACATAGGCCTGGGTCGTGTCCAGCGAGGCGTGGCCGAGCAGGCGCGCGGCGATGTGGACGGGCAGCCCGTTGGTGACGACGTCGGTGGCGAACATCCGGCGGAAGTCGTGTGCGGCATAGCTAATCGGCTCCCCGGCCGCGTCACGGACGCCGGCTTCGCGCAGCACGCCGCGTATGAGACTGTTGATCGTGCTCTGGTTGATGACGGTGCGGCGACTGCCGCGCTGGCGTTGGAACAGGTGCGGTAGCGGCGGGCCGACCGTGCGCTCGTGGTGGTCATAACGCGGCACGAGCGGGACGGCGCCGCCGTTGCCGACGCGCAGCCGGGTAACGATCGTGGCGAGCACGCTGGCCAGCTCGGGGCTGACCAGCAGCAACCGCTCCTGGTTGTTTTTCGACGGCACGATCTGCAAGAGCGGAACCACCTCGCCGGTGTCCGGGAGCCGGTACGACACGATCGCGAGCTGGGTCAGCTCAAGCAGTTCCTCCACACGCACGCCGGTGTGCCGCAGCGTCTCGATCGCCGCCCACGCCCAGAAGAACTCGTCCTCGCGGGCGGCAACGTCGACCACATCGGTGGCCCCGGCTTCGATGACGTAAGCACCGACGAGTTCGTCGCGCAGGCGGCGGGTGCGCTGTGCGATCTTGGGCAAGATGCGCCTGTATCGCCGATCGCCGACGGTGAACTCCTCACCGGGCGCGCAGTCCAATGTGGCGCGCAGCAGGGTCGCCGACTCTGCGCGGAGACGGTCTGCGACATCGGCGATCTGGGACAAGTGCGGCAGCCGTTCGCGGATGCGCTGGTGCATCCGCGACCGTGCGGCGCGCTGGCTGCGCGCGAACCCTCGGCAGTCGCTCGCGCGCACCGGGCTGGGCACTGCCCAGCGCACCCACGACGGGTCTTCCACCGCCCAACGCTGGAGGTCCAGGTAGAAACTGCGGACGCGCGAGAGGAGGCCCAGCCGTTCCTCACGTGGGCGGGTGGTGCCGTCGGGCAGCGTCACGACGCGCGCGCGATCGCGCCACGCCGCAGCCACGTCGTCGGGCAGGTGCAGCGTGTCGATGCCCGGGTGGTGGCGTTCGATGTCGGCCCAGAACTGCCCGACCAGCAGGCTCACGTCTCCGCGGAACGAGGTGTAGTCCAGAGCCGGGCGCCGCTCGTCGAGGTAGCGGATGAACAAGTCGCGGATCTCAGCCGACTGCACGCGGTAGGCGTCGACCAGGTCGGCGGTCGGGCGCTGGCCGTGCAGCACGGTGTACCGCAACGTGCTGCCTCCCGGAGTGACACCGATCGTGGTGAGCATCTGCCACGCGGCGTGCATGCCCTGAGTCGGTTTGCCCGAGCGGCCGGTGTACTGCATTGCCCAGGCGTACATCTCGAGAACGTCGTCGGCCGTCATCTGGCTCGGCGGGCGTCCCGTGTGGATGGCGATCTTCGTGATCACCACCAGCGCGGGCAGGCTGTACTTCTGCTGCAGCTTCAGCTTGTCCGTGCCGGCTGCAAGAGCTTCGTACGACTCGGGTTCATGCAGAAAGCGGTAGCGAACCAGCAAGTCGTGCGGGCGATAGGCCAGCAGCGCGTCATAGCTGGGCAGCACCACCTGTTCCAGCAGCAGCCACGACAACGCCCGCATCCGCGCCTCGCGGACCGCCCTGGTGAAGGGACGGTGATCGGGCACAGTACCGAGCCAATCCAGACCGGCATCGGCGCCCGACGCCTGCCACCGGTGCTGCCAACCGGCGCCAGGGAAGCCCGCCAGCCAGCTCATCAGGCGCCGCAACTCAACCATCGTCGCGTTGTTCGCCTTGACGTCGACCGCGACCCACAGCGGCGAGCGCGTCGGCAGCTCGAGCACCTCATCGATCGTCAGCTGGTCACCGCGGCCGACGCGGGGACGATCCAGCAGGTGCGCGAGGTCGATCATCCAGTCCTTCGTGCGCTTCGTCTCGATCGACGTCACCGGAGCTCGCCCCCGAACAGCACCTGCAGATCCGCGGCCGCGTACGGAGCGGCCGGTCTCGGCTGCGGGGCAGGCGCGGCGGCCAGAGCGGCCAGGTGTTCCGCAGCTCGCAAGAGGACCTCGGCCTGGTCCTCCACCAGGTACACCTCCGCGGTCGTGCTCAGGTGTGCGTGTCCGAGGATCACCTGCACGTCGCGCATCGACAGCCGCGAGTCGCGCGACATCCGGATCGCCGCCGTGTGGCGCAAGTCGTGCAGCGTCCAGTTCGTGCCCAGGGCCGCGTTGAGCCGTCGGAACACGGCACGCAGCGAGTCGTAGCTCAGCGGCTGGCGCGTCAGCCCGCACCCGCGGTCGCGCCGTCGCAGTGTCTGCCACAACGGAACCGTCGGCGCGAGCTCGCCGAGCTCGGCCAGGTAGAGCCGCAGCCACACCAGGGCCTCGGCACTGACGGGCAGCCACTGCTCAGCACGCGTGCCCTTGCGCACGACCCGGATCTGCTGCTCGCCCCAGTCGACGTCCGGGCCCGTCATGCCCAGTAACTCGGCCGGCCGGGCCGCCGAGCTCACGCCCATGGCGATGATCGCGCGGTCGCGGTGCGAGCGCAGCATGCCGAACACTGTGTTCCACTGCTCATCTGGCATGGCGCGCGGCAGCCGCTGCGGGATCCGCGGGTTGAAGCGGATCCGGCCCTCGGTCCGGGGCCGGCCCTCGAAGGCGCCGTCGTAGCCGCGCCAGGCGTGCGCGTCCAACGGCATCGGGTTCAGCAGCGGTCCGCGCCGGCCATCCTCGCGGTGGAATTCGTAGAAGCTGCGGATCACCGCGTTGCTGTGCCGGATTGTCCGCGGCTGATACCCATTCCCGAGGTGCGGCTTACGCGTGATCGGGTTGACCGTGCCCGCCGTCGACGCCGACACCGTCCGTGGATGTTTCCGTGGCTTGACGGCCCGAGACAGCCACAGCACGAGCCCGCGAGCCTCCGCCGTGGTCGCCCGATTCCACTCAACGCCGCAGACCCGCAACCACCGCCACCAGCGCAACAGGTCGTAGGCGTAGCTGCGGACACTGGCCGCGCTGGTGGGCCGGGCCGCGAGATCGGCCAGGAACTCCGCGATCGCCGGCACGACCGCGTCGTCCGGATCAACCACCATCCACGCCGGGCCACTCGACCACGGAACAACCCGCCCCCAACGGGGCAACCGCACAAAATCCAGCGGCGATTGAGCAGGCACAACGCACTCCGACGACTTCGGCGATCACGACGACCGAAGTCTCGAACCCTGCGTCCGGGGTCAGCTGACGACGCACCGGCGTGTCGCCTCGTAGTCCGGTCAACGGTGTGGCGCCGCGACCGTCAAATATGGCTGTCCAGCCCAGCGCTGCTCGTGCGCGGCATCGCCCAAGTCGGGCAAGGCACCGTCTCGATCGTGGCCGACAAGGTCACGCCGCTGGACCTGAAATCGCTGGCGACGACGTCCCGGGACTTCAGGTGAGGCCACCAGCAGGGTGCGCACGGGCGTGCCCGCTATGGATCGTGCTGGGTAGTTCACTCCGGCGGTTGTAGGCCATCCGGCTGTTGACGTCGGGACGTTCGTATTCGTGAGCCGATGCCGACATACGGTGTTCATACCGGTGGTTCTTTTCGTCCCGGTGACTGGTGAGGCGCGATGTTCACAGCCCTCGGCGACCCGGTCCGGGGACAGTTTCCGGAGGTTCCCCATGCGGAATCGACGGCGCAGCCGGCGGCTGAACGCGCCTGAGCGCTGCCCGGGCACCGACTGTTCCCGCTGGTGCTCGACTACGGCAACACACCTCGCGGAGCCCGACAGCTCCGGACCCCGGCTCGGCAGCGACGTCGCGAGGACTTCACCTACTGGCCGGTCGAACCCGGCGTCGTGGTCGAAGGTACCGGCCAATCTTCACCAGCCACCCACGAGCATCACGAGGGTCGCGACCAGCAGCGGCAGCGTCACCACCACCAGCGGGTTAAAGACCGACGTCAGCCCCCCTCATCTGATCAGATCCGTACGGCCACGAATCGGTGGGTGACGAACGTTTGTTACGGCCGCCGGGTCACAGCTGGACGCGAAGGCGTGGGGGTCAGAAGGTCGGCGAGGCGCGCCACCTCTCCGCGAGCTCTACCCGGGCCGAATCTCGGTGGCGAGCAGCACGAGGTCGGTTCCGATGACCACATTCGAGCCCCAGCGCGCTAGCCTCGCGCTCTGCGCGCTCCGTCGACACGCCGTCCCCAAGCATCGAGCAGGTCAATATCCCGAGCTCCATTGCGCAACGGCAGGACGGTCGCTCCAGGGCCCCGGCAGGTATCGTTGATGGTGATTGACCGGTCGGTGGGCGCTACGCCTACTGCGAAAGCCGGTTCTGCTCTGCTGAGGGCCTGCTGAGCGCAGCCCACCACGCCACCAACTGGTCTGCCATCCGGTCAGAACAGTTGGCTGCAGGATCGCTCAACCCGAAGTGATCGGTAAGTTCGTGCCAGAGGAACTCGCTGATCTCCGGGCGTCCCGCCCCAGCCGCCAAACGCGACAGCAACGGCGCGATCACACAGTCATATTCGTCGTTAGCTGTCGTACGGTTCTGCTGTCCGAGTCAGCGCCGCGGCGCTGGACCCAAAGTGGCCAACCGGCAACCAACCAGACCTCGCGGTCGACTCGCCCTCGCCCACCGCCCCGGAGACCTCACCGCCTCGCTGCGGCTATGGCACGCGCTTTGCCCTGACTCGCCCTGGTGACCGGCCGGTGTTCGGAGACCATATTGATCAAGGTTAAGTAAAGCGTGACTATGCTGTTTGTCATGATGACGGACCTGGGGTTCGACTGCTCCTGCTGCGGCCGGCACCACGACGACCTGCCCTTGGCCTACGGCACCTTCGCCCCGGCCTACTGGCACGACGGCCTCAACGGCCAGCCGGACAGCATCCTCGGCGACGAGCAGTGCGTGATTGACCGCGAGCACTTCTTCGTCAAGGCCCGCCTGGTCCTGCCCGTCCTGGACACCAGCGACGACTTCGAATGGGGCGTGTGGGTCTCGCTCAGCAAGGCCAACTTCGGCCGCGTCATCGAAATGTGGGACAAGCCCGAACGAGTCCAGGAACCACCCCAATTCGGCTGGCTCTCCACCGAACTGCCCTCTTACGAGCCGACGACCCTGAACCTGAAAACCAACCTGCACACCCAGCCCGTCGGCGTCCGGCCCACTGCCGAACTCGAACCCACCGACCACCCGCTGGCAGTCGAACAACGGGCCGGCATCACCCGAGCTCGCATCCAAGCTATCGCCGAACTACTCCTGCACCCCACCCAGTGAGCCCGCTGACCGGCGACCACGATGTGCGTTTAGCGAGCGTATCGGAAGGGGACTTGAACCCCCACGCCCATGACCAGCGGATCCACAGAGGAACCAATGAGAAGTCTTGACAAAACCGCAGGTCAAAGAACCAAGTATGTGTCCGAGACGATCTTGCACGCTAACCACAACGCTCCGGATCCCTGGCTGACCTGTAGGTTCTCACTTACCCCAGCCACACCCCCCCATGGGGACTACAACGCTGGCCGCCATCGAGAAGTTCGCCCGCTGACAAGTCGCCACCTCGCCCGGCAGGGCCGGGTGGCGATCCGGTCGATCGTGTCGTTGTCGCAGTCGATCTCGACCATGACCGGGACGACGTAGGGACCCAGCGCCGGCCAGGAAGCGCCCGCGCCGCGACCCGGACGGCGACGTCGACTTGGACGGCTGAGCGTCCCGGCGTAACGTCGAGTTTATGTCGTTTCGGGAGGGCCAGTACCGGTCCGGTCCGCAGTCGGCCGAGCTATTGGTGAAGACGCGGCGCACTGGACTCGGCTCGCGCGTCGGGCACGATCTCACGATCGAGGCGTCAGAGTGGGTTGCCGCCGTGTCGGTGAACACGGCGGACCCCGCGTTGTCCTCGGTCTCGGTCGACGTCGTCGCCGGCTCGCTGCGGGTGCGGTCCGGAAGCGGCGGAATCAAACCGCTCACCGACTCCGACCGCGCCGAGATCGAGAAAAACATTCAGACGAAGATTCTGCACACCGACCGATATCACGCAATCACGTTCCACTCGACGCGAGTCATCCAAGATGGCGAATCGCTCACCGTCGACGGCAATCTGACCATCATGGACCAGTCACACCCGATCACCGTGCTGGCCACGGTCAGCGACGACCGCAGGATTCGAGGCGGCGCAACCATAGTCCAGACACAATGGGGCATCAAACCCTATTCGGCGTTTTTCGGGGCGCTGAAGCTGGCAAACGAGGTCGCAATCGAATTCGACGCGGAACTCACCCCGCCCTAGCCACGCAGAATCATCAGGCCGGCCGCCGCTCGCCGAAATGCAGCATACTGGGTGCCGGCTGAGCGCGGTGGTCGTGGACAGTGGCGAGGCTGGCCCGGCAGGCGCTCACAATCTGGCGAGTGGCGATGCCCTTGGGGGTGCGGCGGCAGCGCGGGCAAGCCATTGTCACGTCGCCAGTGGCAGCGGCGCATCGTGGTAGTCCGGACGGTGTATTTGTCCAGCAGCAAAGCCTGTGCCCAGTTCTGCCGTTCGACGTCGGCGGCGTGGCGCAGCCGCCGCGATTCCCGAGCCGCGTTCACCCATTGCCCGGCGACCACACCGCGATGCCGAGTATCACGACCACCAACGGAATCCGGACCGAAACCTGCATCAGGCGATCGTAGCGACCAGACCGCGACCCGGCAGGTGGTCGACGTCGTTACCGCCGTCGACGGGGCCGGCGCTTGCCGCCTCGCCCGGTCCGTGGCGACGTGGACGTGACAGGGCGTCCGCGGGGAAGACCACCAGTTTGCCGATACTCCTTGAGGTGATTATTCTGCAGGCACGGCGTCGATGGTGACGACTTCGGATTCTCCCGGGTGATTGATAGTGGATACGGTGGGGTTGAGATAGCCGAAGTCGACCTGCGCGTAGTGCCCACGGTAGCTGCTGGGCAATTCGTTGTCGGCGATGATGAACTGGACACGGCCGGGGTTGGCGTCGGCCTGCGTGACGAGCCTGCGATACAGGGCAGCGGTGAGCTTTTCTGCTGTGTTGAGCGCCAGCCGCGGACTGTCGATGAGCAGGAATGCCGGATAGTTGGTGTCGTGGTTTCGTAGCGCCACCGCAAGCACTGCCGACCAGTAGGCCACCTGCGTGGCGGTGGCCATGCCGCCACCGACTTGGACCACTTGCGAGAAGATCTTGCCGTTGAGGTACGGCAGGTACCTGTCCCGGTGCACGGACGCGGTCTGCACCCCAGGGATGCCGACTGCTGCCACTGTGCTGGCGAACTCTTCACTGATCTCATCGATGATGCGCGTACGTCGCTCTTCCAGTTGCGCTGTCGCCCGCTTCAACTGGCCCCGCAGCTGCTCCCGTTCGCTCCGAAGCGCATCTGCGGCCCTTTCCAGATCTGCGACACGATCCCATTGACGTAACGTGGCTTCGAGGAGCTCCAGCTGTGTTCGTGCCGTGGCGAGGCGTTGCGAGGCGTCGCTGAATGCCTGCAGGCGTGGGGTGACTCGTTCGGCCGTGCGATTCTCAAGCGTCCGGGACAGATGGTCGATCAGTTGTTCTCGATCGCTGACGGCACGCGTGAACACCTCCCGCTGAGCGCCGAGAGCGCGGATCTGGTCTTCCATTTCCGCGAGCTGCGACGTCAGCTGACGAACCTCGTACTGGTCGAGTTCCCCCGTCTCGGCGACCGCATCAGGTTGCAGACACAACCGACAAGCCCCCTCAGAGACGTGCCGATCAAGAGACTGCATACAGCGAGGACAGGTGGTGAATTCGATGTCGGCCAACCGTGCACCCGCCACACGTAGCCTGTCCAACCGGGCAAGGTCGCCCTCGACGCGGCGACGTTCACCGATGTACTCGGCTTGTCGCCTGGCCAAGTCAACATCGGCGGCGCGGGCGTCAGCGAGGGCGCGTTCTGCTTCGGCCAGCAGATCCCGCACCACTTGAGTTTCCCGATCAGCGACTGGCTCGATCTCATCCCGCAGCACGGCCAGTTCCCGCTCGGCGGCTCCCTGATGTTCCCGGGCTGCCTCGTAGATCTCGACCGCGTCACTGCGGGCGGTGGTTCCGCTGGTGCGCAGGAATTCCACGACGGTGGAGTGTTCCTTGTCTGCCTTGTCGATGTCGCCTTTGAGTTTGTTGACGCGCGACCGCATGGCTAAAATGTCGGCGTCGGTCAACCCGAACAGCAGCTCGAATACCGCTCGGCGCTTTGGTTCGCGGTAGCTGTCTTGGCTGTGGGCGATGTCGCGGTTGATCTCGTATTGAGGGATGTAGAGATAGGTGAAGATGTCGTAGAAGGTGATGCGGTTGCCTTCGCGTGAGCTGTTGCCACCCGCGGCAGCGCGCATGTCGTCGCGCAGGCCAAGGTAGCGCATTAGAAGGGTGTTAAGGCTTGGTTGTTCCTCGCCCACGTTGTGGTCAGGTTGGCGTTCCTGCGCGATGCGGTCGGTGACGCGCACTGTCTTACGTTTGGCCTCATCGAGGCTGCGTACCAGTCGGAGCTTGTCCTCACCGATCGTCACGTCCAGCGCGACGGCTTCGACATGCTCGATCGCGACGGGCGCGAGGCGCGCATCGCCGCCGAACCCGAACTTGATCAGTTCCAGCAGCGTGGTCTTTCCCACGCCCGTCGGGCCGGCCAGGACAGTGAGGTCGGAGGCGAACTGATAGGTCACCTCACCTTCGGTGGTGTCAAGAGTCAAGACGTCAACACGGAACCGGACAGTCATCGGATCACCTGCCGGTGCGGGCGGTCCATCAAGTCTGCCAGCCGCTCATAGATACGGTCCTTCAACGCGTTTCCTGTCATGTTCGCCGACGCCTCTGCGATCGCGTGGCTGCGGTCGTTGGTGTCGGTCCACTGTCGACTATTGGCCAGTTCGCCGGCCAGGCGCCGTCCGGCGGGCGTGGGGGTCACCGCGACGCTTCCTTTACGTGCGGCGGTGTAGCGGAGCAGACCGCGGCCGATGAGGGCGCCGATGATCGCGTAGTACCGGTCATCCCACGGCCCATACTTGTACCGGGTCATCGGGGCTTCAACATCGGTGGGTGCGGAGAACTCATTCACGCCAAGGTGTAGCCGAGGGTCGTGGCGATCCAGCCGGTCAAGGACCTGCGGAGCCAGAGCCGGATACCGGACGAGGAAGTCGAGTTTCGCCAGTTTGGTGAGCCCGTCGAGCTTGTTGGCGTGTCCCTTCGTTGCCGCCACCGCGGTCACGAGCAGCAGCACCCGCACCTGGTGATAGGCGAGGTCTTCTCGCAGCAGCGTACGTTCCAGGACGCCGTCGGGTTCGGTCATGACGTCGCTTCCCGCTCCGCACGCAGCCGCGCGATCACATCGTCTACGTCGAATCGCTGCCCAAACCACACCTTGCACCGGTTGGCCCACTCACACAGCCCACCCAAGGCGATGTCGGCGTCCATGCCGGCAGGCAAGGAGTCACCGGGCAGGTCGTCCATGCGCTGTTGCAGGCGACGCCACAGCACTCCGCCTGCGACGGAGACGGAGTCGTTGACCTCATCGTTGATGCGCAGCAGCCGACGTTCGAAGCTCTTCTGCTCCACGCGCGCTGAAGCGTCCCCGCCGATCCGTTCGCGCCAGTAGTCCTGGTACTCCATACGTAAGTGCTCCGCCCGCTCGACGGCGTTGTCGGAGCAGCCACCAGTGTTCATCTTCACGGCCAGTCGCGTGGTCAGCGGCACCCGCTGCACCGGCTCATATCCGGCCGGCATGGCCAACGCCGTCCGGATGGCTAAGTCGATGTCACTCATGGTCACGATCCGCCTGAGGAGTTCCCGCTCGATTTCGGTGTAGGTCGGCGGGCTAGCGCCCAGCCGATACGCCATCACCGCGGGCAACGCCGCGCTCGGTATCGGTCCTTTCGCCCGCATACGAGCCCGAAACAGCCGCATCACCGCTTCCCACACAACCACGACCGCTCCAGCTATGGCTAGCCGGTCCAGCACGGGCTGAGCGAACATCGACGGTGCTGCGTACTCGATGTAGGCTCGCTGCGGTTTGCTGTGATCGACACGCAACATCGACATGAAACGGGCGACTTCCGCACGCTGCTCATCGGCCGGCACCGTCGCGCCGCCGTTCCAGCGTGCCGCGACAGCGGTGTGATAGCGGGCAATCGCGGCTCGAAGCATATCAACAATTTCGCGGCGTTCATCCGTCACGACCACGGCGGCGCCGGACAGCCGCAGCTTACGAAAATATTCACATGCTGCCAGAACATCGTGTGCATCGCCGGCCGCGACTCCGCCGGTGGTCACCAGCCGACACAGCGGTTTCTCCCCTAACGCCGACCAGCGTTCAAACAGATGCGCGAGCCCGCCCTCGTCGGCGAGCTTGTTCACCGTAGTAAAGGCACTCACGGACGGGTCCCGGTGCTTACCAGAAACAAGCTCGGCGTCCTCATCCTCCAGCAGAACCCAGTCTTCCTGCCATTCACACAACACGCGACCGTCGCAGTCCTGCGGCAAACGCCCGTGCTCATCGAGCGACCGCAGATAGAGAGCCAAACTGTCGGCGGCCGCCATCGCGGCCTGCCACTCATAACGGTCGGCGGTGTCCGCACCTGAATCATCCGGCGGAGTAGCTGTGAGGACCCTTTCGACGGCGGATCTAGACCGATCACCGTCAGCGGTTCTAGGCGAAGAAACAGAGGACCCCGAGGACATCGGGACATCATAGGGCCCGACGATCAACAACCCGCCGACTGCGCTGCGCCATCACTCTAACGGCCGCACGTGCGACCCATCGGTCGCCGGGCGCCCACTCGAAGGGCAGGGCTGTGATCGCCGGCGGGGGTTTGATCGCGGCATGTCGCGAAGTCGCTCCCTCCGAGATTCACTGACGTGCACCGTTGTGGGTCCTAGGACGGCACCAGCTACATCCATCACGTCTTTTCGCCTGGTCAACGCGACGCCACGGTATGCGCGATGCCCGACGTCGCCCCCGAAGTAAACGTGAGCCGGACCGAACCCTGGACGTTGAGCGGCCGCTGATGCAAACAAAGACGAAGCTGTCCAGATTTCAGCAGGCGACCGGGGCCGGCACCGATCCGGCCGCGCTGGTCGAGCCGCCCAACCGCGCCAAGGCGGAGATCGATATGGCGGAGGAAGAGTTGGCGCGGCTGCCGTCAGAGTGACCATTGATCGGGCGGAGGTTGAGGCAATGGACTCGCTCGTTGTAACCCGGGCGGCAGGTGATGTACGCGAGTGCCGTGAGGCTTCAGGAGCTGCACGAGGAGAGCGGGCTAGAGGTGCGATACAACGAAAGGGAGCGAACAGTCAATGTGACCATCCCCCCACCCCGCAGGGGCTGGTGCGTGTGTCGGAAAACGATCTTGCTCGCTCCTCAGAAGGATTGAGCTGGGCTGACCGCCATCGTAGTCTCGGAAGCTGGGCTCCATGACCAACCCACGCGTGACCAGTGGCGCGTGTTTCACTTCGCCCAGCGCACCCCGGAGGGCGAGCCGTGCGACGTCCCAAACGGCAGAGGCGAAATCGTGAGCATCTCCAGATCCGCTGAAGAGGTCGTGTGAGCCTGCATGGCCGAGACAATTTTACGCTCAGCTGTGTCCGTCCCACACGTAGTCGATTGCGATATCGGATTCATAATACTCCATAGGCGACTTCTGATCGTGCAGAATGGCCTTGCGAACCAACGGATTCTGCAGATCCAAGATGCGCATCACGTTTCCGACGCTTGACACGGCGTCGATGCGGTGAAATTTCGAGCCGTGATCTTGAGCGAACCTGGCGAGTCCCTGGAGCTTTGCCAGCGAGTCTTCGAGGTGGTGGCCGTGGGGATCGACAATCGACGGTCGTACCTCGCCGCGGACATCGTTGAAGAACACGAAGTCCGGATGCATCGAGCGCCAATTGCCGAGTTCGTCTCGGTACGCGATGCCGAGGGAGTCGGCGGCTTGCCGCGGCGGATTCCGGTACCACCCCACACAGTTGTCGCGGGCGAGCTCTGCCGTGACGACTTTCCGCTCCCAGTCGTTTAGCGAGCTGATCGGGCACATGCCGTGCTCGTCGGACATCAGGTGCCGATCGACCATGCGCGCCCGGGCGTACTGTCCGTCGGGCTGGACCTCGAGGTAGTCCTCGATCCGGGTCCTCGGCCGGATCAGCTCGGACACCTTGGGCTCGGTGGCCAGCGCCGCAATGTCGTCGTACACCTGGCGACGCTCGTCGGAGAGATCACGGATTTGCACCCGATAACGCGCGAACCATTTGTCCGAAAGGCTGTCAGCCTCCTTGTCGATGTACGCGCGAACCTCCGGAACGATCGCTAGCGCAGACGTAGTCACGTACGCCTCGCGTAGAGAGTCGTCCTCCTCGTCCTGGTCGGCCAAGAAGTTCACGTACGACTGCGCGATGTCGGCGCCAAACGCCCTCTTCGCGTCGGTGAACCCGACTTGGATGGCGCGGTCGTCGGCGCGCTCGACGAAGTCCTCGTACGACAGGTGAGAGCTGCCGGTCCTACCGCCGATCGTCTGACCTCGGACCGCCCAGATCTCCGAGACGGCCTTGTCGAGCAGCTTCGGGTGACGACGACGCTGACTCTCCAGGACGTTATGCATATCCTCAGTGGCGTCTCGCAGCGCGCCGGGACGCACACCGTCAGCCGACAGCGCAAGAGCGAGGGTCACCAAGCGTCGCACCGGAGACGAGCCACGCTTCGGGATCGTCATCGTCGGCATCGCGTCCCAGCTGTCCCACACCGATTCGGGAAGCTTCGGGTTGGGTTTGAGCATGCACTCCTCGATGATAGTCCTCCGCACCGGCGCCGTAATCTCGTCGATCTGCCCGGTGAGGAACTTAACGACCTTGCCTGCCATCGTGCGGTCGAAGAACGGCAGCAGGCACTCAACGGCGTTGAGCTTCTCGTCCCCCGGCACGCGGCGCGCGAGCGGGCTGCGCACCATCCGGCCGAGCAGCTGCGTGATGTGCGTGTGGTCTTTCGCCGGACGGAACGACACCATCACCTCCGCTCGCGGGCAGTCCCACCCGGTCGAGATGGCGTCCTTCGCGACCAACACGCGCACCTTCGCGGCGTCTTCCACACGCTGCGGTTCGATCCAGTCGACTTCCCATGATCCGAACCGCAGCGGGGCGTGGTCGCCGAACACGTGTCGGACCGCATCAGCGCCCAGCTCGCCGACCTCACGGAAAATCTCGTTCAGCGCGACGCCGATCTGGTCGTGGTCGGCCTTGTTCGGCACCTGCAACACGAGCAGTGGCTGCACGACGTCGGCGCTGCCCTGGCCGGCGGCGTACTGCTGCCACCGCTCGGAGGACTCGCGAAGCTTCCGCGCGCCCCGCCGGACAAGGACCGTGTCGAAGTTTCCAGCCTCGGCGGGAATGTCGAGCAAGATGGTGTCCTTGACTAGGCCGGACTCCTGAACGCGGAACCCATCCACGGTCACCGGCGGCAGCTGGCGACGGGTTTTGTCGGCGTGAGCCTCTTCCATCGCTTCCTTGAACCGGTCGATGGTGGCCGAGATGCCCCACACGATCGGGATCGGCGGGTAGCCAGCGTGGCCGTTGATCAGCTTCCGTACGAGCGTCGGCTTGTCCCGTGTCGCCTTCGTGTTGAAGCCGCGGTGCGCCTCGTCGAGGATCAAGTAGACGGTCAGGTCCGGGTCGGTGATCGTGTTGGCGATCGTTTCCCAGATCGTCCAGCCCTGCATATCCGGCTGTGCCGTTGAGGTCATCGACTCGAACGACTCTTGCCCATCCACGCCGTCGACGTGGCCCCGGGTCAACAGTGAGTTCTTGCCGAGACGCTGCGTGTTTAGGAAGTACACCTTGCCCGGGTCGAGTTGCGGCTTCGCGAACGGCGGCGCGATCGTGACCAGGTCGGAGTGAGTGAGCTTCTCCGACGCCTCCATCAGGCGGAACTTCGTCTGGTCGTTGAGATTCGGGTCGTCGGAGAACCAAATCACGACCGCGCCGTCGTCCGGCTCGAAGTCGAACGTCGAGTTTCCGTAGAACAGCGCTTCGATCACCGCGGCGGCCATGACAGTCTTGCCGGCGCCGGTCGTCGCACTCAGCGACACCGACACTTCCTTGCCTTCAGTCTCGTAGATCCCCTTCGCGCGTTCTAGGGCGCGCAGGGCGTCGTCGACCGCGTCGGCCTGGTAGTCCTTGAGCGTGAATTTCACCGCGCACCCCGTCCAGAGTTGATCTCGAAGTTCCGCAGGTACGCCTCATACAGCCGCACCGGCTCGACATTATCTGGGAGGTCGCGGCAGACAGACTCGAACAGCCGATCCTCGTCGGTCACGATGAAAGCCATCTGCGCCGACTCCTGCCTCTTCATCTCGTGCAGGAACGCGTCCACCTGATCCAAATCCGCCAGAACCCCGTAGGCCTCGGCGACGTCCCATCCTTTCGACAGTTTGTCGATCCGACGTCCGCGCGATCCGGCACGCAGCCACAACAACGGCGCGATCCGCTCGAACTCCCGGTGACTGGACACCCGCAGCGGAGCCTCATAAGTCAGGTCGAAAAACTCGACGTTCTGCTCCAGGCCCTCGGAGTACGTCGAGCCGTCCGGTCGAATTCCCGTCACTACAGTGCTAATCCGTGGATTAGCAACAAATTCGTAGACTCCCTTGGACTCCCACTCCACATCGCCCGGCCGGTGGCCGGCTTTGCGAAGAGCCTTGGCCTCCTTGGCGGAAACCTCGTTGTTAGTAACGAGGATGCATCGTCGGGTGCCATCGTCCTCAGCGTTGACTCGCATAACAGCTTCCGCAGTGGACCCGGAGCCAGCAAAAAAGTCGAGCACTACAGCGTCTTTTGGGGCGACTACTCGAATCCACCGTCCGAGAACCTCGTGGTCCTTGGGATTTGGGAAACGCTTGTCGCCCAAGATACCCTCGATTCGTCTTGATGCCGCCCGGCGGTCGACATAAAAGGCGTCGAGTGGCACTTGCCCATCCATCTCGTCCAGATACCGCTTGAACGTGGGTCGGGTTGATTCGTCTGCGCCGAACCGAATGCGACCTGCAGCCACCAGTTCTGCCATGCGCTCACTCGAGTATACCCAGCCGTTGGGGTGCATGTTGGCCGGTTTGCCGGTGATTGGATGTAGGACATCATAACAAAGATTCGGCCGGGGATTGGGACTACGAAGGTTGTCCGCAAAGTACGGGAAGCCGGGCCGGCCTTCGGCTCCGTCAACCCTGTCGTAATGCTTCGAGGCACGGGTTGGATGGTCCTGCGGAAGCGAGCGCCACCACTCGCGGAGTCGCTTCGTCGCTTCCTCTACGTCGTGCCCAGATAGCTCCCACGCTTCATGGGCCGCGGCGACGACAGCGGCGATACCCGGCTTCGACTCCCGCCATCGTATTCCTCGGGCAGCCAACTCAGCCTCGGAACGTGCGTAGATGAGCATGTAGTCCGTTCCGTTTGATACGTACCGGGAGTCGTTCTTTCGTCCGCCTTGCCAACCGACCTGACTTAAATAATTCTCCGTCCCGAAGACCTGGTCCATCAGCATTCGCAACCGGTGGTGTTCCTCATCACCGATCGCCACGATGATCACACCGGTTGCTTTGAGTAGTTCCTTGGCGAGCAGCAGCCGACGCTCCATGAAGGCGAGCCATTTGGAATGCTTGTAGTGGTCGTCGCTGGCGACGTACTTGTCGTTGTAGATCCAGCCTTCGTTGCCGGTGTTGTAAGGCGGGTCGATGTAGATGCAGTCGACCTGGCCGCGGTGAGTGAAGAGCAGCGTCTGCAGTGCGTGGTAGTTCTCGGCGTTGATCACGCTGTGGAACGGCTTGTCTCCGCCGCGTTCGATGCGACCGGTGGAGACCAGACCGGGGTAAATCGGGTCGCGGAACTCGGCGGCGACGAGCAGTTCAGTCAGCGGATGCTGCTGGGTATCGTCGCCATCCTCGATGGTGGCGATACCGGCGGCTCGCTTGATTGCGGTGACTCGCCATAGACGTGAGTTCTCTTTAGTCGGGTTCGTGCCGCGTCCGGGAAGTACGTGCACCTTGTCGCCTCGGCGGACAGGTCGACCAGGAAGCTCGACGACTTCCGGGACGTGGCGTTCGAAGTTGAGACCGAACGACCGGCGGTCCGCGAGGGCACCGACTTCGCGTTGCAGGTCGGCGGCGAGTGTCGGGTTTGTGAGACCGACTTGGCGGATCAGGTCGTTGAGGCGGGACAACGCGATTCCTTCACTTCTCGCTGATGACGTTGATGGTGCCGCGGGCGAACGTAGCGAGGATCCGCTGGTGCGTCTGGCGCGGGAGGTGCCGGTTTCCCGGCTCGCCGAACGGCGTACCCGGTCTGGCCGGGGCTTCGTTGAGCAGGGTGTCCAGGCCGGGTCGGGCGACCATCAGTAGGCCATGCGTCGCGCGGGTGCAGGTGACGGCGAGGCGGCCGAACGCGGAGTTGAACTCGTCCAGCTCAGACGCGCCGGTCAGTGGGTGCAGCGCGATGGTGATGCCGTTCGTCTGCCCCTGCCAAGAGTCCACTGTAGACGCCATAAGGTCGGTGTCGGCGAGGCCGTGCTTCTCGCGCAGCCGCTCGACCGCGTCCGTTGCGTCGTCGACAGCCTGGTTGCGGGTGGCGAGAATGGCGACAAGCGGGTCGTCGGTCTCGTCGCCCGGTTTGCGGGTCAGGATTTCGCCGTTCGGCGAGCCGGCCGCGTCGTACTGGCACGTGTCGAGTCTGAAGTCCACGGCGAACAGTTCATCGACGAGGTGCTCGACGAACGTTATCAGCGGCAGGTCAACGTCGGCAGCTTCCGGCTGCTCCAGGCCGTCGACTTCAAGGAGAGTAGGCACCCCCGACGCAACCTGTCGCCACACGCTCGCCGCCAGACCGTCGAGCCCATCGGTGTGCACGGCGCGGTCGCCAGTCGCGGCAACGCAGTTGAGCTCGCCCCACTCCGGGTAGAACGCTCGCCACAGCGGCAGTTGCTCGGCAGCCGGCCGCCACACGGCTGGCAGCTCGGCAGACCAGGTGTGCGGGTCGTTGTCGTACTGGGTCGGCCAGGCGCGGTAGGGGTTGTAGCCCGAGTCGCCGCGCCACGGGTTGGTGCCGATTTCGATCGGGGGCAGCTGACCGACGTCACCCACGCCGACGGTGATCGGCGCCAGACCCGCGACCCTGTCGAAGCGGTGGTGCGGTAACTGCCAAGCTTCGTCAACGAAGAGCACATCGAACGGAGCCTCGCCGTTCGCACCCGTTCCGAGGTACTGCAGCAGCCGTTTGGGCTCGCCGATTGCGCCGAGCTTATGGGAAGTCGCGACGACCACGGTGCACCCACTCGGGATGGCCGACGTGCTCGTGGCCACCTGTGCGTGCCGGTGAACGTCGGCAGGGATGTCCCCGTACGCGCGTTCCGATGAGAACAGACACACCTGGTCCTTGCCGAGCGCCTTGCCCAGAGCGGTGGCAATCGGCCAGAGCTGGCGGTTCTGGAACGCGATCACGGAGACTCGCACGCAGCGGTGGTGCATCACCGCGTCGGCCACCATCGTCTTCAGCACGTACGACTTGCCCGCGCCGGCAGCAGCCTTGAGCAGGATCCGTTGAAGGTCGACGGAGCCAGAGAGAGCGTCGCGAAGTTGACCGGTCGCTTTGTCGGCGACAGCGGAGTTTCGCGCAGCTGCACGGGCGTGGTGCAGCGCGCCGGCGGTGCCGTTCTGCGGGGGTGTAAATTCCAGCGTCATCGGTCAGTCCAGGTCGTCGATCGTATGCTCCTCCGGCACCGGCTCTGCGGGCCGGTCGGAGGGGTCACCCGTCGCCGCGCCCGCCGGCGCAACCTCGAATCCGTCGGTGTCGACGACCGGGGGCCAGACCTGCGGGTTGAGCTCGCCGCGGTTTCGTCGCGCAGCCAGTTCGTCGGCCCACTCGGCCTCGGCATCCTCGTGCGGACGGCAACAGTACTGGTGCGATTCCGGATCACCCGCGTAGCTGCTGTCGTCGCAGCTGACCTTCGGTGCGGATTGAGTGTCAGGTTTCGGACGGTCGACCGGAAGCTGGTTGTTGCCCTTCTGCTCTCCGAACCACGAGAAGTTGGCGATGACCAGCTCGTCGCCGACCGCGAGCCCGGGATCGACGTCCGGGGACCATACGAACGTGTGAGGATCACCCGTCGACGTGAGCGGCCCGATCGACATCCCCGCGAATCGGAATCCGCCCTTCTGAATCTTGACGGTGGCGCGTTCGACGTCGATGCGGATTCCGACGTGTAGCAGCACGACACGATCGCCGGCGCCAATCCGACGCGAGTCCACGCGCAGCGTCAAGGGCGCGAGGGCGAGCACGTGAGCCGTCGCCACGTCTCGGTTGCCGGCGTCGCGGGCTGCGTCCAGCGCCACCTGCGGGTTGCCGAGCGCGGACAGCTGGGCGGCGCACTGAGCGTCACTTTCGATCACCTCCACCAGTGAGTTGCGCCAGTGGCGGTATGTTCTGCCGAATCTCACCAAATCGGAGGCGTGGAGCGTGTGCCGGCGTCGCCACACCGCCTGCGCATCACCCTCGATCGCGCGGTACACCTCGCGGAGTCTCGACGGCACGAGCCGATCCAACGCCGCGATGGCGCGGTCCATAACGTCGATCTTGTAGCTGAGCTCGTCACGGATCAGCTGGTCATACAGGGCCGGTTCCGCCGGACGCTGTTCGGTTCGTCGGGGTCCGGTGAACGCGGTGTGGATCTCGTTGGAGCGCCGGTTCGTCAGCCGGGCACCAGGAGTGTGGATCTCCGCCTCGATCTCGTCTGTGACGGCACGGTGATCAAGCGGCTCCGACGACGTCGCCTCCGCCCACCTGACCAGGTAGTCCAGACGCAGCGAGTTGGCCGCAGGGCCGCCAGCCACGATGTGACGCGCCAAAACGCCACGAATGTCGACGATCGGCGAGCGCAGCGTGAACGCGCGAGCGCGATCCTCCTCGAGCAGAAACGACACTCCGGTGCGCATCTTCGAGTTCAACGCGGGCGGAATCGTCGCTTCCTCGCCGTTGAAGGTGAGCGGGGTGCGCCCCATCGCCTTGTCGTGACGCCACCGGATCCGGCTCAGTTCAATCCCCGCCAGGTTGTCCGCGATGGAAGCCAGGACGTCCGCACTCTGGCCGTCCGCAACGACCAGGTGCACTGGACTCGGCGTCTCCGGTTTCGCCTGATTCCGATCCTTCATCGCGGCGATGATCTCGGACCCCAGGATTCTCATGATCTGACGCCGCGTCTCAGACCCTTGCGGATCGTCGAACACCTCGATGCTCCATTCGCCTGGACCGTCGGCGGCAACACGCTGCACGCCGACGCCGTACACGCCCAGCGCGGCGCTGTCCGACTTCGCGATCACGACGTTGATCGTTCCCGGCAGACCCGCCGGGTCAGTCCGCCGTTGCCCGGTCGGACGAGCTACGCCGTCGACCGAAGCAGTGACCATCGCCATGGTCGACTCCGACGCTTTGGACCCTCCGCCGCTGCCGTCTACGAGACCGACAACCTGTTGGCGCTCCTCCGGCCTCACGCCGATCTCGACCAGGAGGTCCGTCGGGTCGGCGGAGTCACGCAGTTCCTGCCGACAGAACGAGAAGAGCGTGCACGTCGTGCAGGAAATGGGGTCGAAGGCCGCCTGCAAGTGCTGAACGTGGGCTTTCAACGGTCCTTCGAGCTTAGCTTGACCGGCCTCTCGGCGACGTTCCGCAACACGCATCCGTACTTCGGCACGGTGGTCGTTCAACGGTTCGACAAGCGCCTCAGGCTGCAGGAACGCGTTACGCGGCACAGCTAGAACCCCGTGTCCGTGGACACTCATGCCGACGGGCAGCTCGCGCCAAGCCTCCGCCGACTCCGCACCTAACGCGACCTGCAGAAAGCCCTTCAGCAACCGTGCGTCGTCGACGCAGGACCGCACCCGCTCGTAGTCCTTAGCGTCTCCCATGATGAGCCAGGATTCCGTAACCGCTCCACCGCTCGAAGCCTTCGGCGCGACCACGGCGAAATCCGGCTTCACGTCGGTCGCACTGCGGTCCTCGAATCCTGTGAACGGCACCGCCAACGTGTGAATCATCGTCGCCGCGCCGTGTGCAACGGCCCGTTCGTGCGCTCGGGCCAGCTGTGAGGCCGTTGTGTCCGTTGTCGAACCAGCGTTAGCGACTACCACCTGGGTCGGTCGCGCCAAGCCGACCCGGCCCACCGCAGTGGTCGCAACCTCGCTGGCGAATCTCACGTCACGGACGAGCCGTTCGAAGGTCATCGCGCGCATCCAGCGCGCGTCCGGGATGCCTCCGAATTCGTCGTCATGACCGACGTCGCGTGCCAGTCGTCGACGCGACCTGCCCGTGATGAGCGGATCGGTACCACGGAACCTTGGACAGCCGGCGTGAGTCGAAGCTGCGACGGCCCCCGACCCACCTCCTACCGCGGCAGTGGACACGGTGCCCCCAGCATTCCGCTCTCGACCTGTGTCTGCCTCGCTGCGCAGCCTGCCGCCAAAGCTTCTTGCACTCCTCTGACCTGGTTGTCCGTCAATGTCAGCTGCGCCTCTCCCCAGGGCACGCGCCCCATCGTACAAACGGTCATGCCAAGGCGCTGGGAAGGCCTCGCGCCACCGACGCGATGTCGCCATCGGCAGTTGCGTCGATCCTATCGGTGCATGGGTACGTGGCGTTTCATTCAAGGACGGCCGTGTCTGGCGTCGGTGTATGGATTCAGCTGAGCGATGACCGTCGATACGTCTTCAAGCCGCTCGCACAGGTCACGGACGGATATACGCCGGAGAGACAAGCCTGCCGATGACCAGTACGGGTTGCGCAGTTTGACCACCCCACCGTGAGTGATCGGTTACGCTGACGTGCGGAGTCTGCCATCGGATGGGCGGCTCCGACGTGGCTGACGTGTGTCAAACGAGGGGTGGACCATGGCGCAACAGGCGCCTGCGGCAGGCAGCTGGCTAGCAGGGCTGGACTTCAACATTACCGACGCTTTCGGCGCAGCGGCCGCCGCAGGGTCCGCGATGGGCGGAGCAGCAGGCGCGAGCGGGGCCGGCACGTCGAGTGGGCAGGGGTTCACGCTCAACCACGACGAAGCGATGACCATGCTCAACACTGCCCGTGGGATTCGAGACGACCTGTGGAATCTCATCCCCAAGGCCGAACGGCTCACCTCGCTGAAGCCCCCAGCCGACGAGCCTGCAAGCAACGGCTACAACGCGCTTCTCGCCAGCAACGGGGGAAGGCCTGGAGCGTTCGACTACGGGCTGGGGCACATCAAGCTCGAACACCAGTATGTCGTCGAGTTGATCGGCCGGCTTGAAGATGCGCTGCACCTGACGCACTCCAGCGATCAGAGCGCCACTGGTGACATTCAGAAGACCGCGGGTAACGGAGGAGTTCTGGGATGACGGCCCGATCAGCTCTTGTGATCTTCGGCGTCGCGCTGGCAGCTGGGCTCACCGCCTGCAGCTCTGGAAACTCCCCATCCGCACCGAGCTCGTCAGCAAGTGCACCATCGAGCACTTCGCAGGCGTTGCCCCATAGCGGCGCGCCCAAGGTGCCGAACCCAGTCGCGTCGTCGATCCTCGACAATCAACCGTGCCAGAGTGGCCTGACCGCAGCACAGCTGACCGACCTTCTGGGCGAGGCCCCGCAAGGCTCACCCGACACGACCGCCGGGCTTGGCCCGAGTTGCACCTGGACGAACAGCGAAAAAGGCTCGCACGTCGACGTGGCGTACGACTCTGAATCGCGCGAAGGCTTGAGCGGCTGGTACGAGAACACGAAGCCGAAGGCTGTGGTGTGGCGCGAACTACCTGCGATTCAAGGGTTCCCAGCGGTCGCGCACGTCACCTCAGTCGGTGACCCCAGCACGTTCTGCCAGATCAGCATCGGCATCAACGATGAGACGAGCGTCGACGTGTCGATCGGTCTGGGCCCTGCGAAAATGGGCACCGATCCGTGTCAGGCGGCCAATATCGCGGCGGGCATGGTCGTCACGAACCTGAAGCAGAAGGCCGGCTCGTAATGGGCTTCTTCGATTGGGCCGGCGATACCGCCAAGGCGGTCGGGCACGGCCTGGAAGATGCAGCCGAATGGACGGGTGACCGGTTCAGCGACGTTGGCAACTGGTTTGGAGACCTGTACCACGGGAGCCTCGGCGAGCTGACCGTGCCATCGTCGGACCTGGTCCAGAAGGTCATGGCCAGCAAAGGTGCGCCTGACTGGCACAACGGCAGTTCTGACGCATCTGACCTCGCCTCGGAGCACAGCCAGATCAGCGGGCGCGTGCAGCAGCTTAGCTCGAATCTGGAGTCGGTGTGGACCGGCGGCGGAGCGGATGCGGCGCAGGCTCGGATCAGACCGCTCGCGGACGTGTCTCAATCGGCGTCGGAGACGTTCACGTCCAATTCGCAGAACGTCAGCGACCTGGCGCACGGGTTCGACGAGATGAAACAGTCGCTGCAGCCGATGCCGCCGACTCCGCCGCACAAGAACTTTTTCGACGAAGCGGCCTGGTGGCAGACCGACACCGAAAAACAGATCCAGGACTACAACAACATCGGGCAGCAGAACCTCCAGAAGTACCAGGGGTACGCGACTCACGCGCAGGCCAGCGGCCAGGGGCTGAAGATCGACTACGGCCAGCTTGCCGCGTTCGACGACGGCAAGGTCACGATCGGATCGGGCCAGCCTGTCACCAGCAAGCAGGCCGAGAATGGCGCCCGCAGCGAGACTGGCAGTGGCCCGGGCAACGGCGGGGCGTCGCCGACATCCACGCCGGGGCAGGGTTCGACGGTCGAGGTAACTAACGGACCTGGCGCGACCGCGCCCGTTGGTTACCAGCCCGGCAGCGGGCCGGGTGACGGGACGACGACGTCGGGGTGGACGCCGCCGTCCACGAATCCGATGGGCGGCCCGAGCTGGAGTCCGTCGTCGTTGCCGCCTGGTGGCGGCAGCAGCGGCGGCAACTCGTGGTCGCCGGGTGGCATCGGCGGGTTCGGCCCGACCAGCGGGTTTGGTGGTGGCGGTTTCGGTGGTGAATCGGGCGGCGTGAGCGGTGGTGGCCGCGCGGGCGGCTCTGCCGGCCGACTGGGCGCCGGGTCCGGCGCCGGTGCTGGTGCGGAGGAATCGATGGGGCGTGGAGGAGCCGGTGCGGGCGCGCGCGGTGCCGCCGGCGCTCGGGGTTCGTCCGGGATGGGCGGCATGGGTAGTGCCGGTAAGGGCGGCAAAGGCGAGGAGGACAAGGAGCACCAGCGCAAGTACGTGCTGGAGGACGACTCCGCGTTCGACATCGTCGACGACGAGGACGGCCGGCTGCGTGACCCGTGGACGGGGCTCCCGCCGACCCCGCCGACAATCGGCGGCTGAGACACGACGATGACGATCATCGACAAGCCGGTCCGGATGCCGCGATCGGCGTTCTTCGTCGCGTGGAAGCTGGCCGAGCTGGGCGAACTCCCGGCTGTGGTCGACCCGGACGACAGTTACTCGACAGCTGAGTTCGCCAAGGAACTCACCAGGCGCTCGTTGTCCCGGTTCACCGCGCTGCGCCTGGCCGCAGATGACGGTCGGCTCACCCCGGAGTTCCGCGCGACGCTCAGCCTGCTGGCCGTGCCGAAGCGGGAGTTCTACTCGTGGACCGCGTTTGGAAGCCACCCGGACGACAACGGCGCCATCTTCGTGGCCACAGCCGGCCCGGACGCGGTACGGCTGATCACCGACAACCGGTCGATCCAGCTCGACCCGATCCGGCCCCGCGACGTAGCGGCCAGCCTGGTGGACACCTTGCCGGAGTGCGCGCCCGCCCGCATCCAGCAGCTGAGGGTGTCGACGGCCTACCTCGAAGGCACGGACGCTGATCCGATGTCGGAGCTGTCCGGAGTGGCCGACGAGATGCGGTACCTGATGCGCGCCGAGCGTGTAGCGGTGCACAAGCTCTACGCCGCGATCCGCGACGGGGACGGCGACCGCGTCCGCAGCACCCCGTTGACCGTGTACGACCTCGCCCGCGCAGGCCGAGTCCTGGCTTTCACCAGCGACACGGACGACGATGATCTGGAAGCCACCATGTGTGCGGGCAACCGTATTAACCTGATCGACGCGCTCAACCTCACCCACGACGGCCTCGCCGCAGCCAGGTAAAGCCAGCATCCGGCCGGCGCAGTCAGCGTGCGCCGGCCGGACCGGCTCGGCCGTTCCGCTCGGATGGTCGCGAGGGGAGCGACGCCGGAACAGCCAAGATTCAACGCCCGTCACCGGGCCGTATTGGTGGTCTTTCCTCCCTTGTCGCCGGGGCGGCGTTCCTCCCGTCAGCCGTCACGGCCGTCACACGGCCTGTGACAGCGACAAACGTGGGTTGACCTGCGACAACGTCTGCGTGACGGCTGTGACAGCTCGACGGGAGTCCCGTCACAACCGTCACGAGCAGCCGTCTTCAGACGGTTTAACGCATCGGGCCACACCCGTCACAGCACACCGGATCGGCGGAGCGCGCCGCGCAGTGACGAGTTCGGCCGCTGTGCTCGCGACAGACCGGAGCGCCATCACGTGCTCGGTCAGCCGGTCGAGACCCAGCGGCGTCAAACGGAGCACCAGGCGACCTCTTTCGAATCGGGTCCCCACATATCCGGCGGCGCGCAGGGTCACCAGGTGCGGCGCGAGACTCCGCCCATCCACACCCAGAGCGGTCCCGACCACGACAGCCCTGCGCCAGCACATGTCCGCCAGCTCGCACAGTACGAACAGCCGCACCGGCAGGAGCAGCAGTGGGTCCAGCTCGCGTTGAAACGCCGCCGCGATCGGCGGGCTCGGCGTCATCGCTCGATCGCCTGCCGGTCGGCGTCGCCCGGGGCGGGTGCGAGGCGG
This sequence comes from Amycolatopsis sp. NPDC050768, assembly GCF_040654155.1. Taxonomy (NCBI): domain Bacteria; kingdom Bacillati; phylum Actinomycetota; class Actinomycetes; order Pseudonocardiales; family Pseudonocardiaceae; genus Amycolatopsis; species Amycolatopsis sp. NPDC050768. The sequence continues at coordinate 28,459 of NZ_JBFAHL010000012.1, forward strand.
AGGCAGGTCACGCACGGCATCCCGACCGGGCGTTCCAACAACTCAAGCTCGCCGCGGACGAACGTCGCGCCGCAATACGCGGTCAGCCGTTCAGGCGCCAAGCCCTCTGCTGGGAGCGGGAAGACGTGTACGACGCGGCGGGATTCGCCGACTGTGCCAGGCAGCGGGCGCGCGATGAAAACCGTCATCGGGTCGGCCGTCGGAGTTGGTGGTCGGCGGGAACGGGCGCGCTCGGGGTGCTGCCCGTTCCCGCCGACGTGGTGGTCCGGCTGTCCTGCTCGGGAACGAGCCGCACGCGTTGAGGCGGACGCGGCAGCAGGACGGCCGGAGTCTGGAGGCGACCGACGACGCGACGCCAGCACGACGGCTTGCGATGGGACGCGGGTTCGGGCGACGGCGTGGCCGTGCGGAGCCAGACCAGCGACTTGCAGGTAGCGCACGGCCGGCCAGGAGGCGTCAGGCAGGAGTGAAACAGCACATCGCGGCCGCAGAGCGTGCGGTAGCGGCCTTCGTGGCGCGCGATGCCATCGGCCAGAGCCTCGTCGGTGACGGCGTGGTCCAGGTTGTCGGCCACGCAACGGTGCCAGGTCACGTACAAGCGCGAGCCGTGTTCGCCGCTGGTCACATCCACCCCCTGGTCTTTGGATCTGTTGAAATCATCCAATCCGGAGAGGCGGGCGTGGCCCAGAGCGGAAACGTTGATGTTTCGCGGCGGTGATGTGGCACTTCGAGCCGTTACCTGCAATGACAGCTGCTACGCTCTGATCGCGTCAACCGGGATGAGGTGGTCGAGTGGTCAGCGTTCGTCGGCGCGAGGAGCTTGTTTCAGCGCGTAAGGCGGCCGGGCTGACTCAGGAGAACCTTGCCGAGGTGATGGGCGTCGACCGCACGACGGTCATCCGGTGGGAAGCTGGCGACTACGCGCCCCTGCCGTACCAGTGGCCGAAGCTGGCCAAGGTTCTCGGACGCACCGCAGACGAGCTGTGCGAGCTGATCGGCCTGCGTCCGCTGAACGGGACGGCGGAGCTTGGCTCGGCGCTTGAGCCTGCATTCGGCTGGCTGGACCGGCACGCCGGCTGGTCCCCCGGCACTGCACGCGGACGCGTGGCAACCGCCGCGTCGGCGAAGCCGCATTTCGACGCGCCGGCCGGTCGGAGCCGTGTTGCTGCCGCGTTGGCAAACTACTACAGCGACTCCGTTCCCGGGCATGTGCTGTATGCCGCGCGCTGCGGACAGGTTGAGGTCGCGACCAGTGTCCTGACCCGGCCGGACTGGCTGGACCTTGCTTGCCCGTTGACGGCCGAGAACGACCGGATTGTGTTGTCTGCCAACGAGAATGCCGCGCGCGAGCCGGTAGACGGAGACGTTGCGGTTCGGCGACTGGCGGAAGCCGCGGCCGACGACGTGCGCATCGCGGACGTGCCGCTGTATCGGCTCACGGACGTGCAGATCCGGCCGGGAATGGTCGGCGGCGACGTCCAGGTGGTGCCGTTCGTCGAGTACGCCCTGAGCGTGGATCTTCTCGAACGGGAGCTATACGAAAGCCGGGCGGTACAGCCGGGTCGGATGCCACTGCGGGATCGGTACTTGCCGGATCTTGCGGCTGTGCTTGACCTTCCGGGACGGCTCTGCGCCGGTGGCGTGCTCGCGTTGACGGCGATTGCGCGTCCGGTCGATCCGTTCCGAGGTGAAGCGGACTACCTCTTGCTGGTGCAGGAGCGTTCACGGCACGTGGTGAATGCGGCGCGCAGGCTGGCCGTCATCCCGAAGAGCTTCCACGGGCCGCTCGCTGATCAACGCGCTGACGCGCGGATCGGTGCCACGCTACGACGTGAGCTGGAAGAAGAGCTGTTCGGCAGGGGCGATGTCGACCGGACAATCGGCGTCCAGCGGGCCGCCGATCCGATGCACCCGGCCCGGCTCTCGGCGCCGATGCGGTGGTTGACCGAACAACCCGGCCGGTTGCGGATGGAGTGCACTGGGTTCGGGTTCAACCTGGTCAGCGGGAACTACGAGTTCGCCAGTCTGATCGTCATCGAAGACGAGGAGTTCTGGCCGAGGTTCGGCGGTGACGTTGAAGCGAACTGGGAGGCCGCCGGGCTACGGCAGTACTCGACGCTCGACGGCGACCTGATCACTGAACTGATCGGCGACGAAACCTGGAGTAACGAGGGATTGTTTGCGTTTCTCCAGGGTCTGCGTCGACTCTCCGAGATCGGCGGTGATCGGGTGCGGATTCCCGCAGTCGAATTAGGTCGCTGACGGCCAGCGGACGGTCAAGACGACGGAATCTGCCAACGCTTCCCAGGAATGGTCGATTCCCGGGCCCCACATGAGGTAATCGCCGGGCCGATTCATAACTTTGCTACCGCCGGTGACTTCCACTCGGAACTCGCCTGAGACAAGCATCACCAGCGTGGTTCGCTGGTCGTCGGACGTCCACTCGGGACGCTTGTCGCCCGCAGGATGGTTGGCCCACTTGACTTCCACGTCCTTGGACGCTCGGACGCCCTGCGACGGATCGATGAAGTGGCCGACCAGCCAGCCGCGCGTGTCCGCCGCGTCTTCGTTCGCGTTGCCGGCGGTCCAACCGTCAGTCACTGGCTGATCTCCCATTCGATCGCAGGTAGTTTCACGCGCGTTCCGCCGATTTCCGCAAGGCGCCTGAGCCCTTGCGACATGGCGAACAATCCTTCGTTGCTCCACGCTACATCACCCAGCAACTCGGTGACGAGCTCGTCGTCGGTAGTCGAATACTGACGAAGAGTTGCGGATTCCCAGTTTGCTTCGACCACTCCCCCGTAGCGTGCCCAAAACTCTTCGTCGTCGATGACGATCAGGCTGGCGAACTCGTAGTTTCCGCTGACGAGGTTCAGCCCGAACCCCGTGCACTCCATCCGCAGCCGGCCGGGCTGAGCCATGAGCCAGCTCATCGGCTCGGTGAGCTTTGTCGGGTGCAGTGGGTCCGCCGCCAGCATGTCGCCCAGGGTGTTGTCGACGTCGGGCCGGCCGAACAGCTCTTCTTCCATCTCACGGCGAAGTGTCATGCCCACCTGCGCGTCGCGGCGGAGGTCGGTCAGCGGCTGGTGGAAGCCCTTCGGTATCACCGCGAGCCGACGCGCCGCGTTCAGCACGTTGCCGGACCGCTCTTGGACCAGTAGCAAGTAGTCGGCGTCTCCGCGGTACGGGTCGGCGGGCCGGGCGATCGCCGTCAGCGCAAGGACGCCGCCCGCGCAGAGCCGCGCGCCGACGTCGAGCACCGAGCGGAGGTCCGGCAGGTAACGGTCCCTGAGCGGCATGGCTGTCGAGCCCGCGGCCACCGCGTCGGCCAGTTCACCTTCGAGAAGGTCGGCCGTCAGCGCGTAGTGCACGAACTGGGACACGCCGAACGTGCCGCGAAGCTGGTGTTCACGGATGTCCGTGCTCGTGAGCCGGTAGATCGGGCTGTCCGTGAGTCGGGTGTTCATGGACAGCGTCTCGGCGAGTCGCTGAACGGCGCGGTCGGCGGCGTGGTCCTCCAGGTCGAGGTCGGGTTCCGGCTGCGCGCTCGGAACCCGGAACTGGTCGTACGGCGGACGCAGTTCGCACTTCAGGTCGAGCCAGTCTGCGCAGGTCAGGACGCTGGTGTTCATGGCGAGATCGCCGCATTGCGCGGTGTACAGGCTGTGGTCGTCGAGCCCGCTGCCGTAGTAAGTGGAGAGTGCGGCGGCGACGTCACGTTGCCTGACCCAACCACGCCGCGTCCCACGGTCTTGAAGCTCTTGGACATCAATGCGGGCGAGGCGATCGGCGACGGCGCGACGCGCGGTGCCCGGCGCCCAGTGCGCGTGACGGTCGAGCCACTCCAGTGCGGCGCCGATGTGCGGGTCGGCGTCCAGGCGTTCATCAGCCTCGCTCGACGCGGCCGGCGAGGCGCTGGTCGGTGCGTCGCCGGTCAAGGCGCCGAACCGGTCGCGCTCGGCGTCCGACGCCTGCGCCAACGCCGTGTCCAAGACCTGTTGCATGTCTGACTGCGGTCGAAGATCCGGTTTCTTGTGCCACGACCCGACCGTGCGCGCGCTGATTCCCAGGCGTTCGGCGAAGCGCTCTTGACTCAGCCGCAATGCCGACTGCAATGCCGTCGCCGTGCGTCCCGTCCATCCCCCGGCCGGATTCATTGCGCTCCCGAATGTCGGTGATCTGCGGTGGTTGTGCGGTGATGCTGCGGTGCTTGTGCATGGGTTGCAAGGCCGTTCCAGCCTTGAATTGAAGGCATGGAAAAGACCTCGCTAACGCTTCGGCCGGATGTGCTCGACCACGGTCGCCAGGCTTGTTTGAACGTCTTCGAGTCGGTCTGTGATCTCGGCCAACCGCTGTTCAAGCGCGTCCAATCGGGACGCGAGCTCGTGGCCATCGTCGACCGGCTCGTCCGGGTGCGGCGGCGTGCGGTTCTGCAGCACTGCCAGCAAATGCCGCGGGTGCCAGCCCAACGTCGTCGACAGCGCTTCGAGCGTCCGGGCACTACGGCGCCGCTCGACGACGTGGTGCTGAAGCTCGCGCACGGTCGCTTGCGACACGTGCGACCGCTCGGCCAGCTCGCGTTGCCGCCAGCCCAGTTCCCGCACGCGCATGTCGATCGCCTTCGCGACCGCCGCCCAGTCCTCCGTCACGTATTCCTCCGCGCTCCGCCTCAGCGCCGAGATTAGCGGCTTTTCAACCGTTCATTAGCGCCACGGGTGCGTGTTGCCGCGGCGCGCGGACAAACACGTCCGCGTACCAGCTGAAATAAACAACATAGTCTTGAAATCAACAGAATGGTTCTCTCATGAACACCAAAACGACCTTTCACACCATTCCCGAGTCCGCGTGGATTCTCGGCGTCTCCCGCAACACGGTCAGCAGGGCGATCCGGACCGGCGCCCTGCGCGCCACCCGATGCCGGACCGGCCTGCGCGTCTCCTCCGCTGAGCTGGCCAAGGCGCTTCAGGACGGAGGTGCGGCATGGACGACCTCCATCTGATCGGCATCGCGTGGCGGCTGGATCGCTTGCGATGGGTGCCCACCGACGTCCTGACCGACATCGTGACCAGCGATGGAGCCTGCATGACCCCGGCGGCGGGCGGGCCGCCGGACGCTCGTGATGATCGGGAGTTCGCCAAGCGCGTGTGCGGTGGCTGCCCGGTCCAGAACGAGTGTCTTGAACTGGAGCTTCGGACTGCCGGCGCCGAGACGGTCGGCGTCTGGGGCGCGATGACCGACGACGATCGGCGCGCGCTACACCCGCACTGGCTGCGGCGCGGCGAGCGGATCGATCGGGGTGAGCGATGAACGGGCTGACCGTGACACCCACGCAGATCATCGCCGGAGTCGGCGTACTGATCGTGCTGTTCTGGGTCTGGCGGGCCGGCGCCCGCCGGGCGAAGGCTGCCGCCGAAGCCGCTCGGAGCGGGGCGCGAATCGTGTCGCTGGTCGGGCGGGTGCTGTTCAACGCCGGCCTGATCGTCGCCGTCCAGTGGGTGGTGATCGCGCACCCGGGTAGCTCATGGCTGCTGGTCGCCGTGCTCGGCCTGCCGGCGCTGTTCGCGTCGTACGCGCTGACTCGCGCCATGACCGTGACCACCGTCGACACGCGGAAGCGGGGTGGTCGGCGATGAACCGTGCTCAACGGCTCGCGCAGGACGCGGCCGAAGCAGCGGAGGTGCGCGCCTACCAGACCGATCCGGACGTCGTCGCGCTGCGGATCGAGCGAGTTCGGCGGCAGGTCGATTGGATGTGCTGGACCGGGATCGTGCTCGGACTGGCGTTCACGATGACCAACGTCCAGGGCTTCGCGTCTGCCGGAATTCGGCCGGGCTCGCTGCCGTGGCTGGCGGCGTGGGTACTGGACCCGACCGTCTCACTGGTCCTGCTCGAGATCCTGCGCGCAGAGCAAGTGACCGCGCGATACCAGGTCCGGACGGGTCCGTGGGTGCGGCGGGCGAAGTGGTTCACGCTCGCGGCGACGTATGTCATGAACACCTGGACGTCGTTCGCGGCTGGCGAGCCTGCGTCGATCGTCCTGCACTCGGTGCCGCCGCTGGTCGTGTTCGTCGCTGTTGAGGCGATCACCGACCTTCGGGACAAGCTCACCGACGCCGTGCTCGTGGCTGCTGAACGGCGTCCTGTTCACGAGGAGCCCGTGAACGCCGGTAGGCGCGTCCTGTTCGGCGACTACCTCGCGATCGCCCGGGAGAGCTGGGCGCCGGACGTCGAGATCACGCCGGCGTGGGTGCGGCGAGCGACCGGCTGTTCGCGCGGGCTGTCACCGCGGCTTGCGCGGGCGCTGCGCGCGGAGGTGGCCAATGGCTGACTCATTGCCGGTCAAGGCCGATCCCGTGCTCGACGGCGAGCTGGTCGACGACACGTTGCCGCAACCGCGTCGGCGTGAGCGACGTCGGAACCGTTTCGTGCTGTGGTGGTTGCACTCGCCACGGGTGCCGTTGTGGCTCAAGACCAAGCCGCAGGCGGTCCAGGCGTTCAAGGATGCGGTGGTGTGGCTGGTGCTGTCGCCGTTGCGGTTCCTCGGTGCGGTTGTGCGCGGCGTCGTCGTCGGTGCGCGGTGGTGGCGCAGGTGGGTAACTGTCCGGGATTACCGGACGGCCGCCGAGGAGTCGGAGAAGCTGGCGGACAAGTTCATCGAAATCCGGGCGCTGACGTTGTTCCGGTGGAAGGTTAGCGGCGCCATCACGGTCGTTGTCGCCATTGCGGTGGCCGTCGTCGATCTGGTGTATGGAGACGATCCACTGTGGATCGCCGGAGCGGCTGCGTCGGTAGCGCTCGCGGTTCTCGGACGCAGGAAGGACGGCAGTCCCGGGCGTAAGCCGGCGCTCGCCGGACCACGGACGCTCACGTGGACGATGGACCCACAGGTCCTGGTGGACGCGTTCCGGGACGCGAAGCTGATCGGCAAGGACGAGACGTTGCGGCTCGTCGAGCGCGCGACGCGCGTCGGTGACGGCTGGGCGGTCACCGTCGACCTTCCTGCCACGCGCAAGGCGGCCGACGTGGTGAAGAACCGGGACGCACTCGCGTCGGCGCTCGCAGTCGATGAAGTCCAGCTGATCGTCGAGCGGGTGCGCGGCAACAGCGGGCACGCCGGTCGGGTGGCGATGTGGGTGGCTGATGAAGACCCGTACGCATCACCGCCGTTGCGGACGCCGCTGCTCGGCGTGACGCAGTGGGACGCGTGGCGGCCGATTCCGTTCGGACGCGACGCGCGGGATCGGCGGATCGACCTTCCGCTGGTGTGGACGTCACTGCTTGTCGGCGCGATTCCGCGGCAGGGCAAGACATTTTCCGCTCGGCTCGCCGCAGCCGGGCTCATCCTGGACGCGTGGGTCCGGCTGTACGTCGCGGACTTCAAAGCTGGGAAGGACTGGGACGCGGCCGGTTTGGTGGCGCACCGGTTCATGTCGGGCGACGAACCCGAACACGTGCTGGCCTTGGTGGATTGGCTGATCGAGCTGGTCGGCGAGGTTCAGACGCGGTTCCGGCGGATGCGCGACCTAGACGACCTCACCTGCCCGGAGTCGAAGGTCACGCCGGAGATGTCCCGGGACAAGTCGTTGAACATGCCGATCACAGCGATCTTCATCGATGAGGTCCAGGTTCCCTTGGAGGACCGCACACCCGTTGACGTGCAAGGAAAGAAGCTTCCCGCGGGTGAGTACGTCGGTGAGCTGCTGACATGGCTGGCGAAGAAGGGGCCGGCCGCGGGAATCGTGCTCGTGCTCGCGACGCAGCGGCCGGATTCGAAGACGATCCCGTCCGGGCTGCGCGCGGTGCTCGGCTCCCGGTTCGCCTTGCGGGTGATGGACTGGCGCGACTCGAACATCGTGCTCGGCGAGCAGATGAACACGCGAGGGTTCGATTCCTCGCGGCTGCTGCCCTCACACAAGGGTGTCGGCATCCTGCGGCCGGACGGCGACACCGCCGCCGGCGCCGACGTCCTGGCCGTGACGGTCCGGACCTACTACATGCCGAACGAGGACTGGCGGACCATCTGCGAGCAAGGCCGCGCGCTGCGCGAAGCAGCCGGGACACTGACCGGGCACGCAGCAGGGCAGGACACCATGCCAGTGCTCGACCACGCCGCGGCAGTGAAGGCAATCAGTGCAGGTCAGCCGGTCGAGGCGGTTGAGCTACCCGCGCTGCTCGCGTCGATCGTCGACTACCTGGGCGACGATCTCGGGCCAGACGGGCGGGACTTCGTACCGACGGCCGAGTTGCTCGACGCGCTGGAGATGGACCGACGGACGTTCGCCCAGGAGATGACCGATCTGGGATGCCGGCCGACCCGGGATCGGGTGACCAGCGTAGACGGCGACGTTCGGCAGGTCCGCGGATACCTGACGGCTGAAATCAGGGACGCTGTCAGTCGAGCGACCAGCGGTAACGAGCCGGATGTTGAAGAAGATCAGCCATGAGTACCGATCACTCCGAGGATCGACCGATCCGAGTTATCCTACCTGCAGGATTGCCAAACCTGACGCCTGCTGTCGCGCGCGGCTTGCTGGCCGTCCTGATCGAGCTTACCGAGGTGCCGGTACTGGACGGACCGGCGGAGGAGGTGGACCGTGACGGCTGAAATCAGCAGTGACCCATGGTCGACGCTGGACGACATCTTGGGTCTCGAAGTTGCCGACCCGGTCGACGACGGGATCGGAGAGCTGGCCGTCTACGGCCGGTGCTCTACCGAGGACAACCAGGACCCCGAGACTTCCCGCGGCTGGCAGTTCGGGAACGCGCGAAAGTTCGTCGAGCCACTCGGCGGCCGGGTCGTGGCCGAGTTCTTCGACATCGGGCAGTCACGTTCGGTGCCGTGGGACCGGCGGACCGAAGCCGCGCGACTGCTGGCCGAGTTGAAGAACCCACGGCGGACGTGGAATGCCGTTGTGGTCGGCGAGGGCACCCGCTGTTGGTTCGGCAATCAGTTCTCGCTGATCGCGCCCCGATTCGCGGCCTACGGCGTAGATCTATGGGTGCCCGAGCTGGGCGGGAAGTACGACGCGCGGAACCCGTCTCACAAGATGCTGATGAGCGTGCTGGGCGGGATGAGCGAGTCGGAGCGGCAGCACGTCCAGGCTCGTGTCCGCGCGGCGATGGACGCCCAGGTTGTGAACGAAGGACGGCACCAGGGCGGCCGGGCGCCGTATGGATACGTCGTGGTCGATGGCGGGCCGCACCCGAACCCGCGGAAGGCCGCAGAGGGGTTCCGGCTACGCGTGTTGGCGATCGACGATGAGGCGGCCGGCGTCGTCCGGCGGATCTTTGCCGAGTACCTGGAAGGTGTGGGCGACCGCGCGATCGCGAAGGGCTTAAATCAAGACGGAGTGCCTTGCCCTTCGGAACGTCGGCGTGACCAGAACCGCCACCGGCTCGCCGATGGCTGGCAAGGAAGCACCGTTCGATCCATTTTGGAGAATCCGCGCTACACCGGGTACGCGATCTTCGGGCGCTGGACCAAGCACGAAACCTTGCTGAACCCTGATGATGTGAGCGCGGGGCACGTCGTGCGATTCCGCCGCGCGGAGCCAGAACGCGTCGTTCGATCGCGCCGGCCCGCACATCCAGAAATTGTCTCGGTGGAGACGTTCACGCAGGCACAGCTGGTACGCCGATCACGCGCGGCCGGCGGAATGCGCGGCATCGCGAAGCTAGATCGAGAACGCGGCGCCACCAAGCACACCTATCTACTGAAAGGGTTGGTGCGCTGCGAGATCTGCACAAGGAAGATGCAGGGTGCGGCGATTCGGAAAGGCGTCTACTACCGGTGCATCGCCCGGACGCTGGCGCCGGGTTCGGCTGCGCTGGCCGATCATCCGAAGACGGTGAACCTGCGCGAGGACGTCGTAACTCCGCCGATCAACGACTGGCTGTGTCAGGTGTTCGATCCGGCCAACCGTGACGAGACCGTGGCCGCACTGGTCGGCGCGCAGGGCAGCCAGCCGGGTACAGGCCGGGAGGCCGTGGAGAAGCGACTAAAGGACGCGGAGGCGCGGTTGCGGAGGCATCAAGCCGCTATCGAGGCCGGAGTGGACCCGGCGGCACTGGTCGACGCGATGAACGTCGCCCAAGCCGAGCGGCAAGCTGCCAAGGAAGAGCTTCAGCACCTACCAGAAGCGCAGACGCTCGACGTGGCGGAGGTCTACGCGATGCTCGATGCGCTCGGCGACGTCGCCCGGCACCTGAACTCGCGGAACCCGGACCGGATCATGCAGGTCTACCGAGACCTGGGCCTGCAAGTCGTCTACGACAACAAAAAAGAGGCGGTCGTGGTGACCGCCTCTCCCCGTGTGGTTAACGTGTGTGTCCGAGGGGGGACTTGAACCCCCACGCCCATTAAGGGCACTAGCACCTCAAGCTAGCGCGTCTGCCATTCCGCCACTCGGACTTGCTGATAAAGAGAGTATACGACCCCTGGAGGGCTGTTTTCAGGGGGGTGTCACCTGATGCTCATGGAGCGGATGGGACGATCATGTGTTTTGTCCATGATGGTGACTGTTTAGCGTATCGCCAGGTCAGGGCATCTTTTAGAGAGCCTGTGGGCGGCTCAGCTGGCTCGCACGCCGGGTGATGCTGACGTTCGGGGCGGTATCGAAGACGATCCACTCGGCTATGGAGTCCTCCTGAAGGCACGTTCGGTTTGAGACTTCCCGGCGAAGGCTCCCGGGCGAGGTCACCTTGCCGCCCGGAGCGATGCGATCCCGGTGTGGGCGTCAAGGTGTCCAGTAACCGGGAGTAGCCACTGTTGCCGGGGAAGGGGAAGGGCCAGCCAAGGTCGCATCGACTCGTTTGGCGCCTTTCTAGCTGCACGCGCGATCCTTCACCGTCCTTCCCCATCGCAACGTTTCAGCAGGTCAAGCGGGGGAATATCAGCTGCCGGAACCTCCCCGACAGCCGCGTGCCTCCCCCAGAAAGTTCCCCGTCTCCCGTGTTACTCAGAGTCGCGGGCGGCGAGCGCCTGAGCGACGTCGTCGCTGCGGATGACCATCAACCCGTGCGACTTGGCGGGGCGGACGCCGTGCTCGGCCAGGGCGCCGGCGAGCCGGCTGGGTGTCCAACCGTCGTAATCGGCGGGGTTGTGGTCGGCGAGCCGCGAGAGCACCTCCTGTGTACGCATCCGCGGCTCGCCACGCAGGACTTGGGCGACGTCGGCGAGGTGGTCGATCGAAGCTGCTTCACGCTCGGCAGCGGCGATCTCTCTGCCGTCTTCGGCTACCGCCTCCACCGCGCGCGTGACGACCGGTGATACCTGGTCGATCCCATCTTCGAACGGTATGTAGAAGGTGCGGATCAGCTCGAACGCGGCGTCCGTGACACCGACGGCGACGCAGGTTCCGCGGTCGACGTTCGGGCGCAGTTCCGTGGCCCGGATGCCGGCCCGGTACTTCCCGGAGCCGAGCAACCCGTCGTTGGCGATCTGGTCGGCGACGGAGAACGCGACGCTGCACGAGACGTTCCGGGTGATCTCCCGAGGGATGCTGTGCCTGGTAGGGGACTGTGTGGCCAGCAGCACAACGATGCCGTACTTGCGCCCCCGCTTGATCAGCTTCACCGCCGTCTCTGCGGCTGCCGGGCCGTATTCAGGGTGCTGGAACAGCTCGTGGCATTCGTCGATCGCGCAGACCAGGGGGTGGAGCCCGAGGCTACGGTCATCGGCGAGCTTCCGCGACACCTTGGGCGGGCTGCCGGGCCGCCGGCCAAGGACCTTTCCCCGGCGCTCCATCTCGGTCAGCAGGTCGGTCAGGGCCCGCAGAGTGGCCTCGGCGACCGCGTCGTCCAGGCCCATGCGGTAGCGGACAGCCGGGGCGTGAACGGCGCGAAGTCGGGCGACTCGCCCATGATGAACGCCCATAGCTCGGCGGTGGGGTCGAGTGCCGCGCCCAGCAACAACGTTCGCAGGGCCGACGACTTGCCCTGCCCCGGCCGGCCGCCGATCAGCCAGTTGACACCGATCAGCGGCGCGTTGATGATCCGGCCGCGCTGGGTCAGTCCAAAGGGGACACCGTTGAACAGGTCAACCCGGCCCGCGGGCAGTAGGGGCCAGACGCCCGCGCCGCCGTTGAGCGCACCCTTGTCGGCGATCCACAGGTCCAGGATGCCATCCTCTTCGCCCGTGGTGGGCCACGTCTCCAGCGTTGCCCGCCCCAGGTTGGCGGCCAGCTTGGGACGTTGTGCGGTCACCATGTCCGCGGTGACCCCGAGGGGGAGCCGAACCTGGACGTAGGTGCCGTCGCCATCCTTTCGCGCGGCGACGATGTAGGCGAGTTCGCCACCTTCCTTGAAGAATCGGGTGAGCGCGCTGATTCCCAGGTGTGCCAACGCCTTGGAGACCATCCGCTCGTCGACCCACGAGGCGGCGTCCTGCCGTTCCGGGTGGACCAGCCAGGTGGCGCCGGGATCACGGTCGCGGCCCTCGAAAGCCGCCGCCAGTGCCCACACCGCCGGAACGGCGCACAGCGCCAGGGGCGCGACCCGGGCCACACCCGACCAGAGCACCTCCAGTTCGGCATAGAACTCCGCGAGCCACGGCCACATGTCCTCACGGTTCATGAACTCGTCAACCGTCCACAGAATGGCCACGACGGGAGCGACGGTTCGCGCGGTGATCGCGAGCCTGCGCAAGACAATCCCAGCTTTCGCCCACCTCGCCGTAGCGTCCGACCGGATCAGCTCCTGCGCGGTGCGTCGTGCTTCGATGTCACCGGTGAGCCGGGCGCGCCGGGCATCCGCGCGCAGGTCGGCGTAGGTCGCCCAGGTCCAGAACTTGACCAGCCACCGCCAGTTGCCGCGCAGCACGAACCACACCAGCCTTGCAACATCCTGCGGGGCTTTCCGCACCCGGTACAGGACCACCGACCGTGCTCGAGTAACCGGCTCGGCCCTCTGTGCGTGCTTCCACCGCCGAGCGAACCCGCGTCGCAACTTCCGTTGTCGAGGCTGCGGAAGGGAGTCGTCGATCAGCTCGCCTTCCAGCACGGGTCCGACGTGCACGACCTCTCCGATGGAGGGGTCCGACGTGCGCTCCGCCTTGATCGGCAGCGAGTCAGCCATCGGCCACCTCCGCGCGCAACGCCCGCGCCAATCGCGGTGACAACCCGCGCGAGCAGCCGGTTGCCCGCCGCACCCATGCCGGCGTGATCTCGACGTCCGGCGTCCAGCTCTCCCGAGCAATCGCGAGGTAGTCCGCGAACAGCACCCTGCGCCCCGAGTTCACGGGCTCGCCTTCGTGAACGGCTTGACGTGCAGCAGCGACAAGCACCGCGTCGGTCAGCTTGTCCCGAAGATCGGTGATCGCCTCGACCGCGACGAATACGACGATCGGCGGGACGGAGTGCAGGACGATCGACGCAGGCTCGCCGGCCGCGAACGACGTCCAGGTGTTCCCGCAGGTCCGGGCCACACAGCGGCCCGCGGAGCGCGCGCTCCAACCGACGCGCGCCGCCGGCAACCAAGCTCCGGCGGAGGCGGGTCGCGTCCCGACCGCACCCGCCTCCGCCGGACTCCACACCCTCCGGAGCGAGCGATGACCGTACGGATGATCATCGCTCGCCCGCTGCCCGGCACGGTCGGAGAGACTCGTCGCGTCGTCCACCTGTTCCCGCTGCCTGCGGACGCCACAATGCCGGACCGCTTGACCGCGTACTGCGACGCCACATTCGGCCCGCACGAACTGGAGTTGCTGGAACGACCGGTCGGCATGCCTTGCGTGCTCTGCCTGCGGCGCTCGCCGCGCACGAACAGCGAACTACCAACGGTCGAGTCGTGACGAGACCTGTACAGGCCTCAGTGCCGGCGTTTCAGCGGGAACTTGACCCACTCCTACACATACCGGTCCGGCTGCTGATCGCATGCGTGCTCGCCGACGGAAAGTGGCGCGGAGAGGCCGCCGTGCGGGAGCGCGCTGCAGCTCACCGAACGACCTTTCAGGCTGCACGTCGAGTGCCTGAAGGCGGCGGGATACCTGCGGGGGCACAGCGCGGACCTCCGCTTGACGCACCTTGGTTACGACCGGCTCGCCGAACACGTCTCTGCGCTCGGACGGATCACCTGCGCCGCCGCCGAGCTTCTACGGAGCACCCTCAAGTCCCCAAGCCACACCGAGCAGGTGACGGCCACCCGCGAGGCCTCGAACACCAGCCGGCGAAGGTCGTTACGGCCCACCATGACGGCGCTCACGGCAGTCGTCACAGCCGTCACAGGCGTATTACCTCTGATCATCGACACCTTTTGCTGTCACACCATATGAGACGGCGTGACAGGCTCCCACGAAGGCATGTGACGGCGGATCTCAGCCGCTGCGTCGCAAGCTTCCGTCAGCGCTCACTAGGTCCGGAGCGGCTCTTCGTCGTCCGGCTGGCAACTCAAGTTGTGGCCGTTCATGTCCGGGATCAAACTGCGGGTCGGACCAGCTTGTCACGACAACTAGCGGTGGGCTGGCGTCGACCGATACATGCACAGGAGTGACGGAATGAGTAACCGGGTCAGGTCAGGCGGCTGGACCTCTGGCAACGCCAACGAAGACTCTGCCGGCACCCGCGGCTGGCTAGTGGGCCACTTCATAGCGGGAACGTGTCGACTCCCCCAGTTCCCGAGGCTGGCACCACCACGTGTGTGCAGGTGTGCCGAACACTGAGCCCGCGACGCTCACTGGATCAGTCGAGATGGCGCGCGACTTCTTCGCGCCGTCTGAGCAGGAAGGCGCGTTCCACCTCGTTGTCGGTCATCCTCAGGGCCTCCTCGTAGGACAGGTCCGCTTCCGGCCACCGGCCGAGGCGGCGAAGGAAGTCGGCGCGGGCCGCGCTCAGGTAGGCGTGGGTGGCCAGAGCCGGTTCGTCCAGCAGGGGCGCGAGTGCGGCGAGGCCGGCCTCCGGACCGTCCCGGAATCCGACGGCGATGGCCCAGTTGAGGTCGACGACCGCGGACGGCCACAAGCGGCTCAGCACCTCGTACAGCCCGACTATCTCCACCCAGTCGGTGTCCTTCCAGGTCGCCGCCTCCGCGTGCACCGCGGCGATCGCGGCCTGGACCGAGTACCTCGTCGGCCCCGCGCGCCGCAACGACTGGGTCAGCAGGGCGGTGCCCTCCTCGATCTGCCGCGCATCCCACCGTCGCCGGTCCTGGTCGGCGAGCAGGACCAGCTCCCCGTCCTCGGAGATCCTGGTGTCCCGGCGGGCGTCGGTGAGCAGCAGCAACGCCAGCAGGCCGGCGACATCGGTGTTGCGGGGCAGCAGCTGGTGCAGGGTGCGGGCGAGGTGGAGGGCACCGTCGACGAGGTCTCGCCGTACGAGCTGGTTGCCGACCGGCGTGACGTGGCCAGTCGTGAAGACGAGGTGCACGACGTCGAGAACGGAGTCCACACGTCGGGGAAGGTCACCGGGGTCGGGCATCCGGTAGGGGATCCGAGCACCGCTGATCTTCCTCTTCGCCCGCGTGATCCGCGCCGCCATCGCTGCGTCCTGCACCAAGAAGGCCCGAGCCACTTCGGTCGTGGACAGCCCGCACACCAGTCGCAGGGTCAGCGCCACCTGGGCATCGCGGGACAGGGTCGGGTGGCAGCAGGTGAAAATGAGCCGCAACCGGTCGTCGCCGACGGCTTGCGGGTCGGCCCCGTCCTCCGGCCCGGTCACAACGTCGTCCGTGACAAGCAACGGCAACGCCGAGCGCAGGACCGACTCCCGCCGCAGCAGGTCCTTCGCCCGGTTGCGCGCGACACTGGTCAGCCACGCGCCCGGCCGGGCCGGCACTCCGCTCACCGTCCACTTCCGCAGAGCCTGGGTGTACGCGTCCTGGACACACTCCTCGGCAAGGTCGAGATCGCGCACGACACGCACCGTCGCGGCGAGCACTCTGGCCCACTCGCGACGGTGCGCCTGCGCGACCGCCTCCGTGACGTCGACGTTCCCGGTCAAGGCGCGCCGAACCGGTCTAGCCCGGCTCGTTGATCGGCCGGATCTCGACCCCGCTGTGCGCGACCCTGAGCTCGGGAAGCCGTTCGGCGAGTTTGACCGCGGCGTCCAGGTCGGGTGCCTCCACCACGTAGTAGCCGCCGAGCGCTTCCTTGGACTCGAGGAACGGTCCGTCGGTCGGCGTCGGTCGGCCACTCACGCTGCCGCGCAGGCTCGTCGCGGTCGCCGTCGGCAGAAGCTCGTGGCCGGAGAGGACTGCGGCGCCGGCCGCGGCGTTGAACGCGGCATGTCCCGCTTCGACCTCCGCCCTCTCCTGCGGGGAGCCCGCTTCCCAGATCTGGTCGTCCCCATAGATGAGGAGCAGGTACTTCGCCATCTCACGCATCCCATCGGTTCGGGGCCTCCGTTCGGCCCGTCTGCCTCTACGACGAACGAACCAGCCACGAATCGATGCTCCGCCGCTCTCGCGATCGATTTTAACGGTGCGAGACCGCAGCCCGGTGCGCTCGTTGCCGTGATGATGTTCCTCCTCTCGCCCCTCAACGTCGTCTTCGCGATTTACGAGATGGAGATCATCCCGGAACGAGTTGATTGGACGGGTGCAGAGCTCGATGAGCGTCGCGTCGACTTCGATTCAGTGGCTCGGTCCGATTGCCGCAGGCTTGCTTGCTTCCGCGTCGGGCCTGACAGTGGCCACGGTCGTGTTCGTCTGCGTGATGGCCGCGCTCGCGATCGCCACGCACTCGTGCGTTGGCCTGCGAGTGCTGACCAGGGCCGTTATCGAGTCCGCCGAATAATGCGGAGTGGTCCAACCCCGTGTTCTGGCTGACACACCTCGTGTTTGGCACGCCGTCGGCGCTCCACACCGCCGACGCCGTGATGGGCCTGCTCGGACCACGGAGCAGCTGCCCGGACGACGGTCGCACCGACGTCACCTGGCCGCCGTCCAGTCTGTATAGCTTCGCGCTTGTTCACACAGCGCTGATATCAGCATGTTGAAGGGCGCGCACGTCGACCACAGTGATGACGTGGTTGCGCCCGTTCACGACGGCTACTTTCACGAGCGCCTCGAACGAACGGCGGGTGGAGACTCCATGGCGATGGACAGCCATGCCACGCAACGAATCCGCCGCGGCGGCAGTGCCGTTGCCCCAGCAACCCGCCAGGATCACGATCTCCGTGCCGTCATCGGCCAAGGGATTCGATGCCCGGACCACCACGCCGTAGTCGGCGGCAAGACTTCCATCGTCGTCATACTCCGGGTAGTACTCGTGGCCTGTCGCGCTATCCGCCACCGCCACTTCATGCGAAGTCCAACGCGGGAACCCGAACGTCAACGCCGGCCTGAGGCGCGGAATCATCTGAGCAGTTACCCTGTTGCCGTCAGGACCGCCGACCAGTACCAGATCGCGGCGCAACTCCGAACTCGGCATGTCGCCCGTCGGCCTCACCGTCGAATCGAAACCGAACGACCGCAACTGTTCCTCAACCGAGGCCATGGCCTCTGCGTCACCGAGGCCGATCAACCCGGATCGCTCCCACACGTACAGCTGGTTTCGCTCGTGCACACCGACAACGACCGTGACGCCGCGGTCGCCCATGTTCTTCCAGAAACGTCGGGCACGCCACCGTCGCGCCTGCCGCCGCGTCCGACCGGTCACCCATACGGCGATACCGCCGATGCATGCCGCGATCAAGTTCACCGCGATGTCCGGACCTGACTGGCCCAACCACGTGGCTACCTCAGCCAGCCACTCCCAGAGACCCACCGCACCCCCACCGCGTCAAGTACCTGCACTCACGCCGCCTGGCTGCCGCCCAGGGCGGGAAACACGACCCCGAGTATCGAGTTCAGTAGAGGGGCGGCCAGCAGCTCCCAGTGTGGCGTCTTCGTCGCCGATCCACCGGCCGAACACTGTGCCAGAAAGCTTGCCAGCGCGACGGGCAGGATCACGGCGCCGGCCACCGGCGGGAAGAATGAGGGCCACGCCGGCGTCGAGTGGGGGCATCTGGCTGCGTCTGCTGGTCGAGGGCGCCCTGGTGTTGGGACGAATCAGGGCAACCGGCATCCCGCGCGCTGTTCGCGGCCTGGCATCTTTTGCCTTGGGGTGGAGAGGTGCGTCCTGGCGGTGATCGAGGATGTTCATGCTCTGGGTTCGGAGCTTGAGCGTTCTTATCCGGGGTACGTGCGGGGCCGGTTGAGGTTCCGGGTCAAGCAGATCGTGGATGTCGCGTTTCCTGGACGAGACGGTGATGGGGTTCGCGTTCCCGAAAGAGGAGCGCGCCGCGTTGGTCACCGGTGAGCCGGGGAAGTTCTGGCTGCCGTCGAAGTCGGATATGCGGTTCAACTGGGTGCACGTCGAGCTTGCTGCGCTGGATCCTGCCGAGGCTCACAAGCTCGTGGTGGATGGTGGTCCCGCAGAAGGTCTCCCGTGCCCATGACCTCGCCCATCCCGATGGTCCGGGATGACAGCGCCTGCCTCGGGTTAGCTCGACCTTCGATGAACGTCCGGCCGGCACGTGCCGACGGACCTGGCTCGGCTTGGGCCCCGGTGGTCGGGCAAACCGCTCAGGTTGCGACGCCGCAATCACCTGCACCGCGACAACGTGATCAACTACCGGCGATACCGGGGGTCGGGTGTACCTCGGGTTCTCCAAGATCATCCCGACGGTGCGAACAATCCACCGCGCCCCCGACCGGTGGGAGTTCCTCGCCGGATCCGCGCTCGACGGGCACGGAACACCACGCTCATTCAACTCCCGCGCCAACGACGCGATCGACCGGCCCGCAGGCGCGCTCGGCGAACATCCATCGCACCCGCTGCGAGGTCTCCGGGTCCGGCTCAAGTCTGTGCAAACGCCGACCCCATCGCGCGTGGATCATGTTCGGATGAGGCCCGCCGTCAGCCAACCGATACCCATAAGGAGGATGACCGCCAAGAAAACGCCCCTGCAACCGTGTCTGCGCACGCATCGCTGCCATGACACGGTACCGAGTCCGCACGACCTCACGCTGCGCCTGAGCGCCCAGCAGCGTCATCAACCCTCGATAAACAGGACTGCCCAGCTACACCGGGCCGCCAGCCTCAGGCAACCACACCTGCACACCCACCGCATCCAGCCGAGCGACCACTTCCCGGAACTGGTCACCGTGGAAAGCCCGCTCGTACTCACCCACCACCACAGCATCAAACGCACGATCCCGGCTCTCCGCAACCGCCAACAACTCAGACGCAGCCGGACGGTCCGGCCACGACCACCGCCGCGACCGGCTCTCATCGAAGAACTCGACCACGACCTCGCCGACACCCTCGACCAACTCATCCGCCACCGCGCGCTGCCACGCACGAGACGTCCGCGGGTCTTGGAACTCGCTGGTCGACATCCGCCCGTAAAACGCAAAACGCACACCGCCTGGCTCCCGCTCGGACGTACGTGCCACACCACGCCGAGCAGCCACAGCCCCTGCAAACCCCGCACCAGTCAACCCGCCCACTACCTCTCCTTCCGCCGGTCCCAAACCGAAACCGCGCAAAGATTGACCAATGACGACACACGAGCGAGCACCGCCCTGAACAGATCAACGATCGCGCGATCGCTCGACGACCTACGCGCCATCCGCATGGCAGTGCTGCGCGCCACCGGGACAGCGTTCTGCGCCGGTGGGGATCTCAGCAAGCCCTTGACCGCCGCCGTCCGTGGCCCGCTTTCGAAGCCAGGTGGACATGGCGCTGATATGCGACTATCGGATCGCCCCCGACACCACCCCCTTTAGTGAGGGCTACATCCAGGCACGTGCGGTCCCCCGCGGCGGCGGCTGCTTACTACCGCCCACGCCCGATCGGGAGGGTCACGGGCCACTGCGCCTGCTGCAAGACCTGCACTCGAACGGCCGAACGCGTGGCGAAGAGCGAGGCCCGTCTCAACGGGGCCGAAGGCTTGAGCGGCACCGGCGTGGAGGCACCTGGTGAGCTCGAACAAGACCCAGAGTGACAGGTCGTCGCTCTGGGTCCTGGGGACGGTCGAAGTCCGTCGCGGACGGACCGCGAACTGCTCGACGTGCACAACTTGAACATCGAGAATCCCACCGGTACCAGCGCCGGTCGACCGGGGCGGGAACTGGCGCGATACAGTTCAACTGGCCCGCACCGCCTACCCGGTGGCGGCGTATCGTGGACCACGAGGAGCGCGCAGCCGGAGAAGCCGGCAAGGAGGCTCTCGTGGATTACGAAATGTTCGACCTTGGTACCGTCAGGTTACAAGAAGGCGCCACGCTCAGCGATGCCAAGCTCGCGTACAAGACATACGGCGAGCTCAACGGTGACAAGAGCAATGCGATCGTTTACCCAACGTGGTACTCCGGGCAGCATTACGACAATGAATGGCTGATCGGCGAGGGGATGGCGCTCGATCCGGCGAGATACTTCATCATCATTCCGAATATGCTGGGCAACGGGTTGTCATCGTCGCCGAGCAACACGCCCGCGCCGCATGACCGCGCGTCGTTTCCCCGGGTGACCATGTATGACAACGTCCAGTTCCAGCACCGGCTGGTGACCGAGCGCTTCGGCATCGGGACACTGGAGTTGGTCACCGGCTGGTCGATGGGCGCCGGGCAGACCTACCAGTGGGCGGTCAGCTTCCCCGACATGGTCAAGCGGATCCTGCCATTCTGCGGATCGGCGAAGACCAGCCTGCACAACTTCGTGTTCCTGGAAGGGGTCAGGGCGGCGCTTACCGCGGACGCGGCCTACAACGGCGGCCGGTACGACAAGCAACCCGACATCGGGCTCCGCGCCATGGCGCGGGTCTACGCCGGCTGGGGCTTCTGCCAGCAGTTCTACCGGGAGACGATCTACGAGCGCGAGCCACTGGGCTACGCGTCCCTGGAAGACTTCCTCGTGGCCTTCTGGGAGGGCCTGTTCCTCAAGCGCGACGCGAACAACCTCCTGACCATGCTGTGGACCTGGCAGCACGCCGACATCGGCAACACGCCGGGAATGCGCAGCGTCGAGGACGCGCTCGGCGCGATCCGGGCGCCCGCGATCGTGATGCCTGCGCAGCAGGACCTGTACTTCCCGCCCGAGGACAACGAGTGGGAAGTCAAGCACATGCACCGGGCGGAACTGCGCGTCATCCCGGGAGCGTGGGGACATTTCGCCGGTGGCGGCCTCAACCCGGAGGACACCCGGTTCATCGACAACGGCCTCAAGGAACTGCTCGCCACGGAAGTTTGATCCGCCTGGCCTCGACGCGGTTCCACCCGGTCCGTGTCGGAGCATTCCTGCGCAGCCTGGAGGGAGCATCATGACCAGCAGCGCAGAATACGCACAACGAACCGCTCCTCCGGGAGCCGCTCCGCAAGTGCCGCCGCCGCGTGCGGGTGAGCCCGCCACGACCGCCTTCGCCCCCACAGCCAGCGGGGTGCCCCTGGCGCTGGCGGGGTTCGGATTCTCATTGACGATTCTGTCGTTGGCCAACACAGGTGTCGTGGACCAGCGGACGGCTACGCTGTTCGTTCCCGTCGCGATGGGCACTGGCGCGCTCGCCATGCTCGTCGGCGGGATCTGGGAGTTCCGCGGCAACAACCTGTTCGGTGCGACGTTCTGTTCGGCGTATGCCTGCTTCCTGTTCACCACGGCGCTGATCGTGCAGTTCTACGCACCGATGATCACCGACACGGCGGGAGCAGCGAACTTCGCCCGCATGTTCGGCGCTTACCTGATCGTGTGGGCGTTGTTCACCGCGATGCTCGCCGTGGGGGCACGGGTGGTCAACGCACCCGCGTTCACCGCGTTCGTGTTGCTGGTCGTGGTCTACGTGCTGCTGGGCCTCGCCAACCTCATCGGATCGGGAGCCACCGCGATCGCGCTGACCAAGGCCGGCGGCTGGGTCGGCCTCCTCGACTCCTTCGTCGCGTTCTACCTGTGCTCAGCCATCGTCCTCAACGACGTCAGCGGACGGGGCCTGCTGCCGATCTGGCCGGCCAGGCGGACGGCGCACTCGGCCTGAGTGGACCGCGCGCGGCAACTGGAGCCCTCCGGTGGGCCGGTGCCGAGCGCCGCCGAGATTTCCCCGGCGGCCGGGTGCCGCCGGACCGTCGCCGGGCGTTCTCGAGGAAGGCGACGACGGCCGGGTTCGTCTCGTCGGCGCGTTGGACGACGGAGAATTCGGCCTTCGCCCCCAGTCCGGACAGTGGGCGGTAGACGACACTGGGTAACGCGATCCGGTCGGCCCGATCCGGGACCAGCGCGATACCGACCCTCGCGGCGACGAGCTCGAGCACGCTGAGCGTGCTGCCTGCGCGGTGGCGCATCGGTTCGGCGTCGAGGCCGAGACGCGCCCTCAGAGCGTCGGGGATCGGACCTTCGTGTGTTCTTGTCGAGTAACCCACTCGATCCGCGAAGGAACCGGGGCCGGACCGATTCCTTTTCAGACCCGGCCGGGTCCAACCACCCATGACGACGCTCTCTTCGCGACGCCTGGTGCTCAGCACTCTGGTTTCGCTCAATGGCGTGATCAGCAAACCGATGGCATGGGCCGGGCCCTACTTCGGCCCGGGCAGCGCGACGGCGTCGCTGGCGGCGTTGCGCGGCTGCTCGGCGATGCTGATGGGCCGGCGGACCTACGACGACTTCTCCCGGCAGTGGCCGGACACCCCCGGCGACTACGCCGCCCACCTCAACGCCATGCCGAAGTACGTGTTCTCCTCGACCCTGCGAGATCCGCACTGGACCAATACCACCGTGCTCGACACCGAGATCACCGAAACCGTCGCCGCGATGAAGCGCGAACCGGGCGGGGACTTGATCGTCTACGGGCACGGCCGGTTCGGGCGGACGCTCACCGCGGCCGGGCTGGTCGACGAGCTGGCGGTGACCGTCGTGCCCGTGATCGTCCCCGACGGCGCCTCTTTTTCCGACCCCGGCGACGCGCCGAGCGCCTGGGAGATGCTCAGCGCGGGCCCGGGCGCCGATCCGGGACTGGTGTCCTTGCACTACCGGCCACGACGAGGATGACGGACATGCCGCAGACATGGGACGATCTCCAGGAGTACCGGCCGGAGCTGGTCGCCTTGTGCTACCGGATGACGGGTTCGGCGCACGAGGCCGAGGACCTGGTGCAGGAGACCTACCTGCGAGCGTGGCGCAGCCGCGCCTCCTTCGAAGAACGCGCGTCGGTGCGTACCTGGCTGTACCGGATCGCCACGAACGTGTGCCTGACGGCGCTGCAAGGGCGGGGCCGCCGAGTACTGCCGGCCGGACTCGGCGCCCCGGGTGAGGACCCGGACGTCCCGTTGGCCACGGCCGAGGTCCTCTGGGTCACGCCGTGGCTCGGTGACCCGGCCCAGGTGGCCGAACAACGCAGGATGCTGCGGCTCGCCCTGGTCGCCAGCGCGCAGTACCTGCCGCCGCGGCAACGCGCGGCGTTCCTGCTGCGCGAAGTGCTGGCCATGCCGGCCACCGAGATCGCCCAGGTGCTCGACACGAGCGTGCCCGCAGTCAAAAGCGCCCTCCAACGCGCACGCGCCCGGCTCGACGAACTGACGCCGACGCCGGAGAACTTCGCCGAGCCGGACTCGCCCGCGGCGCGCGACGTCCTGAACTCCTACATCGCCGCCTTCGAAACCGCCGACGTCGAGGCCCTGACCCGCCTGCTGCGCGACGACGCCACCCTCGAGGTGGTTCCGTCCGGGTTGTCCCTGTCCGGGAAACGCTCGTGCGTTCCGTTCCTGGCCGAGCACGTGCTCACCGCGCCCGGGCTGTACCGGATGTACCCGACCGTCGCGAACGACCAGCCGGCCGCCGTGGCCTACTACCGGGAGCGGACCGACGAGCCCTTCCGGCCCTTCGGGTTGGCCGTGCTGACCGCGGACACCACGCACCTGGCGTCGATCACGACCTTCCTCGACCCGGAACTGGTCGGCGCGGCGGGCTTTCCCGACGACCCTGACCAGGTGCAGTTCACGCACGATGGCAGTTGCGCCGTACGGGAAAGCAGTCATCCGGCGGCGTCGGCCCGGTAACTGCCGGGGGTGGTCGCGTACTCTCGCCGGAACGCTTTGGCGAAGGCGAACGGAGAGCTGTACCCGATGGCGGACGCGACCTGCGCCAGCGTCTTGTCGGTGGTGCGCAACAGCTGAGCCGCGGTGGTCATCCGCCAGCGCGTGAGGTACGTCAACGGCGGTTCGCCCACCACGGAGGCGAATCTGCGCGCGAAAGCCGCGCGCGAAAGCCCGGCGACCGCGGCGAGCTGCTCCACCGTCCACGCTCGGCTGGGCTCGGCGTGCATGGCCGCCAGCACCCGGGACATCACGGCGTCGGTCAACGCGGCCGACCAACTCGTTGCAGTGTTTTCGGAGCCGGCCATCCACGCGCGGAGCAGATACACCAGCAGAGCGTCCACAAGCGACGGTGCCACGGCGGCCGCCCCGGGCGGCGCCTCGTACAGCTCGGCGCCGAGCAGGTCCACCATTGCCCGCAGACCCGGATCACGTCCGGGAGCGGCAGGCAGGTGGACAACCTCCGGCAGATCCCGCAGCAGCGGATGAGGACGGCGGCGGACCAGCTTGTACGCGCCGCACACGATCGTCGACCGAGCCCCGGGCCCGGGCAGCACGAACCGCCCGAACGATCCGCCCGGCGTGTCACGAACGGGAGCGAACGGAGTGAGGTCCGCGCCCGGTGCGGAGACGATCGCGTGCGGAGTACCCCGGCCGAGCAGCACCACATCCCCAGGCCCCAGCTGAACCTCCGCAAACGCGGCCCCGTCCAGGGGAGCCAGCTGACAACTGCCTTGCAGTACAACGTGGAACGCGGCACCCAGGACCTGATCGAAGCGCAGACCCCACGGTGCGTGGACCTCGGTGAGAGCGGCGACCGGCCGACCCGCTCGCATCGCCGTCAGGATGTCGGCCAGCACGTCCATGCCGGAAGTCTACAACTGCGAGACGATGAGACAAAGAAACACGACCATCAATCATTTTCTGTCTCTTGGGATCGTCATAATCTGGCGTCAGTGTTCATTGATCGCGAACTGGAGATGACGATGAAGACGGTATGGGTTGAAGGCGCAACGGGTAAGGCGGGCAAGCGCGTTGCGGCTGCGCTCGCTGCATCGGGCGTTTCGGTGCGGGCGGCGTCCCGGCATCCGGGCGCACCCACGGCGAGTGTCACCCCGGTCCTGTTCGACTGGGCCGACGAGTCCACGTGGGCGGATTCCGTTGCCGGCGCCGACGCCCTGTTCCTGAAGGGTCTCGACGTCCTCGACAACGCGGCCTCGTTGTTCGCGCGTCTCATCGCCGCCGCCCCGCAGGCGGATCACGTGGTCCTCATGTCCGCCTTCGGGGTCGACAAGGCACCGGAGGCCGCTCCCCGCGCGCGAGTCGAGCACGTGGTGCGGGAGTCGGGCCGGAACTGGACGATCCTGCGCCCCAACTGGCTCATGCAGAACTTCGACGAGGACGACGCGGTGTACGCCAGGGCGATCCGCGACGACGCCGAGCTCTACGCGGGAAGCGGAGGCCATCGCGCGGGTTTCGTCGACACCCGCGACGTCGCCGACTCGGCCGTCGCGGTCCTGACGACCGACGGCCATCACGGCCACGGCTACGACCTCACCGGCCCTCAGTCCCTGACGTTCGCGGAAGTGGCCGACACGCTGTCCAGCGCGTCAGGGCGGGCCATCCGTCACGTCGACGCCGACCTCGAGGCGCACCGGGCGCATTTCGCCCGCTCGGGTCGTCCGAACGCGTGGGTCGACCACATGATGGATCTGTTCGTCTTCGTGCGCGCCGACGTCTTCGACGGCGTCACCGACGATGTGCGGCGGCTGACCGGCCACGCTCCGCGCACTCTGGATGCCTACGCGCGGGAGGTTTTCGCCGCGACGTCTCCTGCGCCCTCAACGTCGATCGCCTGACCAGTGCAGGTTTGGTAGCGAAGACAGTGCGCACGTGCCCGGCGGGCGCGGGGCCGATTCGGGCTTGTCCCGCGCGTCGCTGCGGGAAGTAGCCGGGACACTGTCAGCCAACGATTGTCCGGTCGAGGCGGTCGATGCGGGAGGAACCCGCCCCGTCGTGAGGAGAAGGTCACCGTAGCGCGTTACCTGTTGTCGATGCGCTGCCGCGAAAGGGAGGTCCGCGAGCCGGCGAACGAAGAGGCGATGCTCACCCGCGTCGGCGAAGCATGATCTTGATGCCGTTGGCCGATAGCGGGGTTCACTGCCGAGCGGCACGACCGGTGCCCACGTCACAACGGCCAATCCTGAAGCACTCAGGCGAGAAACAGCTCGGGACGACCCGGGTCCATGAGATCAGGATCGTGCTTGGTGAGCTCCTGTTCGAACGCTTGCCACCCGCGCGACCGTACGTACGCCGCCTCCGCCGCCGAAACAGGCACCAGCCTTGGACTCGGCGAACACGCCGGGGTCGACCGGCAGCCACACCGCCTGTCCTTCGACCATAACGGGGACCAACCCGCCGGCGCTCGGCTCGGAGGCAGACTTTCCAGATTTCGAGACGCCTACCTCGACGACGTCGTGCAACAGCTCGTCGAGCTCCTCCACCGTGATCTTCAGCAGCTTGGCCACAGCACGAAACTTCCACCAGCACCTCGGCGGCCGGTCGACGTGACCTGCCGAAGG
Source organism: Amycolatopsis sp. NPDC050768 (assembly GCF_040654155.1). Lineage (NCBI taxonomy): Bacteria > Bacillati > Actinomycetota > Actinomycetes > Pseudonocardiales > Pseudonocardiaceae > Amycolatopsis > Amycolatopsis sp. NPDC050768. The sequence continues at coordinate 55,032 of NZ_JBFAHL010000012.1, forward strand.
TCACGGGCAACCTCCCGCAGTACCACGTTCCCGCCCCTACGTCCCGGTCGCCGGGGTGCGACCGCCACGACGACGCACCCCGCAGAACTGGCAGTCGGTCGGAGTTACCTATGGGGAAGTAGATGCGGTGATGATCGATGCCGACATCTACGGCTGGGCAACCAGGGCATCCACCGGCTCACTGTCCGAACCGGACCGGACTCGCTTGGCCCGGGCCGCACACGAACTGCTGACGAACTTCAGCGCTCGATCGACGCGTTCCCACCGAATGCCCAGCCGTACTACAAGAGCATCCTTCGCATCCCTCAACTCGCACTCACCACCTGAGCGATCCGACCCCACATGCGGCCGACGGGTCAGTCCGCCGACGGGTACGCGGAACCGCAGCACCGAAGAGCCGGCACGCGGCGGCGCTGGCCCGGCGACGCTGGTGGCCGCGCTAGCCACAGTTCGTCGAACGACCTGGTCCAGCGCAAGCCGGTATCACCGTCGAGAGCACTGAGCGACCTTCCCCCTGCGACCGCTTCCTGCCTACGCACCTACGCACCTACGCACCGTTGGCGCGATCTTGTTTCCTCCCAGCGAAAATTGCCTGGCCCAGAGTCTCCGCTCGCGATGGCCCTCACGTGCCGGGGAAGTCCGCCTTCCGGATGGTGGCGTGAACGCCCTTGACGACGTCGACGACCTGGGAGATGCGAAAGTCGGTGGCGGCCGACAGGTAGGCGTACGCGGTGGGTGCGTCCATGCTGTAGCGAATGCCGAGCAGGGCGATCGCGGCCCGCACGGCGCTCTGCATCGCGACGTCGAGATCCTCGTCGAGGCCGGTGGGGATGAGGAACTCCGCTGTCTCCGCGATCGGGGCCACGAGGTCGCCGAAGTCCCGTACGGCGCTCTCGTGCGGGATCACGTCGAAGCGCACGGTGGCGCGCAGGCTGGCCTCGAGTGCGGTGAGGCTGACCTCGCCGTCGCCCTGGGCGAAGTGGGGGTCGCCCACGTACGCGAGGGCCCCGTCGACCTGCACCGGCAGGTACAGGGTGGCGCCGGTGGTGAGCAGCCGGATGTCGAGGTTGCCGCCGTGTGGCCCCGGGGGGACGCTGTGAGGCCGTCGGTCGCCGGCCACCGCGACGCCCATGATCCCGAGGAACGGGGCGAGGTCGAAGCGGGCCGGCCCGATGACGCCCTTCCCGTCGACGACGGGGGTGAAGACGCTGTGCACCTGCTGGTCGTCGAGCGGGTAGGTGTCGGGGAGCGCACCCTTCGCGTGGCGGTTGCTGACCACGCCGTAGGGCACGCGGGGCAGGGTCTCCTCGACCGTGATCGCCAGCAGGTCCCCGGGCAGCGCGCCGCTGACCGCGACCGGCCGGGACACCACGTGCGGCCCGTCGACACCGAACGTGTGGTCGGGCTCCCCTGCGGGGCCGCCGGCCGCGAGCGCGATCGCGTCTTCGAGCACCTCGGCGACGTCGTACTCGCCGAAGAACGCTTTCGGGTCACGCCCCTGGTCCTCGAGGATGCCCTCGTGGCTGATCGTGTCGAAGGTGACGCTGGAGCCGCTGTCGACCGTGAGCACAGGGCTGTCGGTGGCGCACGGCAGACGGCCCCACAGGACGTGGTCGAGCGTGCTCGGCAGGTATGCCGCCGCCCGGATCGGCCCCATGCCGGGCTGCAGCGCCGGCATCAACTGCCCGGTCATCGCGCCGAGCCCGCCGGCGATTGGCCCTTCGTCGCACCGACGACGGCGGTGGAGAAGTCTGCCGACTGTGCGAGGCGCAAGAGATCGTGGTCGCGGCCGGGAGAAGCGACCAGACAAAGCCCGCACGGCAGTCCCTCTCTGGTTCTCAGAGGGATGCTCAACGCGGGTGCGCCCGCTATCGAGGCAAGGCAGGTGAGCCGGAGAGTTGCTTGACGCACAGGCTGGATCTCGGCGTGCCCGAGCGGGGCCACGGTGGGGGTCGTCGGCAGGATCAGGACCCGGTCGGCGAGATTCTCTCGGATCTCGGTCCGAGCCGAGGAGACCACCTCGGCCGCACGCGAGGCTCCCTCGGAAGTGACAGTACGGGCGTAGGCGAATCGGTCGCGCACGTCGGCGCCGAGATGCTCTTCTCGCCCTTGGATCCAGTCGCCGTGTGACTGCCATGCCTGGAACGCCTGCAGGGTGCGGAAAGCATCGCTCCAGACATCGAGTGGTGGCCGCCATTCATCGTCGATCCGAGTGCGGCTCGGCATGGCGCCGAGGACCGCAGCAGCAACGTTGGACTCCGCCTGATCGATGAGCGCGGCGGCAACGACGTAGGTCGTGTCTCCGCTCGCCTGATCCTGCGTCTGACTGCTCATCTGGCGTGGTGGCAACAGCACGCTGCCGACGCGCGCCAGAGTCTCGGCGTCGCGAGCCAGCCACCCGACGGTGTCGAAGGTGGGCGCCAGCGGCATCATGCCCTCGACCGACACGGCGCCGTGCGTCGTGCGAAGGCCGTAAAGGCCTTGGTAGGAGGCCGGCACGCGGACGGAGCCGGCTGTGTCCGACCCGAGACCCACGGTTGCCTGCCCAAGGCTCACCGCACTCGCGGGCCCGCTCGTCGAGCCTCCCGAGCGTCGATGCGGCGCTCGGGGGTTCGGCGGGGTGCCGTAGTGGTGGTTGTCTCCGGCGATGGAGTAGGCGAACTCGTCGGTCTGGGCGATCCCCTTAAGGGAGGCACCGGCGTCGAGGAGCCGCTGCACGGCCGGAGCGTTCACCTGCGCCGGCGAGGCCTGCGCGAGTCTGGCGGGGTTGCCCGCCCCGACCGGAAACCCGCGGACGTCGAAGATGTCCTTGATCGCCACCGACTCGCCGGCAAGCGGCCCGTTCTCGCTTCCGTCCGCGCGAACGACCAACGGATCGCCGACGATGCGCCAGATCCTCGAGTCAACGGCCGGCGCCGGTTGATGGACGTGGGCGACGGTCACCTGCCACTCCCCGTCGATGCGTTGCCACAACTGAGTCTGCTGGCCCTGTCCCCCGGCTTTGAACTGCGTGACGGCCACGACCATCGCATGGTTTTCGTCGATCGGCCGTACGTGGACGTCGACGATGTAGCGGCGTGCTGCACCGCCACGTCCGGCTCGGAACGAGCTGATCTGGTGGTGACCGACCAGCAATCCGGCCGCATCGCCTCGAAGCGTTGCGTCGCCGGGAGCGAAGAGCCGATCCAAGCCGGCCAGATCGTTGTCCATGAGCGCACGTTCATAACTCCAGAACGCCCGCATCAGACCGTCCTGAGGAGAACGGGGGGTGCTGTGTATCAACGGTGCCTCGCTTGACGGTGTCGAAGTTGGGTGGGGTCTGGAGTACGGGCCGGAGCCGGGTGAAGGTGAGCCGTCCGTGCTTGAGGCCCCACAAGGGCTCGGAGATGGTGGCGACCGCATTGGCCCCGCTGTCGGTCGGCAGACAGATCAGATCTGCCGGCGCTCCTTCGACCAGGCTTGCCGCGCTGCCGGGGTCGACCACCCGGGCCGCGCCATCGGTCACCAGTGAGAAAGCCTGCTCGAGGCCCTCCCCCGACAGATGGGTGATGTTGGCGTAGAGGTTGGCCATCCGGATCAGTGACCCATCCCCATAGGGAGTGAAGGCGTTCAGGACGTTGTTGGTTGCCACGGAACAGCGCAAGCCGTTGCCTATGAGGGATTTCATATCGAGCACCCCGCGGGGCTTGGAGTGGCTGGTTGCCCTGCCCATGAGGAACAGATCGGTGGCCGGCAGCACGGTGAAGGCGAGGTCGGCGTCAACGGCCAGCGCCGTGAGTTCGGCGAAGCGTTCCGGCGTCACAAAACTGAGCTGCGTGACGTGCCCCACCGTCACCCTGCCCTGCATCCCGTGCTGGATGGTGCGCCGGCAGACCTCCTCGATGAGCATGCCGCCGGTGGTCTCGGCGAGGTCGAGATGGAGGTCGATGGGGACCTCGAAGTGCTGTGCCCGCTCGAAAATCCAGTCGAGCTGGCCGAGCGGGTCCACGTCGGCGTACGGCGCACCGCCGAGGACTGGAGCACCTTGTGCCAAAGCAGCGTCGAGGAGCGCCTTGGTCTCCTCGGACTGGGTGAGACCTTCTTGAGCGAAAACGCAGACCTCGACGTCGACATAGTCGCGCCAGTCATCGGCGAGTGCGTTGATGGCGTGGAAGGATTTCAAGGAGACGACGTCGTCGACCTCGACCTGGGTGCGGATGCGGGTGGTGCCGTGGGTGACGCAGTCGCGGAGTGTCTGCTCTGCTCGTTGGTAGACGTCGTCTTCGGTGAAGCCCTTCTTCAGCTCCGCGGTCTCGGTGATGGCAGAGGCGAGCGTGCCGTCGAAGTGGCGGTAGCGTGGCATCAACCGGGACTTGTCGAGGTGCAGGTGGGTGTCGACGAATCCGGGTGTCACCAAGTTGCCGCCGGCGTCGAGTGCTGCCCGGCCTGCGAGATCGGGTGCCAGGCGACACACGACTCCCCGGGAGATCCCGATGTCGATCGGGGTCTCGCCGGTTACGACGCGGGCGGACTTGATGACCAGGTCATAGACGGTGTTGTCGATCGTGTCGTGGTCGTCGTGACAGCTCATGTTTCCGCGGGCCCTCAGGGTGTCTCGGCGGGTTCGGGGAGCGACCCCGCGCGGTGGTTGTAGCGGATTCGGGCGAATCGGTGCCGGAGACCGGTGAGGGACTCGCCGCGGCTGAAGGCGTCGAAGCCGACCGCAGCGACGATGACGCAGCCCTGGACGATGGATTGCCAGTAGGCGTTGATGCTTGCCTGGTTGAAGAAGTTCTGGAGCACGGCCAGGATCGCCACGCCGGTAAGGGCTTGCCAGACTCGGCCCTGTCCGCCGATGAGCGAGACGCCGCCGATGAGCGCGGCGGCGATGACCTGCAACTCGATGCCGGTGCCGATGTTGGCCTGTCCCGAGCCGACCCGGCCGACGTAGAGAACGCCGGCTACTCCTGCGGTCAGGCCGGTGATGACGTAGGTCAGCGTGCGGGTGCGATCGGTCCGGATCCCGGAGATGTAGCTGGCTGTGTTGTTGCCTCCGGTGGCGTAGAGGTCTTGGCCGTAGGTGCTGAAGGCGAGAACGATCGTTGCCACCAGGGTGAAACCGGCCAGGACGATGGCGCTGACCGGGAACGAGCCGCCGATGCGGCCGGAGCCGAGGTCGGCGAGGAGGCCGTCGTGGACGGAGTAGGTCGCTCCGCCGGAGTACAGCAGGGCAGCGCCACCGACGATCTGTGAGCTGCCGAGGGTGGCGATCAGGGGGTTGATGGCGAGCTTGGTGACCATGAGGCCGTTGGCCAGACCGATGACCCCGGCGATCGCGAGGGTGATGACGATGGCGAGGAGCGGGGGGTGGTGGAGGGCGAGCGCGGAGCTGACGGTCGCTGCGAGCGCGTAGGTGGCTCCGACGGAAAGGTCGAAGCCGCCGCTGATGAGGCAGAAGGTCATGCCGAGCGCCATGACGGCGATGGGGGTCCACTGGTCGCTGATGTTGACCAGGTTGCCGGCGGTCAGGAAGCTGCTTTGCCGGCTGGCGATCACGACCATCACGATGAGGGCGAGGACGATGCCGTAGCGGCGGCCGGCGAAGCGGATGGTGTTCAGGGAGTTCATGAGGCTCCCTCCTCTACGGCGATGGGAGTGGGTTCGAGCAGCATGGCTGCGTACGCTTGCTCGCGGCCTTCGGCACCGGAGGAGGTCGCGACGATCCGGCCGTGTCGCATGACCAGGACGCGGTCGCAGAAGCCGAGGAGGTCTTCGGTCTCCTCCGAGGCGATCAGGACCGCGGTGCCCTCGGCGGCGGCGGCTTCGACGACGCGGAAGATCTCGTCTTTGGCGCCGACGTCGATGCCGCGCATGGGCTCATCGACCATGAGGACGCGCGGGCGGGCGTGGAGAAGCTTCGCCAGGACGACCTTCTGCTGGTTCCCGCCGGAGAGGGTGCCGGCCGCCGCTTTGAGACGGTGGGCAGGGAGGCTGACTGCGGCACCACAGTCGGCGGCTGCGGCGTAGGCGCGCTTACGTCTGACGAGGCCGCACCGCGCGGGCCGCGTGATGGTGCTGACGGTTATGTTGGTCCAGGACAGTTGACGCAGGATCAAGCCCTGCGTGCGCCTGTCTTCGGGTGCGAGAGCTATCCCTTGGGTGAGTGCCTGGCGTGGCGTGCTGGGCCAGGCCGTGGCGCGCCCGTCCACGCGCATCTCCCCGCCGAGGACAGGCTCCAGTCCTGCGATGGTTCGCAGCAGACGAGTACGTCCAGAGCCCACCAGCCCGACCAGGCCCACGATCTCGCCGGGGCGGATGCAGAGGTGGTCGATGCGCAGCCGGCCTGGTGTCACGATGTCACGCACCTCCAATGCCGGAGCGGGTTTGGTGCTGTCCGGTGGGTGTGAGCGGTTGCGAGTCACAGCGTTGACGGCGCGGCCCACCATGGCTGTGGTCAAGGAGTCCGTGGTGAAGGTCGATGCCCTACCGTGGGCCACGACTGCGCCGGCCCGCAGGACGGTGATCTCGTCGCCGAGCTCGAGCACCTCCTCGAGGTGGTGGCTGATGAGCAGGACCGCGGTTCCCCGGGAGCGAAGCAGTCTGATGATGGCGTGGAGCTTGAGGCGCTCCTCGGCGCCCAGCGCGGCGGTGGGCTCATCCAGGACCAGGACGCGGGACTCTTGCTGGAGCGCACGGATGATCTCGATCTGCTGCTGCACGGCGACCGGCAAGCCCAAGCTGGCGCCGGTGGTGGGCACGTCCAGCCCCAGGTCGGTGCACACCTGATTGAAGGCGGACACCATCATGCGCCGTCTGCGGATGCCCAGGACGTGCATCTGCCGGCCCAGGAAGACGTTGGCCACCGGGTCCAGACCGGGGACGAGGCTGGGCTCTTGGTGCACAGCGGCGATGCCGAGCTTCCTGGCGTGGTGAGGACCGTGCAGGTGCACCTGGTGTTCGTCGAGGACGAGCGAGCCGGCATCGGGTTTGACCACGCCGGTGAGCATCTTGAGCAGCGTCGACTTCCCCGCACCGTTGGCCCCGACGAGACCGTGCACCGTCCCGGCGCGAAGCGTGAGCGTCACGCCGTCGACAGCCTTGATGCCCGGGTAGGCCTTGTGCAGGTCCACCGCCGCGAGCACCCTGCACTCCGGCGCGCGTTCGCTCCCGTCCCGGGCGTGCTTCACGCCCGGGACGGCGCCCAGATCGGGACGGGCGATGCTCATCCCACGCTCCAGGTCGACTTGAAGCCGGCGGCGTTGGCCTTGGTGATGACCGGGTCTCCACCGTGGAACATCGGGTCCTTGAGGACGTTGTAGACCTTCGTCGTGAGATCGAAGCCGGGAACGTCGATCTTCTGACCTCGCATGGTCTGGATGGCGGCTTGGAGTGCGCGGGTGGCTTCTTCCACGGGTAGGCCGGCGATGTCGGCGTAGACCTGCCCGGCCTTGACCATGTCGACCACGTTGGCGGCTCCGGCGAGCGAGACGACCTTGATGTCGCCCAGCTTTCCGGTGTCGATGAGCCACTTCATCGAGGGTGTGGCGGTGTTGTCGTCGCCGAAGACGATCCCGTTGATGTCGGGGTGGGCCTGCATGATGTCCTGGGTGGCCGCGAGGCCGGTGGCTCCGTCCCAGTTGCCTGGGACGGTGGCGACCAGGTCGAGGTTCGGATACTTCTTGAGCTCGTCGAGGAAGCTCTGGGTGGTCAGCTGGACGATCGAGCTGCTGGCCGGCCCCGGAAGATAGGCGACCTTGCCGCCGTTGGGGAGCGCCTTGTGCAGATAACCGGCGAAGAGCCGACCTGTCTCGGATTCCAGGCGTCCGAAGAATCCGATGGTGCCGGGCGAGTACAGATCCTGCACGTGGCCGCAGATCGGTGTGTTGTAGATGGAGACGATCAGGTGCTGGGCGGCGTCGGTCAGCGCTCTGCACACCGACTGCCCGTCGATGGCCTCGACAACCAAGGCCTTGTACTTGCCGCTGGAGACGGCGTCCTGGATCTGAGTCAGTTGCTTGCCGGAGTCGAAGTCGGCGCTGAAGACGTCCATCTTGACGCCGTCCTTCGCGGCCAGCGCCTTGGCGGCGTTCGTCGCCGACTGGAGGTAGGAGTTGCCGAGGCCGTCGGTGAAGAAGGCCACCGCACCACTCGAGGAGCCACCGTTCGCACCGGAGTCCGAAGACCCTGCGGAGCTCGACGCCCCGCAGGCCACGAGGCTGAAGGCGGAGAGCGATCCGATGATCGCCGCAGCGATCGGGCGGCAACGAGGTCGAGTCGTCGGCCGGCTTTTCGATCCAGTGATTATGGGCATGGCTGATGGACCTTTCGCTCGCTGAGGAGTCGCGTCTCGACGGTGTGATGGCGCTCAGAGGTGCGCGCCGGCCCTCGTCGGGCCGAGGCTTTGTGTGCGGGGCTCGCGCCGCTCATCGGTGCCAAGGGCGGCGGCCGGCGCGAGCGCTATCGGTGGTTCACAGGGCGGTGTATCCGCCATCGACGGCGAACGCGGTGCCCGTGACGTAGGAAGCTCCCGGGGAGGACAGGAAGAGGACCGCCTCCGCGATCTCTTCGGGCTTGCCCAGTCGACCCATCGGCGTACGGGCGGCCACCTGGTCGGCGTTGTCCTTTCCGGACTGCTCCATGATTACGGTGTCGATTCCTCCGGGGTGGACCGAGTTCACGCGGATGTCGTCGCGGACGTGTGCCATCGCGGCATGCTTGGTCAGTACCGTGACGCCGCCCTTGCTGGCGTGATAGGCCGCGCCACCTTCGGCGCCGACGAGCCCCCAGATCGAGGAGGTGTTGACGATCGAGCCACCGCCGTTGGCGATCATCGCCGGGATGACGGTGCGCATTCCGAGGAACACACTGGTCAGGTTCGCGGCGATGGTGCGGCTCCAGCCCGGCATGTCCTCCTCCGTGATCGGCGTGCCGTTGAAGACGCCCGCGTTGTTGAAGAGCACGGTCGGCTCGCCGTAGGTCGACCGGCATGTCTGCAGAGTCTCCTGCCACGCGGCCTCGGAGGTGACGTCGTGGATCACGAAGCTGACTTCGAGGCCGCGGCCGGTGAGTTCGGCCGCGGTCCGCTTCCCGACCTCACCGAGCAGGTCGGTCATCAGCACCTTGGCACCCTCCTCGGCGAGCCGGCGGGCCGTGGCCGCGCCGATACCGTTGGGGTGTGCGGTCCCGGTGACGATGGCGACCGCACCGGTCATGCGACCGGTCACGTCACGCTCCCGAAGATGTGGTTGATCCGGAACACGTTGCCCTCCGGATCGGTCAGCACGGCCTGGTACCAGCCGTAGGAGGTCTCGTAGGGCTCCTTGACCAGGGTGGCGCCCGCGGCGACGGCGGAGTCGATCAGCAGGTGGACCTCGTCGTGAGAGCCGGTCTCGAAGTTGAGCAGGAAGCCGGCGCCTTGGGTCTCGCGCAGGGGTTCCAGGTGAAGCAGGTCGTAAACCTCCGGGGAGAGGAACCCCAGGCCGCTCGCGCCGGTGGAGAAGCCGCGGAAGACGTTGTTGCGCATCTGCTCGACCTCACTCAGGCCGAACAGCTCGGCGTAGAACCTGGGCAGGTCCTCAAGATTCTTGGCGAAGACGTTGACCCAGTTCAGGACGCCGGCGCTCGTGGTGGTGGTCACGCGATCTCCTCCTCGTCGATCTGCTGCTGAGCGAACTTGGCGGCGAGGTACTCGCCGTTCTTGATCGGGGCGTACTTCGCCGGCCGGTCCGGGCCCTGGCAGGTGGGGATGCACTCGATGACCGCGTCGTAGTTGGGCTGGAAGAACATGACGATCGAGATGCGCCTGTTGGTGGGAACGACGGTGCGCTCGGGGTTGACGACGCGGTGCATGGTGGAGACCCAGCTGTCGTTGGTCCACCGCGCGAGGGAGTCGCCGATGTTGACCACCAAGGAGTCCGGGATGACCGGAACATCGACCCACTCACCGGCCTTGTTGAGCACCTGCAGGCCTCCGGAGTCGACCGCTTCCTGCCACAGGACCGTGAACGCGGTGTAGTCGGTGTGCTGGCCCACCCGCATCTGTCCCGGCAGTGGCTGCTCCTCCTGAGAGGGGTAGTAGTTCACGCGCATGATGCTGGTGTGCTTGTCGATCTTCGGGAGGAAGTAGTCGGGCTCGAGGTCTAGCGCCATCGCAAAGACCTGGCTGAGCAGCTGAGCGGTACCCGTCATGGTGTCGAACATGTCGGTCAGGACCGGCTTCATCGCGCTCGGCGTCTCCGGCCACACGTTCGGAGCGAACGCCGCACCACCGGCCTCGTGGTAAGCGTCGGCAGGCACATCGGACGGCCCGACGTCGAAGAGCTCCTTGATGTCCGGCGGAGCGGCCATGTTGTCGAGCTGCGCCAGCGACTCCACACCGAGCCCGATGTAGCCGCGGATGTGCGAGGGGTCGGGCCGGCCGGCCGCGGCCTTGGCGGACACGTCCTGTGCGAAGAACTCCAGGCTCGTCTCGTAGGCGGTCTTGATCTTCTCCGGGGCCACGCCGTGCCCCTTGATGACCAGGAAACCGATGTCCCGGCAGGCCCGCCCGACCTCGTCGGCGATGCGCCGGCGGGTGGCCTCGTCTCCATCGCGGAATCCGCTGAGATCGATCAGGGGAACGTCAAGAAGCGTCATCGTGCTCACTCACTTTCTGGCTGGCTGGCCGGATACGTGGCTCGGATGTCTGGTGCTCAGTAGTCGTTCTGGGAGCGAACGAACATCTCCAAGAGGTGCTCGCCGGACGTGGTGGTCGGGTACTTGGGCGTCGCGCCCTCGGGCAGGCAGCTGGGGATGCACTCGATCACTGCGTCGTAGTTGGGGTTGTGGAAGAAGATCAGCGACTGCCGCCGGCTCGTCGACGCCTGCTCAGCCGGGGGGTTGACGACGCGGTGGAGGGTGGACACCCACTCGTCGTTGGTCCAACGGGCCATGAGGTCGCCGATGTTGACGATGAAGCAGCCCGGGAGAATGGGGACATCGCGCCACTCCCCTTCGGCGTTGCGGACCTGGAGTCCGCCGGGGGCGTCCTCGGTGGCCAGGATCGTCAGGCTGCCCCAGTCGGTGTGGGCGCCGGCCCGGATCTGGCCGGGCTCTGCCGGGTTGTCGGTCGCGGGGTAGTTGCGGACGCGGAGCCTGCTGATGTGGCGGTCGAGCTTGTCCTCGAAGTACGACTCTTCCTCGCCCAGGGCCAGCGCGAAGGCCCGCATCAGCTCATCCGCCAGCTCCGACATCGCCTCGTAGTACTCGGTCCAGATCTTCTGGAACTCCACCGGCTCGTCAGGCCAGAGGTTGCGGGCGAAGTGCTGGCCCGCCGCCGGCGCGAACGCGTAGTCGTCTGGCGGGACGTCGATCGGCCCGATCTGCATGCTTTCGTTCAAATCGCCGGCTTTGGCGTTGAGGTCACGAGAGCGGCCGATGGACTCACCCGCCACGCCCAGGTAGCCGCGCAGGACGCCGGGCTGCGGCTTGGCCACGCTCAGCTTCCGCTCCGCGGGGAGGTCGAAGAACTGGCGTGAGATCTCCCTGGTGCGCTCGATGAGCGCAGGGTCGACGCCGTGTCCGTTGATCACGAGGAAGCCGATGTCGCGGCACGCGCGGTCGACCTCCCTCGCGACCTTTGCGCGCGCCTCGGCATCGCCGGTGAGGAACGGGTGCATGTCGATGACGGGAACGTCAAGCAGCCTCATGTCTGGAAGCTCCTGTCCGGTTGAGCTAGGGGGCCGGCGGAGTTGCGCGCAGCGCACGCTGTCGCGGGGATCCTGGCCCGAGGGCGGAATGTTCCTGCGAGGAACAGTGGCCAGCAGTTATTACCGGCTTCGTATGCTCGTGTTTCGCGTTGGTGAACTGTTCCCGTGGGGAACATTGGTTGCATGGGCGACGGCGAGCCGGTGAACGTCCGCCGATATGATCAGGACGACGGGTTCGCATGGAGGAGAGCAGGAGCAGATGGATCAGGGACGCAGTGACCGGATGCTCGGCGCCCTGGGCGCCGGGATCCGGGAGCGTCGGCAGTCGCTCGGGCTGACCCTGAAGGATGTCGAGGGAGCCACCGGGCTCTCGCATCCGTTTCTGAGCAAGATCGAGCGGGGCCTGTCGCGCCCGAGCATGCGCACGCTGACGCTGATCGCGGACGTGCTCGGCACTACGGCACACGCGCTGGTCGCGTTGGGCAGCGCGGAAGACTTCGGCGGAGTCCAGCGACGCTCGGCCTTGGAGGTCGAGCACAGCACCGGCATGGCTCGCTTCCTCGTCCGCGGAGCCTGGCCCTTCCTGCCGGTCGAGTACCGCTCAGGGCCCAGTGAGTTCGAGGAGTACTACACACACGCCGCCCGCGAGATGATCTACGTCGCCTCGGGGCGGTGCGAGATGGAGGTCGAGGGCCACGGCACCTTCAAGCTGGGTGCCGGCGAGAGCCTCTTCTACGGCGGCCACGTCAAACACCGATGGCGGCAACTCAACAAGGGCTCGCTTCGTGTGCTTCTCATTCAAGAGAGCCTCGAAGCGACGGCGACTCTCGGGCCGGACCAGCCCGAGCGCAGCCGGCCGCCCAGGTAGGAGACTGTAAAACGTCCGGTGTAACAGCTGATGAGCCGCGCGAAAGCCGGCTGGCTGACGCTGACCGGTGAGGGCGGCGTGCTGCAGCAGCTGACCGAACGGCAGCTGGAGTCCGTGTTGGACGGCGAGATCACCGCCCATGTCGGCAATGACAAGCACGACCCCACCGGCCGCGGGACCAGTAACTCGCCCCAACGACACCGATCCAAGACCGGTGCCCACCGACGTCGTCTCGGGTGCAGACCGGTGTGTCGCGCGGCCGGGATGCCAGCTTCGAGCCCGAGATTCGCGGCTTGAAAGTGAGAGCAAAATGGATTTCGATGAGAGTTTCACGCTTCGTCTACAAGAATTCGGACTTTCGCCGGCATCGAAGGTGCGAGACACGCCTCGAACCCTGGTGGATAAGTGGGATGGATTTGCCAGCGAATGCGAGGCCTCATTTGGTGGATCGCTGGACGAGTACTATGGGCGACTCGGGGTTCGAAGTGTTCTGTCTGGATTGCTCAAACATCGACAAATGATCGCGTTTCGGGAAGTGATCGATATCGCCGGCGACGTTGCTCGAATCGATGCACTATTCGCGCAATGCCTGGATTTTGACCAAAATCCCCGTATTGACAGAAGTAGTATTGACGATGGCACGGCGTGGTACTGGAATCATTTTCCGAAGTACTGTGGTCCCGAGCTCGCGTCTGAGCTGTTCGAGAACTATGGAATTCGGGTGGAAGTAAGGACGAGGTCATGACCAAAGAGGATTGAGATGTCATCGGTCAACTGCCGTCGTCGGAACGGGGCGGCATGGTCGCCGCGTTTGGCGCGACTACACTTATCTACTCCGACGACGACATGGCCGTCGGCTGCCGCGCCTGCGAGGGCAGTGGAGGGTTACACGGGGCGACCGAGAGCGACTGGGGTGTCGCTACCGACGCCGCGACCGGGAAACGGGTTCCCATGTCCTACGCGGACTCGTTCAGCTGCTCCGTCCGCAGCCTGGAGCTCGAAGGTGACGAGCTTGATCTCGTCGACGTTGGGAGGGAGCACTACCTCGACCTCGACACCCCCGAGGATCGCTTCCCGGTTGACGAGGACTTCGCCTACGAGAGCTGGCGCGACGACCGACTAAGTGAGTTGTACAGGACGAATCCCTTCATCTGGAGAATCACGCCACCCTCTCCAGGTTCGGACTTCTGGCCCAGGTACCTAGGCGGTGTGCTGTAAGTTATCGGAGCCAGAGCACGATGGCGGCGATATTGAGTTCGGCCTGGTGGTAGGCGGCGCGTTTGGCGTAGCGGGTGGCCAGGTCGCGGAATTGTGTGAGTCGGTTGAAGCAGCGTTCGACCACGTTGCGCTGCTTGTAGACCTCGGCGTCGAAGGTCGGTGGTCGCTCGCCGCGGGAGTCTTTGGCGACACGGCGGGCGATCTGGTCATCGCGCTGCGGGCTGACGAAGGCGATCTACCGGTCTCGCATCGCCTGCCGGGTCGAGGGATGCGAATACGCCTTGTCCGCGATCACCGTCTCCGGCCGGCAGCGGGGCCGGCCTGGTCCGGGGCGGGCGACGCTGATGCCGTCCAGCAGCGGCAGCAGCTGCGTGTTGCCTCCAGCTTGGCCTGGGGTGAGCAGGAACCGGATCGGCAGACCGCGCCCGTCGACGGCGAGGTGAATCTTGGTGCTCAGTCCGCCTCGGGACCGGCCAAGTCCTTCTCCGTCGAGGGCGGGGGTTTCGGTGTCGTCGCTGCATCCCCTTACGCGGGGCGGCGCCCGTACCGGCCGCGCACGAGATGCAGGTCCGAGGTGTGCACCGGAGCGGCGAGGATCCACATGATCACCTCACCGCGCCACGGCCGTGGATCCGGAAGGTCCCCGGAGCATTTCGGCCCGTTCCCCGATGCCCTCGAACACGAACGCCTTCACAATCGTCCCTTCCGGATGTTCATCGGCTCAGACGCCCTGGACGATGTGCTGGCCGCGCGGCGGCTTCGACCTATCCGGGCTCGCAGCGCAGTTCGACCAGGGACCAGATCACGGAGGGTGGCTCCCTTCGACGATCTTTCCGGCCACTGTGGACAGCCGGCCTCAGCGGAGGAGTTCGATGACCTTTCCGAACTCCTGCATGGCCGGCTCGAGCACGCTGAGGTAGGTGATGCCATGGGTCTCGCGGTAGTCCAGCAGCCGGTCTGCGATCGTGCGGGCGGAGCCGACCAGCACGCCCGGCAGGGACAGCAGGTGTTCCTCAGGAAGGTCGGGGGCCGCCGCGCGGGCGAAGGACAGGTCGACCTCCCCGGAAACCGACACGGTTGAGACGAAAAGATTGAGCTGCAAGGCGGAGAGTCGATCACCCGCTGCCATCCGGACGAACGAGACGCGGTCGTCCAGCACCTTCGCCGGGTCCGCACCGGGCCGGGTCGCGGACAGGAGCGACAGGCCCACAATGTCGGCTTCCCGCGCCGCGAGCCGCAGCATGCGGTCGCCGTCGCCGGCCAGCAGCAAGGGCGGGACCGGGACACCGACGGCCGCGAGGGCCTGCTTCATTTCGGCGACAGTGCGGGCCAGGCCCTCGACCCGCGCTCCCCCGCTGGGGAACGGCACCCCGGCGGCCTCGAACTCCGCCGCGATAGCGCCGGTACCGAGGCCCACCTCCAGCCGGCCGTCCGTGAGGAGAGCCGTGTCGGCGACGTCACGGGCGAGCAGAGCCGGACGATAAAATCCGGCATTCAGCACGTACGTGCCCACGGTCAGTGAGGTCGCCTCGGCCACGGAAACCAGCGCGGGGAACGGCGCCGGCATACCGAGGTGGTCGGGGACCTGCAAGGTGTCGTAGCCGAGATCTTCGGCCTGCCGGGCCCTGGCCTGCCACGTCGAGCGTGAGCCGGTGGCCAGGAGGCTGACGCCGAAGCGGAAGGGACGGTTCGTCATGAATTTCTCCTTGTTTTGCTGGTGGGCCATGGAACCTGGCCCGGCCTGATGTGGTGGTACTCCCCCAGCGCCTCGGCCCACGACCGGACCTCGATGATCAGGCGGATCTTCTGAACGAGGGTGTCGTCGTCGCCGAGCACGGTGACCCGACACCAGAATATGACCGGTCATCTTAAGGGTGGGAACAAAGCCGCAACGTGATCACGTCACGGCTTCATGAATCTCCTTCTCGCGGCCGGCGAGCGCCCGCTGGTGCGAGCCAGCGATCCAGGCGACGGAGAAACCCCGCGAAGTTCTCACGGAACCAGGAATGCCCCGAACCGGCGACCGTCTCGACCGTCACGCCGCGAGCCCGCAGTTCCTGCGCATGCGCTTCGGTGATGTACTCACTGCCGTCGGCACCCAGGACAAGCGCCGGCCACGGCGCCGGTTCCGGGGAGTGGTCGTAGCCGGCACCGGCGGCGAGCCCGGGGATGGCCGCGGGGTCGGTCCGCCACATAGAGTCCCAGCGCAGGGCCAGGTCGTCCTCGGGCCAGCTTTCACCCAGGCGCGCGCGGAGCTGAGCCGGTTCGGTCCACTCCAGCCAGGAACTCCACTCGACCCGGGACCGTTTGTCCTGCTCGGCCGACATCCGCCACGCCGGATCGAGGTACACCGCACTGCCCGGCCGGATGGCGTGCGCCGCCACCGCGAGCGCGAGACCGCCCAGCGAGTGCCCGACTGCGAGATCGATCCGGGTGTCGCCGACCGTGTCGATCAGGTCGAGCGCCCAGTCGGTCGGCGAGTACCGGCCGCGCGGACTCCGGCCGTGACCACGCAGGTCCGGCGCCAGCACCGTGTACCCGCGCTCGGCCAGACTGGGGCCCAGCCGGTGCCACGAAGCACCGTCGCTGAAGAGCCCGTGGACGAGCAGTGCGGTCCTGGCACCTCCCGTCCAGCGGCGAACGTGCAATTCCATCGTCGTCCTGACTGTCGCAAAGGGACGTGACCCCGGAGCCGAGCACCGACGGAGCCACGCCCTCGATCTTGCCCCCGCCGCGAGCGCCGCGAAAATGCCTCTGAAGCACCGCGACTATGCCCGGCGGGCATGGTCGAACGCGTCACACCCAGCCGTCGAGCGCCGCGACGAATCCCTTGTGGTCGTCCAGGTGAAGGAAGTGACCGGTGCCCGGCACCGTCCGGAGGGTGAACCCGACGTCTTGGAAGTGGTCGGCGAGAGCCGGAGCGATCAGGTCGCTCGTGCCGGCCCGCACGATCAGCGACGGCACGACCGGGAACACCGGGACGTAGGCGGTCTCGAGGTAGTCCATGTGAGTCGTCTCCGGGTCCCAGGTGCCGAGTTCCGCCACCCTGGCCGCCACCAGCTCGTCACTCCACTGTGGATGTGCGGCTCGCGCGTCGGCGTGCGACCACCCCTTGGCGGTTCGGATCGCGGGCTGCGCCTCGCCGTAGCCGACGCCCTGCCACGGGTACCAGGCCGGATCGGCGTAGATCGCGCGGGCAGGTCGGAGCCGCTCGGCGATCATGGCGAGCAGCACACCGCCCAGTGAATGCCCGATCGCCAGTTCGGGCTCGGCCGGCAAGGTTTCGAGCAGGTCTTCGGCCCACCGCTCCCGGCTGTAGCGGGTGCGAGCACTACGCCCGTGGCCCGCGAGATCCGGCGCGAGGACCCGATAGCCCGCGCGGGTCAGCTCGGGAACGAGCCGCTGCCAGGTGGCCGAACTCGACGAGAGGCCGTGGATCAGCACGGCCGTGCGCTCGCCGTCGCCGTACTCCTCGACGTGCAATCGCGTCATGAGATCTCCTCCGTGCCGGGAACCCGGCTTGGTGACGGATACTTCTCCAGTCCTGGCTTCACTGGCGGGTCGTCCGCACCGCCACATCCGCGATGATCCCGGCGAGCCGGTCCGGTTGCGACAGCATCGGGCAGTGGCCGGAATCGATCTCCCGGACCGAGTCGAGCCGTGCTGCCAAGGCGCGCTGCACGTCCGGCACGATCGCGCGATCCTGAGTGCACACCACGTAGTGCGACGGCACTTCCCGCCAAGCGGCTCGGGTCGCCCGGGTGGTGCGAGTGTCGTGGAACTCCGGCGTCAGGCTCGCGACCGCCTGCTCCGTTACGGCGGGCGGGCAGTCGTGGTAGAACGCGTCTTTCGCGGTTTCGGGCGCCATGGACAGGTAGTCCCCCGACCGGACGATGGCCGAGGCACCCGCGTCGGAACCCGGTTGTGCGTCGTTCACGGCGGCGACCGATTCCCCCACTTCAAGGCAGAACGCCGCCACGAAGATCATCGAGCGCACCGCGGGTACCGCTCGGATCTCGCCGATCACGGCACCGCCGTAGGAATGCCCGACGAGAACCACGCCACCCGCCACTCCGGCGAGCACCCGCTCGAGGTGGTCGCGGTGCCCGTGGAAGGTGGCGTCTCCCCCGGCCCGCCCTGGCCCGGGCAGCGTCACCGGCACGCACGGAAATCCGTCGGCCTCCAAGAGCTTCACCACGGCCTCCCAGGCCGAAGCGGCGTGCCACATCCCAGGCACGAGGACGATGGTGGGCAACGACTTCCGCTGTGAGTCCGAACCGGACACCGGGTGTTCCTTTCGAGAGCGACTGGTCGCCGGACCGTACCGGCGGCGTCACTTTCCTGCCGTCGCGCGAATTCCACCGGGTGGAAGCGCCCGCTCGGCCCTGCCTGATCCACCGGCGACCCTCACCACACCGCCCCTGGAGTCAACGCCGACAAGGAGCTTGCATGAACGTCCCGTCCCCGAAGCGGACAGCGGCACCGGTCCACCGCGATCCTCCGCAACCGGCAACCGCGATCCCGGAGCTCATCTCTCGGAGACCCCGGCCCCTGCCGGACTTCCTCGAACGCAACGCCAGCCTGTGGACGCTCGGCGTGCTCGTGCTCATCATCGTCGGCTTCGCCGCCACGACGGACAACTTCCTGACCAAGCAGGGCTGGCAGGCGATCTCCGTCAGCGGCACCGAAATCCTCCTCCTCGCCGTCGGGGAGACGTTCGTGATCGTCTCCGGCGGAATCGACCTCTCGATCGGCGCCGTGCTCGGGTTCTCCGGCATGGTCTCCGCCGTCGTGATGCGCAGCCTGCTCGGCACCGGCTCCGGAGCCGGGCTGGTCATGGTCACCGGGCTCGTGGTTTCCCTGGCCGTCGGAGCGCTCTTCGGCCTGGTCAACGGACTGGTGATCACCCGCTTCAAAGTCACCCCGTTCATCGTGACGCTCGGGGCGCTGGGTGTGGCCGAGGGCGCGACCCTGCTGCTCAACGGGGGTCAGGACATCTCCGACCTCCCTCCTCGGCTCTCGGAGATCGGCAACCTGCTCCTGGCCGACGGGTGGCTCGCCGTCCCGGTGGCGGTAGCGGTGGCCGTGACCGTCGTCGCCTGGGTGTTCCTGGCGAAGACCCGGTACGGACGCCGGGCACACGCCATCGGGAGCAACGCCCAGGCAGCCGTCCGGACGGGCATCGACGTACGGGCCCAGCTCGTGCGCACCTACGTGCTGTCGGGACTCGTCGCGGGCCTGGCCGGCTACCTCGCGATGGCACAGCTCGGGGTGGCGACCATCACCGCGGGGCAGAGCGACGAACTGTCCGCGATCGCCGCCGTCGTGATCGGCGGGGCGAGCCTGTCCGGTGGACGCGGTTCCATCGCCGGCACCGCGATCGGCGCCGCCATCATCGCCGTGCTGGAGACCGGGCTCGTGATCGCCAAGGCGAACTCCGCGTGGCAGCTCATCGCGGTCGGCACCATCCTCGTCGGCGCCGTGCTCGCCGACCAGCAGCGGGTCCGCGCCGCCCGCTCCGCGTGACCCCACCCCTTCCGGACCAAGGAGACCCCCATGCCCCGTTGGCGCAGAACGTTCGCGCTCACTCTCTCCGCCGTCACCGCCGCCGCGCTCGCCGCGTGCAGCGGCGGCACTTCGACCAGTGACTCGGCGACGAAAAAGTTCACCGTCGTCTACGTCCCCGGCGTCACTCAGAACCCCTACTTCGACACCATCAAGCGCTCGATGGAGCCGGGCGCGGCCCGCGACGGCATCACCCTGGTCCACCAGGGATCTCCCAACTTCTCTGCCACAGATCAGACGAGGGTGCTCAACGCGGTCCTCACCCAGCGGCCCGACCTCCTGGTCGTCGCCCCGGTGGACCCGGTCGCGATGCGCCCGCCGATCCAGCGATTCCTCTCCGCGGGGATCCCGGTCCTCACGGTCGACGGCACGCTCGCCGACCCCAGCGGCCTGGTCAGCCAGATCCACGGCAACGGATTGCAGGGCGGTCGGCTCGCGGGCCGGCAGATGGCCCAGTACACCGGCGGAACCGGCACCGTCGCGATCATCAACATCATGGCCGGCAACACGAGCCTCGACCAGCGCGTCGAGGGCTTCGAGGCGGGCCTGCGCGAAGCCGCGCCCAACGTTCGGATCGCCCCCGTGAACAACGCCGGCGGGAACCCCTCCGGTTCCCAGGCCGCCGCCCGTTCCCTGCTCGTCGCCTACCCCGACCTGAAGGGGATCTACGGGGTCACCGAGGTCAACGCGGAAGGCGCCGCCGCCGCGCTGACCGCCGCAGGCCGAACCGGGTCGGTCCCCATCGTCGCGTACGACGGAACCCCCACCGAAGTGAAGTACCTGCGCGACAAGTCACTGCAGTACCTCGTGGTCCAGAACGCCAAGGCCGCCGGGGAAACCGCCATCCGGTTCGCCTCCGCGTACCTGCGGGGCGACAAGGCCGCGGTCAAACCCGAGGTGACACTCGACGCGGTCGGAGCCGATCTCGAGACCATCGACCACCCCGACGTCAAGGAGCTCCTTTATGGACCGGCGATCAACTGACCCCCGCGGGAGCATCGACATGACCGGAACGCACGAACCGATCCTCGTCGCGCAGAACCTCACCAAGATCTACGGCGGCCTGACGGCCCTCGCCGGAATCAGTCTGGAGCTCTACCCGGGCGAAGTGCTCGCCCTCGTCGGAGACAACGGTGCGGGCAAGAGCACCCTGCTCGGCATCCTCTCCGGCAACATCACCCCGACCTCTGGCCACCTCATGATCGACGGGGAGGTCCGGCACCTGAGACGACCTGCCGACGCGACGGCCGCGGGGATCGCGACCGTGTACCAGGACCTCGCGCTGGCCCTGGACCTCGACGTGGCCGACAACCTGTTCCTCGGACGCGAACTGAGCCCCCGGCAGGGTCCCGGACGGTGGGTCCGGTGGCTGGACCGGCGCCGGATGATGAACGAGGCGAGAGCAGCCCTCGACGACATCCACATCCGGATCCCGGACCTGCGCAGCGAATGCCGAAAGCTGTCGGGCGGGCAGCGCCAGGCGATCGCGATCGCCCGCGCGGTCACCTGGTGCAAGCGGGCCCTGCTGCTCGACGAGCCGACCGCCGCGCTGGGTGTGGAGCAGCAGCGGGAGGTGCTCGCGCTGATCGACAAGGTCCGGGCCAAGGGGATCGCGACGATCCTGGTCAGCCACCAGCTGCCCCACGTGCTCGAGATCGCCGACCGCATCGCAGTGCTCCGGCGCGGGCGGCTGGCCGGCGTGCTCGACCGGAGTGAGGCCTCGACGGAGCGGCTCATCGCGCTCATCACCGGGCTGGAAACCGCTGCGTAGACCCGGCTCCGGTGCGGCCGCCGGCGGCCGCACCGGAGACACCACCCAGCGGAAGGCACTCCTTCCGCCACCGCCCGCCACACGCCGACGATGGCCGGAAACCGTCTCGGCGAGGACAGGAGAGCACAGTCATGGATCGAACCTTGGCCGGTCGCACCGCCGTGGTGACCGGGGGCGCCCGCGGAATCGGGGCGGGTATCGTGCAACGGCTGGCCGCCGAGGGAGCCACGGTGGCGATCTGGGACCGTGACCTCAGCGGACTCGTTGCTTCCGAGGCGGGCACGGCGTTCCAGGTCGATGTGACCGACGCGGACTCGGTGGCCCGGGCGCACGCCGCCACCGTGGCAGCCGTGGGCGAGGTGGACATCCTCGTCAACAACGCCGGCATCAACGGACCTGTCACCCCGGTGGAGGACTACCCGCCGGAGGCCTGGCGACAGGTGCTGGAAGTCGACCTCACCGGGGTGTTCCTCTGCACCCGGGCAGTGCTGCCCGGGATGAAGGCGCGTCGCCGCGGCCGGATCCTCACCGTGTCGTCGATCGTCGGCAAGGAAGGCAACCCGGGCATCAGCGCCTACGCCGCGGCCAAAGCGGGCGTCATCGGGTTCACCAAGTCCCTCGCCCGGGAGCTGGGCGACAACGGGGTACTCGTGAACTGCATCGCCCCGGCGATCACCGAGACGGAGTTCTTCCGCCAGCTCACCCCCGAGCACATCGCGGCCAGCAAGGCGAAGATCCCCCTCGGCCGATTCCTCACGGTGGCCGAGATCGCGGCCATGGTCGCCTTCGTCGTGGGCCCGGACTGCACCTTTACCAACGGATTCACGTTCGACCTCTCCGGCGGCCGCGCCACCTACTGACGCACCGTCCACGATGGACATCAATCTGGGAGAGCTCGTGCCAGACTTGGCCTGCAGCGCGAACACCCTCCGCCACGCCGATCTCGCCACCCGCATCCGCGCCGCGGCCGGGGCCGGCTTCACCGCGATCGGCCTGCGGCTCGACGACTACCGCAGCAGCGGGCTGGCCGACGAAGCTGTGCGCGACCTGCTCGACGAGCACAGCCTGCGCATCCTCGAGCTGGAGCACACCTGGGACTGGGCGGCCGGCGAGCCGGCGCCCGAGGAAGCGGCGATGTTCCACCTGGCCGACACCCTCGGCTTCCGCCAGCTCAACGTCCCGATGTTCACCGAGCACACCCGGGCCGAGCTCGTCGAGTCCTTCGGCCGGCTGTGCGATCGCGCCGCGGATCACGGCGTGCTCGTGGGGTTCGAGTTCCTCCCCTACAGCAGTTCCCGCACGCTCGCGCAAGTCTGGGACGTCGTGGCCGCCGCCGACCGGTCCGGTGGCGGCGTCATCATCGACTTCTGGCACTGGTTCCGCTCCGACGCCCAAGCGGCCGATCTGGCCGCGGTCCCAGCCGACCGGATCACGTCGATCCAGCTCTGCGACGTCCTGCCCGAGCCGCTCCCCGACCTGACCACCGAAGCGCGGCACCACCGGCTCCTCCCCGGCCGCGGCGCCGGAAGCACCGGCGAGCTGCTCGACGCCTTGCGCCGGCACGGGGTCACCGCACCCCTTTCAGTCGAAGTGTTCTCGGACGACCTCGACGCGCTGCCGCCCGCAGCTGCGGCGAAGGCGGCCTTCGCCGCAGCCGAAAAGACCCTGGCCACCTACGGGCAGCTCGCCACCGCGCCGTGGATCACCAGCCTCGGGCAGCCCGGAACCCTGCGGTGATCGCGCGTGGAGCTCGCGGGTCGTGACGCCGGGCAGCGTCGACAGTAGCGGCTCGAGCAGGTACATCCAGCTGACGTAGGAAATGCCCGGTTTACATCGCAGCGTCCACTTCGGACTCCTGTGATGCGGACGCGTCGCACCGCGGAGACAACCCGGGGTTCGCCGGAGTGGGTCTCCCCGCGGCTGCTGCGCTGGCCCGACTACATCGACAAACGGCGCGCGAATCCGGTCCATCGGCCTCCCCTCCCTCGCCGACGAGGCTGGCGGCGCGCGATTTCCCGGCTGCCGGTGCACTGCGAGGAGTCGTAGAAGTGCCCGGTGCACACGCCGTCAACGAGCACACCGTCGACGGCGGCGCGCTGGGAGATGGTCATCTTCGTCTGGGCGATCGCACGGCTGCCCACGCCGTCGCTGGTGTGCCCGCCGAGGAAGATCAGGATGCTCACGCCGTTTTCGAAGCCCGTGCGGCTGGCCTCGATGAACTCACGGCGGACCCTTGAACCAGGTCGCGCTCATCCACCCCCACCCCGGGTGCCACACGGTCGCGAAGCGTTCTCTGTCGCCCGCGTCGCGCCAGAGCGCCCAGTTCTCCACGAGTTCGCGGATCAGCAGGCGGTTGTCGTCGGGCTTCGTCACGTGGTCCTCTTCCTGTGTCGCGGCGACGCCCGTATACCGTCGGCTGAGGGCGATTGGTCGCCGGGCGGCTTCCGCCCGGTGGAACGTGCGGCTGCCGATCCCGCAGTGCGGGAGCAATGCTGTTGGGCGGCGGGCGGTGCGGCGTCCGCGATTTCCGTGCGAAGGTGGTTGGAGTTCCCATGCCCTCTACGAAAACCGGCCCGGCCGAGCTGTTCTACACCGATCAGGGCACCGGCGATCCGGTGCTGCTGGTCCATGGCCTGGCCTGCGATTCGCACGACTGGCTGTTCCAGTTCGACGCGTTCACGGCCGGCCACCGCGTGCTCGCACCGGACCTGCGCGGGCACGGTCGCTCATCGGCGCCCGCGTGGGGCTACACCCCGCAGGAGTTCGCCGCGGACCTTGCCGGCCTGCTCGACCAGCTCGGCACAGGACCGGTTGTCGCCGTGGGACACTCGCTCGGCGGCAATGTGGTCTCCGCGCTGGCCGTCGCCCGCCCCGATCTGGTCCGCGCGGTCGTCGCGGTCGATCCCGCGTATGGGACCAGCCAAGCGACGGCCGCGGCGCTCGCGAACCTGTCGGAACAACTGGGCACCTACGAGGGCAACGAGATCGCCGCGACCGCGTTCGCCGCGCTGGAGCCGTCCGCCCAGCCGTGGCTGCGGTCCTGGCACGGCCGGCGGATCATGGGCATGGAGCCCCGGGTCCTGGCGGAAGCTTTCCATCGCATCTACTTCGGCGACGGCCAGTTCGGCGTGCGACCCGCCTCGGATGAGTTCCTGGCCGCCCGCAGCTGCCCGGTGCTGGCCGTGCACGGCTCCGCGGAACTGGCCGACTGGGAACGCTCGCTGTGCGCGCACCCGGCCAGCCAAGCGGTGGCCTGGCCGGGTGCCGGGCACTGGCTGCACCAGGAACGCGCCGACGAGTTCACCACGCTGGTGCTGGACTGGATCGCGAAGTTGCCGGACTGAGCAGGCTCACCACTGGTCCCAGTGCAGGAAGTCGCGGCTGTCGGCACGGGAGCCCGGTTTGAAGCTCGTGCCGATCGTGTAGGCGACCGGCGTGAGCGCGGCCTGCACGACGGTGTCGTACGGAATGCCGAGCAGTTCGGCCATCTCCCGCTCGTACGTCAGGTGCGCCGTAGTCCACGCAGTGCCGAGGCCGCGTTCCCGGGCCGCGAGCATGAAGCTCCAAAACGCCGGGAGCACCGAGCCCCAATTGCCGGCCTGGCCGCGGATCGTGTCCAGCGAGGACCGGTCGTCCACTCGCAGGCACGGGATCAGCAGCACCGGCACCTCGTGCAGGTGCTCGGCGAGGTGCCCGAGGCTTTCGGCGATCCGCCGCCACTCGGCCGAGGCGAAGCTCATCCGGGTGGGCAGCGGGCCTGCCGAACCGGAGCCGTCCCCGGCCATCAGCCCGCGCAGCCATATCTCGGCGACGGCCCGTTTGCGGTCCGGCTCCTCGACGAACACGAAGTCCCACTGCTGCCGGTTGCGCCCGGACGGTGCCTGCGCGGCCACGCGCACGCATTCCTCGATCACCTCCCGCGGCACCGGCCGATCGAGGTCGAGGCGCTTACGCACCGAACGGGTGGTGGTGAGGACCTCGTCGGCGGACAGGCCGAGAGTCTGCGGTGACGTCGTCATGACTGCGCTCCGGTGGTCGGGGTGTGGTCGGGGTCCAGGCCGTCGAGCCATCGCTCGACGTCCGCGGTGAACCGCTCCGGTTGTTCCTGGTGCAGCCAGTGCCCGGCGCCCGAGTAAGTGAGGACCTGGTCATCGGCCCGCTCGGCGAACTGTTCCCCCACCACGCCACGGGTTTCGTTGCGGTAGATGGCGAGCAACGGCGCCTGGCGCCGGCGCAGGAACTCGCCGGTGCCGGGGAGGAAGTGGAACGAGTCCGCGCCGAAGGCGAACTCGTCGAACATTTCCCGGAGCACGTCCGGACGCGCCCTTTGCGCGGACGCGCGGTGCAGCCGGGCAAGCTCACGGGGCGTCGACGGGTTGTCGTCGAACGCCTTGAAGTAATCCACGGCCACCTGGACGGGATCGGCACCACTCAGGCTGCGGGAGACGTCGCGGAGCCGGTCCTCGGCCTCCGCCCCGAAACCGTAGGCCGGGTCGACGGTCACCAGCGCCCGCACGTGCTCCGGGTAAGTCACCGCGATCGTCGCGGCGACCTCGGCACCGGCCGAATGACCCGCGACGACCGCCGGTCCGAGCGCGAGCGCGTCGAGCACCCGGACGACGTCTCGGGCCAGCACCGCCGGCGAATAGCCGTCCACACCGGTGCTCGATCGGCCGTAACCACGCAGATCGACCGTCACGACCCGGTGCCGCGGGGTGAAGCGCCCGATGAGCGCGGCCCAGTCCGACGAGTCGCACGCCCAGCCGTGCAGCAGCACGAGCGGGTCGCCGGGTGCCTCGCCCTTCGCGAGGTGATCTTCGAAGTACAGCACCACTTCGGGTGTTTCGAGGTAGGTCATCGGTCTCCCTAGGGGGCGGGCGCCAGCTGAGCACCACCGGCGACGTGCAGCACTTCGCCGGTGATGAACGCGGCGCGGGGCGAAGCCAGGAACGCGACAGCTTCGGCGACGTCGGCGGGCGTGGCCATCCGGGACAGCAGGGTCATCCGCCGGTGCCGCTCCAGATGCCGGGCGAGCTCGTCGCCCGTGCGCCCATCGGTGACGAACGACGTGGCCACGGTGCTCGGCGCGACCGCGTTGACCGTCACGCCCAGCGGTCCCAGCTCGACGGCCAGCGCGCGGGTGAGCCCGACCAGGCCGGCCTTGGACGACACGTACGCGAGCGGGCCACCGCTGAGCCACGTTCGCGACGCGATGTTCACGACCTGGCCGCCGCCGCTCGCGCGCCACAGCGGCGCCGCGGCCTGACACAGCGACGCGGGACCCCAGAGGTTCACCGACAGCACGCTCTGCCACTCATGCTCGCCGAGTTCACCGAAGCTGCTCTTCTGGTTCAAAGCGGCGTTGTTCACGAGCTGATCGAGCCGGCCGTAGGTGTCGCGCACCCGGTCGACGAGTGCGTGGTTGCCTTCGTCTGAGGAAACGTCGGAAGCCCAGCCGACCGCGGCTGAGCCGGTCTCCTCGGCGATCTCGCGGGCGACTGCGGCGGCGTGGTCACCGTCGCGGTCCGCGAGCACGACGGTCGCGCCGTCGCGGGCCAGGTACCGGGCGATGGTGCTGCCGAGCGCACCGGCTCCACCGGTGACCACGGCGACCCGTTCGGGGCTCATCGCGCACCGTCCTTTCCTGACGACACAGGGGTTCTCCTCTTCTTCGGGTTTCTCAGGCGTGAGCCGTCAGCCCGGCTGGCGCAGCAGGACCGGGAGGTCCTCGCGCGCGGCGAGCCGCCGGGAGATCCGGTCCGTGGCCGACCGCAGCGCGGCCTCGTAGCGGGTGAGCGTCACGTGTGAGTACGTCACGACACCGACCGCGGCTCGCAGGGAACCGTCGCAGCCCGTCACCGCGGCGGCGATCGACGCCGCGCCGAGAGCGAACTCCTCGTGAGCAGTCGCGACCCCCACGTCGCGGGCGGCTCGCACTGAAGCGGCGAGCCGGCCAGGCATGACCACCGTATGCGGGGTGTGGCGCCGGAGGCCGCGGCTGCCGAGCTCGGCGAGCAACGCGGGTGAGCTGTGCGCGAGCAGCACCTTGCCGACCGCGGTGGCGTGCAGCGGCAGGCGTTCGCCGACTTCGGCGCGCGTAGCCACCGAGCGGAGCCCGGCCACGCGCTCGACGACGAGGGCGCTGTCGCGATCGAGGACCACGAGGTGGACGCTCGCGCGGGTGGCCTCGTATAGGTCCTGCAAGACCGGGAGCGCTATTTCGCGCAGTGGAGCCGGCGCCGCGGAGCGGTTGCTCAGCTCCCACAGGCGCAGGCCGATCCGGTAGGTGCCCGACGGATCGCGCTCGACCCCGCCCCAGGCCTCGGCGGCGGCGAGGATCCGGTGAGCCGTGGTGAGGGGCAGGCCGGAGCGCTGGGCGATCTCGGCGAGGGTGAGTTCGCCGTCGCCGAGCACCCCGAGCAAGGTGAAGAGCCGGTCGATGGTGGAGCGGCCCGGATCGCGCGCGTTCCCGCTCACAGCAACGCTCCCTGCTGCCGGAGGACCTCCTGCACCTCGGCGCGGTGCACCACTCCCGAACGCGCGAACAACGCGGCGGCGACACCACCCGCGTGCCCGGTGGCGAACGCGGTGCCCATCACTCGCACCGAGCCGTAGGCGCGGCCGTCGGAACTGACGAGCCGGCCACCGGCCCAGAGGTTGCGCAGAGAAGCCGAAGTGATGCTGCCGTAGGGAATGTCGTACCAGCCGTCGTCCTTGATCCCGTGGTGCGAAACGACACCGGGCACGGCATGGTCCTCCATCGGCCAGCCGCCCCGGGCGACGACCTCGTGCGGGCGCTTCCGCCCGGTCGTCACGTCGTCCGCGGTGATCGCGGTGAGCCCGGCCAGGCGGCGGGTCTCACGGATCCCCAGCTCCGGCCCGGTGGCCGCGAGGAAGCTGGACTCCCAACCGCGCATGCCGGTACGCAGCGCACGGAAGTAGTGCATCGCCAGCTGCCGGCCCTCGATCTCGGCTGACGTCGTTTCGGCCACGTCGAGCACGTCGCGGTGCTGGTCGGCGACCAGCACCATGATCTCCCGGGAGACCGGCAGCCGCACCGTCACGCCGTGGTCGCGCGGCAGCGTGACGCCGGTCGCGCGCCGGTAGGCCGACACCGCCGAGCTCATGCCGGCGTGGGTGAGATCGCCGTCCTCGCGGACTCCGCCGACCCGCATCACCAGGGTGCTGGCCTGGCGCTCCTCGGCGGGCAGCACCGTGGCGTCCGCACCGGCTGCTTCCAGCAGCACCCCGTCGCCACTGCAGTCGACGAACGCGTCACCTTCGATGCGCAGTCGCCCGCCGGGGTGCGCGACGGCGATCGTCGTGACGCGGTCGCCGACCGTGCTCGCGGAGAAGACGGTGGCGTGCAGGAACACGGTCACCCCGGCCTCGACGACCAGGGAGTCGAAGACCCGCTTGGTCGTTTCGAGGTCGAGGAGCACGACCTTGTTGCCCGATTCGGCGGAGGTGTGCGTGAGGTAGAGGTCCAGCTCGTCGAGCCGGTCCAGGAACCGCTGGCCCACGCCGGCGACGACTTGCCCGTGCGAGCGGTCGAAGAAGCCGCAGTAGGTCAGAACGGAACTCGCCACCGCTGCGCCACCGAGGTACCCGTGGCGCTCGACGAGGCACACGCGGGCACCCGTCTGCGCGGCACTGACCGCCGCGGCCACTCCGGCCGCGCCTCCGCCCACTACCACGACGTCGAACTTCTCCCCGGCCACCCGGGATTCGCTGCTGCTCACGAGTCCATCGTGTCCCGATCAGCGGTCATCCAAAAAGTGCTTACTGAGCAGCTTAGATATGCCCCAGGGGCATACAATTGCCCGTATGGTCGAACTGAGGCACCTCGAGTACTTCCGCACGGTCGCCGAGCTCGGGTCCATCGCGAAGGCCGCCACGGCCCTGCACATGACCCAGCCGACGCTGAGCCGGCAGATCGCGCAGCTCGAACGGAACCTCGGGTACCGGCTGTTCCAGCGCAGCGCGCGCGGCGCCGCGCTCACCCCGGCCGGCGAGGGATTGCGCGCCCACGTCGGCGCGATCTTCGTGCAGGTGGACCGGATCCCCGAAGTCCTGGAAGCCGCCGAGCGGGCCGAGCGCCTGGTCCGGCTCGGCATCCCGCCCGGTCTCCCCCACCGCTGGTTCGAGATGTTCCGCGGCGCGCTCGCCGAGGCGGCGCCGTCGGTCAAGCTGTCACTGCACGAGGCGACCACCGACGAGCAGCGCCAGCTCGTGCTCGGCGGCCTCGTCGACATCGGGCTCTTGCACGTGGACCCACCGGAGCTGCACTCGTCCCTGGTCGTGCTCCAACGGTTCGGGTGCGCAGTCCGCGACAGCTCGCGGTTCGAGGGCAGGCGGACGATGACGTTGCGCGATCTCGAAGGCATGCGGGTGCTCGCCCACTCCGCTCAGGACAATCCCGGTGAAGAGGTGCGCCTGCGTGCGTCGGTGGAGGCCGAGGACGTGAAGATCACCTGGCTGTTCCGCCGGTTCTCGGAGCACAGCTCCCTGATCGCGGAGACGGCCGGCGCTGATGCCGTACTTGTCGGCGAAACCTCGGCGCGCCGTCATTTCCCCGGCTGGCGCTGGATCCCGCTCGATCCCGCCGACGAGGTCAACGCCCTCGTCCGCACGTGGGCCGTCTGGGTCGACCTCGACCGGCCGGGTGTGCGGGAGTGCCTCGACGCGATGGCCGTGGTCGCGGACCGCGCCGCCTGAGGCGCGTCTGACAAAGGCTGCGGATTGTCGCTGGGATGCTGATGTGTCGCGGTTTCAGTTGTTGTCGGATGAGGCACACGCCGGGGTTCGCGCGGCAGTCGCCCACCGGGATCGGCCCGGTTGACTGCCGATGCCGCAACGTCGTGGGCCGCCGCTTCAAGCTGGTCAAGCAGTGCCGCGGCCTGGCCGCCCGCTACGACAAGATGGCCGTCGTCTACCGCACCGCGGCAGACCTCCATGCTGTGATCACCTGGCCAAACGCGTTATCAGGCACGCCCTAGTCCCGTTCGCCGAAGAAGGCCAGCAGTTCAGCGGCCACCACCGCCGGCTGCTCCTCGGGCACGTAGTGGCCGCACTCGGCCACCGCGGTGCCGCGCACGTCCGTGGCGTACTGCCGCCAGACGCCGAGCACGTCCTTGTCCCGCAGTCCTCCGTCGCCGCCCCAGAGCAGCAGCAGCGGCTGCCCGAGGACGTTCCCGTCGGTGTGGTCGCGCTCGTCGAGGTCGAGGTCCACACCGAACCCGGCGCGGTAGTCCTCGAGCGACGCCCGCAGGTGCCCGGGCTCGCTGAAAGCCGAAACGTACTCCTCGAAGGTCTCGTCGTCGATCGCGCCGGACGCCCGGGGACGGCGGAAGAAGAAGTTCAAGTACGGCTCGACGTTGCCGGCGAGCAGCAGTTCGGGGAGCTCGGGCTGCAGGTGGAAGAACCAGTGCCACATGGCGGTCGCCGAGCGCCGGTCGTAGGTGGTCATCACCTCGCGGGTCGGCAGGATGTCGAGCAATGCCAGCCGCCGCACGTCGCCCGGGTGGTCGAGCGCCCAGCGGTGCGCGACCCGCGCGCCGCGATCGTGCCCGGCCACCAGCGCCGAGCCGTGTCCCAAGTGGACGATCAGCTGATGCAGGTCCGCAGCTGTCGCTCGCTTGTCGTACCCGGTCGCCGCGAGCCCCGAAGAACCGTAGCCGCGCAGGTCCGGGACGACGACCGTGTAACGCTCGGCCAGCGCCGGCAGGACATGCCGCCAGCACAGGCCGGTCTGCGGCCAGCCGTGCAGCAGCACGACCAGCTCGGGGCCCTCGCCCATCGTCCGGTAGCTCAGCCGGACCTCGTCCAGGTCCGCATATCGGGTTTCGACCATGTCCGCCTGCTCCAGTCTCGGTTCACTGCCGACGTTAGGACTCGCCTGCCGGAGACGTCACGAACGGCTTCCGCCGGGCGGAAAGGCGTGGTCAGCCGACTTCCCGGTCCGCGATCACCTCGATGACCTCACCGACGATCAGCCTGCTGTCGGTGCGGCGGATCACCCACGTGGTCAGCGCCATCGGGAGATCGCGCAGCGGAGCCCACGGCCAGTCGGGCAGCTGCTGGCCCGCGGTGTAGGAGCTGACCACGGCGACCTCGGCGCGCGCCGCCTCGGCGGACGCGCGTGCGTGCTCGACGAACTCGCCGAACAGCCACACCGGATGCACTCCGGCCGCGAGCGTCGCGGCCAGCAGGCTTTCCTGCTGGCCGGGTACCTGTTCGCGGGAGTGGATCAGGACCCGCCGGCCGTCGAGATCGGCGAGCCGGTGCTCCGCCGCGGCCTCGAGCGGATGCCCGGGCCGCACGGCGATCCCGAACGACTCCTGCCACACCATCCGGCCGACCACGCCTTCGGCCGGCGTCTGGTGGACGATCGCGGCGTCGAGCCGGCCCTCGCGCAGTAACAGGAGCTGGCGGGCGCTGCTCGCCTCCACCAGGTCGAGAGAACACCTCGGCACCGCACGGCCGACCTCCCGGACCACCTGCAGCAGCCACGTCGCAGACAGACCGGGCGGGATGCCCAGGGCGACCCGCTCGTGCGGGGTTTCGTGTTGCGAAACGATCTCGCGCGTGGCCGCCTGCAAGGCCAGCAGGTGCCGGGCGTGCCCCACCAGCGCCTGCCCGGCGGCGGTCACCGTGACCCCCTGCGGCGTGCGCGCGAATAGTTCCTCGCCCAGCTCGTGTTCCAGCGCCCTGATCTGGCGGCTCAGCGAGGGCTGCGCGACGAGCAGCTGCGCGGCTGCCCGGTTGAACGACCCGGCCTCGGCCACGGCCAGGAAGTAGCGCAAATGTCGTAGTTCCACGGACGCCTCCGATCAATGCCCGAGAAGCATAACCAGCCATGTCGACAGAGTCTTGGACATCCGCCGGGCTGCGCGACTGTACTGGCTTGCACATCACATTTCCCTGCCCCCAGACCGGATTCGGTCGATGGGGATAACCCGTTGGAGTACCTGGATGAAGATGGGCATCTGCTCGGTCTGCCTCCCGGATCTAACCCCGGAGCAGGCGGTCGGCGCGGTGCGCGACCTCGGCTACACCGGGATCGAGTGGCGGATCGCGCCGGACAGAGCTGCCGCCGGTGCGCCGTCGTTTTTCGGCTACAACCGGTGCACGGTCGCGCCCACGCTCCACGACGTGGCCCGCGCCGTGGAGCTCAGCCACTCGGCCGGGTTGAGCGTGCTCGGCCTGGACACCTACCTCGACACCGGCGACCACGAGGGGGCGAACCTCGCGTTCGAGCTGGCGGCCGACGCGGACGTGCCCTGGATCCGCGTGCGCGCGCCTTGGCGCGACGGCCGCCCTTACCGCGAACTGCTGTCCGAAGCACTCGGCTTCTTCGCAGTACTGGAGCGGCTGGGCCGCGACCACGGCGTGCGCGCGTTGCTCGAGCTGCACCAGCGATCGATCGCGCCCAGTGCGTCGCTGGGCCACCGCCTGGTCGGCGAGTTCGATCCCCGGTGGCTCGGCGTGATCTACGACGCGGGCAACCTCGCGATCGAGGGCTACGAGGACCACCGCCTTGCCTTCGACCTGCTCGGTCCGCACCTCGCGCACGTCCACCTCAAGAACGTCGCCTACACCCGGCCGGTCGAAGGCGGTCCCTGGCAGTCGCGGTGGTCGACGCTGGACGACGGTGTGGTCGACGTCGCCGGTTTGCTCACGGCGCTGCAGGACGTCGGCTACGACGGCTGGGTCAGCCTCGAGGACTTCAGCACACTGCGCCCGCCCACCGAAACCGCGCGCTTCAACGCGGAACTTCTCACCGATCTCGCCGCGCGGCAGTCCGCCGCTCACTCGCTCTGATCCGTTCGTTCCCTCAACGAGGAGGCCGCGACCCATGTCGCTGAACAGTCCCGCCACCGGCGAGACCGACCACCCGCCACTGACCACGCCGGACCCCGCGGCCCCCAGCCGGCTGCGCGCCTGGACGACCACGGCCGCCGTGGTCGGCGCGACCGTGGTGACCTTTCTGGACAAAGCGCTCGTCGGCCTGGTCGCCACGCCCGTGCAGAAGGAGTTCGGGCTCACCGCCACGGAGTTCGGCACGATCAGCAGCGCGTCGTACGTGCTGCTCGTCGCGGCCTGCCTGGTGATCGGCCTGCTGTCGAACCGGCTCTCGCCGCGAGTGGTGCTCCTGATCTGCGGTGTCCTGTGGGCGGTCGGCCAGGTTCCCGCTTTCCTTGCCGTGGCCGGGTTCCTGCTGGTGCTCAGCCGGCTCGTGGTCGGCGCAGCCGAGGGCCCGGTGGTGCCGCTGTCGCACACGGTCGCATATTCGTGGTTCCCCAACGATCGCCGGGGGCTCCCCGCGTCGCTGATCACCAGCGGCGCGGCGCTGGCGAAGGTCGCGCTGCTACCGATCCTGACCGTGGTGGTGGTGAGCCTGGGCTGGCGCAGCGGCTTCCTGGCCGTCGGAATCCTGGCGTTGGTTTGGGTCGTCGTCTGGTTTTTCGCCGGCCGGGTCGGGCCCTACACGACCGACGAACCGGCCGCCGAGACCACAGTGGCCGGTCCGGGTCTCTCGTGGAAGCGGCTGTTGCTGAGCCCGACGTTCGTGGTGGCCGCCATCGTGTACTTCGCCCAGAACGCGCTCGCTTCTGTGATCTACACCTGGCTGCCGTCGTACTTCGAGCACGGCCTCGGCTTTTCCGCCGCGGCATCGGGATTCCTGTACACCGTCCCGAGTGGAATGGCGATCATCGCGCTACTCGTGGCCGGTACCGTGTCCGACCGGTTC
Organism: Amycolatopsis sp. NPDC050768; assembly: GCF_040654155.1. NCBI lineage: Bacteria > Bacillati > Actinomycetota > Actinomycetes > Pseudonocardiales > Pseudonocardiaceae > Amycolatopsis > Amycolatopsis sp. NPDC050768. The sequence continues at coordinate 88,874 of NZ_JBFAHL010000012.1, forward strand.
CTCAGGCGGGGCACCAGTTCCCGCAAGGTGCGCGGCATCAGTGGCGGCATCGTGGTGGCTGTCGCGGGGCTGCTGCTGACTTTGCTGCCGTGGACGACGTCGGCGCTGCCTGCCATTCTCCTGCTGGTGTTCGGGTACGGGATGTCCGTGGTCGTCAACACCGTCACACTGCCCACCGTGGCCGAAATCGCTCCCGCTCGGCGCCGAGCCGGTGCGCTCGCCGTGCTCGCCGCCATCGGCAGCGCCGCGGGGATCGTCAGCCCACTCGTGACCGGCGTGATCCTCGACGCCACCGACACGCCGCAGGGCGGCTACACCACGGCGTTCCTGCTTTTCGGCGGTTTCGTGGCGCTGGCCGGAGTGCTCTTCGCCTGCGTCGCCAACCCGGAACGCGAACTGCGGCGCGCGCAAGCCTGAGATGCCTGAGCTGTCCTGGCCGCCTGGCGCTCAGGACGGCTCGCCGCTGCGCAACCGCGACTGGTAGCGGGCGACCCGGTTACCGCACCACTGAAGCCGGTTGTGATCACGCAGCAGCAGCCGGACACAGCCGGAGCCTGGCACGCGGCCAAGTCGCCGGCGCGGGTGCCGGTGCTCAGCAGCACCGCGTCGCGGGCCGGGCTCGCGAGCACGCGGGCGAATCGACTGCCGGCCAGAAACCGCCACTCGGCGGTGCGTCCGCTCTCTGATCGAACTGCAGGCGGTCGCCAAGCTGAGCGCCCAATCCGAACCGGGCCTTCCCACCAAGGAAGCGGTGGAACGACTCCAGCCGGCGATCAACTCCTGGATCTTGCCGGCATCGAGCTGCCGCGCCCGACCGGGGCGATCCGACTTCGTCGACGGCGCCGGTGGCGCGGCTTCGGCGAGGGGCGGCAGCCGTTCTTGAAGCTTCTTCAGGGCTCTGACTTCGGGTTGTAATAACGTCCCCTCAGGTCCACCTTCAAGCTGACACAGAAACTCTGGCACCCCACCCAATGCCCCTTCGGCGCCGCGGCTTCGGCCGAATTGCGCGCAGTTCTACTCGGCATCGCACGCGGCGGGCACCTGCCCGACCTCGGCGATCGCGGCTAGTCACGCCTCACTTTCCGGTCACCCGGCGGTAGTGCCGCATGGACTTCGCCCGGTTGCCGCAGCCGGACATCGAGCACCAGCGACGGGTGCCGTTCTTCGACACATCGTAGAAATACAGCACGCACTCCGGGTTGGCGCAGTGCCGGATGCGCTCAGGCCGATCCCCCAGCAGCCGGAGGTAGTCGTCGACGGCGACCCACGCCGGGCCCCACGATGGATCGTCCAGCCGGAGCGTGCTCACCGGGCCGTCCGGTGAGAGCGATCGCACGAGCCGGCCGTGCTCCAGCACAGCGTTCACCCCGGCAACCGCGTCCGCATCGAGGTTCGGCAGGGCCGCGAGCAGTCCGTCAAGGGCCGACCTTGCCTGCAGCAAGCGGTCGAGCGTAGCGGCATCGACCTGCACTTCGACCTTGCCCAGCGCCTGGCGCACCAGCGGTGCGGTGAACCACGACGCCATGCCGTCGACCCCGTCCAGGAGGTCATAGTTCCCCGCGTCGTCGAGCCAGCGGGTGTTGTGCAGGTCGATCGACATCGGCTCGCCGACGAGCGGGCGGGGGTCGGCGCTTGGGTTTGGCGTCACCACAAGGGTCCTTCAAGGGTCGGGTCGTGCGGGCTACAACACGCAGTCTAACCCTTCATTCAGATATCAGTGGTTGACACCCAGGACTTGTAACCTTTAATGTCACTTTCACCGGTAGCGAGGCTCGTCTCGCTCCGATGACTACCCCGAGGAAAGTGATGACTTTGAGCAGTGCCACGAAGCTGGCGACCGGCCACATCGGACTGAACGTGACCGACCTCGAGCGCTCCCTCGCCTTCTATGGCAAGGTGTTCGACTTCCAGGTGATGGCGGAGGGCAAGGAGAGCGACCGCCGCTGGGCCTTCCTCGGCCACGACAACCAGCTCCTCGTCACTCTGTGGCAGCAGAGCGAGGGCACCTTCAGCCCGGAGACCCCCGGGCTGCACCACCTGTCGTTCCAGGTCGACTCGATCGAAGACGTCAACAACAAGGCCGAGATCCTGCGCGGCCTCGGCGCGGAGTTCACCTACGACGGCGTGGTCCCTCACGGCGAGAACGGCACCTCCGGCGGCATCTTCTTCGCCGACCCCGATGGCACCCGCCTCGAGATCTACGCGCCCTCCGGCGCCGACCCCGCAGCCGCCCCGGTCGCAGGCGCCCCGACCTGCGGCTTCTTCTGAGCCGCCCCCAGTTAGAGAGAAAGGACTGCCGTGGCCACCTACCACACCGGGGAGATCGCGGTGCAGGACCGAGCCGAGCTCAGTGAGCAGGCGCGGTTCTCCCTCGGCGGCATCGGGAGCGCCGTACCCGAGGTGGCCGCGGCGTTCCTCACGGAACAACCGGCGATCTTCGTCGGCGGCCAGGACGCGGCGGGCCGGGTCTGGGCGAGCCAGCTCACCGGCCCACCGGGGTTCCTGCAGGCGCCGACCCCTCACATGCTTACCATCAACGCGCTGCCCGAGCCCGGTGACCCGCTCACCGACATCCTGGCCGCCGCCTCCGGGCGACCGGCGCGGCTCGGGATGATCGCGCTCGAGCCCGCCACGCGTCGACGAATGCGGATCAATGGCCGCGCCGTCGCGGCGGGTAGTGGCCTGCGGGTCGACCTCGACCAGGTCATCGCCAACTGCCCCAAGTACCTGCAGAAGCGGACCTACCGATTCCTCGACCCGGATACCGACTCCATGGTCCTGCGCGAAGTCTGCGAAAGCGCTTCCCTAAGCCCGGCGCAGCAGCAGACCGTTCGTGAAGCGGACACCTTCTTCATTGCGTCCACTTCGGACTCCGGTGATGCGGACGCATCGCACCGAGGAGGAAACCCGGGGTTCGTCGAAGTCGTGTCCCCTCGGCTGCTGCGCTGGCCCGACTACGTCGGCAACGCGATGTTCCTCACGCTCGGCAATCTGCTCGTCCACCCGGCAGCGGGGCTGCTCTTCCCCGGCTGGGAGACCGGTTCGGCGCTGCACCTCACGGGAACCGCGCGCACCGTCTGGGATCCCGCGGTGGCGAGCGCCACCCCCGGTGCCCAGCGGGTGGTCGAGTTCGCCGTGGAGTCGGTGCGCGAGGTCCTCGGTTCGAGCCCGCTGCGGTGGAGCACGCCCGCGTACTCCCGCTTCAACCCGCCCGTGCGCTGACCGGGCCCAACGACAACAGGAGTCTTCCATGCGGATCACCGTGGACATGAACGTCTGCGAGAGCCACGGCCAATGTGTGTTCGCTGCGCCCGAGGTCTTCTCGTTCGACGACGAGGACTACCTCCACTACGACGCCGAACCCTCCGACGAACTGCGCGACAAGGTCACGGCGGCCGCAGCGAGCTGCCCCGTCCGCGCGATCACCATCGCCGGATGACGGCACCACTCGCGCGGGTGGTGATCGTCGGCGCGTCGCTCGCCGGGCTGCGCACGGCCGCGGCGCTGCGGGACCACGGCTTCACCGGAAGCCTCACGATCGTCGGCGACGAGCCGCACCCGCCCTACGACCGGCCGCCACTGTCCAAACAGGTCCTCACGGACGAAACGGCACCGGACCCGGCACTGCCCGTCCCCGAGCCCCTCGGCGCACAGTGGAAACTCGGCCGCTCCGCGGTCCGGCTCGAACCGCACGAACGCGTGGTTCTCCTCGACGACGGCACCGGCCTCCCCTACGACGGCGTCGTGCTCGCGACCGGCTCCGGAGCGCGCGGCTGGCCGGAACCCCGTCCCGTGCAAGGCATCCACACGTTGCGCACGCGCGAAGACGCGCTGCGGGTGCGAGCCGAACTACGCCCGGGACGGCGGGTCGTCGTAGTCGGCGCGGGATTCCTCGGCGGTGAGCTCGCCGCGGCGGCCCGTGCCCGAAGCGCCCACGTCACCCTCGTGGAAGCTTCTCGCCAGCCGCTGGAACGCGCCATCGGAGCCGCGCCGGGTGCGTGGATCGCCGGCCTGCACCGGGAAAGCGGTGTGGACCTCCGCACCGCCACCACGGTCACCGCCTTCCGAGCCGACGGCGACCGGGTGCGTGGCGTCGCGCTGTCCGACGGCACGGAGCACGCCGCGGATACAGTGCTGCTGGCTCTCGGCGGCACGCCGGCCACCGGCTGGCTTGCCGGCTCAGGCCTCGACCTCGGCCACGGCGTCCGCTGCGACAGCCGGCTCCGTGCCCTGGACCCGGCCGGCGCGGTCGTACCCGGCGTCGTCGCGGCGGGTGATGTCGCCCGCGTACCCCAGCCCTTGGCCGGCGGCGAGGCCATCGCACTCGGCCACTGGACGACGGCCACCGAGCACGCCATCACCGCCGCACGCACGCTGCTGGATCCCACGACCTCGGCGCCGCACACCGCGGTACCCTCGTTCTGGTCCGACCTCCACGGCGCGCGAATCCGGTCCGTTGGCCTCCCCACCCTCGCCGACGAGGTGCTGGTGCACGAACACGACCTGCCCGGCAGACATCTGAAGGTGACCTACCTTCGCCGGGGTCGCCTGATCGGTGCACTGACGGTGAACCGCACCCGTAGCCTCACCGCGTACCGCCGCGAACTCCACGCCGCGAGCGAGGCGTTCGCGCCCTGAGGCCGAGCGCCCCGGCCCGGCACCGGGCGGGGCGCTCGCTGAGCTCGCCGCCATTGGCAGCGCCGCGGGCATCGTCAGCCCGCTCGTGAGCTCGCTGGACACTGTCGAGGACCCGGACGCGATCCTGTGCCGCACCAACGGCGGCGCGATCGCGGAGATCCTCGCCCTGCTCACCGCCGGCGTCGCCGCGCGTGACCTGCAGGCCGGGCGCCGCACCATCCACCGTGCCTTTCAGCAGGTACCTGTGCCTGGTGGCGCTGCGGTTCCCTTCGAGTTTCGCAATGCCGCCCATACCGCCGGCCGCACGCGACCGGCGGTATCAACTGCGCCTGCGTAAAGGTCTCCACGGAAACGATCTCAGGATGCGCAGGTCGTCGTGACCGGACAACGCGTTCGGGATCCGCGCGCTTGAACCGCACGACGTGCCCGGCACCGACATCGTCGAGCTTGAGCAACGTTTCATGCTTGGTCCAGCGCCCGAAGATCGCGTACCCGGTGTAGCGGGGGTTCTCCAGGGTCGAACGAATGGTGCTGCCCTGCCAGCCATCGGCAAGCCTGTGTCGGTTCTGATTTGGCCGACACTCCGAAGGACACGCCTGCTGATCCAGCACACGGACCAGCCACCGAACCCCGATGTCACGTCAGCTCGCCGACCGGGAGCGCCGCAAGCGCCTTCTCGATGGCGTCCACCACGTCGAGCGGGGTGTGGCTGAGCGGATCGCGCAGCGAACGCCCCGGTGTCCACCTCGTGGCGCGCCGGAACGCGGCGGCTCGGGCGGGATCGATCGCGCTGATCGCCCCCAGCACCGCCTGGTACGCCTCGACGTCGTCGACGATGGTGGCCAGATCGCTGTCGAGGCCGAGCTCGGTGCGGGTCCGCCTGGGCCGGGGGTGCCGCTCGGTCCAGGTGTAGGTGCCGCTGCCGACCTCGTGTTCGGCGCCGGAGGGCAGCCGGACGACCGCGCGGGCGTTGGCGGGCACCTCGATGTCGAACCGCACCAGCTCGCCGTCCCGTCGCCAGGCCGAAGACGCGCGCCCGTATGGCGTCTCGTGCCAGGCCGACGCGTCGTCCAGGAAATCGAGCAGCGTTGGCGCAATGCGGATGCGCCGGTATCCGGGCGCCAGCGGTGCCAAGCCGGCGACAACGCGGTGCAGCCAATCCGCGACGGCGCCGAGCGCGTAGTGGTTGAAGGACGTCATCTGGCCCGGGTTGATCGAGCCGTCCTCCAGCATCGAGTCCCATCGCTCCCAGATGGTGGTGGCGCCCATCGTGACGGGGTAGAGCCAGGACGGGCTCTCCGTCTGAGCGAGCAGGCGCGCCGCGGTGTCCACGTGGCCGGTCGCGGTCAGCGCGTCGCAGATGATCGGGGTGCCCACGAACCCGGTCGCGACGTGGTAGCCGTACGCCCGCACGAGGTGGCGCAGCCGCTCTCCCATCGCGGCTTTCTGCTCGCCCTCGACGAGACCAAACACGATCGCGACGGCGTAGGCGGTCGGCGCGTCGGACATCATGCGCCCCACGGCCGTGGTGTAGGTGGCGCGGAACGCCTCGCCGATGCGCGAGGCCAGTTCGCCGTAGCGGCCTGCGTCCTCGACCCGGCCCAGCACCGCGGCGGCCTTCGAGGTGAGATCGGCGGACCGGAAGTAGTAGGCCGTGGCGACCAGTCCGGGGTCCGTCTTGGCGCGGCCAGGCTGGTCCGGTGGGGCGTCCGGGTCGAGCCAGTCGCCGAACTGGACTCCGCTCTCCCACAAGGGACTTCCTCCGGTGCGCGCGGTGACCGTGTCCACCCAGGACTTCATGGCGTCGAAGGAATCAGACAGCGCACCGTGGTCGCCGAAACGTTCACTGAGGACGGTCGGCACCACGGTGATCGCGTCACCCCACGCGGCAACCGGCTCCAGCTGACCCGGCACCTGGGGGATCACCGCGGGAACCACCATCGGGACCACGCCGTCGGCCGCCTTCTGCTCCAGGCACACGTCCTCCAGCCAGGACTGCAGGAACGCGTTGCAGTCGAAGAGGAACGACGCTGTCGGTGCGAAGACCTGGATGTCTCCGGTCCACCCGAGCCGCTCGTCGCGCTGGGGGCAGTCGGTCGGGATCGAGAGGAAGTTGCCGCGCATCCCCCACACGACATTCTCGTGGAGCCGGTTCAGCAGGCGGTGCGAGGTCGAGAAGCCGCCGGTGCGCCGCATGTCCGTGTGAACGACTGCGGCTGAGATCGCGGACGGCGAGAACTCGCCCGGCCAGTCGTGGATCTCGACGTACCGGAACCCGTGGAACGTCCACTTTGGCTCCCACGTCTCCTCGCCGTCGCCCCGGAGGGTGTAGCGGTCGGTGGCGGCGGCGTTGCGGAGCGGCCGCGTACCGAGTTCACCGTGCTCGAGCACTTCCGCGTGGCGCAGGGTGATGGTGTGCCCGCGAGGTCCGGAAACGGTGAGCCGCACCCATCCGACGAGGTTCTGGCCGAAGTCCAGAACGGTGTTCCCAGCCGGGGTGGTGATGACCTGCACCACGTCGCGTCGTTCGATCACGCGCACCGGCGGGCTCGTCCGGGGTTCCGGCCGCACGTGCGGGACCGCGACGAGAGCCACCGGGCTCCAGGCGTCGTCGCCTTCCGCTGCGGAACTCGCCCAACCCGGCTCGCATAGCCGCGCATCGTAGGTTTCGCCCTGATAGATGCCCGCCGAAACAACGGGGCCGAACGACCACCGCCAGTCCTCGTCGGTGATCACCGTGTCGGTAGTGCCGTCTTCGTACTCGATCACCAGCTGAGCCGCCGCCGCGGGGCTGCCTTCGTAGAACCGCCGGGCACGATCGCGGAACCCGAACGCCTCGGTGTACCAGCCACCGGCCAGTTCGATTCCGACGGTGTTGCTCCCCTGCCGCAGGTGGGCGGTCACGTCGGTGACGTCGAACAGCAGCCGCCATTGGTAGCTCGTCCACCCCGGCTTCAACACCGCCTCGTCCACGACGGTGCCGTTGAGGCGGACGTCGTAGGCGCCGAAGGCTGTCGCGTAGAGGAAGGCCCGCCGGACCGGGCCACGCACCTCGAACCTCGTTCGCAGCAGGTGTGGTTCGTCCGAACCGGACCCGACGAACTGGCCACGCCACTCGGAGGAGCCGAGAAACCCCGCTGTCACCTCGGTCGGTGCGCTCCACGGCGACACCGACCCGTCGGTTCCCCGCACCCGCACTCGGACACCGGCGGTCTCGCGCGGGTGCAACGGCGTGAACGGCCACGCGACGAAGACCGATTCGTCGCCCTCGATCGTCGCCGTGGTGCGGGCGCCGCCGAGAGCGAGCTCGACCTCCGCGCTCGCCTGGACCCAGTTGCCCGCGCCAGCCATCACCGTCCACGACAGCCGCGGGGACGCGGTCGCCACGAACGGTTCGGCGGACGAGCCGATGCGGGGAGCGTTGACAGTGACGGGAGCGTCACTCGTCATCAAAGAGCCTCCTTGGCGGTGAGGGCATTGGTCTTGGACGGCGAAGCCGGCGCTGGGCCGGACCCGGTGCGCAGGCGGCGGATGATGAGCGTTCCGACGAGGCCGGACACCAGCGCGAAGACAGCGAGCAGGTAGTACAGGCCGGCCGGGCTCCACGCGATCAGCGCGGGCGTGACGAGCGCGAACGCCGCAGCGATGAATCGGGCGATCGCGATCGTGAAGCCCTGCACCGTCGCGCGGGCGTTGACCGGGAACGACTCCTGGGTCCAGATCTTGTAGAGCGCCTCCCCCACAAAGGGAAACGAGACGTTGTACAGCACCAACGCAGCGATCATCGCCGGCAGCACGACGCCGCCGGTGACGGCGATCAGGAGCTGGCAGGCGATGAAGACCACCACGCCCGTGGCGAAGAACCGGCTGCGCCACTTCGTGTCCGCGATGCGGGTGAACACGATCGTGCCAACGAGGCCGACCAGGGTGGTGCCGAACGACAGTCCCGTCGCGACGGTCTGGGTCGTACCGCCGACGGTGACGAGGAAGTAGGTCTTGAACGACCCGAAGGTGTTGGCCACCAACGTGAAGAACAGGTAGAAGAGCGCGGTCAGCGCGATCAGCAGGAGCGAAGTCCGGTTGCGCAGCAAGGCTCCGAGCGGCAAGGCCTTGTCGGGGTCCACGCCAGCGGTGGTGTACCGGACCTGCGCCTCCTGCTCGAGCCGGCGGAAGGGCGGGTAGAACGAGCGGAACACGAACGTGGCCACTGCCAGCACGGCGAGGATGCCGAAGATCAGGCTGATGCCGGGCACACCCAGGCCGGACACGGCGAAGCCCAGCAGCGTCGCGATCACGACGCCGATCGTCCACATCACGTGGGTGAAGGCGACGAGACGGCCCTGCGTTCCTTCGGGAGCCCGCTCGGAGAGCACGGCGAGCGAGGTCGGCAGGTCGGCACCAGCGGCCATGCCCAGCACGATCACGCCTGTCACGAGCACAGGCGCGCTGGGCGCCAGCGCCACGGTCACCGCCGCGGCCGCGTACAGCAGGATCGTCAGCGAGAACATCCGGCCGCGGCCCACGAGGTCGGCCAGGCGCCCACCGGTCAGCGAGCCGACGGCGATGAACAGCGTCAACGCGGACCCGAGCACCCCGACCGTCCACACGTCGAGATCGAACGCCTTCTTCCACAGCGCCAGGCCCAAACCCACCGAGATGATCGCCCCGGAGTCCAGGAGCGACGCCATTCCCGCGGCGACCGCGAGCATCCAGTGTCTGCTTTGCAGCACGGCGGTTCCTGCGGCGCTGTTCTCGGCCATGAGATCTCCTTCTTCGTCGAAGCAGCACGCTGTTGGTAATACGTTTTACCTCGGCGCGGGAGGCATCACACCACATGACCTCTGGGTACCGTCAAGGCAGGAGAGCACGATGAGGTAAAACGATTCAATAACGCGATGGCTGGACTGCCCGAAGGCGGACATCACTGCGGGACGGTGGACGCCCGCACGACCAGCTCAGGGGAGAACTCGATCTGCGGCCGGGGTAGCCCGCCGGGCGCGTTGCCGGCCGAGTTCAACGCGTCGATCTCAGAGAAGAGCAAGTCCGCCACGGCGGTCCCCAGCTCCGCTTGCGGAGTGCTGATCGTGGTCAGCGGCACGATCGTGGACCGAGCGAATTCGATGTCGTCGTACCCGACCACGGCGATGTCGGCCGGCACACGGACGACGTTCGCCCCGACGAAGGCCTGCACGACGCCGATGGCCAGCAGGTCATTGGCGCAGAACAACGCGTCGGGGCGTTCCGTGGCCGGGCGTCTCACGAGCGCCTCCGCACAGGCGATCCCGGCTTCGACCGAGCGCTCCGGCACCGGAATCACCTCGAGCGTGACGCCGGGCGCCGCATGGACGGCGGACAGCGCGCCGTTGAGCCGGTCGGCCACCTGCTTGAGCTCGAGTGACGAGGAGACGAAGCCGATGCGCTTGCGTCCCTGCTCGATCAGGTGCGCGGCAGCCAGCCGGCCGCCGGCGACGTGGTCGATCGAAACCGACGCCTGAGCCGGGGATTCTGCCCTGCGTGCGCTGAGCACGCTCGCGATGCCGATGGCGCGCATGCGGGACAGTTCGGCCTCCACGTTGCCCACGGGGGCGATGATCACGCCACTCACCTGCTGCTTGGCGAACAGCTGCAGGTAGCTGCGTTCGCGCTGCTCGGACCCGGTGTCGTTGGCCATCAGCATGTACATGCCCTCGGCCGACACCCGCCGCTCGATGGCGGCGGCGATCTCCGGGGTGGTGGCGCCGGCGAGCTCGAACGCGATGTAACCGATGACCGGGCTGACGCCGGTCCGCAGGGTACGCGCGGCGTCGTTGGGTACGAAGCCGAGCGTGTCGACCGCCTGTCGGATCCGCTGCCGCGTGCTCTCGGAGAGCTTCCGCGGCCGGTGGAAGTAGTTCGAGACCGAGGCCGGGGACACCCTCGCCAGCTCCGCGACGTCCCGAATGGTGATCCTGTTCAGCCGACTGTTCCTCTCCCCTCACGACCTTCAAGTCCATGTTAGTGCAGGTGCGGGTGATGCCGGCTCGCCCCACACCAGGTCGGCCGGACCGAGCTTGCGTCCGGATCCGGACAAATCCTTGCTCCTCATCCGGACGGTCCTCAAGATTTCCCCTGTCCGCCCGCACCAGGGCGCGGCTCGTTCGTACCGTCCCCACCGATCCCTCCACTCAACGGGGAGAAAGAGGCAGTCGAATTGAAACGATTCACTCGATCGAGAACGTCGTTGCTTTGCCGATGGGCCACCGTCGGAGTCCTCGCCGCCGTCACCCCCGCGCTCGTCACCACCCCTGGTCAGGCGTCTGCGACCGGCTTCCACACCGACGGCGCACCGAGTCTGAACACGTCCGCTTGGAAGTCCTACGTTCTCGGCCCATCGACGCCTGACGTGCACCCGGTCCAGGCCGAAGGCCGCGGCGACGTCACCCACCCGCAGTCCCTGCTGAAGGCGCACGGCCCGGCGACGACGCTCACCACCAAGGCAGGCGGCGCGCCGGCGTCCATCCTGCTCGACTTCGGCAAGGAAGTCGGCGGGACGCCCTATCTCGATCTCACGAAGGTCACCGGCTCCCCCACCCTGACCCTGGTCACGTCCGAGGCCCGGCAGTACATCCGCACGCCCGCCGCGACGACGGTGTCCACGGCTGCGGCCGATGGGGCCACCCAGGTCACCCTGGCCTCAGCAGCGAACCTCGAGGTCGGCAACACGATCACCTTCACCACGGCCGGCGGCAAACCCGTCACCCGCACCATCACGGCCTTCGACAGCACGGCCCGGACCGTGACCGTCAAACCCGCGCTGCCGTCGGATCTCGCCACGGGCACCGCCGTCTCCACCTCACCGGGGGCGCCGAGCTCCGACGAGTCCCGCGGCCTCGCCGGCGTCGGCGGTCCGGACACCTTCCAGCCCACCGGAGCGGGACGGCTCACGGGCGGATTCCACGGCGGCTTCAGGTTCGCCCTGCTCACCGTCTCCTCCCCCGGCAGCGTCAGCCTCTCCTCCCTCGGCGTGAACTTCCAGGCGTTCCGCGCGACGCCGGCGGATTACCAGGGTTGGTTCCTCTCCAGCGACGACCAGCTGAACCGCATGTGGTACTCCGGCGCGTACACGCTGCAGATGAACATGAAGGCGCCCGGGCTCAACAGCCTTCCCGACGCCCGCATCTACGACGGCGCCAAGCGCGACCGCAGCGTCTGGACCGGCGACCTGCTCGTGCAGATCCCCACCCTGCTGACCAGTCTCGGCAACGCAGGGGCGCCGTACGTGAAATCGTCGCTCGACACGTTGCTGGCCACCCAGCGCGCGGACGGTGCGTTCCCCGGGTCACCGGACTTCTCGAAGCGCACCTCGCCCGCGGGTTCGCCCCTGTTCTACTCGAACAACTACTCCGGGTACGGGGCTCGCGCGTTCATTGACTACTTCCGCTACACCGGGGACAAGGCCTACATCACCGCGGCGCTTCCCGCGCTGCGCAAGGAACTCGCCTACAACGACACGTTCCTCACGGCCGACAACCTCGTGGTCTCCAACGACCGCGACTACTGGCAGGCAAGCCAGACCGGCGAAGTCACCAAGTACAGCATCGACTACTACATCCTCCTCAAGGAGATGGCGTGGCTCGAACGCTCTGCCGGCTCCGCCGCCCTCGCAGACGCCGATGACGCGAAGGCGGACGCCATCAAGACCGCGGTCATGGGCAAGCTGTGGAACTCGACGCTGGGCGCGTACGGCCAGAGCGGCAGCAAGCCCGACGTCCTCGTCGAAGACGCCAACGCACTGGCGCTGCAATACGGCTTCGTCCCGGCAGGAAAGGAAGCCGGTGTCCTCGCGGCCATGAAGACACTGTGGACGCCGTACGGCGCGATCATGGGCCCCGGGCTTCAGGACCCGACCGGGCACACCATCGAGCCGTTCGCCAACGGGATGGAAACGGCCGGCCGGTTCGCCGCCGGTGACACCGCCGGCGCGCTGGATCTCATGCGGCGCACGTGGGGTCCGATGATCGACAAGAAGAACCCCCTCTACACCGGTGCGTTCTGGGAGTTCAAGAACAGTGCCGGTGGCGTCAACCGCGCGACGGCCAGCCTCGCGCACGGGTGGGCCGCGTCGCCGTCCGTGCAGCTGACCGAGCAGCTCCTCGGTGTGACTGCCGTGAGTGCCGGCTACCAGTCCTGGAGCATCGCCCCGCGCCCCGGGACGGTCCGCTGGGCGAGCGGCGCCGTGCCGACCGCCTACGGAACCATCAAGACCGAGTGGACCTCCGATCCGAAGTCCGGCCGGTTCACGCTCACCGCGCAGACTCCCGCGCACACCACCGGGACCATCACGGTTCCGGTCGGCCGTAATTCGGTGATCACCGTCAACGGCCGCGCTGCCAAGGAACTCGGCTCCCGGGCGAAGACGTCCGACGGCTCCGTGGTCCTGACCGTTCCTGGTGGCACATACCAGATCACGGTGACACAGCGCTGATCGATCCTTCTCGATCCGAGCGGGCCGTTGTGGAGTGCGATCTCCGCAACGGCCCGCTCCACGCCGAAACCACTGCACCAATGGAGGTGTGAAGTGTTCGCAAAACCACCGAAAAGAACGTCGCCGTTGCTGACCATCTGCGTCTCGGCGGTGACCGCTGCCGCGCTGGTCGCTCTCGCGCCCACCGGAACCGCCCAGTCGGACCTGCGCAGTGCCGCACAGGTGGCCACTGAGCTGACGCAAGGAACCGACGGCCTGCAGCCTCTGGCGGGCGGCCTCTCCACCGCCCAGTTCGCTCACCCGGACACGCGGTTCAAGCCGGCGATGCGCTGGTGGTGGCAGAAGCCGCTCGACGACACCGAAGCCCTGCGCGAGCTGCAAGTAATCGCCGACGCCGGATTCGGCGAAGTCGAAATCGCGTTCTCCTCCGGCGCTTGGGCCACCGACGAGCAGCGCACGATCCTCGGTCACGTGCTGGACAAAGCAACGCAGCTCGGCATCAAGGTGTCGATGACGATGGGCGCCGCATGGCCGGTGCAGACCCCCGGCACCGGCGTGGGCAGTGGGTTCGCGTCGCAGGAACTGCAGTACGGCCGAGCTCACGTCACCGGCGGACAGAGCTTCTCCGGGCCGGTGCCTCCCGCGATCGACGCCACCCAGCAAACCCAGCCCGCACAGCTGGTCGCGGTCACCGCGGCCCGCGTCGTGTCCGCCGGGCCCGACGTCACCACACCCGGCCAGCCGCCGGCGAAGTCGACGGTGCTGAATCCCGAGTCCCTGACCGACCTCACCGCCCAGGTGAAAAACGGTGCCCTCACGTGGAAAGCCCCCGCCGCGGGCGACTGGGAGCTGTTCGCGTTCTGGTCGCGTGAGAACAAGGGCAACTACACCAACCCCTTCGACGCCGACGCCTCACGCAAGGCCACGCAGGACCTCGATCAGATCCAGATCGGCAAGGACAACGCGCCGAAGCTGAAGAAATCCGGCGCCGACCTTTTCGAAGACTCGCTCGAACTGCACGCCACCTCCATCTTCTGGACCCCGAAGATGGAAAGCGAGTTCCGCGGGCGCCGCGGCTACGACATGGCCAAGTACCTCCCGCTGATGTTCGTGCAGGGCGAGTCGGACTTCCCCGTCCCGCCCAAGGAGCCGACACCGGACTTCTCCCTCACCGACGGCTCGGCGAGCAAGGTCCGCCACGACTACTACGAGACGCTCACCGACCTGTACATCGCCGATCACCTCGAGGTGTTCCAGGACTGGGCGAAGCAGTACGGCATGCAGTACAAGGCCCAGGCCGCGTATCTGCAGGACCTCGAACCGATCCGCAGCTTCCGCTCGTTGCAGAGCTTCGGGGGAAGGTCGGAGACGGAGTCCCTCGACGCCGGAGAGAACCTGCCAATCTCGCCCGACGACCCCGCCTGGCGGAACTCCCTCGCGTTCCAGCAGACGATCGCGTCCGGCGTGCACCAGGGAGGCGGTGACCTGCTGAGCGTGGAGCTCGGTGCGTTCTTCAAACCGGCGTACAGCATGAACCTCGACGACTACCGCGACCTGATGGGCAAGGAGTGGGCCGCGGGTGTGTCACAGCCGTTCATCCACGGCTTCGCCCTCCAGGCGCCCGACGCCGCGTGGCCTGGTACGACGCGCTTCAACGAGTCGGTCACCGATAGCTGGAACGACAAGAACTTCCCGCAGTGGTCGAGCTGGTCGGCGCTGAACAGCTACTTCGCGCGCGGCACCAGCGTTCTCGAGACGGGCACCGCGAAGACCGACGTCGCGGTCTACAGCGATTCCTTCCTCTCCCCGCGCGGACACCAGTCTCCGTTCGACGCCCAGCGGCTCGAAGAACAGGGCTACTCCGTCGAGTACCTCGACCCCCAGGGCCTGGCCCAGGATGCCCGGCCGGACCACGGTGAACTGTTCGGCGGCACCAGCGGCTACCGAGCGCTGGTGATCGATCAGCGGTCGATCACGCACGATGCCTCGGCCGCCGTGCTGCGGGCCGCGAAGGCGGGCGTCCGCGTCGTGTTCGTGGGCTCGCTTCCCGACCACGACACCACGTACGCCGGCGGCGCCAAGGGCGATGCGGAAATCAAGAACAACGTCGCCGCGACGCTGAAGCTGCCGTCGGCAACGAAGGTGGCGACCCAGAACGACATCGCCAGCGCGCTGAAGCGGCTCAGCCTCGTTCCGCGGGTCTCGTCGGGCGGCACCCAGATCCTCTCCCAGTGGCGCGAGGTCAAGGGTGGCGCGTACGTCTACCTCTACAACCCGTCCGACCACCCGGTCACGTTCACCCCGTCGTTCGGCGTCCAGGGTGTGCCGGCGGAGATGAACCTTTGGGACGGCTCGATCTCGCCGATCGCCCAGTACGCCACCGGCAACGGACGCACCAGCGTTCCGGTGACCCTGCAGGGCGGTCAAGCCGAGGTCGTAGCGATCAACACGAACGCCAAGCCGGCCGTCCACGTCACCGGAAGCCAGCCCGAGGACGGGAACTTCCTCGTGAGCAACGGGAAGATCGTGTTCCGGGCGACCGAATCCGGCGGGCAGACGTTCCAGCTGTCCAACGGCCGCAAGACCGACGTCAACGCCGTGGTGCGCACGGACGATGACAAGCCGCTGTCTGGCATCCCGTCCAGCCGACCCTCCACCATCGACCAGTGGAGCCCGTGGGGGCTGACCGTGAAGACGGTGACGCCGACGGGCAGCGCGACGGTGTCGATTCCCAGCGGGCTCGGTGATTCGCAGTTCCAGCAGTTCAAGATGAAGGACTGGCGCGACATCACCCAGCTGAACGGCGAGTCCGGCGTGGGCACCTACACCGCCAACACCATCCTGCCCGACGGTTGGCACGCCAACGCCGCCGAAGGTGTGCAGCTGAACCTCGGCCACGTCGACGGAACCGCCGACATCACGGTCAACGGCCAGCTGGTCGGCACGCAGATCACGGACGGCCGCCAGTGGGACATCACCCGCTGGCTGCACCCCGGCACCAACACCGTCCAGATCGCGGTGCACACGACGCTGCGCAACGCAGTGTCGAAGTACAACAAGAAGTCGACAGCGAGCCAGCCTTATGGGCTTCGCGGGCCGGTGACGCTCACGCCGTACCAGGATTACGTCGTGTACAGCGGCAAGTAGTCCACGAAACAGAAGCGGCGCCGAGGAAGTTCCTCGGCGCCGCTTCTGTCTGCTCGGACGGTCAGGACACCGTGATGTGACCGCGCAACGGGAGGTCAGCCGACGAGGTGCCTACACCGACGGTGTAATTGCCCGGAACGACGGTCCACCCCGTGCTCGGGCTGAGCCAGACCGCGAGTTCGTCGCGCGGGACGTCGAGCGTCAGGGTCGTGCTCTGGCCCGGCTTCAGGGTCACCTTGGCGAACGCCTTGAGCTGCTGCGCCGGCTCTTGTGCCGCGTCGGGTGCCGCGACGTAGAGCTGGACGACCTCCGAACCGGCCCGCCGGCCGGTGTTGGTGATCGTCGCCTGGGCCTGGAGTCCGCCCCCTGTGCGGGAAAGACGCAGGTTGCCCAGACGGAAGGTGGTGTAGGACAGGCCGAAGCCGAAGGGGAACAGGGGCTTCTCGCCGGAGTGCTGGTACCAGCGGTAGCCGATCGCCAGGCCTTCGTCGTAGTACACCTGGACACCGTCGCCGGGGAACTCGACGGTGGTCTTGGCGGGCCCCTGCTGATCGGAGGCGGGGAACGTCTCGGGCAGGCGGCCACCCGGCTCTTCGTCGCCGAACAGCATGGCGGCCAGCGCGTTGCCCTGCTCCTGGCCGGCGTACCAGTTGGCGATGACACCCTTGACGCTGCCCAGCCACGGCATCAGGACCGCGCCGGAGGTGTTGAGCACGACCACCGTGTTCGGGTTGGCCTTCGCGACCGCGGCCACCAGCTCGTTCTGGTCGGCGGGCAGAGCGAGTGTCGAGCGGTCCATGCCCTCGCTGGTCAGGTCGGCGAGGACCACCACCGCCACGTCGGCAGCGCGGGCGGCGTCGGCCGCCGCCTGGTGGAGCTTGTCATAGCCGGCCTGGAAGCCGAGCACCAGCGACGTGCGCGGCGCGCGGCCCCCGGCGGGCGCGGCCGACACGTAGGTGACCTCGAGGGTGTGGTTGCCCGCGGTCAAGGTGACCAGGCCGTTCTGGACGGCCTCGCGGCCGGGCAGAGCGGTGAGGACGTTCTTGCCGTCGATGCTCAGCATGGTCACCCCGCCGACGCTGAGGCTGAAGCGGTAACCGCCGGCTTCGGCGGCGTTGAAGGTGCCGGTGTACCGCGCGGACCAGCCGTCCGTCTGAGCCGCGACGGCCGCTGGAGTCGCGGTGACGTTCAGGGCCGAGACGGTCTCGGTTCCCAGCGGGTCACCGGTCAGGTCGGTGGCCGCGTAGTAGGTGGCCTTGAGACCGGAGCCGAACGCCGCCACGGGCATGGTCGGCAGCGCGGCGATGCCGAGGGTGCCCTGCGCGTAGGTGACCGGGATGGACCCGGCCCGCGCGCGGATCCCGGCCAGCGGCGTCACGACCGTGCCGTTGGCGTTGACGCTGCCCGAGCCGCCGCCGTGGGTCTGCGCGCCGGCGTCGGCGGCGTTGCCGATGACCGCGATGCCGCGGGGCCGAGCCAGCGGCAGCACACCGTTGTTCTTCAGCAGCACGCTGCCTTCGACGCCGATGCGCCGCGCCAGCGTGAGGTGCGCCGGAGTGGAGACCACGGTGTCGACGACAGTGGCCGGGTCCGGCAACGGGTGGTCGAACAGCCCGACGCGGACCATCGCCGTGAGGACCTGGGTCACCATGGTGTCGAGCTGGGCCTCGCTGACGCTGCCGTTCTGCACGGCTGTCTTGAGCGCGTCGCCGAGGTAGGTCCCACCGGGCATTTCGGTGTCGGAGCCGGCTTTGGCGGTCTGGAGCGTGCTGTGCGTGCCGCCCCAGTCCGACATGACCATGCCGTCGAAGCCCCAGGCGTCGCGCATCGCGTCCTGGACGTTGATCCGGTTCTCGTGGGCCCAGGTGCCGTTGACCTTGTTGTACGACGTCATGACGGCGCCGACCTGGCCCTGCTGCACGGCGGCCCGGAACCCCGGGTAGTAGATCTCCTGCAGCGCGCGAGCGGAGACGACGACGTCGATCGAGTTGCGCAGGATCTCCTGGTTGTTGGCGGCGAAGTGCTTGACCGTCGAGATGACGTGGTTGGTCTGGATGCCGCGGATGGTGGCGGCCGCGAGCTGCCCGTTCAGGAACGGGTCTTCGGTGTAGGTCTCGAACGAGCGCCCCCAGTGCGGGAGGCGGAGGATGTTGATGCACGGCGCCAGCGCGATGTTGTGTCCCTTGGCCGCCTGCTCGGCGCCGTAGGCCTTTCCGTAGTCGGTCGCGGTGGCGGGGTTCCAGGTGGCGGCCAAGGCTTTGGAGTCGGGCCACTGCGTGACGCCGGTGGATCCGTTGCCGACCCCGCTGGGCCCGTCGGCCAGCCGCAGGGCCGGGATGCCGAGCCGGTCGTTGGCGGGGATGTGCCCGGTGAATCCCTTCGTGGCCGGAATTCCGTGGCAATAGGCGATCTTCTCGTCGAGGGTCATCTTCGCCACGAGCTGCCGGGCCTTCTTCACAGCCGCCTGAGCCTGAGGCGACGCGGGCGGTGGCGTGGCGAGCGAGCCGGCCGGCGGCGTGGCCGCGGGATCGGCCGCCGCCAGGCCGGCGGGGGTCACTGCCACGACACCGGCGGCGGCGACCCCCGCTCCGGACCACTTCAACATCGAACGACGGGTGACGTCCATCGATTGTCTCCTTCGGGGTGGGGTTTCCAGGGAGAGCTGTGTCCGATGTGGCCGGTCGGCCACATCGGACACAGCCGATCAGCTCGTGGCGGTGAAGGTGTACTGACCGGCACCGACGGTGTAGACGGCTTCGGCGATGCGGCGGGCACCCGGTCCGGAGGCCTGGACGTTCTTGCCGGCCGCGGCCGGGACGTGCACGGTGGCGGTGGCTCCCGGCGGAACCGTCACCTGGAGCCGGAACCCGTGCGCGGAGTTGGTCCAGGCACTGCTCACCGTGCCGTACGGCGTCTGGTAGCTGCCCTCTGCGTGAGTCAGGCCACCGACGATCGCGGGCGCGATGGTGAGGTCGCGGTAGCCGACCGAGCCGTCCGTTTGCTGAATGCCGGCGAGCCCGCGGATGAACCACGCGTCGACGGCGCCGAGGAAGTGGTGGTTCTGCGAGCCGCCACCGTCCAGGCTCTCCGACAGCGTGGTGTGGCCACTGGCGATCAAGTACCCGTAGCCGGGCGAGGTCGGGTTGACGACCATGTCGTAGATGACGTCGTCACGGTTCCCGGCCTCGAGCGCCCGGAAGAGCGGTCCGAGGGCGACCGAACCGGTCGTGATGTGGTTGCCGGCCTTGCGCACCGACGCGACTAGGCGATCGAGCACCTCGGTGCGGTCGGCCGGGGCGACCAACCCGGCGTCGAGGGCCATGGCGTTGGAGGCTTCGCTGTCGCTGCCGTAGTAGACGCCGGTCGCGTCGACGTGGCGGAAGCGCGTGGTGAACTCCGTGGCGAGCTGGGCGGCCAACGCGGTGTACTTGGTGTGGTCGGCGGTCTTGCCCAGGACCTGCGCGACACCGGCCATGTTGCTCGCCGCTGTGTAGTAACCGGCGAGGATGGCCAGCTGCATCGGCGTGGTGTTGTCCGTCGCGGACCAGTCCCCGAGCCCGGGGATGTCACCGTTGTTCGCGGCCTTGTTCTTCGCTTCGTAGTCGAGCCAGGCCACCATGTTGTCGTAGAAGGTCGCCATCGTCCGGGTGTCGCCGTAAGTGAGGTAGAGCTGCCACGGGATGCGGATGACGGCACCGCCCCAGTTGACTTCGTCGAGGAACTCGATGGTGCCCTGGGGCTTCGTCTGCGTGGTGGGAGCGACGCGGTGGAACTCCGGGGCGATGTTGGCGATCAAGCCCGGCGACACGTCACCCGGCTGCCGCTGCGCGGTGGCCATGTTGCGCACGAGCTGGGGCTCGTAGGCCGACATGTCGTAGTCGGTGAGCAGGGCGTCGAGATTCTGGAGGTTGTCGCCGGTGTACGGGCCCTTCTCGCGGTCCGGGCAGTCGGTCATGACCGACATCATGTTGCTCTGGATCGCCCGCTCGGTGATCGTGTGGATCTGGTTGAGCAGGTCGCTGGACGAGGTGAAGTCACTCGCGCTCGGGTTCGCCGCGTGGATGACGTCCACGGTCACGGTGTCCTTGGTCGGCGCCGTGAGCAGACCACTCACCTGAAGGTAACGGAAGCCGCTATAGGTGAACTGCGGGTGCCACGTTTCTTTGCCGTGTCCGGAAAGCGTGTACCGGTAGGCGATCTGGCTGCCCGGTTTCGCGCCGGTGCTGGCGATGTCCAAGGTGCCGTCGGCGGCGAGGTTCTCCGCCGGGATCATCGTTACGGTGTCACCCGCTCGTCCGGAGACCGACACGCTGGGCCAGCCAGAACGGTTGGCCCCGAAGTCGAGGATGTACGAGCCGTCGGCGAGCTTGCGGATGCTGGTCGGCCGCACGGTCTGTGCGACGGTGACCGGCGGGCGCGGGTTGGCGCGCAACGGGGTGGTGTCGCGCGGCGTCGTGGCTTGCGTGAGCGTGACCGGGCTCGCCTGCTGCCAGCCCGCGTTGGTCAGCGCGGCGGCCGAGGTCGGTGACTGGCTCGATCGGCGGGCGTCGTACTCTTCGCCGCTCCACCACGAGGAGAAGGTGGTGGCGCCGAGCGCCGTCCGCCAGGTGCCGTCGCTGGAGACGATCTCCCGGTGCCCATCCTGGTAGGTGATCTCGAGCTGGGCGATGACCTTCGGTTCGCCGTACACCGTGTACTGCTCGAGGGTGCCGCCGAAGAAGTACCGCCCGGGCGTCTTCACGCGCTGGTAGGTGCCGCTGCCGGTTTGCATGCCGATGGTGTTCGTGCCCGACCGGAGTGCGCTGGTGAGGTCGTAGGTCCGGTAGTCGACCTCGGCGGAGTAGGTGGTCTGGCCCGGTTCGAGCACGGCGTCGCCGACCGGCCGGCCGTTGATCGTCGCGGCGTACATGCCGAGCCCGGTCGTGTAGAGGCGGGCCTGCTTGACCGCACCGTGCACGGCGAACGACTTGCCGAAGACGGGCAGCGGAGTTTCCTTGCCGTCCGGCTGGGTGTAGTCGTACGACGGGTTCTCGATCCAGCGCGCCGACCAGTCGGAGGCGGACAGCAGCCCCATCTCCCAGCTCGACGGATCACTCCAGGTCGAGACCCGCCCCGTGGCGTCCCACGTGCGGACCTGCCAGCTCACGTGGTCGCGGGAGTGCAGGGCCGGGCCCGCATACGGGATGTTCGAGGTGCTCGCGGAACGGACTTTCCCGCTGTCCCACAGGTCGCGTTTCCCGTGCTGGGACGGGGACTCGAGGGTTGCGCGGATCTCGTAGGCCGCCTGGCCCGCCGAGCCTTTCCCGGGCAGCCAGCTGAGCAGCGGCTTGCCGGCGTCGATCCCGATCGGGTCGGCGAAGTTCTCGGTCTTGAGTGAGGTCGGCTTCGCCGAGCTGCTCGGTGCGGCGGCAGCGGTTGCCGACCCGGACACGGCCAGCAGCGCGACGGCGAGGAGCGTGAGGACAGGGTGCCGGCGGTTCATCGGAAATCCTTTCAGCCGGAAGTGTGGGCGGACGGGTTCTCGCGCTGCGGCGCTACGCACGGTTCACGATCCGGACCGGCCCCAGCAGGCCCGCCGGCTTGAGCTCGGTGCCGGCGGCGATGTTCTTCAGTGGCGGCTGCACGTACGCGACCGGCGTGGCTCCGGGCTGCTGGTCGCCGACCAGCCGGTTGAACCAGCTGTTGGTAACCTTGACCTGCAGGGTGTTCCGGCCGCCGCGAAGCGCACCGGTGATGTCGAGCCGGTACGGGGCCCGCCACGCGATGCCTGCGTCGGCACCGTTGATCGCGACCTGGGCGATGTCGTGCACCTCCCCCAGATCGAGGATCACGCGACCACCCACCTTGGCCCAGTCCGCGGGCGCGTCGAACGTCGTCGAATACGTGGCAGTGCCGGAGAAGTACTTGATCCCCGGGTCGCTCTCCTGCGCGAAGGAGCGGAGGAACGCAAAGTTCGCCTTGGCGGGCGCGCCGCGATCGGCGGGGAAGTCGACCTGCCACGCGCCGGCGACCGCGCCGATCTGCCGATCCGCGGCCACCGCCACGGTTTTCGACCCGGGCTTGCCGTGCGAGACGACAAGGAAGATCGAGTCGGCGGGTCCGAGGTCGACGGTCAGCTGCGTGGCGCCGCTGGTGGCGTCGAACGTAACGGCGGCCGTCTGGCCCGACACCGGATCCCAGGTTTCCACCGCACTGCCCGCGGACCGCAGCGTCAGCGGAATCGTGGTGCGCACGTTGCGGCGGTTGACGATGAAGTAGATGTCCGCCGAGTCGGTACGGCGATGCGTCAGCCACAGAGGATCATTGGCGGTCAAGGGATCCATGGCGTCGAGCCGGTACGTCCAGTCGGGCGTGACCCCGAGCTCGGCGAGCGCCTCGGCCGCCGTCACGCCGCTGAAAACCCGACCAGCGCCGACGACGCGGTCACGCTGCTCGCCGTCGCCCCACAAACGCGTGGCCAGCTTCTGGAACTCCGCGTCGTCGTCCGCCAGGCTCGGCGACCCGAGCGGTTTCGGCCCGGCGATCGCCGCGCCGGCATCCACGAACCCGGCGAGCTTACGCAGCACCGCCAACGTGATCCGCTGGGCATCGCCGCCGAGCTGCAGCAGCGCGTACGCCTGGCCGGAGCGGGTGACGATCCGGCCGTCGCGCACCGACATCTCGTTCAGGATGACCGTGCCGTTGACGAAGTCGTAGTCGTAGCCGATCGGCTGGTCGGTCTGCCGGAAGCTGCGGCCCCACACGCCGGTCGCGGGGGCTTCCTGTCCGTAGAAGTACGCGACGTCGGCGACGTGCGTGCCCCGCGACAGCAGCCAACTGCACCGCGAGAGGTACGTCGTCCACGGCTTCGCCACCTCGGCCCAGGTCTCCAGCCGGGTGAAGAACGACCCGATGCCGTTCAGCGTCACGCCGGGACCGCGGTCGAGCGGCTGGTGCACGGAGGTGTGGATCATGAACCGGGTCGCGCCCTGGGCGAGCATTTCGTCGGCCAGCGGCTTGAGATCCTTCGGGGTGAAGCCCTGCGGGGTGAAGGTGAAGGCCTCGACCGCCGCGTGCGGCCGGCCGTAGATATGCGCGACCGACGCGGCACCACGGGTGTCGACCCGGTAGGTCTCGAACGACTGGTCCCCCGGCGCGAACGCCTCCCCCGACGCGCCCATCGGGAAGTCCGCGTACTGCCGCATCTCCATGTCGTCGCCGAACCAGCCGCGTTTGTCCTCCTGCGCCTCGGCGTAGGTGCGCTGGATGCCGCGCTTGTGCGCCTCGGCCGGGATGACCTGGTAGTGGTTCTGGGCCAGCAGCTCGTTGAGCGTGCGCCGCCAGTCCCACAGGAACTTGTCGGCGTCGGCGGCGCTGTCGACGGGCACTCCGGTGAGCACCGGCAGGTGCGGAGCGGGGTCGTAACCGCGGCGCTTGCGGAACTCGTCCAGCAGCGACTCGGTCCAGTTCTGGTAGCCCGCTTCGTAGCTGTCGTTGAGCAGGCCGGTCAGGCCGCGGCGGCCGAAGAGGTCCTTGCCGGCCGCGTCGGCGAGCATGTCAAGGTAGGTGTTGAGGTACTTGCGGACGCGGCCGGCGTCGAGCTTGTCGACCTCCAGACCGGTGGCCGCGGTCGACGCCGGGCCGTTCTGGTGACCGGTAAGGCTGTACCCGAGGCGAACCACCACCCACGTACCGGCCGGCGCCCGCCAGTTCAGCGTCCCGTCCGGGGCCATCCGGCCGGTGAGGTCGACGACGTCGGACCGTCGGACCGCCGCTGCGCCACCCTGCGAAGGGGTGGCGACGTGGTAGTAGTTCGCCGTCTGTCCGAACCCGGCCTTCACCTCGAACTCGTGCACGGTCGCGACGGTGCGCAGGATCAAGCTCGACAGGGCGATCGGAGCCGACGACGGTGCGGTGGAGCTCTGCCCGAACACGACCTTGAAGTACTTCGCCGTGGTCTGCGGAACGAACAGCGTGCGCTGCACCCCGCTGTAGACGCCCTGCGCCAGCAGCGTCCACTGCCGGCCATCGCGGCTGCTGTAGACCTGCGCCGACGGCCCGTATTCCACGACGTCGTTCCACCCGCTGAACGCGGCACCCGCGGCGATCGTGACCCCGGTGACCGTGGCCGGGCGCTCGTATTCGAAGCGCACCCAGGTTCCGGCCGTGCCCGGCGCGGGGAGGTACTGGGCGTCGGCGACCGAAGCGTTCGACAGCTTGGCGACGTCCAGCGGGACACCCTGGTCGCCATTCGACGTCGGGGCCGCTTTCGGGTCGGCCTGCAGCCCACTGGCGAAGACCTTCGGCGCGAGAGCCGATTGGTTCTGGGTTCCGTTCGGGACGCGGTAAGCGAACACGCGCGCGTCCCGGTAGAAGGCAGGCAGCGGAGTAGGGGTGGACGAGGCCGCCGCGGAATCCCCGAACTGGCCGGCAACCGCGGGCGGTTGTGGCAGCTTCACCTGGCCCTGCCCGCCCGAGACCCAGGTCTCGGTCCACACGTACTTCTTCATCGCGTCTTCGGCCGTCACCCAGGGTCCGCCGGTCTCCGACCACCCCGGTGAGCAAGCGACGTCGGCCTCGAGGCCGAGCCGGTCAGCCTGCTGCATCGCGTAGCGGAAGGCCGACTTCCAGCCGTCGGACATGTACGGCAACGGATTCGGCACGACCACGGGCACCCGGCCCGCGCCGTCGAAGTTCACCATCCCGCCGATCCCGGCGCGTTTGAACCACTCCAGGTCGGCCTTGATGCCCTCCTGGGTGATGTTCTGGTTCATCCAGTGCCACCACACCCGGGGCAGGACTTCCGCGGGCGGCGTTCTGAACCCGCCGAGCACGTCCGAACCGTCCAGTGCCGAAGCGAGCCGGGGGACGGCGAGACGCGCCGGCTCCACTCCGCCTGCCTCAGCGGCGCGCAGTCCGGTCGCGGCTTCCAGCTCTCCGGCCGCCTCCGCCGCGGTGCCTGGCAACGCCGCGGCGCCCGCCGCGCCGAGCGCGACCACGGCAGCGCCACGCAGAAACCCTCGCCTGCTCGTTGACATCACTGTCCTCGTTTCGTCGAGCTGAAACGATTCATGCGAATCTAGACCTGACTGAGCGCCGCCGACAATCCTGCGAAAGTTCCGAGTTTCGCTTGTACGCCAACGAGTACGCGTCGAAAACCGCGTGCTGGGCGCACGAAAACATCACCCCGCCGCCTGCCTGAGCAAAGCGGTATCGGGGTGTCGCGATGGTGCTGCCGCGCCCTACAAACCCGGCCGCGGTGCGGCGTACCGCACACGAGGCAGCGCCGACCAGTCCCAGCAACCCGTGGGACGGGGAGGCGACCTGTGGAGGCCGGATCTATGGCGCACAGCAGCTCCTCGGAGGCCGGCGGGGTACAGCCTGAGTTCGTCTATGAATCGTTTTACCTCACGGGAACGTTACGAGGGTTTCCCTTGGGAGACAAGAGCTTGTCCGGATTCGGTCAGCCGCAGTGTCGACCACGTTCAGACGAGGCCACGCCGAGCGGCCCACACCACAGCCTGGATGGGAGTGGCGAAACCGAGGCGATCACAGATCGAGCGCATCCGCCGGCGAACGGTCCGGTCGGACAGCTCCAGCCGGCGAGCGATGCTGTCCAGCGGCAGCCCTTCTGCGAAGAGTGCAAGTAAGTCGAGCTCCTCGCGCTCGAGCGTGGCGTTCACCGGATCACCGCCCTCTGCCACTCCGCGACGACAACGCGCGAGGTCCCCGTCCGCCTGAGCCCGCCGACTGAGGCGTCCCGCTCGGATCCTGGCGCGTCATCGCGACCTCCGGATTGAAAGGTTTCACCAATCCTGGCGGTGTGACGCTACTATGGGCCCGCGAGCCCCGTCAACGAGTGCCAAGATCACGCGCGCAAGGCCGTGCCGGCGAAGCAGATGCGCCTTATGACGTTTCAATACCACCGGCACATGACCGGCGATCGACCGCCCGGCAGACATCGCACAATCTAGTCGAATCCCGACAAACCGCGATCGTCGGCAAGCCGCCGCCTGGTCGAGTCCAGCGCGAACGTGACCGCCCCGACGACCTCGGCGCGCGTCCCCAAAGACGAGCGCAACAGCTGCAGGCCATCGGTGATCGCCGGCTGCGCGTACCGCCGCACGCTTTCCCCGACGGCGTTGACGAGCACGTCACCGGCGGCGCTGACCAGGCCACCGAGGACGACCGCCCCGGGATTGAGGCTCGCGCACAGGTCGGCGATCGCCCGGCCGAGTGTCCGCCCGGCGTCGGACACGATCCGGCAGGCCAGCGGTTCCCCGTCGCGCACGAGCTGAACGACCCCGTCGAGAGTCAGGGGTTCGCTGCGGGTCGGCTGCAGCAGCTCGATGATGCGCCGGCCCGAGGCGAGCGTGTCGAGGCAACCACGACTGCCGCACCAGCACAGGGCACCGTCCTCGTCGACCAGGACGTGGCCGATCTCGCCGGCGATCCCGGCGGCGCCCTTGTAGAGCTTCCCGTTCAGAACGAGCCCGGCGCCGATGCCGCTGGACACCTTCACGTAGAGGACGTCGTCGATTCCGCTCGCGACGCCTTCCCACGCTTCGGCGAGGGCGCCGAGGTTCGCGTTGTTCTCGAGCCAGACCGGCATGCCGATGCGTTCTTCGAGTTCGGTCGCCGGGACCACGCCCGCCCAGTTGTTGAGGACGCGGCCGAGGGTGATGCTCCCCGTCGCGCGATTGACCGGGGCGGGCAGCCCGACGACCACCTGCCGGACCACCTCCCGGTCGATCCCCGCCTCGGCGGTCAGCTCGGTGACCAGCTTGGCGGCCGCGGACAACGACTCCGCGGCGAAGTCGTCGACCTGCATGAGCACTTGCTGCTCGGCGAGGATCCGGCCCGACAGGTCGGCCAGCGCGGCTCGGATGTGGGTCCGGCCGAAATCGACGCCGACCACCGCATCGGCGGTCTTGGCGAGCCGCAGGAGTCCGGGCGGCCTGCCGCTGTGCGAACCACGGGCGTCCGGATCGGGCACGTCCTCGACCACGGTGCCGTCGGCGACGAGATCGCTCACGACCGCCCACACCGACGTCCGCGAACGCCCGGTGACCTCGCGCAACCGGGCTCGGCTCATCGGACCGTAGCGGCTCAGCGCGTAGAGGACGTGGTCCCTCTGCGACGGGCTCGGTGCCGGGCCGGATGCCCGGGACGGTCCGTTGGTCACCTCTCCACCCCCATTGGCTTCCCCGATCTTTCAGCGTATCCGCGACGCGGATCGGTTGGTCACGTATTCGCCGTGGCGGCCGTCCGTTCGAACACCCCGCGAGCTCGCGCCCACTGCTCGAACTCCGCGAGGTTGTCCACGGTGATCACCTGCGGCTGAAGTCGCCGCTGGTTTCCCTCGAGGCCCGCCGGGGCGAAGCCCAGCAGCGTCAGTGCATCCGCGGTCCCGAGACGAGCGGCGAGCGCGATCGCGGCGGCCGCGTAGTAGCCGAAGTAGTACTCACGGATCCAGATGCTCGCGAAGACGGATCCGCGCCGGATCGCGGCAGCGGTCTCGGGCAGCATGTCGTTGCCGACGATCGCGACCTCGCCGGCACGGCCCGCGTCTTCGACGGCCGCGGCCTGGACGGCGGCGTGGTAGCCGTAGACGCCGTAGCAACCGGCGACATCCGGGTACTCCGCCAGCAGCCTGCGGACGTTCGCGGCAGCGACGTCGATGTGTTCGCCGTCGTCGTCACCGCCGACCACCTCGATGCCGGCTTCGGCCATCGCCTCGCGGAACCCGCGCAGTTTCCCCGCCGCACCATGAGCGTTGGTAGAGCCGGTCTGCGCAAGAACACGCGCGCCGGCCGGCACCCGCTGTGCGAGCAAACGACCGGCCTGGCGGCCCAGCTCGACCGGCGTCGGCATGCCGACGTACAGCGCCCGCCCACAGCCGGGTGCGTCGAGGTCGAACGTCACGACCGGCACCCCGGCACCGGTCGCCTCGGCGACCACGGTGTCGAAGGCCGACTCGCGGGTCGCGACGAAAGCCAACCCGTCCACGCCTTTCGCGAGGTGGCGTCGCATCGCCTCCACCTGGTCGTCGACCGATTCGTACTCGGGGGCCTCGAAGACCACGTCGAGTCCCCACCGTTCGGCGGCGTCGCGCCAGCCGGCGTTGACCATGTCCCAGTACGGTCCGCGGTTCTTCTCGATCACCGCGATCGTCAGCCTGCGGTTCCACCCGCCGGCTCGGTCAGGCGTATTCATAGCGCACCGCGGTCGATTCCACGTCGACACCGAGTGCCGACTCCGATCCGATCCCCAGGCCCGGAAGGTCGCTCACGTTCGCCACACCGTCGACGATCGTCACGCCGCCCGAGGCCACGATGTCCTGTTCGAACAGCGTGTGACACGCGACGCCCGTGTAGAGCGGGTTGCGCGAAGCCACCGCGAGGTGGGCGACGGCCGTGTTCGCCACCTTCATCTCGTTGATCTCGTCGACGATGTAGTCGACGTTGTGCGCCTCGGCGACCCGGATCATCTGCTGGCACTTCTGAACGCCGCCGACCCGGCTGATCTTCAGGCTGACGATGTCGGCGGCTTCGGACTCGATGACGCGGTTGAGGTCGGCCACGGTGCGGATGCCATCGTCGGCCATCACGGGGAACCGGGTCGAGCGCCGGATCTTGGCCAGGCCGCTGAAGTCGTTGGCCAGTACCGGCTGCTCGAGGATGACCTTCTGGCGTAGCGGCACCTCCCTCTCCAGGACTTCGGCGATGAGGAGCGTCTGGTTCACCGACCAGGCCTGGTTCGCGTCCAGGCTCAGCGTCGCGAGATCCCCGATCACCGGCAGCAAGGACCGGACGATGTCGAGGTCGTATTCGGTGTCGCCGCTCATCTTCTGCTTGAAGAACCGGTAGCCCTGCGACATCAGCCGGCCCATGTCGCTGGCGGTGTCCTCGTAGGTCGCCGGCGTGATGTGGGTGGGCACGCCGTCGTGCATCCGGCCGCCGAGGAGCTGGTACATCGGAATGCCGAGGATCTTGCCGGCCAGGTCGTGCAGCGCGATGTCGATGCCGGCCTTCGCCGCGACATTGCCCGCCGGCGAGTAGCGGTCCATGAGCGTGTTCGCTTTGGTCAGCTGCAACGGATCGAGGCCGACAAGCCCCGGCTTCAGCAGGTTGATGCCACCCAGCGTCGACGGCGCAGTCTCACCGTAGAGCCCGGGGCAGTGGGCCGCTTCGCCGATGCCCACGACGCCTTCGTCCGTGTGGATCTGCACGATGACGTTGACCTGGGTCTCGTCCTTGACGTAGTACCGCTTGTCCTTCATGTACTCAGGCCGGTAGTCGGCCCGGACTGCGGTGCCGGTGATGTCGGTGATCTTCACGTGGTCCTCCCTGGACTTGCTGCTGGAGTTCGCCGGTTCCGCGATCAGGTGGTCGCGCGCCGGCGGGAAATCGAGTCGACGATCACTGCCGCGACCAGAACGGCGCCGATCACCATGTACTGCAGATCGGACACGAGGTTGAGCAGGTACATGCCGTTGTAGATCGAACCGATCACCAGCCAGCCGATGACCGCGGACCAGGCGCTGCCCCGGCCGCCGAACAGGCTGGTGCCGCCGATGACCGCCGCGGCGATCGAGTACAGCAACAACGTGCTTCCCCCGAGGTCCTGAGAGGCGGCTCCGACGTAGGAGGCAGACAGCACGCCTCCCGCCGCGGCCATGGCGCCGGAGATGGCGAAGACGGAGACGCGGATCCGGTCGACGTTGATGCCGGCGCGACGTGCCGCTTCAGCGTTCCCGCCGACGGCGCGCACGCGCTGGCCGTATCGGGTCTGGGTGATCAAAACCCAGAAGAAGACCGCGAGCACCAGGAAGATGATCAGCGCCAACGGGACACCGACCGCTCGGTTGAGCTCCCACACCACGACGAACAGCGCGACGGCGAGACCGACCACCTGGATCACCAGCAAGCCCAGCGGCGGTGCGCTCACCCCGGCGCGCACGTGCCGTCGCCTGCTGATCAGCCCCAGCGCCAGGAAGCACACCACCGCGACCGTGGCGAGCGCGTAGCCGGCCACTGGTGCGAGGCTGCGGCCCTCCAGCTGAGAGATGGTGCCGCCGAAGGGGAACAGGATCGTGCCGGTCTTACCGAGGAACCGCAGTTGCAGACCGAGGAAGAGCAGCAGACCGCCGAGTGTCACGATGAACGACGGGACGTTGAGCCGTGTTCGGATGAATCCTTGGAGGGAGCCGAGCACTCCCCCGGCCGCGACGGTCGCCACGATCCCCAGGATGGGGTTCCAGCCGTTGTTCTGGACGAGGACAGCGAGGATGGCCGCGCCGAGACCGCAGACCGAGCCGATGGACAGGTCGACCTCGCCGATCAGCAGAACCATGACCACGCCCAGTGAAATCACGCCACCGTAGGAGATCTGGCGCGCGAGGTTGTGCACGTTGTCGTCGGAGAGGAACCGGTTGTTGACGAGCTGGAAGACGATCCAGATCAGGACGAGGCCGAGGTAGACCGACAGGCTTCCCACGTCACCCTTGCGGATCTGCTTCACCCTGGCGCGGATGAGTTCCCCCAGCGTCGGCGCGGCCTGATCGAGCGGTGCCGGCTCTGACGTTGCGGCCGTCGTCTCGGCTTGTGGGAGTTCTTCGACTGTCCTTTCCGGACTCATGCGAGGTCACCTCCGGAGGTGATGCCGTGCAGCTCCCGGCCGGCGCCGAGATCCGCGGAAGAGGTCAGGCCGGTGATCGCGGAGACCACCTGTTCGTGGGTGGCCTCCGATGTGGAGAACTCCCCCGCGTTGCGGCCCAGCCGGAGCACGCAGATGCGATCGGCGACGGCGAACACGTCGGCGAGGTTGTGGCTGATCACGACGACGCCGAGGCCGCGTGCCTTCAACCGCCTGAGCAGCTGGAGTACCTGCGCGGTCTGGGCCACTCCCAGGGCCGCCGTCGGTTCGTCCAGGAGCACGACCTTCGGCTCGCCGAGGATCGCTCGGGCGATGGCGACGGCTTGCCGCTGCCCGCCCGAGAGGTCCTCGACCCGGGCCAGCACGTTCGGAATCCGGGCGCCGAGGCCGGCCAGCAGGGCTCGCGCCTGCTTCGCCATGTCGATCTTGTCGAGCAACCTGGCGGTCCGGTACGGACCCGTCAACATCTGCTCCCGGCCGAGAAAGAGGTTGGCGACGACGTCGAGGTTGTCGCACAGAGCCAGATCCTGATAGACGGTCGCGATCCCGAGCTTGGCCGCGTCCTGCGGTGTCGCCACCGTCACGGGGTTGCCTTCGAAGGTGATCTGCCCGGAGTCCGCGGGCGACACCCCGGCGATCGCTTTGATCAGCGTGCTCTTGCCGGCCCCGTTGTCGCCGACCAGCGCGACGATCTCCCCCGCCCGCGCCTCGAACGCGACATCCTGCAGGGCGTGCACGGCACCGTAGGACTTCTCGGCGTGCGCCAGCGAAAGCAGGACCCTGCCCTGCCCGTTTTCGTGTTCCGTTGTCACAGCTGCTTCCTTCACCCTGTGATACCGGCCCGAGCACACGCGTCGGCCGCGCCGCCCCCGCACACCTCTGCCGACGTCGCGAACCCGTCGGCGATCACCGTCGACTTGATGTTGTCGACAGTGACGGCGATCGGCGGCAGCAGCTGCGTCGGCACTTCGTCGCCGGTCACGTTCTTCACCATGGGCGCGGGCGGCAGCGGCTTGCCGTGGGCGAGAAGGATCGCGATCTTGGCCGCAGCATCCGTCTCGGCCTTGAGATTCTTGTACGTGGTCATGTACTGGGTACCGAGCACGATGCGCTGCAGACCCTCGTCGGTCGCGTCGAGACCCGTCACCGGTGGGATCGGCGAGATGTTCGCCTGCCGCATCGCGGTGACCGCCGCGCCGGCCAGCGTGTCGTTCGCCGCGTAGACGCCGACGATGTCGTGGGCGCCGATCTTCGCGATCGCCTGCGTCATCTCCGTGGTGGCGTTGGTCGGCGACCACCCGTCGGTGTCGTACTCGGCGGCGATCTTGTACCCGGACTTGTCGAAGACCTCGTGCGCGCCCTGCTTGAAGAACGCTCCCGTGGTGTCCGGCGCGCCGTTGATCATGACGATGTTGCCGGAACTGTGGCCGGCCGCCTGCATCGCCTTGATCATGGCGTTCGCCTGGGTCTTGCCGACCTCGATGTTGTCGAACCCCGTGCGATACGCCAGCGGGCCACCGGCCGTGCGGTCGTAGGCGACCGTCGGCACACCCTTGGCCTTTGCCTCCTGCACGATCGCGGCCGAACTGTTCACATTCGCCGCGTCGAGCACGAGCACCTGCGCGCCCTGCGCCAGCGCCGACTCGGCTTGCTGTTGCTGCTTGTCCGCGGCGTTCGCGGCGTTGAAGTACAGCACCTTGCAGCTGGAATCCTGGGCCTTCACGGCATCGAGGAACAGCGGGTGATCTTTTGCCTCGTAGCGCGGAGTCGTGTTCTCCGGCAACAAGAACGCGATCGTGCACCCACCCTCGCTCGACCGAGACGGCTGCACCTCAGCGGCACACGCCGACGCGGCCACCGCAACGGTCAACGCCGTCAACACCGTGGACAAGCAGGCTCTCTTCATTGACAGCTCCTCTGGCTGGCGCATGCTCTGCTACGGGGAACCGCGCGTCGATTCGTGCACGGCCCTGCTCGCCGGACAGTTTCATCAGCCGAGGCCAGTTCTGTCAACTACCGAACAGAAATATGGGATCTCATCCGAGAATACCCGCCGCTTCTGTTCAGATTGGACCGTGAGTGAACAGAATCGGCTAACTAGACAGGCGGCGAGATCCCCCTGATCACGCTCTCCGAGCGTGATCGACGGACCTGGGGACCAGATGACGTCGTCAATCTCAGGTCGCCCGCGTCGCAAGTCTCAGGTCAACATCAGGTCGTGAACTACGATGATCGGATCGCCGCCGACAAGCCGATCGCGCAAATGGGCGAATCACAAGAAGCGCGCCAAAACTGATTACCTTGAACAAGCTTTGCGCATTCAGGAAACATCGACCCCCGGGTCTTTTTCAGCACTGATGGCATTGCCACCCCATTCCGAACGCATCACCGTATCCAAAGAGAAGGTCTTGGCCCGAACTGCAGCAGTGGAACACCACCAGCACCTGGAAGGACACCTACGCCGGGCAAGCCGACGGGTGTTCTGCATCGCGCAGGACCTCTTCGGCCGCCAGTTCGCCATCACCGGAAACCACGACATCGTCACCTTCGCCCCGAAACCGCCGACCCACCCCCATCGGCACCAGCCTCGAGCACTGGGCCGCCCCTACCCGGCGGAGTCCAGGTCCACCTCATGCCCGACCAACCACCCGCCAGCACCGACGAGACCGGCTCGCGTACGCCGAACTCGACGTGTTTGCCGACTACAACAGCTTCTTCGTCCACGCGACGACCTTGACCCGCGCGGATTCAGCTAAGGCACGTACAGCTAACTGCCGTGCTCTCCGGCGAGTGCCTGATACACCGGCCGAAGCAGCTCGGCGACGTCTTCACCGCCCACCGTGATCGCGAACGGCGGGGCTTGGTCGAGCAGCGCGTCGAACGACGCTCGCGGCCCGTGCAATGGCGCCGCGCCGCCCAGGCCCGGGGCCTGACCGCAGTCGAAGAAGGTGTCCATGACTTCGGTCAGGGCGGGAGACCTGTCGTCAGGATCGAGCGGCTCGGCGGAGATGAGCCGGTTCTTCAGCTCCTCGAGCAGGGTTTCGCGGTCCCGGCCGCGCAGAGCGAGGATGGTGAACGGATCGTCGCTGACCTGCGCCACGAGCGCAGTGAACACGGCGTTCAGGTGGCCGCACGGCACTTCGACGTCCGGGCAGGTGCAGTCCAGTGACACCTCCCGCGCCGACGACGGGAACAAGGGCAGCCGGAGAGCTTTGAAGATCTGTTCGACGTCACGGGGCAGCTCGCCGCTGAGCAGCTGGACCGTGGCCGACGCTTTCGCGGCGAGGGCATGGGTGATCGTCGCCCAGTCCGATTTCCCGAACGCCGTCAGTCCGATTCTCACCTGGTACGGGCGCGGCCGGCTGTCCTGCACCGTGGCGTCGACGCGCCCGGCACCGACCTCCAAGGACACGACGCGCCCTTGGCCGCGCGCGGGCAGAAGGACGCCGATCGCCGTCAACGCCCGGATGAACCGGGTCGGCCACCAAGGGAGTGGCTCAGTCATCGATCGCGTCCTCCCCCAGGGTGAGCACCCCGCGCAGCGCGTCCGTGGACAGTTCGGTGAGCCAGCTTTCGCCCTCGCCGACGACCATTCCCGCGAGCGCGCGTTTCTTGGTGATCAGGGTGTCGATGCGTTCCTCGATGGTGCCCGGGCAGACGAACTTCCGGACCTGGACGTTGCGTCCCTGCCCGATCCGGAACGCCCGGTCGGTGGCCTGGTTCTCCACGGCCGGGTTCCACCAGCGGTCCAGGTGCAGGACCTGGCTGGCGGCGGTCAGCGTGAGCCCGGAACCGCCTGCCTTGAGCGAGAGCAAGAGGATCCGCGGCCCGTCGTCGGACTGGAAGCGTTCCACGATCGCGTCTCGCGACCCTTTTGCCAGGCTGCCGTGCAAAAACGCGACTTCGGCGCCGAGCCGGTCCGACAGATGGGGCACGAGCATGTGGCCGAATTCGGTGTATTGCGTAAAGCACAGCACTCGATCGCCCGACGCCAGGATCTCCGCCAGGATCTCTTCGAGGCGGATGACCTTGCCGGAGCGGTGTCCGATCGGGGAGCCGTCGTGCAGCAGGTGCGCGGGGTGGTTGCAGACCTGCTTGAGTTTCGTGATCGCGGCGAGGATGTTGCCGCGGCGCTTGATGCCCTGACTGTTCTCGATCTTCTTCATCATTTCGTCGACGATCGCGCAGTACAGCGTGCCCTGTTCACGGGTGAGCCGGTATTCCTGCCTGATTTCGATCTTTTCCGGGAGCTCGGGGACGATCGCGGGGTCCGTCTTCACCCGGCGCAGCAGGTACGGCTGCGTGAGCCGGCGCAGAGCGGCGGCCGTGGCCGTATCGCCCCGCCGCTCGATCGGGACCGCGAACCGCCGCCGGAACTCGAACCTGCTGCCGAGCAGCCCGGGGTTGAGCAGGTCCAGCACCGACCACAGGTCCGCCAGCCGGTTTTCCACCGGAGTGCCGGTCAGCGCGAGCCGGTGCCCGGCCGTGAACCGGCGCACCGCCTTGGCCGTCGCGGTGTCGGCGTTCTTGATGGCGTGCGCTTCGTCGAGCACCAGGCGTCGCCAGGCGAACGTCTCGAGTTCGTCGGCATCGCGGGCGGCGGTGGCGTAGGTCGTGACGACGAGGTCGGCCGCGGCGACCTGCTCGGCGAGCGCGTCCCCGTGTGCGCGGGCGCTGCCGTGGTGGGCGTGGACGCGGAGACCGGGGGCGAAGTTCGCCGCCTCCCGCTGCCACATGCCGACCAGCGACATCGGGCACAGCACCAGCGTCGGCCGGTGATCGTGGTCTGCCCGCTCGACGACCTCGAGGGCCAGCGTCTGGACGGTTTTGCCGAGGCCCATGTCATCGGCCAGGCACGCACCGAGCCCCAGCGCCGACATGAAAGCCAGCCAGGCGACACCCCGCTGCTGGTAGGGGCGCAGCGTGGCACGGAACGATGGCGGCAACTCGACCGGCGCCACGGCCTGGTGGACCCGCTCGGCCAGGACGTCCCCGACCCAGCCGTCCGCGCTGACTTCGGTGACCGGGAGTGGCGTCTCCTGCGCGAGGTGGACGAGCTCCAGCAGCTCGGCCGCGGTGGGTCGGTGGGTGTGCCGGTGCGGGTCGCGGCGCAGGAACTCGAGACCGGCGCGGAGCCGGTCGGCGTCGACGCTGATCCACCTGCCCCGCAGCCGCACCAGCGGTGTCTTCGCCGCGACGAGCCTGGCCAGCTCGTCCTCGCCGATTTCGTCGTCGCCCACCGCGATCGACCAGTGGAACCCGGCCAGCTCGTCGCGGCCCACCCGGCTGCGGGCGACGACTTGCTCGGAGGGCGTGCTGCGGACGGAGAGCCGTAGCCCGAGCCGACGCCTGCCGTCCCAGGTGGCCGGAAGCTGCACTTCGAACCCGGCCTCGATCAGCCGGGTCGCGCCCGAGGTGAGGAACTGTTCGGCTTCCTCGACGGTCAGGTCGTACTCGGACGGCTGGGTCCTGCGCAAGGCCGGCGCCAGCATCGGTTCCACCAGCGCGGCCCGGCCCAGTTCGGCGGTTAACAGCCCCTGCGGATCCCTGACCAGCCCGGTCGCCCGGCCCGACCAGATCTGCTCCGCCGACAGCAGCAAGCTCGGATCGGCCGTCGCACGCAGGAGGAACTGCAGCTGCCACTTGGTGCCGTCGCCGGTCTGGTCGGCGGGATCGTCCTCGGCCGGCTGACCCAGTGTGCCGACTTCGGCCAGCCGGAAACACGCCCGGCCGTCGACGACGTCGGTATCGGCGACCTCGTCCCACCTCGCGACCGCGTCGGCCAGGACACCGAGCTCACCCAGCGGCAGCGCGACGCGGGCAACGCCGCCCTGCAAAGCGGACAGCCACACCCCGGCCACGCCCCGGCCTCCGCGCAGGTCGACGGGCGGATCCGCCCGCGCCAGCCGGTCCCGGACCGCCGCGTCGACCAGGGCGTGGAGGGCATCGGTGACGAGCGCGCGGGGCGAGGCCCCGGTGAGCGGCGCGATCTGCTCGGCCCGCCCGACCGGCGGCATGGCCGCGACCAGTGCGTCGAACGCTACGAAATCCACGCCCTGGAGCACCGGGCGCCATCGGGCCTCCGCCGTATCGCCCTGGCGGACCAGCGTCGGCAGAACCCGCCCGCGCCGCACCAGATCCGCGGCCAGGCGGGCCACCGCCCGCAGGTAGGTGACCGAAGCGCCGTACGAGGCCGAGTCGTCGAGGTCGTCCAGCTCGGTCGCGTCCACGATCAACGCCGGCACCGACCACGGCCGCAACGACGGCGCCGAGCCACGCCGCCGGACGCCCGCCGCCGTCTCGGAGGAGGCGAGCGGCCGGTTCGCCCGCGACGGCAGCAGCAACGTCACCGACGTGGGCTTTCCGGGATGCAGAGCGGTCAGCTTCGAGCTGGAGACCGCGAACGGATGCGGAAGCGCGATCTGCGCCGAACGGCTCGACGTGCCGGCCGGGCCTCGGTCGTGCTCCGCCCAGAGCAGCAGACCCCGGCCCGGAGACCACAGAGCGTGCACCAAGGGCAAGGTCTGTGGCTCCTTCGTCCGATCCGGGTTTCCCGCAGATCGTCGCACGGCAGACGTAGAGGTCCCGCCCGAGACCACGGCGGCGGTGACCCAACTGGCAGTAAGGGATCAAGGGCGTCGCCCTGTGAGGCGACAAACGCCGAAATCCAGCACTCGCTGACTACCCCGTTATACAGTCAGGTGGACCATATTCGCGATCGACAGTGCCTGAAACCTGGCGATTCGTCGGCGACCGCAACCCGAGGCAACTTCGACGAAGCCGCCCGCCCGGGAGGAGTACGCAGGTCGGGTGAAACGACACCTTCTTGCCGCAGTCGAGGCGATCGGCCACTTGAAGGAAGTCTCCGATCGCTTTGTTTCCGGCCGCTTGACCCCCACGGCGCATCAGGCTGGCATAGTGCTCCTGTACGCGATGAGCACTTGGCTCACTGCGGCGTCAGCCACGCCTCAGCGCTGCGGCTCGAGGCGATCGTTCCGGGTCCGATCGAAGAGCCGGTCGAAGCTGAATGCAAAGGAACTGACAGGCGAGAGGGCCAGCAGCAAAGCGGCAGCCGCGGCAGCGAAGACGGATGCACTCAGTGGAGCTTCCCAGCCAAGGAACAGTGCCATCGACAGCCCGAACACCAGCAGCACAGCGCTCGCCGCCCAAGCAGTCCAACGGAGGAGCAGACCGGCCAGCAACATCAGGCCCAGCACCAGTTCCGCGACGGTCGCGACCCACGCAGCGGCATCAAGGAGCGCTCCGGTCAGGTACGGCGTGAGGGTTTGGGTATAGGCGGTGTATGCCGCGAAGTTGCCCCACGCCACAGTCCCGGTGTGAGGCGCGCCCCACCAGCCGAAGCGATCGGCAACGGCCGACAAGAAACCCGCGGCTAAGGCGAGGCGGACGAGTACCGTCGCGGTCGACCATACGCGCTCCCTCTGCGCGATCGATTTCGGGGAGAAGGCCATCGGCATTCTCCCTCGCGATGTTTGTTCAGTAGCCTGCGAAAACCCCATTCGATCTCCCCTGTAAACGATTTATGGACACCATCGACATTCAGCGCGGAAAATATTATCGACGGACGGAATAATAATGCCGAACGCGCAATTGACAGGCTGCCTCAACGGAAACTCGCACTGATCTTCAGAGGCATTCTTGATGCACAGAAGGAACGCTGACTGTCGTCATTCTTTACTCTCCCTCGATGCCGTCGGTAAATGTTGCCCTTCCCAGATTGCCGGTGAATCCGTAACCCGCGCCACTTAGTTTTGGCCATGATCCACTCGAATCCTGACATGCGTGGAGCAGATGGCAGAACACCGGAGTGACCATAGGTCGGCTGCCGGTCCCAGGTGGTGTCGTCCTCGGCCATGGCGGCCGTCAGACCGCGCTGAAGCCTCGTCTCTGGGCGCACCGACCCCGACGGCAAGTGGCCGGAGTCATGGGCGCAGTTCACCTCGCGCACCAGCCGGGCGCTGGCCCACGCAGCCGCGGGGCCGCCACCGGTGAGGTCATCCTCGTCGTCAGCTCCGCCGGACCAGTCGCGGCGGCAAGTGCCGCGATCGGCGCCGCTGAACAAGAGTCGGTGTGGTTGCCGACCATCGGCGCTCAGCAACGCTTTGATCCGGCGGCGGCGGTGCGCGTGCGTCGAGTCAGTGCGCTCCGGAGCAAAGACCGCCACAGGAGGCCGCCTGGCGGCCGCGAAGATCTTCCTCATCGCGCCAACCCGCATGCCACAATCGCGGAGATGACCCATCAGGACGCGCCGGTGCCGAGCCGCGCACGACGGGTCCCGCTGTTGGCCGGGATCCTGCCGATCCGGCGGCGTGCCCTGGGTTCCGACGCGCTGGCCGGTGTCACGCTGGCCGCGCTGGCCGTCCCCGAGGTGCTCGGTTACGCCAAGATCGCCGGAATGCCGCCGGTCACCGGCCTGTACACGATGCTCGCGCCGGTTGTGCTGTTCGCGGTGTTCGGCGCGTCCCGGCACCTGGTGGTCGGCGCGGACTCGGCGACCGCGGCGATCCTCGCGGCCGGTCTGGCCAGTTTGGCCGCTCCCGCCTCGGCTGCCTACGTCCGGCTCGCCGGCACGGCCGCATTGCTGGTCGGCGCGATGCTGCTGCTGGCCCGGCTGATCCGGCTCGGCTTCCTGGCCAACTTCCTGTCCCGCACGGTCCTGGTCGGTTTTCTCACCGGCGTCGGCATCCAGGTCGCGGCGGGCCAGCTGCCCGACATGCTCGGCGTGCCCGCCGGGGGCAACGAGACCGTGCCCAAGCTGATCAACCTCGTTCGCGCGCTCGGCCACACCGACGCCGCGACCGCGTTGGTGTCCGCGGCGGTGGTCGTCGTGGTCGTCGGCACCCGCCTCGTGGCGAAGAAGGTGCCGGGCGGGTTGATCGCCGTCATCGGCGCGATCGTGGTCAGCGAGCTCGTCGACCTGTCCGCGCACGGGGTCGCCGTGCTGGGCTCGGTTCCACAGGGCATCCCGCACGTCGCGCTGCCCACCTTCGACCTGCACGATATGTCCACGTTGCTCGGCACCGCGGTGTCGATGTTCGTGGTGATCCTCGCCCAGAGTTCCGCGACCTCACGCGCCTACGCCACCCGCTACGAGGAAACCGTCGACGAGGACGCCGACCTGGTCGGCCTCGGCACCGCGAACGTGGCCGCGGCGTTCACCGGCACCTTCGTCGTCAACGGCAGCCCCACCAAGACGCAGATCGTGGACGGCGCGGGCGGCCGTAGCCAGATCGCTCCCCTGGCCGCCGGGGTGATCGCCGTGGTGGTGCTCGTTTTTCTGACCGGTCCGCTGGGCGCGCTGCCTCTGGCGGCGCTGGCAACCGTGGTGTTCCTGATCGGCGTCGACCTGATCGACATCGCCGGGATGCGCCGCATCTTCCAGGTTCGACGGGCGGAATTCGTGGTGGCTTTGCTGACCGCGGCAGCCGTGGTTT
This sequence comes from Amycolatopsis sp. NPDC050768, assembly GCF_040654155.1. Lineage (NCBI taxonomy): Bacteria > Bacillati > Actinomycetota > Actinomycetes > Pseudonocardiales > Pseudonocardiaceae > Amycolatopsis > Amycolatopsis sp. NPDC050768. Next base: position 129,215 of record NZ_JBFAHL010000012.1, read on the forward strand.
TCACCGGCGTCGAGCAGGGCGTCGTACTGGCCATCATCGTGTCCGTCGTCGATCACCTCCGGCACAGCTACCGCCCGCACAGCGGCGTTCTGGTCAAATCACCGGCAGGCCACTGGCAACCCGAGGCTGTCACGCCCGGCCGCCGCACGACCGAAGGCATGATCGTCTACCGCTTCGGCAGCAGCCTGTATTTCGCCAACGCCATGCGGTTGGGCACCGACGTGACCACCCTGCTCACCGGCGGCCGCACCGTAACCTGGTTCTGCCTCGACTGCGCTGCCGTCGGCGACGTCGACTACACCTCGGCAGGCGTCCTGTCCACGGTCGCCAAACGCCTGGGCACGCACGGCACCCGCCTCGTGCTCTCCGGCGTCCTGCCCGAGGTCCGCGCGCAATTGGACCGGTACGGACTGACCCGAACGATCGGCGTGGACAGCTACTTCGACACCGCGGGGGCGGCTCTGGACGCGTTCGACAATCGAAAGGCCTGACACATGACCACCGTGACCTGGCTCGACGGACCCCAACACCACGACTACCCGGCCGCCGCCTCCTATCTCACCCTGATCGCAGGCACCGACCTCGTCGACCACCTCATCGAAGAGCTGCGGGACAGCCGCAACGCCGCCTTCTTCAAAGCCAAGGACATCCTGCGCGCCGCGCGCCTGGCACTGCTGCCGGTCGACAACCCGCACGTGAGTTCCGATCTGCGCAAAATCCACGACCACAAGGATCTCTCGCCGATCCTGCTGGTGCGCGGCGACCTGCGCCTCGGTATCGCTTTGGAGATCGCTGACGGCTATCACCGGGTGTGCGCGAGCTACCACACGGATGAGAACACCGACATTCCCTGCCGAATAGCCTCGGCCGCCTGACGGCGAGCCGCGAATCACGAGGCGGGTCATCATGGCCGGGTGACCTCCGCCGGCCATCAGCTCGATCACGCCGCGCACGGGTGCGGGTCAGCGTGTCCGTCAGGATTAGCGCAGGTACCAACCGCTGCCGCCGAGCGGGGCGAAAGCCATCGTGAGTGGACCGGACGCTCGTGGGCTGCGATGCATTCCACGTCGGCGGGCGGTGGCTGCGTCAACCACCTCTGCGACAAACCCGCCGACCGCATCCGCGAGGCCTACGGGGAGGCTCGACTATTAACTGCTCGATGGTTTCGGCGTGAGTGCTGTCGCTACACGCGCCCCTCCTCCTGCAGCCTGCAGCTGGCCGAGGAGCTCAATATCGCGTGTTTCACCAGCGGGCGCCGGACCGCCGTCCGGCGCCGACCTCATCACCTGGTTCACGTCGGGGTCGGCGCAGGCGGCAGCGACAGTCCGGTGTAGACCTGGTTGAGGACGGTGGGCAGCAAGGCGACCGCCGTGGTCCGGCCGTCCGGGGCCAAGGTCAAGTTGGCCCAGATGATGAGCGTGACGTCGTTGGTCGGGTCGTATCCCATGAACGAATTGAACCCGGGACATTCACCGCCGTGGTACCACATCGCGGCGTTCGGCGCGAAGCGCTGGTAGGAGATGCCGTACCCGTACTTCTGCCCGTCGGGCGCGTTCGGGTCCTCGGCTTGCAGGCTGTCTCGCCATTGCCGCTGGAAGTCGGCGTTGAAGACCTTGCCCGAGACCAGCGCCCGGATCCACATCGCCAAGTCGTCCGAGGTGGAGATGACTCCCCCCGCAGCGGTGGCGTACGAGGGGTTCTGCCGGGTGTAGTCGTTGGGCTGGAGTGTTCCGGCCCGGGCGGCGGCCTGCAGGTCGGGCGGGTACGTCAGGTCGACGAACGCGTACCTGGACCCGCCGTACATGTAACCGTGCGAGTAGCGGTCCGGGATGGAGGTGTCGGTGGCCGCGGGCAGCGAAGTCTGCCGCAGGCCGAACGGGCCGAACAGGCGCTGCTGCATCTGCTGGACCAAGGGCCGTCCATCGACCTTCTCGGCCACCAGGCCCAGCAGCGCGTAGTTGGTGTTGTTGTACTGGTACGCCGTGCCGGGCGGGAACTCCGGCGGGTGCCGGAAGGCGATGGCCAGCACGTCCTGAGGCGTGTAAACCTTCGCCGGATCGGCGTCCAGGGCCGCGGCCAGCTCGGGCGCTTGTGTGTAGTCGTACAGGCCGCTACGCATCGTCAGCAGCTGCGCCAGGGTGATGTTGTCGCCGTTGGGCACACCGGAGACGTAGCGCGACACCGGGTCGCTGAACCGGAGCTTGCCGTCTTGCGCGAGGAGCACGATCAGCGCCGACGTCATGGTCTTGGTGTTGGAGGCGACGCGGAAGTGGGTGTCCGCATCGGGCGGCGTGGTGGTGCCCAGTTGCGTGGTACCCACTCCCGCCGTGTAGGTGCCCTGCGGCGTGCGCAGCAGCACCACGGCCCCGGGAACCAGCAGCTCCTTGGCAGCGGCCGCCACGGTCGCCTGGAACGCGGCCGGGTTGATGGGCTTCAGCGCGGACTGCGCCGGTGCGGAACTGGTTGTCGTCCCCGGCGCCGCCGACGTGCCGGGCGGCGGCGTCGGTGCAGACGGGGTGCATCCCGCGATCATCAGGACAACAGCGGACGCGAGCCCGGCGACGCGCCAGGATCTCCGCTTCCTCCAGGGAATTCCTGCGTCACGCCAGCTCCGTGCCGGATGCGCTCGGCATACCCTCATCGTGGGTATCACCGCCTCAGCCCCGGGATTCGAGTACCGCGCCGATGCTGTCGGCACCGGACGGTGGCCGTAGTAGAAGCCGAAAAGCCTATCAGGCCAGGCTTTCCGCGCTCAATCCCAGGTGAAATCATGGCGGGAGCGCCGAAGCCGGGCACCACGACGAGCTCGCCGGCTCACGCGCGGCAGGACCGTCGGTGGTGAATGCCTGGCCGCTCACGCCGCCGGGTGCGGTCGACCTTGGCAACGCGGCCCCGCGCCGTCCGGCTCAGGGCACCATCCAGGAGAGCACAGGAGTGCACTGCAGGTACACCAGCACGTACACCGCACACGTGACTGGTGCGACGGCCGCCGCTGTAGTCGGGGCAGCGGCAAGGTGCCGTGAAAGGAGTCGCGGACTTCGGCGATGCGGGCGCGCATAGGGCACCGGCCGGGCCGTGGTCGAGCATGATGTTCAGCGCGGTCTTCTCGGAGGTGGTGCTCGTGAGGCCGTACTGGGTGCTTCGCGTGACCCAGGCGGTCGCGTAGGTGCACCAAATAGCCACGAGCGGCGGCTTCCACTCCTGGGGCGTCGCCGAGGCCCACTCGATGTCATTCGCGCTGCTGGTGTACGCGTCGGTGTGGTTCACGCGCTACTACCACCCCACGGCGTTCTGTGCCGGGCTGAGCGAGCACAAATCCCAGGCCGACCTGCACAAACAGCGCGGCTACGGCCGCGACCCGGACGCCCAGTCGATTCACTGAACCTGGCGCGGTGTTCAGCCGGCCGCTTTCAAAAGTGCGGCTGCCTTGCGGTGCGCCACAGCGGCGGCATCAGATGCCAGCGCGCTGCCTTCGGCGGCCAGGGCGTCCAGCACGAGCGCGCGGCGCTCGTGCCAGGCGGCCCACATGCCCGGTGCGGCGCCGGCACCCGGGCGGGTCAGGTGCAGCGCGCCAAGTTCACTCAAGGTGTTGCGCACCGTCGATCTTCCTTCCTCGTGCGCTGGTGCTTCCTACCCCTTTACCGTGGCCCGCGGACCTCGGGGTTCGCTTCGGAAGTACTACCCAAAAATTACGTACGGCCGCGCCCGTGTGGGATCACGTCGATCCGGCGGGTGGGCCGAGAACGTCGATTTCCGACAGCAACCCGCTCGTAAGCACCTTGCAACGACCGCCGCGACTCCGCTCCGGTCACCTGCGACACCGGGGTAGTCCGGGCTGGTCGGTAACGAACCATCCGCCGGCCACGACTCGTGATTGTTCACAGAACACGCTTCCGTGAACGACAGCAGGGCTTGCGAGCGTAGAGATCGGAGATTGCCGGTGGCGAATGAAGACAACCCGGAAGACGGCCGGCCCGACGCCACGAATCCGGAGTCAGACCATCCCGCCGCAGGCGCCCCAGGGCGACGACTGATGCCGCAATTCTCCGCCACCGACGCCGCGCAGATCGGCGCTGCGATCCAGCGTGCCATCGGCGAAAACCAGCGTGCCATCACTGAAAACCTGCAGCTCAACACGTCCGCTGTGCGTGCGGCGCAGTCGGTGGCCGAGGCCCTGGCTGAGCAGAACCGACAGATCCAAGAGCAGCTGCGTACGGTCGCACGAGGCGTCGACTGGGGTCCGACGATCAACATTCCGGCGATCGACTTCGGCCAGCAATTTCGGTTCTCGAACTTCGATGCATGGCTGAAGCCGTTCACGGAACGGGTCAGCGAGGTTTTCGAGTCGATCGGAACGCTGCGCATCGAGGTTCTCCGCGATGGCGCGCCAGACAACTGGGTGGACCTTCGCGACGACCAAATTCCTTCACTGCTGGAACTGGCACAGGCGGGTATCCCGATCACGTGGGTACCCCGCGCTGCGATCCTTTCGGAGTTACTCGCCGTTGACGAGGGACAACGAAGCCGCGTGATCCTGGCCCACGCACAGGACCTCCTGGATGATTGCCGCGCCGCCGTGGCGTGCACTCACGTAGGCGCGTTCGCTGAGCACGCCGGCTTCCTTCACCAAGCCATCGATGCCCTTGATGCCGGCCATGCCGCCGCGGCCCACGCGCTGAGCGCGAATCTGCTGGACACTCTTCTCCGGTCTGCGGTTGAGAAACCTGTCAAGAGCAGGTACTACGCCAAGGTGCGGCAGACGATCGAGTCCGCCCCGCTCTCGCTGCTTTCGTGGGCGGTCACTCACTGGCCTGTGCTCGAGGCGCTGACCAACTTCGACGGAACGACAGAACCCCTTCCCAGCAGCTTCAACCGGCATGCCACCGCACACGCGGTCGGGTCGGTCCAGTACACCCCCGAGAACGCTGTGATCGCCGTCATGGTGGCCGCTTCGGTACTGCGACAAGCACACGAGTCCAACACAGCCGAATCCGCAGAAGAGAGCAGTCAGACCGCTTGACCCGCTGGGGTCGGCGTCTCATAGACGGGATCTCGCGCGGACTTGGCTGACCAGGGACGTGAACAACGGAGATTCGGCGTTGAGCCGCTTCACCACCGACTTCGAGGACGAATCGGACACGTGTGCGGCCATGGCCGCTCGGAACTCCGCCACGGCTTGCCGCACGTATTTGTCCCCGTCCGGGATTCGCGCGCGCCAGGCCGGGTTGAGCAGACACTGCACGAGTGCGTTGCGGTCCTCGAAGGGAATCGCGTCGATGTCGCCCATCGGCCAGGCACACGGCCAGCCCCACGTCCGACCGGCCGAGGCGAAGCCCGCCAGCTCATCTATCCGGCATACTGTGGCCATCCGTCGGGGCGGTAATGACCTGGATGCTCCTGCCGTGGTCGGCCTGCCACCGGTCCACCCTTTTGGTCGGACCGGCGGCGCGGCAACGGTCGGTTTCAATCAACGTGCTGTCCCGCCGCAGGCAGTCGCGCGACCAGGCGGGCGCCGGTTTCCGAGTCGGCCACCACCAGGGAACCGCCGTGGCGGCGGGCGATTTCCCGTGCCAGCGTGAGGCCCAAGCCGGAGCCACCGGCGTCGCGGGTGCGGGCGTCGTCGAGGCGGGCGAAGCGGTCGAAGACGCGTTCCCGATCGGCCGGCGGAATGCCGGGGCCGTCGTCGAGCACCTCCAGCACCACAGAGGTGCCGTCGCGACCCACGGTGACGGTCACGGCGGAGGTCGCGTGGCGGACGGCGTTGTCGAGGAGGTTGCGTAGCAGGCGTTCGAGTTGCACGGGTTCACCGAGCACTCGCGCGGGACCGTCCACAAAGGATCGCACTGCCGGGCGGCCGGGCGCGGCCGAACGTTCGGCGACCTGCTCACGCACCACGTCCGCCAGGTCGACCTCCACCGACGCGAGGCGACCGGGGTCGACGGCGAGCTGTAAAAGGTCGGCCGTGATGCGGTGCAGGCGCCGGACGTCGAGCAACGAGCGTTCGGCGACGGCAGGCCAGTCGGCGCGCTCCGGGTGTGCGAGGGCGACCTCCAGGCCGGTCCGCAGGTTCGCCAGGGGGCTGCGCAGCTCGTGGCTCGCGTCGGCGACAAATCGTTCCTGTTGCTCGTGGGCGTGCTGCAGGCGGTCGAGCGTGGCGTTGGTCGTGTGCGCCAGGCGTGCGATCTCGTCACGCGAGCGCGGCACCGGGACGCGGCGGCCGAGCTGGCTGCCGCTCACTTCGGCGAGCTCGCCGCGGATCGCCTCCACGGGCCGCAGCGCGCGCCCGGCGGCGAACCAAGCGACGAGCGCCGTGAGGAGCACGGCCAGCGGCACGAACACCTCGAGAGTGTCGTCGAACAGCGTCAGTGTGGAGAGCGTGTCCCACGGGAGCACGAACAGGTAGAGCGTCAACCGGTAGTGCGTGCTCGAGGCGGCACGCGACAAGCCGGTGTCCACAGTGGATCCTTCACGGCCGAGCGGTTCCACCAGGGCGGCCGGCACATCGTCGACGACCGTGCCCACCACGGTGTAGGTGCGGTACTCGCGCCACTGCGGGTGGGTGCCCGGGTGCAGCGCGGCGGTCGTGGTGGTCGTCCACCCGTGCGGCGCGGCGCGAGGGGCCGGCGGCAGCGGCCGCCAAGCGGGATCCAGCCGGGTCAGGTTGCCACTGTGGACCACGGCCCGGCCGTCGTCGGCGACCACCTCGAACATCGCGTCGCCGTTGAGCGCCGCCGAGTCGATCACGCCCAGGTGGTACGCGTCGGCGACGCGCTCGAGCTGCGCCCGGGTCGCCTGCACGGCGTTGCGCGACAGCTGCGTCGCGACGAACTGGCGGATCCCCCACCAGCCCAGCCCGAACACCAGCACGCTGAGCAGCACCGCCGCGAGCGCCGTGCTCCGCCGCACGGACTCGGGCCACCACCTACTCATGCGACGCGCCGGGTCCGTCGGCGACCAGCCGGTACCCCACGCCGCGCACGGTGGCGATCGTGCGCCGCCCGAACGGCGCGTCCAGCTTGCGCCGCAACGCGCTCACGTAGACCTCGACGATGTTCGGATCTCCCTCGTACGCGACGTCCCACACCTGCCCGAGGATCTCGTGCTTGGCCACCACGTGCCCGTCGTGGCGCAGCAGGCATTCGAGCACGGCGAACTCCTTCGTGGTCAACGTGACCGGCGTGCCGCCGCGCCGGCACGTGCGTTTCGCGGGATCGAGCACCAGGTCGCCGAACGTCAGCGTCGCCGCCGCGCCCGCCCGGCCGCGGCGGACCAGCGCGCGCAGCCGGGCGGTCAGCACCACGTAGGAGAACGGTTTGCTCAGGAAGTCGTCTGCGCCCGTGTCGAGGGCCTCAGCCTCGTCGTACTCGCCGTTCTTGGCCGTCAGCATCAGGATCGGCGTCGTCACCCCGCGCTCGCGCAGCGCGGCGCACACCCGGTAGCCGTTGAGCTTCGGCAGCATGATGTCCAGCACGATCACCTGGTACGGGTGCAGCTGCCCCCATTCCAGCCCCGTCTCGCCATCGTGGGCGAGGTCCACGGCGTACCCGTCGGCCTCGAGCCCCCACCGCAGCGTCTCGGCCAACCGCTTCTCGTCCTCGACCACGAGCACCCTCATGAACCCGATCTTCCCAGAAGCCCGCGCGGGTACCTGAAGCGATCTTCAGGGTTCTTCAGGACCGCTTCAGCACGGCCTCGCCAAGCTCGTGCCGAGGCGCCGAGTGCGGCGCGACGAGGCCGGGGAGAGAGCGGATGCAACCAGACACAGTGGATAGTCCCGTCGCAGCGGGAGTGCGGCAGGTCGTCAAGATCCACGGACGCGGCGACACAGCGGTGCGGGCCTTGGACCACGTGACCCTCGACTTCCCGGCGCGGCGGTTCACCTCCGTGCTCGGGCCGTCGGGCTCCGGCAAATCCACGCTGATGCATTGTCTCGCCGGACTGGACACCGTGGACGCCGGCAGCGTCCGGATCGGACGGACCGAGCTCACCGGGCTCTCCGACTCGGCGCTCACCCGGCTGCGCCGCGACCACGTCGGGTTCGTGTTCCAGTCGTTCAACCTGCTGCCGACCATGACGGCCGAGGAGAACATCCTGCTCGGCCTGCGCCTGGCCGGCCGCAAGCCCGACCCGGCGTGGTTGCGTGTGGTCGTCGACGCGCTCGGCCTGCGGCAACGCCTGCGCCACCACCCTGGGGAACTGTCCGGCGGCCAGCAACAGCGCGTGGCGTGCGCGCGGGCGCTGATCGGGCGGCCGCAGGTCGTGTTCGCCGACGAGCCCACGGGCAACCTCGACTCGCGCTCTGGTGCCGAGGTGCTCGGTTTCCTGCGCGCGTCGGTGCGCGAGCTGGGCCAGACGGTGGTGATGGTGACGCACGATCCCGTCGCTGCCTCCTACACCGACCACGGCGTGCTGCTGGCGGACGGTCGCGTCGCCGCCCACGTTCCCCGTCCGACGGCCGACTCCGTGCTGGCCGCCCTGACCGGCCTGGGGGCGTGATGCTGCGCGTCATCGCCGCGGGGGTCCGGGCCCGGCCCCTGCGCCTGCTGCTCTCAGCCGTCGCGATCGCCCTCGGCGTGGCGTTCGTGTCCGGTTCGTTCATCCTGTCCGGGGCTGTCGGAGCCGGGCTCCGCGACGCGGTGTCCTTCCACCTGCGCGGGGTCGACGCTGTCGTCAGCCAGACCCGCGGCGCGGCCCTGGACGACGCGCTGCTCGCGAAGGTGCGCGCAGCGCCTGGCGTCGCAGCGGCGGAGGGCCGCGTCACCGTGAGCGCGCCGATCCGCGACGCCTCCGGGCACGCGACCGACGCGGCCGCCACCGCGCTGCCCGCCGACGCCGCGTTGCGGCCGTTCGACCTGGCCGGTGGCCGGTTCCCTCAGCAGCCCGGCGAGCTCGCGATGGAAGAAACCACCGCCCAAGACTTCTCGCTCGGGCAGCAGGTAACGCTGTTCGATCAGCGGGGCAAAGAACACGCCTACACGCTCGTCGGCACCTTCAGCCGGCCGACGGACGCCGGGATCGGGGCCGACGACCTGGTCCTGACACCCGAGGGGCTGCGCCAGGTGGCACCCGGCGCGGAGTTCGACGAGATTGTGGTGCGGGCGGCGCAGGGGGTCGCCCCGTCTCAACTCGTCGCCGACCTCGACCAGGCGGTCGGTGGCAACGGGATCTCTGTGACCACCGGCAGCAAAGCCGGCGCCGAACTGCTGAGCACGACCGCGCCCGATTCGGCGGAGCTCACGAAGTTCTTCACCGCGTTCGCCGTGCTGGCGATGGTCGTAGCCGCGATGGTGATCGCCAACGCGTTCACCATCCTGGTCGCGCAGCGTGCGAACGAGCTGGCGCTGCTGAGGTGCGTGGGCGCCGGGAAGCGGCAGGTCTTCGGCGCGGTGCTGGCCGAAGCGGCCGTGGTCGGGGTGGTGGCGTCCGTCGTGGGCCTGTTCGGCGGACTCGGGGTGGCCGCCGCACTGCAGGTGATCACAGGCTCGCCCGGGGCGCCGGTGTACGTCCCGCTCACCGCGCGGACGGCGGTGCTGGCGCTCGTCGTCGGCGTGCTGGTCACGGTGCTGGCGGCCGTGCCCCCGGCTCGGGCCGCGACGCGGGTGGCGCCCGTGGCGGCGTTGCGAAAGCCGGTCGAAGGGCGTCAGGCCCGCGCGGGACGGCCCCGAGCGATCGTCGCGGCCGTGCTGTTCGTGGCCGGAATCGGGGCGGCGGTGGCCGCGCTCGCGGCGGAGGCCCAGGACGGCGCGGTGCTGGCCGTCGCCGCGATGGTCGCGTTGCTCGGCGCGCTGCTCGCGGTCGGGCCACTGCTGGCCGGACCCGCCGTGCGAGCGCTGGGCGCCGTCACCTCTCCGGTGCTGGGTGAGCCGGCGAAGCTCGCGGCACTCAACGCCGATCGCAACCCCCGTCGGACGGCCGCAACCGCTGCGGCGCTGACCATCGGGCTGGCCGTCGTCGCGCTCGTGACCACGGTGACCGCGGGCGTCGAGGCCGGCCGCGGCCAAGGCGTGGAGGAGCAGCTGCGAGCGGAGTTCACGGTGACGTCGGTGGTCAACGGGCAAGGACTGCCCGCGACCCTGCCTGCGACGCTCGCGGCGGTGCCGGGGGTCGCGGCCACGACGTCGGTCACCGAGTTCACGGGCGACCTCGGCTCGCTCGGTGGCTACGGCATGACCGCCGTGCGCGGCGACTCGCTCGGCACGCTGCTGCGGCCGGTGGTCGTCTCCGGTGCACTCGACCGGCTCGGCCCGGGCGAGCTGGCCGTGAGCCGGCAGCTGTCCGAAGAGACCGGGCTGGCGGCGGGCGCGACCGTGCGCACGGCTTCGGGGTCGTCGCTGCGGGTCGTGGCCGTTTACGACAGCGTCGACGCGCCGGGCGCCGACCTCGGCCTCGCGCTCGTCGACCTGGGTGAGCTGCCGAAGATCGCGATGCCGGACAGCGAACACGACGGCAGTGTGCTGGTGAAACTCGCTCCGGACGCCGACGCCGACCAGGTCGGGACCGCGCTGGATCGGGCGCTGGAACCGACTCCGCTGGCGAAGCTGAACACGGTCGCGGACCTGGAAGACCAGCTGTCGGCGCCGTTGCGCAGCACGCTCGACCTGCTGTGGGCGCTGACCGCGCTCGCCGTGCTGATCGCGTTCGCCGGAATCGCCAACACGCTGTCGCTCTCGGTCCTCGAACGCACGCGCGAATCGGCCCTGCTGCGGGCTCTCGGCCTGACGAGGGGCGGCCTGCGTGCGGCACTGGCAGCCGAGTCGGTGTTCGTCGCCGTGTTCGGCGCGGCCTGCGGCCTGCTGCTCGGGATCGGCTCGGCGTGGCTGATCGCCCGCGTGGCCTCGACCGACGCCGAGCCCGTGCTCTTCACGCTGCCCTGGGCCCGCCTCGCGGTGCTGCTGGCCGCCGCCGTGCTCGCGGCCCCGATCGCAGCGGCACTGCCGGCCCGGCGCGCCGCCCGGGGCTCGCTCATCGCCGGGATGGCCGAGCAGTGACCTTCGCTGTCCACTGAGAACGTCCGTTTTTTACGCCCGCCGGCGGCAAATCGGGAAGGCGCCGCCCATGAAAATCGGCCCGCCGGCGGGTTCCCCGTGTCCGATAAGGGAGATCCGGCGAACGACACGCAGTCCACGGCGCCGGACACGGAGGTTTCACCGCCGCGGGCCACTACACGCGGCGCACCTCTTCGCCGGCGCCAAAGCCAACGGCCTGTCGGACGATCTTCAAGATCATGACCGGAAACCATAGAAACACCACACGGCCTTGGGTAACCGTAAACACCCTGCCCCCACGCTCAATCGGCGCGGATCACCACACGAAAACCAAGCGGAGATAATGCGTCGAAATCCCGAACAATGTCGCGCTTACCCTGGCAGGAAAGGCCCCCGCCGAGCAAGCAGAGCATGAATCCCACCTGCACGGCGGCAGTTTGCGTAGACTACCAGTCGAACGCCCACAACCCTCCCAAGGTCGGTTGACAGAAGACCACCGTCTGTCGACGATGGAATTCGCAACACGACTGACAACGTTGTCAACACAACGCATCGGGAGCGACGTGACCCAGGTGAATCGCAGACGTTTCCTGTCCGGTGGAATCGCCGTCGCCGGTGGGGGTGTGCTCGGGGCGTTCGGGTTGAGCGGCGTCGCCGGTGCGGTCCCCGGCGCGACCGCGGGCGGCCATCCGTTCCGCGTCGACGGGCGTGAGATCACCGGCGGCTGGAGCTTCGCGGCGGCCGACGGTACGACGGTGACCGGGGCGCAGCTGGCCAGCGGGCGGCAAGTCGCCGGGTTGAAGCCGGCCGTGGTGCCGGGAACACCGCTCACCAGCATGATCGCGAACGGCGAGTACCCCGATCCGCTCTACGGCCACATCGTGACCGACACGGTCCCGGACACGTTCAAGGACACCGGCTACTGGTACCGGGTCGCGTTCCCCGTGCCACGGCTGGTGCCGGGCCAGCGGTTCTGGCTCCAGTTCGACGGCATCAACTACCTCGGCACCATCTGGCTCGACGGCGCCGAGGTCGGCACCGTCGAGGGCGCGTTCAAGCGCGGCGTCTTCGACGTCACGGACATCGTCGCGAAGGCGGACGGCACGGCGCACCTCGCGGTGCTCGTCGGCAAGCTGGACCACTCCGAACAGCCGTCGTTGCCGAGCTACGCCAGCGGCGTGACCCGCGGCGGGCGCAACGGCGGCAAAACCGGGATCACCTTGGAGAACGGGCCGACATTCTTCTGCGCGGCGGGCTGGGATTGGCTGCCCACCATCCCCGACCGGGACCTCGGCATCTGGCAGCCGGTCACCTGGTCCACCACCGGCCCGGTCCGGCTGACCGACGTGCGCGTGGACCCCACTCTCTCGGCCGACCTGGGCACGGCCGACATCACGATCGACCTCGGCCTCGACAGCGCCTTCGGCACGTCGAAAACCGTGGTGGTGAAGGGATCCCTCGACGGTCGCGACTTCGAAAAGACCGTGACCGCGGCGGCCGGCGCGTCCTCGGTCACGCTGACGTCGAAGGACATCGCGGCGCTGCGGTTGAGCCGCCCGAAGCTGTGGTGGCCCAACGGGTACGGCGACCCCCACCGCTACCGGCTGACGATCGCCGTCGAGGCCGGTGGTCAGGTCCACGACGAGCGGACGGTGGACTTCGGCGTCCGGCGGATCGAGTACACCAAGCCGATCCAGTCACCGTCCGGTTCGCCGGCCGACTGCCTGGCGATCACCGTCAACAACCAGCCGATCATGGTGATGGGCGGCAACTGGGGCCTGGACGAAGCACTCAAGCGCATCCCGCGCGAACGCCTGCGCGATCAGGTGCGGCTGCACCGCGACGCCAACCTCAACCTGATCCGCAACTGGAACGGCCAGAGCAGCACGGAAGATTTCTTCGACGCGTGCGACGAGTTCGGCATCCTCGTCTGGCAGGACTTCTTCTGCTCGACCGAAGGCCCGCCGCCGGAGAACTTCGCCCGCGACCTGGACAACATCCGCGACTGCATCGTGCGGTTCCGCAACCACCCGTCGATCCTGCTGTGGTGCGGGGGCAACGAAGGCCCGCCGCCGCAGCCGCTCATCGACGGCCTGGACGCGCTGGTCGCCGAGCTGGACCCCCAGCGCGCCTCGCTGACCAGCTCGGCCGGCGACACCGGCAAGGACCCCATCGGCGGGTACAGCTCGGGCGGGCCGTACCACTGGGTCACGCCGAGCACCCACTTCTCCCTCAACGACGGCACGCGCTGGCCGCCGTTCCACAATGAGGTGGGCTCGTACTCGATCCCGACGCTGGAGTTCATCAAGAAGATGCTCCCCGAAGCGTCGTGGGAGCACCCGGACGACTTCTGGGCCGATCGCGACGTCAACGGCAACGGCGGCAACGGCGGCGGCGCGGGGTACCTCCAGCTCACCGCCCAGCGCTACGGCGAACTGCGCAACCTCCCGGACTTCGCCCGCAAGTCCCAGCTGATGAACTACGAGTGCATCAAGGCGATCTACGAGGCGCACGCCGCGAACATGGCCAGTGCCGCGCCGGGCAAGCCGTACCCGCGCACCGGCGTCATCATGTGGATGACCAACCCGGCGCAGCCCAGCTTCGTCTGGCAGATGTACAGCCACGACCTCGAGGCGCACTCGTCGTTCTACGCGGTGCAGCACGCGTGCCGCAGGGTCAACGTGATCCTCGACAGCCAGACCCTCGACGTCGTGGTGGCCAACCACACCCGGACGGCGGTGAAGGGCACCGTCGCCGCGACTCTCTACGACTTGACCGGCGCGGAGTTCGCGAGCACGTCCTTGCGCGTCGGCGGGGCGGCGGCGTCCGACCACACCGTGATCGGCGGCATCGCCGAGCAGCTCAAGGGCACGCCCTCCGACATCGCCTTCGTCCGGCTCGTGTTCGAGGATTCGCGCGGCGCGGAACTGGTCCGCAACTTCTACTGGCTCGAGAACCCGGCCCGGCCCGCGGGATTCACGAGCCTGGACGACGCCCCCGCCGCCGCCGTCTCCGTCACGGCCGACGCGGACCACGGGCGCGACGGCCTCGAGCTGACGGTGGAGGTCGAGAACATCGGCGAAGCCGTGGCGCTGATGGTGCACCTCCAGGTGTACGACACCCGGACCGGCGAACGCGTGCTCCCGGCCACCTTCAGCGACAACTACCTGAACCTGGCGGGCCGCGAGTCGAGGTCCGTGCGGGTGCGGCTGACCGACGAGCAGACCCAGCACCGGACCGTCGGCGTTCGGGTCGACGGCTGGAAGATCGACCAGCGCGCCTCGCGGCTGCGGGGCCACGGCGTGGCAGTCACCTTCAACCAGGCGGCGTTGTCTACCCACCCGTCGAAGAACACCTTCGGCCGGTAACCGTCCGACGGTCCCGGTGGTGGGCGCGACCCCCAAAACGACGCGCCCGCCACCGGGTCTCCCCCGGCGTTCCCCCTCGTTCGCCGTGACCCCAGGGTCGCCTACGCCGTCCTCGTTTCGTCCTCGCCTCGATATCTGCGGCTCCAACCTGCGCGTTTCGGATCGGGCGCCGGGCGCTAGCCTTGAGACCGAGGGGGGATGTGCATGAGGTTCCGGATTCTCGGGACGCTGGAAGTGCGGGCGTACGGGGACCGGGTCCTCCTGGTGAGCCCGCGTCAGCAGCGGGCGCTCGCCGCCCTTCTGCTCAGTCCCAACTCGGTCGTTCCGGTGGAGCGCATGATCGACGCGCTGTGGGAGGACGAGCCACCGACAACGGCGGTGAAGCAGGTGCGCAACTGTGTTTCCGCGCTGCGGGCCCGGCTCGGTGAGACCGGCGGGGTGATCGTCACCGACGGGCCCGGGTACCGCCTGCAGACCGACGCCGACGACCTCGACTCACTCCGGTTCCGCCGCCACGTCGCGACCGCGCGGGGGCTCGCCGGGCAGGTGAAGCTCGTCGACGCCGTCGAGGAGATCCGCGGCGCGCTCGCCCTCTGGCGTGGCCCGGCGCTCGACGGGCTGCGGACGACCACGCTGGCCGGTCGGGCCGCGCTGCTCGACGAACAGCGCGCCGACGCCGTCGAGCTCTGCGCGGAATGGCAGCTGCGGCTCGGCGAAACGGGCGAGGTGGTCCGCGAGCTGAGCGCGTTCTGCGGTGAGCACCCGATGCGCGAATCGTCCCACCTGCTGCTGATGCGCGCGCTCGCGGAGGAAGGCCGCTACGCCGAAGCTTCGACGCTGTTCCACGGCCTGCGCCGGCTGCTGGCCGACGAGCTCGGCGTGGACCCGAACCCCGACCTGCGCCGGCTCCACGAGCAGATCCTGGCCGACGCCACGCCCACCGCCGCGATTGCCGTCACTCCCGTCCCCGAGCCCGAGCCGGAATCCCCGCCGGATCACCACTTCGGCCATGCGGTCACGGAGCTGGCCGAAGCCGTCACGTGGCAGTGGCGGGCCGAAGCCGAGCTGCGTTCACTGCACCGGCCGCAGCCGATCACCCTGCGGTGGTCGGCGGGCACGCGGCCGGGAAAGCCGGCTCTGCGGGGCGACCTCGACGACATCGCGGAGACCTATTCGGAGCTGCCCGTGCGGCAGCTGGTCGTGCTCGGCGATCCCGGCTCCGGAAAGTCGGTGCTCGCACTGGTGATGACGCTGGAGCTGTTGCGCACCCGGGCCCCGGACGCCCCGGTACCGGTCCTGCTGTCGCTGGCTTCGTGGGACCCGCGGCGCGAACACCTCGACCGGTGGCTGGCGGGGCGGCTCGCCGACAACCACCCGGCCCTGCTCAACGCCCGCGAGTACGGACCCGACGCGCCCACCCGGCTCGTCCTCGGCGGCCACGTGGTCCCCGTCCTCGACGGGCTCGACGAAATGCCGGCCGACTTGCGCGTCGCGGCGCTCGACGCACTGGACCAGACCATGGCCGTGGGCCGCTCACTGGTCTTGACCTGCCGCTCCGCCGAGTACGAGCAAGTGACGCGCGAGTCCGGCACCGTGATGAGCTCGGCCACCGTGGTGCGGCTCGAACCCGTCAGCCGCCAGGAGGCGATCACCTACCTGTCCGCGCGGGAAAGCGCCGGGTCCGACCGCTGGCGTCCGGTGGCCGAGCGGCTGCGCCGGGACCCCGACGGGCCGCTGGGGCGCGTGCTGCGGACACCGTTGATGGTCGACCTCGCGCGGATCGGCTACGGCCGCCCCGGCGAGGATCCCGCGGAGCTGCTTGCCGCGGAAGACGCGGCGGCGCTGGAAGCGCAGTTGCTCGACTCGTTCCTCCCCCACGCCTACGCGCAGGTGCCACAGCCGCCGGGACGGAACCCGAAGACCAGCCCGTCCGGGCGGTACACGGCAGCACAGGCGAACCGCTGGCTGGGTTTCCTGGCCCGGCACCTCGAGCGGGCACGCAGCCGCGACCTGGCCTGGTGGCAGCTCCACCGGGCGGTTCCCGCCGGGACCCGGGCCGGACTGGTCGGTGTGCTGATCGCGCTGTTCTTCCTCGCCACCGGCTGGTTGTCCGACGGGCCGGCGCTCGCCGCGATCTACGCCCTCTCGTTTGGCGGCGCCGGTTACCTGACCCACCGCTTCGGGCGCCCGCCGGAGCCCCTGCGCACCGAACTGCGTTTCGCCGGCGCCGCGGGCAAGTTCGCCGGCCGGTTCGCGGTCGGCGCGGTGGTGGGCGTCCTGCTCGGGCTGGGCTGGTCGCTGGCCCCCGGGCTGGTCGTCTTCCTGGCGCTCGTGTTCGGCGTGGTGTTCGCGGTGCACGTCTGGCTCGCGAAACCCGTCGACGCCAGCCGGGTGTCGAGCCCGGCGACGATCCTGCGCAACGAACGGACCGGTGCGATCGCGCTGTCCGTCTCCTTCCTGGTGTCCGGGGGGCTGTTCGACGGGATCGCGTTCGCCTTCACCGCGCAGACGCGGTTCCTGCCGGTGCTGGGCGGCCGGTTCGACCTGGCGCTCGCGATCGCCGGCGGGCTGGCGGGAGCGTTGTTCGGGTTCTTCATGGCCCGTGGCGTCGCCGCTGTGTGCTACGGCCTCGCCGGCGCGATCGCCGGTGGGCAGGTGTTCCCTCCGGCGACGGACCCGGTGCTGCCGTTCGTGGTCGGCGTGTGTTTCGGCGGGGGCATCGGCCTGGCGGTGCTGGTGACGCGCGCCTGGGGGAACTACTTCGTCCACCACCTCTGGCTCGCCGCGACCGGCCGGCTTCCCTGGCGGCTCATGCACTTCCTCGACGACGCCCACCGCCGCGGTGTCCTGCGGCAGGCCGGCGGCGTCTACCAGTTCCGCCACGCCCGCGTGCAGGAGCGGCTGGCCGACGCCGAGCACGACCGGTAGATCCCTCCGGCGGTTGTACATCGGGACCGCGGTGGCGCAGAGTGCGTAGCTGACGAACCATCGGCCAGGAGGTGTCATGACCGGCGAGGAAATCGTGCTCGGTCCCCTACCGAAGGGGATCACGCTCGCCCAGGAGGGCATGCGCGACAAGGTGTGGAACGTGCTCGGGCACACCTACTCCATGAAGGCGGCGAGCGAATCGAGCTTCGCGTTCGAGACCCTCGACCCGCCCGGAACCGGCGTCCCGCCGCACGTGCACCCGACGCAGGACGAGCACATCTACATCCTGGAAGGCGTGTTCACCCTCTACCTCGACGGCGCGTGGGAAACCGCGGGCCCCGGCGACACGGTCCGGATGCCCAGGGGCCTGCCCCACGCGTACTACAACCGCAGCGAAGGCATCACCCGCGGACTGTTCTGGGTGAGCCCGGCCGGGCGGCTCGCCGAACTGTTCGACAAGCTGCACAACCTCGAGGACCCGGCCGAGGTCATCCGGGTGTCGGCGCTGCACGATGTCAACTTCCTGCCGCCGGGTTCGGTGGAGGGCGCCTGAACCCTCACTTGTTCACCTGCTGCTGCGAGCCACCCGAAGCCTGCGCGTAGCCGGTGACGATCGCCTCGAGCGTCGCCGCGTCGATCACGTCTTCGAGGCGGGAAAAGCCGCCCGGAGCGCGACGTTCGACCTCGTCGATCACGTTCTCCGGCCCGCCCTGGCGGTTGCGGAGCACGATCTCGCCGGTGGCCGCGAGGCGATCGGCCTGGTACGCCGCGAGCGCCTCGGCGGGATCGGCGTGGCGCGCCAGGTTGTGGCCGAGACTGGTGGCGTCGAGGATCGCCTGGCCGGCGCCGTTGGAGCCCATCGGGTACATCGGGTGGGCGGCGTCGCCGAGCAGCGTCACGCGTCCGTGCGACCAGGCGGGCAGCGGGTCGCGGTCGCACATCGGGAACTCGAAGATCTCCTCGGTGGCCTCGACCAGCGCGACGTGGTCGACCACCGGCGACCGGAATCGTCCGAGGTAGCGGGCGAGCTCGGCCCGGTCGCCGGGTTTGGCCCAGTCCTGCCGCTCCGGCGGGGCGGCACCGGGCTGCCCGGTGCGGATGCAGACGGCCCAGTTGGTGAGCCGGGTGCCTGTGCTCAGGCCCGGGGCGATCGGGTAGATCACCAGCTTCGCCGCGGTGCCGCCGGCGACGATCATCGATCGTCCGCCGTCGAACTCCGGCCAGTCTGTGGCGCCGCGCCACATCATGACGCCGTTCCAACGGGGCGGGCCCTCCGCCGGGAACAGCAGCGACCGCACGGCCGAGTGGATTCCGTCGGCCGCCACCAGGATGTCGCCGGGAACCGTGATCTCCGTGCCGCTTCGCCGGTCGGCGAAATGCGCGCGGACGCCGTGGGCATCCTGGTCGAACCCGGTCAGCCGGTGCCCGGTCCGCACCGCGTCGGGGCCGAGCCGGTCCCGGACCGCGCGTAGCAACATGCCCTGGAGCCGGCCCCGGTGCAGGCAGAACTGGGGAAGCGTGAAGCCCGCGTCGAGCCCGCACGGCCGGCGCAGGATCACCTGCCCGAGCCGATGGGTGTAGAACAGCTCGCGGGTGCGGATCCCGACTTCGTCCAGCGCGTCGAGCAGCCCCAGCGCGGCGAGCTCCTTGACCGCGTGAGGCAAGGCGTTGATCCCGACACCCAGCTCGGAGATCCGCTCGCTCTGCTCGTGGACGACGCACTCGATGCCCTCGTGGTGCAGCCGCAACGCCGCGGTCAGCCCCCCGACCCCCGCTCCGACGATGACGACCTTCACGGCCACCTCCCCTGGTTCGACGTCGAGTGCCAGCATCACGGAGACGGGAGATCCGCACCACCCCCCGAGCGGTGGTGGTGCGGTGGCGGGTCGAGTTCCCGGGACCAAATCTCAACGATCTTGGCTATCAATGGGCCGTTGGATGGAGATTGGGCATCGCTGGGCCATTCGAGTGGGGCTGTGCGGCTCGCCGGAGCTCCGTCCGGCCAGGAAATGGTGATGCCGTGCAGGTCTGGAAGACGTCCGGCGGCTTACCCGCGGCGGGAGCAGCCCGTCGATGGCGTGCACCACCCGGCCCGCCAGAAAACGTGGCGATCCCCCGGCGACGGCAACCCGAGGCAACAGCGCCGAACCCGCCCCTACGGGAGGAACCCGAACCCATGACCTGCGATGGCGCCCGTTTGGCCAGGTCAAGCGATGTGCCGCACTTCCCTGACACGGAAGCGGTCACTAGTGCCAGCCCATTACCGCGCGCCGACTGAAACCGAAGGTCAGAAGCCCTGTTCCTGCATGCGGGGCAGAGTTTCTGTCGTCAGATGGTGATCAAATGGCGATGGCCACAGCCTCGGTCGAGCCGCTGCGGGAACCACGACACCAGCTTCGCCTGCTCCCCGGGTACACCGCAACTGCCCTGGTTCAGCTCTAGCGCATCGAGGTTGAACGTCACCCGGCCGACTTCACGGATCTGCGCAGCAGGCGGCGGGGCGGGCACTCCCGCGCGGTCGGCGAGCCAGCCGGCCGAGCCGCCCAGGCGATGGGGCTGCCGGCCCACGACGTGACGGCGCTGCGCAAGGCCGGCCCCTCCACAACATCGGCCTGCACGGCGTGCCGGCGAGCGGCCCCGACAAAGCCGGGGCCGCTCTCGGTGACCGAATGGGAACGGATCCGGCTCAGCGCGTGCTACACCGAACGGATACTCACCCGGCCGGGCTTCGCCGCGAACGCCCGCTGCGTGTCGCCGGCGACGTCCAGCTCGTCCGGTACCTCGACCGCGTCCACGCCGAACGTGTTCGGCCGACGGTGCGAACTGCCCGCGCGGTCCCGGCGCCATTCCGCATTGTCGAACTGTCTGGCCTTCGGAACGCCGCTCACCAGCTCGGCCTCGTCTGTTACCCGTCAGCCAGCCCGAGCTGCTGGAGAAGCCCGAGGTCGTCGAGCCGGCCCCAGCGCTCGACGATCCGGTCACCCGAGATCCGGAAGACGTTGATGCCGCGCAGCGTCAAGGTTTTGCCGGAGCCGGGCACACCCATCAGCTCGCCACGGTGCGTGCCGCTCGCGGTGAACGCCTCGACCACGATGTCGCCCTCCGCGATCAGCCGGTCCAGGTCGCTGTGCCAGTCGGGCAGGGCCTGCCGGAACATGGCGGCTGCCATGCGCATGCCCTCGGGTCCCTCCGGGGCGCCCGGGAACGGCAGGTCGTGGTTGACGAAACTCGGGTCCAGGTAGCGATTGACGGCGCTGAGGTCGCCTTTGGTGAACAGTTCCTGGATGAACGCGTCTACAAGATGCTTGCTGTGTTCTGTAGTCATGCCGCTCATCGTCTGGCCCAACCGGTACCCAAACCATCCCAACGATCTGGGATTTCCATTTCCGCCGCTCGCGAGTGACACTGTGGACATGGCGAGATCCGGCCGCGCCGAGCAGGACCTCCTTCGGCTGTGTCACGGTGGCATGGACCGCGAGGGCGTGCGGCGCGAGGTGCTCCGGGCGCTGCGCCGGCTGATCCCGAACGACGCGGCATTCCTGGCGACGGCGGATCCGGAGACGCTGCTGTTCACAGGCGCGTGGCCGGACGAGCCGCTCGGCACGGTGACGCAGTTGTTCCTGGATAACGAGTTCGGCCGGGACGACGTGAACAAGTTCGCCACCCTGGCCACCGCCGCGCGGCCGGTGGCCAGCTTGGACTCGACGACCCGCCGCGACCGGCCGGCCAGCGAACGCTACCGCGAGATCATGCGCCCGCTCGGTCTCGGCGATGAGTTGCGTTCCGCGTTGATCGCGGGTGGCCAGTGCTGGGGCTACCTGTGCCTGCATCGCGAAGACCATGAACTTGGCTTCACCGGGGCAGAAGCGGCCACCCTCGCCCGCGTTTCCCCACACATCGCCCAGGCCCTGCGCAACACCATGCTGCTGCCGGGCTCCCCGGCCGCCGACCCCGCATTACGGCCCGGAGTCGTGCTACTCGCCGACGACCTCAGCACGATCGCTATGACCCCGGAGGCCGAGCACCTGCTCTCGTTGCTCGAGCCCGGCCAGCTGCCGCTGCCCGTGGCCGTCTACGGCGTCGCGGCGGCCCTTCGCGGCCTCGAGCGGCACCCCGCGGGCCCGCTACCCAGCACCCGGGTCCGCACCCGCGCCGGACCCTGGCTCAACCTGCACGCCTCCCGCCTTGCCGGGCCGCCCGACGCCACGCACATCACCGTCGTCGCGGAACCCGTGGAGCCCCGCGCCGCCGTGCCGCTCATGCTCTCTGCGCACGGACTCACCGCACGCGAGGCCGAGGTTGCCACCCTCGTACTGCGCGGCAACCCGACCCGCACGATTTCCGCGACCCTCCACATCTCCGCGCACACCGTGCAAGATCACCTCAAGGCCGTCTTCGACAAGACCGGCGTCCGCAGCCGACGCGACCTCGTCGCCCTCCTGCTGAGCCCGCCACCGCCCTGACCGGGCCATCGCGTGCATCCATCGACGAACCCCTCACGCTCCGTCCGACGCGCCTTGATCAGCTCCTGAGTCCGCCATCACACTGGCCTCCCACAACTCGAGTCGCCGCGACAGTCGGTGGCCCACAACGGCGACCACCATCGGCACTGCGACCGCAGCCCGGGTTTTGAGGAAATCGAGCACAACGGATTACCGGCCATGACCGATACTGACATCGGCGCCCACCGAACCGCCAACGCGACCACTTCTCACCGATATTGATCATGAATCGGGAATAGCGACGTGTTGATGGGCGCCGCGGTGTGCTGGGGGACGGGTCAAGCTTGCGCAGCGCATTGGAACATTTTCGCTGCCCGAGGGGCGGCTGAGGTCAATGCTGATCGATCGCAGCTGCAGGGCGCGCGGTGGGTCGGACGTCTCCGACCGCAGATATCGAATGCGTGGATAGTCGTTGAAGACTGCTGGAGTTCATGAGGAGCAGCTCGAGGCGTTGACCACCGTGGTAACCGAGCGATTGCCGATGCGTGGCACCCTCAGTGCAGCTTGGCCCACGCTTCGTTGATCATCGCTGCGCACGCCGCCGGGTCGTTGTATTCCTTCGTGTCGTCGCCGAGGGGCTTGAGCTGGATCGTCAGGACGGCATCCGTTCGTTGGCACACCACGACCGACGTCTTGTCCGGCGAGAGCTGCTCGGACGGCGCCAGGTTGTTGTGCAGAACGCAGGACACGTCGCCTACTTGGCGGAGTTCGTTGATGGGGCCGGCGAGGCCGCTGTTCTTGTCCTCGTACGGGATCGCGAGTCCCGGGGCGTGCGCCCGCACCGCGGTGATCTGAAACGAGTGTGTGAAGTCCACGGCGGTGTAGGTCTGCACCAGCGCCGGCGCACCGTAAGCGACGGAAATGCGGTTGCCGTTCTCCCGGTCGTTGGTGGCGTTGCGCTGGGCGAACTGGCGGTGGGCGTAGTCGTCTTTGACCTTGACCGGATAGACATCTGCCCGGTCGACGCCGCCCAGCGTGTCTGGCGCCTTGAGCGGCAGTCCGCTGACCACGCCGGAGTCGTGCGCGCTCAGGAACCACGGCACGCCAACGCCGGCCGCACCGACCACGAGACCGATCGCAGCGCCTATCGCCAGAAAACTCCA
This sequence comes from Amycolatopsis sp. NPDC050768, assembly GCF_040654155.1. Classification (NCBI taxonomy): domain Bacteria; kingdom Bacillati; phylum Actinomycetota; class Actinomycetes; order Pseudonocardiales; family Pseudonocardiaceae; genus Amycolatopsis; species Amycolatopsis sp. NPDC050768. The sequence goes on from NZ_JBFAHL010000012.1 coordinate 152,101, forward strand.
GCGGGAGCGACGCGGTGGTGCGGCGACGATGGGTGTCTCCACGAGTTCCGGTACATCCTCGGTCACGAGCAATCCTTCAAGAGACAACGGCGATGTCGATCACTGAATCGACGGACGGCTGATGTTCGTTACCGGGGCTTTGTAACGTCTTGTGGACGGTCTGAACCAACCGGAACAGCCGTTGGTCCGTTCGGCAGACTCGGTGTTACTGAAGGTCAGCGGCCTACCGCGACAAAGCAGACATAGTGCCGCGGTTGTATGTCGCTTGTGGCGACCCTGCCCGTGTCACCCTGGGTGGGGACTCCGCAGGCACAGTCGCCGCCGGTCTTCGCGGGGTGATCGGCTCCGGTGGAAGGCCTGTTCCGCCAGCTGCTGCTCCACAGTGGAGCCCTGCGCACGCGTCCCGCCGATACCGCGGCCGACTCCGTCGAGCAGCTGGCGCCCCGGCTGCGGGTGCACGTGCGAGCCCTCCGTGTCGTCGGCGCGAGCGAACTGGTCGCCGCGATCTCCCCGAAGTGGCGGTTCGGCCCGTCGCGACGGCGTCTTCGAGGCCGCGTTCCGCACACACGCCCGCGACCAAAGTGGCCGCGCCACCGCGCAAAGCGAGTTTCACCTGAGTCGAGCGAATGAACGACGGCGACCGGGCGTCCCCAATGGACACATCGTGGCAGGTGCCCGCACCAGTCCTCAATCCTCGTTAGGGTGGTGGTCATGACGTCGCGATCGGCTCCCATGACCTTCGTAAGGCGCTTCGACCATGTCGGCATCACCGTCGCCGACCTCGACGCCGTGACCGCGTTCTTCGTCGGCCTCGGGCTGGAGGCCGACCCGAAGATGGCCGTCGAGGGCGAGTTCCTGGACACGGTGATCGGCATGACCGCCGCCCGCACCGAGATCGTCATGCTGCGACCGCCCGGCGGAGGTACGACCTTGGAGCTCTCGAGCTTCACACGGCCGGACCATCTGCCGGGTTCGCCTGCCGCGCCGGCCAACGAGCTGGGCCTGCGCAACGTCGCCTTTGAGGTGCACGACCTGCACGCCGCAGTCGACCAGGCCGCAGCCGACGGCTACGGCCTGGTGGGCGGCATCGGCGAATACGAGGGCGTGTGGCGGATGGCCTACATCCGCGGCCCGAGGGAATCATCGTCTCGTTGGCCGAGCGCATCGAGAAGTAAGGAGACATCATGAGCACGACCGTGACCGACGAACAGATCCGGGCTCTGGCCGCGACCGCGAAGCCCTACAGCTTGGTGCTCCTTCAGTGGGGTCCGGAGCGGACCACGGACGGCGCGGACGCGATCGAACTCGAACACCAGCGACGGATGGTGTCGCTGCGCGCTGAGGGGGTGATCGCGATCCTGTGCCCGGTCGCCTCCGACACCATGGCCGGCGTCGCGATCATGACCGTGCCGGCCGAAGAAGCCACGGAGATCATGGCCAAGGACCCCTGCGTGCGAGCCGGGATGATGCGCTGCGAGGTTCTCCCGTGCCACGGATTCCCCGGAGACGCCCTTCCCGCATGAACGATCCCGGCCAGGGCAATCAGCATGCCCCGGCCTACGCGTGGCGGCAGGCAGTGCGACCGCGCAACTACGACCGCGGCAACGTGACGACGATGTGCTGGCGACCCGCACGCGCGTCGCCGAGGCCGCGGCGCAGCTGCACGACAGCCTCGGCCCGGTTCGCACCACCATCTCCGCGGTCGCCGAGCTCGCCGGCGGCCGGCCCAACCCGAAACCGCCGACCGCACCCAGATCGGAACCAGCCTCGACGACTGGGCCGCCTGGCTGCTGGCCGACCCCGACGTCCACGGCGCCCAGGCCTTCGCCGGCGCCTGGCATCTCATCGCCAAGGACGCCGTCACCTGCCATGCGCGCCGGAGGTCCCCTCGCCCGCACCATCCAACACTTACCCGACGGAGCCCAGGTCCACCTCATGCCCGACCAGTCACCCACGAGCGCCGACGAGACGTGGCTCGCTTATGTCGAGCTCGACGTGTTCGCCGACTACGGCAGCTTCCTCGTCCAAGACGACACCGCCAGCCCCGACACCACCCGCGCCTTCATCACCGACCTGATGAACAACCTCGTCGCCGCCACCGACGGCGCCATCGGCGTCGGCACCGCCCGCCGCCGCACCCTGCCCGTCATCCTCGACGTCCGCACCACCCCGCCCGACGACAACCTTGACGGCTGGGACCACGTCACCGAAGCCGGCCTCCGCATCACCAGCGGCCGCATCGTCGTGTCCAAACTCGACTACCGACCCACCACTCCCCGCACCGCCGTCCCACCCGGCAACTACACCGCCCACACCTACGCCACAGGCTTCGACACCATCTCCGACGACCGAATCCACGGCGACGACACCTACCACGTCGTCCTCTGGCCCGGCCCCCGCGCCGAACCCCACGTTCTCAAGCGATACCCGCACCTGCCCATTCCCGGCTGAACAAGACGCGGCCGCACCGCTCCGCGTGGTGGCCAGTACGAACCGCAACATCGGCCGCCCGAACCGGTGCCGGCGCTGTGGATGCCACTGACTGATGCCGGCCGATAGAACGGGATCTCTTCGCGGAACACGCCGGTCAGCTGCCGCGCCAACGGATCGGCCCGGTCGGCCAGGCGGTTCGCCAGCTCGGGGATGTGCCGGACGGCCCTCATGGGACCGCGACGAGGGAACCTGCTCGTCCGCCTCATCAGAAGAATCGCACACAGTGCGTTCGATCCCCTTCCCTTGCGGGCCGGGCTTCGATCGTCTCGGCGGCCGTATCGAGCGCCGCCTCGCGAGATGGGACGTCACGCACACTGCTCGTTGTGCGCGGAGGTGTCGGCCGAGGCCCACCTGCGGGCCCCGGCCGACACCCAGTTACGGCAGACTATTTACTGGTTGTCGTCGTTGAACAGGTAGCGGCCGGGAACCTCGTCAGGCCGCAGGATCTTGTTGTCGCCGGGGAACGGCTTGATCCACCCGGTCGAGGTGTACCAGTCGTACCGGCCCAGCTGCGGCTGGTTCACTCCGTCGACCTGAGCGTGTTCTCCGGTCAGCTTCGGCATCGCCACGTTCTGGTGCCACTGGGCCCAGGCATCCGCCGTCTGCTGCTGGTCGGCGGGAGCGGCCGGCGCCACGCTCGCCTGAGCCGACGGGGAACCCGACGCCGGAGTCACCGGGATCAGGTTGCTCACGCCCTCGGTGAGCGGGATTTGGTTGGCCACCGTGGTGTAGGGCGTGACGTTCGGCGTGTCGGTGAACGCGCTGAACATCGGCGTCGCGGCGCGGTCCTCCTGGTTCAGCGGCTGCATCCCGAGGATTTGTTCGATCGTCTTCACCGCGTTGACCTGCGTGAAGTACTCGCTGTTGACGACGCCGCGCTTGACGTACGGGCTGGCGATGAAGAACGGCGCACGGTGCCCGTCGACGTGGTCGGTGCCGGCCTGGGTGTCGTCCTCGAACACGAACACGGCCGAATCCTTCCAGAACCGGCTGTGCGAGATGTCGGAGATCATCCGGCCGACGGCCAGGTCGTTGTCGGCGACCTGGGCCCGCGGGGTCGCGGGTCCACCGGTGTGGTCGTTGGGCAGCGACATGGTCGTCAGAGCCGGCAGATCACCAGTCTGTTCGGCCTTCTTGAAGTCCTGCTCCCAGACGTCGACCTTGTACTGGTCGGGGATGGCCAGGTTGAACTGAGGGAAGTTCGGGTTGCTGATGGCGTTGTTCGACGGCACGTCGGAGTACGACTTGTACGCGTCCATCGCCACCGGGAGGCTGCCGGTGGCCTTGCCCTCGAGGATCTGCGAGTCCGCGTAGTACTGCTGCCACGAGCCGGGGGTTCCGCTGGCGATGGCCTCGTATTCGCCGTAGTTGCGCGCCGACTTGCCGGCGCGTGCGGCGGCGTCCCAGATGAACCCGTCGCGCTGGTAGGCCAGCGCGTCCCGGGCGTTGTAGGGGTAGCTCCGGGCCCAGGCGCTGGCCGCGTCCTGTGCCAGGTAGTCGTTGGGCTCGGCCTGCGTCAGCCAGTTGTGCCCGTCCGCCGACAGCATGCCGTTGTCGTAGAAGTTGTCGAACGTCGTGAACGTGTTCGCCATGCTGTGCTCGTTCGGCGTGACAGCGGCGCCGAAGCTGGTCCGCGACGGGTCGCCGTTGCCCTTGCCCAGGTCGCCGAGGATCTGGTCGTAGGTCCGGTTCTCCTTGATGATCATGAACACGTGCTTGATCGGCGACGTCTCACCGTGCTGCCGCGGGATCGCTGTCAGCCGGCCGTGACCGTTGGCGTCCGACTGCAGGTTCCCCGCCTGCGCCGGGCGGTCCCAGGCGTTGTTGCTGAACACCTGCCGGGTCGTGTCGGCGAGCTGCCGGCCGTCCGGCATGGCGAAGGAGGTCAGCGTGCCCTTGTAGGCATAGCTCTGCGGAGCGCCGTCGGTGCCGATGCCCTGCTGGTTGCTGACGATGACCTTGCCCAGCCTGGCGTCGAACTGCACCTGGTTGGGGTACCAATCGGTCGGGATCAGGCCCTCGTACTTCACCGGTCTGCGGGGGCCGTCGTATTCGAACTGCGCGAGCGCGTTGTCGCGGCCGACGCTCACCAGCATGTGCTTCGCATCGGTGAACGCGATCGAGTTCGGCGACGAACCGACCTGAATACCCGGCAGCGGTTCCACGTTGACGGTCTGCGTCACCTTGTGCGTGGCCGCGTCGATGACCGAAACGGTGTCGCTGTTGGTGTTGGTCACGAACACGGCGCCGTCGTGCTGGGTCAGCGACGTCGGCTGGAGACCGACGTTGACGGTGTCGACGACCGTGTTGGTCGCGAGGTCCACCACCGAGACCGTACCTGTCGCCGAAGCGCCGGTCACCGGGTCGGACACGATGTTCGTGCCGTCGGACTTGTTGGTCGTGTCGCCGGCGACGGCGGTACGGCCACCGCGGTTCGACACGAACGCCTTGTTCCCGGCGATCGTGACGGCCTGCGGCGCATTCCCCACCGCCACCTGGGCCGTGAGCGTGTTCGTGGCGGTGTCGACCACGCCGAGCTTGTTGCTGCCGCTCAGCGCGAGGTACAGCTTCGCGCCGTCGGCCGACAGCGTCAGCCCGTACGGCAGCGACCCGCCCGGCAGCGCGAGCTTCGCCGGCGCGGTCGGGTTGGTGATCATGCCGTTGGAGCCGACTGCGTACTTCAGGACGCTGGCAGTCGTGGCGGCATACAGGGCTGAGCCGTCGGGCGAGTACACCGGTGCCGCGACACCGGTGCCCCCGAACGTCTGCAGCACCGAACCGCTTGCGGCGTCAAGGATGGTGATCGACGGCGTGCCGGAGTTGGTGCCGCCTGTCTGCACCGCCACCTTCGAGCCGTCCGGGCTGATGGCGCTACCGATCGATTGGGCGGAGAACGTGGCCGCACGCGCTCCGAACGGGGAGATCCAGTGGTTGTCCGACGTCAGGATCCGCCCGGCCACGTCGTGCTGGCCGAGCATGCTCGTGCCGAACGGGTTGTCCGGGACGTGGGCCACCGCGGCGGACGCGACGCCGCCGACCGTGAGCATGACCACGGCAGAGCCAGCGATCGTCCAGCGCTTGCGCGCGGCAGACCGTCGTCGTTGAACTTGCACCATCGATCCTTTCACAGAACAAATGTTCGGAGGGGACTCCGGGAACTAAACAACCCCAAGACGGCGTCGCACCGAACGCGCGATTGCCCTGGCGGAGTAAAGGGATGGCCAGCGGGTTACGGGATGCCATCAGAACAGGGTCAGACGAGCACCTGTCACATTCAAAGGCGACGAACCAAACAATACGGTTAAATCGACGATTCCCGTTAGGTATGTCCGCTGCCCATGTGAACTCGACCGCCGATCGAGCACAGTGCCCGTCCACAACTTTTTCGACGAGCTAACAATTTGCCCATAGCTTACCTGGTTAACTTCTGGATTACCTGTTTAACTCATCACTTTGCTTTTCGGCGATTGGTCGCTGGCGGCTTCAGGCCCGCCGGACGACGATCGCGAAACTGACCTCCCTGATCGCCTGCATCGTGTTCGGCTTGCCGCCGCAGCAGCAGGTGAAGGCGTTCAAGGTGTCGTGCGGCGCGATGCTGGCCGCGCTGCTGCTGACGGCCGGCTTCACCGCGTCACCTGCCTCGGCTCCGTCGCCGACCACAAAGCCGACCGCAGGGACGACCTCTCCCGCTGTTGCCCAGCAGCAGGCCACACCAGGCTGGGGAAACACCCACCCCGCCCCGCCCACGCGATCGACGGCTTCGCCGACCACACCAGCGTGCTGCCCGGGGCGACCGTGCGCCTGTTCGTACGCAAGGACACCCGACCGACAATCGCGTGGTCGAGGCGACGTTCTCGGCGATCCAGACGCTGTTCGCACAGAACGTCGCGGGGTTCAAGGGCGCCACAACCCAACTGCGCGGGCCGCCCGCAGATGCTCCGGTCACCGTCTGATCGCCGACGCTGGGCCCTGTCGGCCCTCAGGACGGCGACCCAGGCCGGTGGCCCGTGTCGCCCGCGGCGCTGCGGCGGGGAGGAGACACGGACCTCCACTGACCGCGAGGCACAGTTCGCTGACGGTGAACCACGGAATCGGACACGCGGCGAGACGCGTTGGTAGAGCATGAACAACGACAAGGCGGAGCCCGACCCACTGGACGCCTACTCGGCAATCGTCACCTCCGTCGCCGCGCAGCTCACGCCGCGCGTCGCGGCATTGACCGTCCGCTCCCGCAGCGGAGAGTCCACCGGGTCGGCCGTCGTGCTGACCACCGAATCCCACCTGATCACCAACTCCCACGTCATCTCCGGCGGCAACCACGGCACCGCGGAATTCGCCGACGGCACCGAAGCACGCTTCGACGTCGTAGGCAGCGATCCGCTCTCCGACATCGCCGTGATCCGCGCCGACCGGGAAATCCCCGCCCCACCGGAATACGGCGACGCCGACAACCTTCTCGTCGGCTCCCTCGTCGTCGCCGTCGGCAACCCTCTCGGCCTGGCCGGCACCGTCACCGCCGGAGTGGTCAGCGCGCTCGGCCGCAGCATCCCGGCCCGCACCCGCACCGCCGCACGGCTGATCGAAAACGTCATCCAAACCGACGCCGCGCTCAACCCCGGCAACTCCGGCGGCGCACTGGCCGACAGCCACGCCCGGATCATCGGCATCAGCACCGCCGTCGCAGGCTTCGGTCTCGGGCTGGCCGTCCCCATCAACGCCACCACCCACCGCATCGTCCACGCACTGATGCACGACGGCAGAGTCCGCCGCGCCTACCTCGGCCTGGTCACCGCCCCGGCACCCCTGACACCGGCCCAAGCCGAACGATTCGCACAGCGCACCGCCCTGCGCATCGTCGAGGTGGTAGAAGACAGCCCCGCCGCACGCAGCGGACTCAAGCCCGCCGACCTGGTCCTCGCCGTCGACGGCACCCAGCTCCCCAACGCCCAATCACTCCAGAAACGCCTGTTCTCCGACGCCATCGGCCGGCAGATGGAAGTCACCGTCCTCCGCAACGGCGCCCTCGTCGACGTGATCGCCGTACCCGCCGAACTCCCGGACTGACCCCGGAAAGCACGGGACGACCACTCACGAGGTGCCGGGTCAACACGGAGACCGGCACAACGTCCTCTGGCGACGGGCTCGGCCGATTCACCGAGAATCTACTCCGGCACGAGGGGGCTCAGCCTCGTGCGCGCGACCCCAGCGGAACGCACCCTTTACCCGTTCACCTACCGCGAGTAGATCAGCAGCACGACCGACGAGGGCCGTTACGCCCTTGCGCTCTGGGAAACGAACCCGGGCCTAATCCGATTGCTCGTAGCCAGCGAAGGCGACAGCGCCAAAGCTGCCCCGACGGGAGCAACACGAGCCCGTGACCTGTAGTAGCGCGCGTTTCAGGCGCAGCGCGCGGGTCAGGCCGCGCAGTACCGACGACGTCGGTTTCGGAGCACGGGCCCGTTCCAGCGGGTGTAGTAGTCGGTGCAGATGCCCGCGCGGGCGGCCACCTCCTCCGCGTGCAGGCAGGGGGTGAGGCGCCGCGTCGTGGACCCCAGACAGGGGCCGCGCCCCGCACCTGCCGGCCACACGACCGACCCGAGCCAGCACGGTGTCCTGGGCTTCCGCAGCCGAGCCAGCGATACGTGACGCCAGCCCCGTCGTGACCGATGGCATGGTCTTTCGACTCTTTCGTTCTTCCGTCCGGGCGGGGTGCACTCGAGTCGAGGGAACGAGACGAGGGTGAGGGGGGCCATGCCTGAGCGACGAATTCCGGACGCCGTCACGGTCAAGACCGCCGTGGCCGCCGCCGTCCGCGCACCGTCGGCGCGCAACACCCAGCCGTGGTCCTGGCGCATCGGGTACCGAACACTGCACCTGTTCGCCGACCCGCACCGACACTCCCCCACCACAGACGCCGACGAACGCGACACGGTGCTCAGCTGCGGCGCGGCCCTGCACCACCTCCGAGTCGCCTTCGCAGCCCTCGGCTGGGCCACCGACGTCGACCGGATACCCGACCCAGCACAACCCGACCACCTGGCCGTCGTCACTCCGCATCCGAGTGATCCGACTGCGAACGAGCTCACCCTGGCCGCAGCCATCCTCCAGCGGCGCAGCGATCGCCGAACTCACACCGGACCGGCCCTGTCACCCTGGTACCTCGACACGCTCGCGGCCACGGTGGCCAAGGAAGGCGCGCAGCTCACGATGGCCCGCTCGGCGGCCCGGCGCCACTTGGCCGAGGCGATCGAAACGGCTTGGGCGGACCCTCCTTCAGAGCGTGCAACTCCACGACCCGTCGTCGCCCTCAGCTCCGACGTCGCGGGTGCCGCCGCAGGAACGCGGCTGTCTGCTCGGACCGAACGCGACAACGCCGTGCTGCTCGTCCTGAGCACTCCTGGTGACGATCGAAGGTCGCGCTTACGCGCCGGCGAAGCCACCAGCGCTGCGCTGCTCGCCGCGACCGCGCTCGGGCTCGCCTCCTGCGCCCTCACCCAGCCGCTGCGCAATGCGGCAACACGTAGCGAGGTCAGTGCCCGCGTGACCGGAAGCCTGTGTCCCCAGGTACTGCTGCGCCTCGGATGGGCGCCGCTCACCGCCGCCGCGCTGCCACAGACATCACGACGCGCGCTGACCGACGTCCTGCAACCACTCGAAGCGCCTCCGTGCTGACCAGGATGCCCACCGCGCCACAAGAAGGATTGAAGGGCGGTCGCCCACTGTCGTTCGCCCCTGTGATCGACCAGCAGCGGCAGACGATGAAATGTGGCATCAACCGGCTCAAGTGACGCGCCGGCCGGGGTCCGCGTCGCGCTCACCGGCGGAGCAACGACATGGATATGCGTCCAGGAAATCCCCAGCACCAAGGCGAGCTGGAAGAAGCGGCTACGCCATCATGCTCTGTGCCCGGTCTGTGGCGGTGTGTCCGGCGAGGCGTGTTCGGCGGCCGGACACTGAGCTCGCCGCCGGACGACGGTCGCAGTGAAGGCTGCGGCTGCGGCAGCGGTCGCGGCGAGCAACACAAAGCCGAGCAGGTAGGAGCCGGTGGCGCCGAAGACGACGCCCATGACCAGAGGCGGGAAGAAGCCGCCCAGGCCGCCGGCTGCACCGACGACTCCGGTCACAGCATCGACCTCGCCCGGTGCGACCAATCGCGCCAAGAGCGCGAACACCGCGCCGGTTCCGGTGCCGAGGGCACCGGCGATGCCGAGGAAGAGCAGCGTGCCGACCGGCATCAGAGGCGGTTCGAACGCGGCGGCGAGCGCCAGGATGCCGACCACCACGAAGGCCGCGACGAGGATTTTCACCGGATCCGCGCGGTCGGACAGCCAGCCGCCGACCGGCCGCATCGCGACGGCGAGCACTACGAAGCCGGCGGTGCGCAGAGCTGCGTCTCCACGGTCGAGACCGAACGAGGTGACCAGATAGGTGGGCAAGTAGACGCTGAACGCGACGAACCCGCCGAACGCCACCGCGTACAGCGCGGCGAGCTGGCTGGTCGCCGGCATCCGCAGGGCAGAACCCGGTGTCCGTCGGCACTGTCCACAACCTCCTAGCAGACCACCGCCGCCGACAACTGATCACTGCTGGTTCGGCGGGTACTGCGGGGACCCGTACCTCGGCTCCGCGCTCCGACCAGCTCCCTCGCAACCTCAAGCTGCCGACCGAACACCTCGCCGATGATCGCGAGCGCGCCCGAGCTTCGCGGTGATGGGCAGGGCGGCGATCAGGCCGCCGAGGGCGATGGTGAGGCAGAGCCAGGCGAACCAATCGCCGAGACGGCTGTAGGCCGTCGCCGCCGGGCCTGCGACGTCAGCCACGATGGTGGTGAACGCGGCCGGCCCGCCGGTGTGTGCTTGCGCCAGCACCCGTCCCCAGCCGTCGGTGATCATCAGCGAGCCATTTTGGCCCGTCCATGCCACGGGCATCCCGTTCTCCACGCCCCGCAGCAGGCCGGTGCGGCTGTGCTGCCAACCGTTCTCGTTGTTGTCCGAGGCGGGAACCGCGAGCAGCGTGGTGCCCGCCGTGCCATAGTCGCGACTCGGCTGGGAGAAGTCGAGGTCGGCACAGATCTCGATACCTGTTCGGGTTCCCGGAGCGAAGATCAGATCATGTCCGTGCGGGTTTACGCGATCGTGCTGCTTGAGGTATCGCACCGGGTTCCCGCCATTCGCGGGAAAGACCAGGGCGAAGTTGTCATGCGCGTGCCCCTCGGTCTGGACGAACCCGAGCACGATGTCGATGTCGCGCGCCTGAGCGGCCTGGCGCATCGGCTCGATGAGCGCGGCGGGGGCAGCCCCTTCCACGCCCAACGCACCTTCCGGCAGCACCGCGGTCCGCACCCCCGCCGGCAGGTTCTCGACCTCGCGGACATAACCGGCTACGAGCGCTTCGCTGACCGGCGGCGCCCAGGAGTATTGATTGGGTGCGATGGCCGCAACACGTTGTGGTGCGCCACCCGTGCCCGCCAGGCGCAGTGCACCGAACCCGAGAGCGGCCACGACGACCACCACGGCCACGGTCGCCGTGCGCAGGCGGGCTCCTCTCAGCACACCGGGTGCCGCCAGCCCCGCGACCGCGCAGGGCACGAAGATCACCAGGAACTCGACCATCCACATCCCACCGATGGCCGCGGTCTGCAGTACCAACGGCACGTCGCCCTGATCGTTGGCGCGGGTGCCAACCAGCCCCATCGGGTTCGTGACGGACACGATGTACAAAACACCCGTCCACGCGGCGGGGGCGGCCACTGCGGCCAGCAGAGTACGGCCACGCACCACCAGCGCGCGGAAAAGACAGACGACGAGCATAAACGTCAGCGACATGCCTAAGATGATCATCAGGCCGACCGGGAGCATCGGTTCGTCATGGGAATGCAAATGAAATCCCCAGCTGTTGCTCGTGCCGAGCAGGTACGCGCCGAACGCCACCCCCAGCGCGCTCGCCTGCCGCACGCGCGGGGCGAGCAGCAGCACCGGCAATGGCGCGAGCCAGGTCAGCGCGGCAACCGGGGCGAGCCCGGTGCCAAAGTAGAACAGAGCCGCGGAGCCTGCCAATCCGGCCAGGAGGGCGAAAGCTGACTTCATCCCTGCCCCTCTCAGTTCCCGCTGACTTTCCCAGCAGCCCGGCAGCTGGGCACTGGGCCAGACCGGAGGAATCGGGGTAGGGCCAACCCCACCTCCGCGCCTTGCCGGCGCCGACGACCAGGAACCGCTCGTCAGCAGGATCGCCGCGAGACAGAGAGCACGCCGCGGGTCCAGGCCCGATCGGTGATTGTGAACAACGTCGGGCGCGGCAAACGCAGTTGACGCGGTCACACCGGCATCGCGGGTGAACGGCTCGACGGGCCCGGCACCGGTGCATTTTCACGCTGCCGTAGCCGAGCAAGCCGGTGAGCACGCTTCCAGCGACGATGCGGGCGATGGTGTTCCCTCGACCTACGGCATGTCTTCGATGGTGACCGCCAGCGCGTTGCTGGCCGCTGCGACCCTCGCGGCGGGGCGGGTCTCAGAAACGATCGTTCGCGAGACACACGCGGCTGATCGGCGTTTCCGCAGGAGCGATCTGTAAAGGTTGCCGTGTCCGCGCCAATGTCACGTTCTCGGGGGGTCACGGCCTGGACCATGCGGATCGGCTACGGGCCGTCGTCTGGCCCGCAGTCCCGGCTACCACCAGCACACTCGACCAAGGGATTACGACTTGTCCAAGCGCTTCCTCCTGCTCACCGCCACGACGGTCGCCGCGTTCGGCCTGACCGCATGCGGCACCCACGCGACGCCCGCCACCCACGCGCCGCCCGCCACCACGCCCCACGCCCATGCCGAGATCGTGCCCATCACACCGCCGGAGGCCGCACCCCCGCCTGGGGCGGCGGCCACCTACCTGGCGAAGAAAGTCGGGGAACGAGTCGGAATCACCAACAGGGACGGCAGCAAAGCGGTCGACTTCTGGATCACGAAGATCAGCGTGGACCCGAAGTGCGACCCCTACAGCCAGCGCACGGCGAACAGGGACACGGTCGTCCTGGACATCACCGTGAAGACCTACACCGACAAGGTCGCGGGGCAGCGCTTAAGCCCGTTCACGGTCCTGCCCGGCAGGATCAACCCGTTCTCGTTATCGACCACTGGCACTGTCGGCACGAGAGTGATCGAGACGGACAAGTGCGTGACGACGCCGAAAAAGCTGCCGTCGACCTACGTGCCTGGCCACGCCTACACGGGGCAGATCGCGTTCGCCACGCCATACAACACCGGCAAGGTCCAGGTGACCCAGAGCTCCGGCTACTTCCAGAACGGCATGCTCGGGTGGGAATGGTCGTACTGACCACCCGGTTGGCGGGGCTCCACCGGGGAGCGCGTGACCGAGCTGCACCTGGCCAGCGAGGCCGAGCGGCGCGCATGGCGACCGCTGGGCGAGGTCGGTGATGAGCCCCGGCACGTCGAGGGCCGCGCACGCGGAGTGGCGCCGGCACCTGGCGCAGCGGCGAACCAGACCTGCGTTGAGGCGGGGCCCGCGCAACATTGGTTGGTCAGTTACTTACATCTTGAAAATGTACGTCAATTTCCAATTATCCTAAAGTGGGATCGATTTACTGTTTGTTAACTTTGTGGAATGTGTCGCATTGAGCCGCTTTTCCATCTTTTGGCGGCATGCCGGTTGTGTGAGTTTCCCTTACTGTCGTCGGGGTTTGCTGGTCGTCGTTGGCGACGAGCCTGGTGTGCTGAGGGGATTCTGATGCGTCCGTCGCGATCGCGTGGCTTATTCTCGCGTGCCCTGCTCATCCTGATGTTGTCGTCGTTGGTGCTGGTCGGGGCGCCGGCTGGACCGATTACGAACGGGCAGTGGCCAGGCGTCGCCGGGGTTGTCAACTGGCTGGGTTCCCTGCTGCCGAAGCCTGGCCGGGCCGAGGCGGCGCCGGCGGTTCACGCCGTGGCGCAGGCGCCGAAGAAGCCGCCGCATCGGGTGAGAGAGGTGCCGGAGCGGCGGTCGGCGCACGCTCGGGTTTTCGCCATGTCGGACGGAACGTTCGAGGCGGAGGTGTCAGCCGAACCGGAGGCGTTCCACGACAGTCAGGGCTGGCATGACATCGACACCTCGGTGCGGCAGTCTGCGCGTGACGGGTATCGGTTTGCCAGTGACCGTAACGGTTTCGTGTCGCGTTTCGGTGACCGGAGCGACAAGCTGGTCCGGTTCGAGTATGCGGGCCGGCGTGTCGCAATGGGTGCGGACACCGGAGTGAAGACCCTCTCGCCCAAGGTTGAGGGCTCGGCCGTCACCTACCCGGCGGTGTTCGCCGACGCCGATGTGACCTATCGGGTGACGCCGGAGTCGGTGAAGGAGTCGATCGTTCTCGCCAAGGCGCCGCCGGAGGCGACGTACCGGTTCACGCTGCAGATGGGCGGGGTGACTGCCCGGCTGCAAGGGGACGGCTCGATCGGGTTCTTCGCGAACGAGAACGTCGACGGCCCGCCGGTGTTCGTCATCCCGAAGCCGTTCATGACCGACGCCAGAAATGATGCGAAGTCCCCATACGGCAAGGTGTTCAGCGACAAGGTCACTCAGTCGGTGACCCAGCAGGGCGGGAACTTCGTCGTCACGGTGAAGGCGGACAGCCAGTGGCTGGCGGCGAAGGAACGTCAGTTCCCGGTCGTGATCGACCCGACGATCCGGATCGAGCCGACGCCGACGACCGGTCAGGATGCGCAGATCTGGTCGGATACCCCTGATCGCAAGGACGGCCTCGATTACCGCTTGTCTGTCGGCACGGACAACGTGGGTCGGGCACGGTCGTTGCTGAAGTTCGACACCTCGGTCGTGCCGGCGGGAACCTCGTTGGCCAGCGCGAAGCTGCAGTTGTACTACGACAGCGAGCTGTACACGGGTGCGACGGACGTGACGGTCGAGGCGCGGCGCGTGACTGCTCCCTGGATCGAGGACACCGTCACGTGGAATTCGATCAACGGCGCCATCGCCGAGGCCGGGTTGTCGACGGTCGTCAAGAAGGCGAACGTGACGAATGTGTGGCATGAGCTGGACGTGCGCAACATTGCTCAGGCCTGGGTGTCCGGTTCGCAGCCGAACTATGGCGTGATGGTCAAGGCCACCGACGAGACGCTCTCGCGTGGCGGCGCTGTGTATCAAGCGGCGGAGTTCGCCTACAACGGGGAGACGGTCAACCGTCCCAAGCTGGTGCTCGCCTATGGACGACCGAGTGTCGACCTGCAGCCGCCCTCCAAGATCACTGCAACGGGCGCTGAGCTGGCCTGGCCCGCCTACGTGGACCCGAACCCGAACGACCCGAACGACGACATCGTCGAGCTCCAGGTCCATCGCACGGTGTTCCAAACCTTTACCCCGTCGCGCTACACCCTGATCGCACCCCTGCCTGCCACGGCGACGTCTTTCGCCGATACGACGGCGGTTCCGACGCCGGCGGATTCCGCAGACCCGTTCGGCAACGCCTACTACTACATGGTGGTGGCCAAGACCCGGGACGGTCAGCTCATCCCCGGTCCCACCCAGCTCGCCCGGTTGCCGAAGGCTGGTCTGATCCAGCAGGTGTTCACCGGCAGCGCCGCGGACACCACTCTCTCGTCCACGCAGTCCGGCTCCAACCTGGACTCCCTGGGCGGGCAGCCGTGGCTGATGGTGGGCAACAACTCCGGCACGTACGGAAACACCCGTGCCGTCGTCCGGTTCGATGGTCTCGACACTGCTCTGCCGGCGCGCGCGCGGATCGTGGACGCGGACTTCACCATGTGGGGCTTCTACTCCAGCGGCAGCGGCGCGACGTTCGATGCCCACGCGCTCACCACACCGTTCGTCGAAACGCAAGCGAGCTGGGCGCGGGCGTCGACCGCCACGGCATGGGCCGCCGCGGGTGGGGACTTTGGGCCCGCGCTGGACAACGTCGTGGGCATCTCCAACGACCCGACGATGCACATCTGGGAGAACTCCGCGGTCGTGCAGGGGTGGGTGGATACCCCTGCCTCCAACAACGGCTACCTCGTCAAGGTGCGCGATGAGGCCGGCGCGGCGAAGCAGCGCGTGCTGTTGCTCAGCGGTGAGGCCGCCGAGCCGCGGCTGCGCCCGAGCCTGACTGTCACCTACACCGCGCCGACCGCCGAGCTCACCTACTACGCCGCGGACACTCCCCAGGTGCGGATGGTCTCCGACGAGCAGCAGACGGTACCGGTGTCCGTCACGAACACCACCACGACCACCTGGAAGGCCGCCGATCAGGTGCTGTCCTACCGGTGGACTCTGCCCGACGGCACTGATGTCACCGGGACGAACCGTCTCGACACCGCGCTGCCGTCTGATATCGCGCCGGGGCAGACCGTCACGGTGCAGGCCAACGTGAAGACGACTCTGCAGAACACCGAGGGCAACAAACGCGAAGGCCAAATCGTCAACTGGGACCTGCGTGACAAGACCACCGGCACGTGGATGTCGTCGGTGGCAGGCGCGCCGCCGGCGTTGCCGCAAAACGTCGCGGTGGAGGACCCCACCTCGGATCAGATCGGGCTGGAGAAGTTCTACGCCTATTCCGGCAAGGCCACCGGAGCCGGCTCGAACCTGCTGGTCAATCAGTACGCCGGCAACGCCGTGTTCTCCTACGATGCCTTCTCCAACCCCGGCCGGGGCGTGTCGACGTTTCTGCGGCTGACCTACAACAGCCTCGACACGACCACGACGACCACCGGCTACGGGTGGTCGGTCGCCGCGGCCGGCCTCGCGCGGCTGGGTGTAGCGCTCGAGCTGCACCCCCAGGGACAGGACTACCCGACCCGCGTCACCCTGCCCGATGGGGACGGCACGAGCCACGTGTTCCTGCTGAACAAGCACAACTCCGCTGACCCTGCCGCGTGGACCTACGACCACCCCAAGGGCGTGCACCTGTACCTGCAACGAGACGGCGGGACAGACCCGTCTCGGCGCTGGAAGATGACCAAGCCCGATCGCACCGAGTTCTGGTTCGACGACGAGGGCTGGCTCACCGCGGTCCGTGACCGCAACGGCAACGGCAACGAGCAGACCTATACCTACACCCTGCGCAAGTCCAACAACCAGCCCCGCAAGTTCCTCGCCTACGTCACCGACCCGGCCGGGCGGCAGACGATGACCTTGGACTACTACACCAAGGCCGACACGCAAAACCCGAAGATCATCGACCAGGTGAAGTCGATCCGCGACATCTCCGGCCGAACCCTGACCTTCGCCTACAGCGACAAGGGCCTGCTGGTGGACCTGGTCGACGGCGCCGGCTCGGCGCAGCCCAAGGCATTCCACTTCGACTACGACGCCACCCAAGGCAACAAGAACGTCAAACTGGTCAAGATCACCGACCCGCGCGGCAACCCGACCAACCTTGCCTACTACACCGCTCCGGTCGACCCGAAAGACAAGTGGAAGCTCCACACCATCACCGACCGGCTCGGCAACGCCACCACCTTCTCCTACGTCGACCCCGACGGCCCCCAGGGCGGTGAGATCGACACCACCGTCACCGACGCCGAGAACCACGCCACCACGTACCACATGGACAGCTTCGGACGTCCCACCCGCTCCACCAACGCCAAGAACGAAACCACTCAGCTCGGTTGGGACAGCGACCACAACGTCACCTCCGTCACCGAAGCCAACAACGCGGTCTCCACCTGGGTCTATGACCCAAACACCGGCTACCCGCTGCAGATCCGCGACGCCGAAGCGGTGGCCAACAACACCCCGGCGACCGTGCTGGGCTACCAGACCTCGCTCAACGGTGCGGTGGCGGAGCTGACATCGAAAACCAGCCCCGAAGGCCGGAAATGGATGTTCGGCTACGACACCCGGGGCAACCTGACCACGGTCACCGACCCCAAGGGCGTCGCCACCACCGCTGTCCCCGACGACTACCAGTCGGTCAACGCCTATGACCAGTTCGGGCAGCTGACCACCTCCACCGACGCCAACGGCAACGTCACCACCTTCAGCGACTACGACCCGACCGGCTCACCCAAGCGCACCACCGACGCGTTGAACAACGCCTCGACCATGGTCCTCGACGTACGAGGCAACCCGACCTCGGTCACCGACGCGCTCGGCAAGACCACGACAACGGCCTACGACGTCTTCGGTCGCCCGCTGGAGCTGCGAGTGCCGAAGGACCAGGCCGCCGGCGACTACGTCGTGACACCCGCCCCCGAATACGACGCCAACGACAACATCACCAAAGCCACCGCGGCCAACGGCGCCCTCGCGACCGCCGTCTACGACAAGGCCGACCAGCTCGTGTCGAGCACCGCACCGAAGGACACACCGACGGGCCCGGAGCGGACGAGCGCCGCGACCTACGACAAGGTCGGCAATCTGCTGACCGAGACCCAGCCGCTGGGAGTCCTGTCGGCGTCCGACCCCAACGACTATGTGACGCACTACGCCTACGACGAGATCTACCAGCTCACCTCGACGGCCAACGCCGCCGGAGACAAGATCGCCTACGCCTACGACAACGTCGGCAACCTGTCGACCGTGATCGACCCGCGCAAAAACGCGACCACCGATCCGGCGGACTTCACGACCAAACTCGCCTACGACCGCAACCATCGGCAGCGCACCACCACCGACGCCGAGGGCAAGGTGACCAAGGTCGACTTCGACCGCGACAACAACGCCGTCGCGCAAACCGACGCAGAGAACAACGTCACGACCCTGGTCTATGACGAACGGGCGAAACTCATCGAGGCCCGAGTGCCGTACAAGGCCGGGGTCACCCACACCACCCGATTCGAATACGACGAAGTGGGCAACAAGACCCGCACTGTCACCCCTCATGGCGTCGAGACCACCGACGACCCCGACGACTTCGCCGCCGCGACCGTATACGACAAGCTGAACCGGCCGATCGAGGAGCTCACTCCGTTCGACAAGGACGACCCGAGCATCACGACACCGGACAAGACGATCAAAACCTACGACGCGGTCGGCAACCTCACCCAGGTGTCCGCACCCCCGTCGGCGGGGCAGAACGTCCGCAACATCACCCGATACACCTACTTCGACAACGGATTGGCCCGCACCTCCACCGATCCGTGGGACATCGTCACCTCCTACGACTACAACCCGCTCGGGCAGCAGACCCGTCGCACGCTGACCAGCGCCGGCGGCTCGTCGAACCGGACCATGACCTGGGACTACTTCCCGGACGGCAAGCAGAAGTCCCGCTCCGATGACGGTGTGCCGGTCGGTGCCCACGTGGCGCTGGTGGACAACACCGACACCTCCAACACCCTGGCCGTGGGCCCGTGGACGGAGTCCACGGCGGGCAGCGGATACACCGGATTCAACTACCACACCGCACCCGCCGGGGCCGGCGCGAACAGCTTCACCTGGACACCGATCGTGCCCGCCGATGGCACCTACGAGGTGTTCGTCCGCTACGCCCAAGGCGTCGCCGGCGCTGCCACCAACGCCGCGTACACCGTGGACACCGGAACCGCGAAGACATCCAAGACCGTCGACCAGACCACAGGCGGCGGTACCTGGGTAAGCCTCGGCTCCTACCCGCTCACGGCGGGGAACAAAGCCAAGGTCAGCGTGTCCGATGCCGCCAACGGCACCGTGTCCGCCGACTCGGTGAAGCTGGTCCGCGACCACACCGCGGATGCCGACACCGAGGCCAAGACCTTCGCCGAGGCCTACGACGCCAACGGGAACCTGGCCAGCCTCACCGACACCAGCCCGGGCGCGAAGATCGACGCCTACGCGATGACCTACAACGGGATCAACCAGCTCACCAAGGTCGAGGAAAAGCTGGCCTCGGTCGTGAAGAACACGACGTCGTACTCCTACAACGAGAACGGCGCCCCGCTGACCCGCGACCACGACCGGCAGGACTCGACGTTCGAGTACGACCCGCGCGACCTGCTGGCGAAGGTCACCAACACCGAAGCCGGGGGCACGGCGAAAGTCACGACGTTCGGCTACACCCCGCGCAAGCAAGTCGCCCGGGAAACCAAACCCAACGGCAACACCGTCGACTACACGTACTACCTCGACGCCTCCGAAGCCACACAGGTGGAGAAGAAGGCCGACGGCACCCTGGTCGCGCAACACCTGATCGACTACACGGCCAACGGCAGCCGGTCACGCGACGCGGCGAAAATCCAGAACGCCGACAACAACGCCACCTACCTCGACAACATCGTCGACTACAGCTACGACCCCCGCGAGCGGCTGACCGGATCCACCAAGAAGGCAGCGGCAACCGGCGCCGTCCTCGAGAGCGAAACCTACCGGCACGACGCGAACGACAACGTCATCGACCAGACCGTCGACGGCAAGCAAACATCGTTCACCTACGACCGCAACCGGCTGACCTCCGCGACCGCGAGCGGCACCGCGGCGAACTACACCTACGACCCGTTCGGTCGACTCAGCTCCGTGGTCGCCGCGGGCCAGATCATCGAGTCCAACACCTATGACGGATTCGACCGCACCGCCACCCACCGAGCTGCCGCGGCCGACGGCTCGCTGACCACCACCACCTACGCCTACGACCCGTTCGACCGCAGCACCAGCAAGACCGACAACGTAGGCACCGCGCAGGCAAAGACCACCGACTACGCCTACCTCGGCCTCACCGACCAGGTCGTATCGGAGGAGATCGCCGGACAACTGCAGCGCACCTACCAGTACGACGCGTCCGGACGCCGGCTGACACAGCTCACCAAAGACACCGACGGCGCCGGGCCCGGCGTCGCCGAAGACTCCTACTACGGCTACAACCCGCACACCGACGTGGAGACCCTGACCACGGACAACGGCAACACCAAGACCACCTACGGCTACACCGCCTACGGCAAAGACGACGAGCAAGCGTTCACCGGCATCGACAAGCCCGACACCCAGAACCCGGGCAAGGAGCCCTACAACTTCTACCGCTACAACGGCAAACGCTGGGACAGCGCATCCGGCAGCTACGACATGGGCTTCCGCGACTACAACCCGGGCATCAACCGCTTCACCACCCGCGACTCCTACAACGGCGCCCTGGCCGACCTCAACCTCGGCACCGACCCCTGGACCGCCAACCGCTACGCCTTCACCGGCGGCAACCCCATCAGCCGCATCGAACTCGACGGCCACGAACCCATGCTCCCCACCTGCTCGGAAACCGACATGGTCGCCTGCCGCAACTGGGGCTACACCGGCGTGGCCACCGGCGCCGACCCGAACCTCGACACCACCAAGGTGATCGACAAAAACGGCAAATGGAAGACCTCGGAACAAATCAACGAGATGGGAGCGGCCGCCTACAAATCCTTCCGCGGAAACGGCGTAGAACCGACCTGGGACAACACCCTCGACTTCCTCTACCAGCTAACGCCCGTCTCCGACGCTGAAGATTGCTCCGATGGCAGCCTCGCAGGCTGCGGCTGGCTCGCCGCCGACCTAATCCCCTTTGGCATTGGCAAGATCGGCAAAGCCGCAGAGGTAGCAGCGGACGCGGCAAGCGCAGCAGCCCGTGTCGCAAAAGCAGCGAAAAAGCTAAATCGAGCTGGCCGCGCGTACCCCGACGTGATCGACATTCGCACCGGGGCGCCAATTCACTTCCCCGGCGAGGGGTTACCTGAGGTGCCCCTCTCCCAGCGGGTGCCCTGGAGTGGCAAGGAGCGCGGCGCCTTCATCAAAGAGTGGTACGACCGCGGCTACGCAACCCCTGAAGGCGGCTGGAGCGGCTACGATATCCACCACATCCGCCCACGACAGTACGGCGGCACAAACGACTTCGACAACCTGGTGCCCATACCGCGAGACGTGCACCAGCAGCAGTTCAACACCTGGTGGAGAGACTACTGATGCCAAGGCTCGACGACCTGCTCCGATCGCTGAAGATGTGGAAGCAGCCGCACGTCAGCGAGAATCCATTTAAGCTCGCTTGCCGCATAGAACCGGGCGCCACTGCCAGTGAGATCGAGCACGCTGTCTCGGGGATGCGGGGCTCTGACGATCTAGCTGATCTTTGGTCGGCGAGTCGTGAAGCCTGGCTCTTCGAGGACGTGGAGTACGGCCAGTGGGGACTGCACCTGTTGAGCCCCGGGGATAGTGCTGCTCGAAGCGAGGCAGAGCGAGCTGACCGGCCGGATGATGTGCGTCCCGACGATGTAGTGCTCGGCGAGTTCCTCGGTGACTCCGACTTGCTCATCTACGCGCCCTCGGAGGAGAACAATCGCCGGTACCTGATCGCGCTTCCCTTGGACCCCCGGGAGGACTGGTATGCGGCTGGCGCATCGGTGACCGAGGTCTTGCAGCGACTGCTCAACGCTGATGGCGAGAAGTACTGGGAGCAAGGATCGACATGAGTGGCTGTCCGCGCACTTGATGACGACTCTGCAGCTGGCCAGCACGGATACCTGCCGACTGAGGCGGGCACCGAGTACGCGCCGCTACGGTGTGGCCAGTGCCCGACTGCGAACAGGCTGGGCACTAACCACATCGACGGATGATCAGTTCGTGCTTCTCCCCGGCCATTCAGTGGTGTCTTCACCAGCGGTGATGAGGTCGGAGAGGGTGGGGGCGGCGGTGCCGGCGAGCTGGTGGCCTTGTTCGAGGTAGGCCTCGGTGGTGGCGAGGGTGGCGTGGCCGAGGTCGCGGGAGATCTGGCGGATGGGGATGCCGTGGGCTTCGGCGGCGATGGCGTAGAGGTGCCGGGCCGCGTGGGGGTGCACGGTGTCAGCGATCGCCCGGACCGCAGCGGCGTGCGCGCGGACGGTGCTCGAGGTCGCGCCGTGCCGCAGCAGGCTGCGGCACAGGTACCGCAGCGCGTCGGTGATCTGCTGGGGCTCGAGCCGTTTGCCTTCACGGCTGGCCAGCAGCGGCCGGTCGGCCGGCTTCGCTGAGACCTGCCCGCGCACGGCGATCTCGCTGTTCGCGTCGGCGGCGTCGCGGTCGGCCAGGTACTCCTCGATGAGTGCGAGCACCCAGTCGACGAGGCGGACCCAGCGGCGTTCGCGGCCCTTGCCGTTGATCCACAGTGCGGGCTGGCCGCCAGGCCCGGTGCGGTGCAGATCGCGCCGGTTGAGCGCGCACAGCTCCTCGGCGCGGACGCCGGTGGTGAGCAGGACCGCGACGATCACCCGGTACCGCAGGCGCATGTCGGGGACCGGGTAGGTCTCGGCGGCGTAGCGCAGTGCGCGGGCCTGGGCGAGGGTCAGCGGCACGATGGGGTGCTCGGGGTCGGGTTTGAGCACGCCGAGGTTGCAGGCTAGGAGCCCTGCAACTTCTACCGCTACAACGGCAAACGCTGGGACAGCGCATCCGGCAGCTACGACATGGGCTTCCGCGACTACAACCCCAGCCTGAACCGGTTCACCACCCGCGACTCCTACAACGGCGCCCTGGCCGACCTCAACCTCGGCACTGACCCCTGGACCGCCAACCGCTACGCCTTCACCGGCGGCAACCCCATCAGCCGCATCGAGCTCGACGGCCACGAACCCATGCTCGACACCTGCTCGGAAACCGACATGGTCGCCTGCCGCAACTGGGGATACACCGGCGTGGCCACCGGCGCAGACCCGAACCTCGACCCCACCAAGGTGATCGACAAAAACGGCAAATGGAAGAGCTCGGAAGAAATCAACGCCATGGGCGCGGCCGCGCTCAAGGACAACCATGGGAGCCCCCCAACTTACGGAGATCTGCTCGACTTCGGCAAATGGCTCGGCGGAATTGCTTACCAACTCTCTCCGGCTTCCGACGTTGAAAACTGTGCCGACAACGGCAGCGCCCTGCCTTGCGCATCCGCTGCAATGGGCATTTTCGGTGGCATCTTCGGTAAGCTCGGCGGAAAGATCCTCGGCAAGCTTGGCAAATTGGAGTCACTGGGCGCAAAGGTCGCAAAAGCTGGGCCCCTAGCGTTCAAAGACGCAGGCCTAGGCGATAACCTTGTCCGTGATGTCGATCTCGGCGGTGTGCAGATTCGTGTTAAGAGTGGTCATGGGTATCGCTCGGATCATGCAGCGACATCGGCGGACATAACCTCCGTTCTGGATAGAGATGTCGTGGACTCCGCAGTGGCCAGAGACCTCGCTGCGCGGGTCGGCTCCGGAACCCAGGTCGCAACCGCAGGTAAGGCGGGGTACTCTACCTTCCAGACTGCAATCAACGGCTACAATGTCGAGTATCGCGCCGTTTACATTGCAAAGTTGCAACGCTATGATATTTCCACCTACTGGATTCCCTAAAGGATCTGAATCGATGTGGAACGACCCCGTCCAGCTTGCCCGAGAGTATTCAAGGCAGGCCGAACACGTAGACCCCTCTGAAGCCTGGACGCCGCAGGAGTGGGGCCGCGCTGCCGATGCGCTTCTCATGCTTGTGCAGGCTGAAACCTCCGCATTCCGCCTAGGCGAGGTATTGCGTTACGACGACGGGCTTAGCCTCCCAGTGGCTGTGGTCAAGGCGACATACGAAAGACTCTTCGCGATCGGGGTCAACGATGTGCGCTCCAGGCTTTGCTATGCCCGGTACCTCCTTATGCATGGTCCCGATTGGGACCAAGAGGCCGAGGAAATCCTCCGCCAGGTCGAGGAGCCGGCGCGACTAGCCGGTATCTGGGAAGCCGACTTTCTGGGGCATCATCCAGTCTTCTATGAAGACCCGCCCAGGTAGGGGGTTGTCTTGGAAGCCTGCCTGCGCGAAGCGATGGCCACGGCGGTGCGAACGTCGGCGTCGTGCCGGGCCGCCATCCACTGTTCCGGCCGGTGTGCCCTGGTGGGGGCTGGTCCTAGCAGAGCGTGGTCGCGGCCCAGTCGCCTCGGCGACTTGTGCAGTCACGGTCCGCTACCTCCCAGCGCCGTCCCGAGGGCGGCACGGGCGCGGGCAGCGTCATGGCGGCCAGGCAAGAGCCGCTCCTGGTCATACCCCCCGACCCTGCCTCCCCCGGTCGAACGGCGGGTGTTACGGAAGATAGCGGGAGAATAGTTGTGACGATCAACCCGTTCGGCGGTTGATGTGGCGATTTATCCACAGGTGGCTCGTGCGCTCCTGGAGCGTTGCGACGAATACAAAAAACGTAGAGTGAAGCTATCCGAATTCAAATCTGAAGTTTGGGGAGCGGCTCAGGACATCGTGGCCGCCGACGAAAATGCGATCCATGAATTCTTGAAGAATGCCGAGGCTCGCCTTGACATGGTTGAATACACGATTGGGGGGCCACGAGTCTTCGAGGAGACTCTTCCAATAGTCGAGCAGATCGAGACGCAACTCCGGCATTACCTTGACACTTAATCGATTGACGGACCACATCGCCGTGCCGGCCGTCGCCAAGACGCTGGCGGCTAGGGCCGCGCGCCTATCGGTGCCATGTATAGCGTCGAGGGAAGCCTGTGACGTGCGGAAACAGAGCCAGCCGAAATGTGCGACCGTAGGCACCGGTGTCTTCGAGCGCGCTGGATTCTGCTGCTGGCGGCCGTGGCACCGCGGCCTACAGGGAGACGTATTCGCGGATCTTGCCGCGTAGGTGGGGGCGGTGGTCGCCGAGTGCGATGCCCAGTGTTGGGAGCCGCGTGGCGATCTGCAGTTCGGTGAGCGGTTTGGTGACCGGGACGTCGGCGTAGCCGCGGTCGTCGGTGTCCCACTTCGCCAGGTCTGCCTCGACGCTGCGGATGCGGGCGACGGTGCCGTCGACGACGTAGACGATCGCCTTGAGCTGTGGCCAGCGGGCGGGGGCGATCGGGAACCACTTGCGGTCGGCCTCCAGCTGCACCTTCTCGCTGGCGCCGGTTTCGCCGTAGCGGCGGCTGGTGTCAGCGTCGATTTTGCGGGTGCGGGTGTTGCGGTAGACGACCAGCGCGCAGTCGCCGCCGTCGTTGTAGGCGTGCAGCTGCCGGTAGAGGGTGGTGCGCCCGACGCGGAAGGTCTCGGCGATCTCGGCGACGGTGTGCTCCCCCGTGTCGTACATCCGCTGCGCCTGGTCCAGCTGCCGCTGCGTCAGCGCCGGGGGCCGGCCACCGACGCGGCCACGGGCCCGGGCGGCGGCCAGACCGTCCATCGTGCCCTCGACGATCATCTCCCGGTCGTACTCGGCCAGTGCGGCCAGGAAGTGGAACACCAGCCGCCCACCCGGTGTGGAGGTATCGATGCCCTGCTCCAGCACGATGAAGTCGACCTCGTGCTCGCCGAACCAGCGGACCAGTTCGAGCAGGTGCTGCTGGGAGCGGCCGATGCGCTTGAGCCGGGTCACCACGACCTCGTCGCCGGCGCGGAGCTTGTCCAGCATCAGGTCCAGCTTCGGGCGCGAGGACAGCTTCCCGGAGACCTTCTCGATGAACATGTTCTCCTCGGCCACCCCGGCCGCGGCGAGCGCGTCGATCTGATGGTCGGTGCTCTGGTCCCGGGTGGACACCCGGGCGTACCCGAACCGCATGCGATGAGTCTCCAAACTCTCCGACGTCCCTTAGGCGAACGTTGATTTCGATACACGAAATTGGGACCCATGCTACCTGGCGATCACCGCGCCGTGGACATGGGTTCCGAAAACGATCGTTTTAGAGACCAATCTAGGCCGGGAGAGGTGAGACGGCTGCACCCGAAGCGAGATGTTCGACGGCTTCGATCAGTCGGGTCGCGAGGTGGCGGAGGGAGCTCAGTGACTGGTGAAATCTGGAGATCCGCAGGGAATGGCGTCTGCCTGCACTGTGGAACGGCATGGCCCGCGTTCTTTGGAGCACGGCCACACAGCCTTGACGCTTCTCCGGTAGTAGGCCAACTGCTGGCGGTAGGTCACGCTGGCGGCTCGGGCTTGTTTGTACTTGGCGATCTCGTCCAGCTTGGTGCGCTGCTGCTTGATGCGTCGACCGCTCTGCTCAGCGTCGCGCGAGGAGGTTCCCAACGACACGCGGCGCTCTGTGCCATGGTCCGAACCTTCCGCGCGGAGGTAACCGGATCACAGCCGCCCCGGACGACTGGGTCCGCCGCCACCGCACCCCCGGTGTAGCCTTTCAACACACTACGCGGGGTGGAGCAGCTCGGTAGCTCGCTGGGCTCATAACCCAGAGGTCGCAGGTTCAAATCCTGTCCCCGCTACAGCGAAAAGGCCCGGTTTGCACATGGTGCAAACCGGGCCTTGGTCATTGACGGATCGGTGGCGGATCCGCCAACTTTGCGAGACTGGTGGCTGAACCAGGCGACACGGTGTTCATCACGGTGGCGAGCTCTGTGGCAGCGCCGGCCGGCCGGGAGATGTACAGCTGGGCGTACAGCCAGCCGTCGGTCTCCAGGCCCTCCGGGTCCATACCCGCGCTCGAGAGCGTCTCCTGGATCTGGGTCTGCTCCTCCGCCGAGGCGAACCTCCGCTGCCGGAACACACCGTCGACGCCGACGCTCTGGTAGCCCAGCTCGGCCAGGCTTGCCGCGACCGGGTCGTAGGAGAACATTCGCAGCACAAAATGCGCCATCCACGGCCGCGACCCGTGCGCGACCCGGGCGATGGTCTTGTCCGTGACGTACCCGACGCAACCGGTCGAGATGACGAGGTCGACCCCGGCCAACAGGTCCTGTTGCTCCGGCGTCGGATCGTCCTGCTCAAGATCCGCATGGATCGCGGCGTCGATGAACCCGGCCGACTGCGCATAGGCCAGCGCCGGACCCGAGTTGTCGAGACCGATGAAACGGATGTCTTCGGTACCCGCATGCGAGCGGACCCAGCCACGGTCGGCCGCGAGCAATGCTTCGTGGTCGAGGGCGAGCACATCCGGGCCCGTGTAGTAGTCGTAGAGCTGGTCCATCGTCACGTCGCACCGTTGCAAGACCGCGTTGACACCATACGAGCAGCCGACGTCGAGCACGGTCGGTTCCGCGACGCCGCGTTCGGCGCGGTATTCCTCGATCAGCTTGCTGAAGTAGGGCTTGGCCAGTTGTGGAATGAGGTAGCCGACCCGGCCCAGCGTGCCGTAGAAGGCACGCGGATCGGGCTCGGCGTAGATGTGGTCGAAGGAGATCTTGCCGGTCGAGTCGAGAGGCACCCCTGTCTCCTTACTAGACGGTATGGCGTGACTGCCTCGGATGAGACTGTTGCGGGCCGGGGCCTCGCTCACGCACATTCGTGGGTTGCTGGGCAGGGGCTGACGGCTCGGCCTGAGCGTACGAGTGTGGGCCTCGATGTCCATGCCCGCTCGGTCGCGGCTGCGGCGATTGATGGTGTGCGAGGCGGGCGCGGCGGCTGACGCCCGTGTCGACACCAAGCCGTGCCGGCAGGCATGGCGGAGCACGCTGAACCTCGCGCGTACGGGCTGGATAGCGCCTACCGAATCATCGTCCGCTGCGACGATCGTTGACGGTGACCCGTCGCGGTGCATCGGCCGCACATTCGTCACCGTGATAGAGGGCGATCGCCTCAATATCGGTGCTGATCGCCGCGTGCGCGCCAATGCAGTCGGAATCCAACTCGATCATCACCGTCGTACCGCGGCAACGGCATGCGGTGAATGACTCGAGCCGTCCGACCGGGCGCACGCCTGCCAGTTCCTGGCGCAGGCCGCGCTCGTCCTGCCACACCTCGACGAAGGTTCGTCGACTCAGCGCGGCGGCGGCCGCTACTGTCCATCGGTCTGGGCCCAACAGCGAGTCGAAGTAGCCATGCTCCGGCACACGACAGCGCTCGGCCCGGCAGAGTTGGTCGTCTGTGATTGAGAAGGTGAGGTCACCGAGGATCTCGACCTCTACCACGGGACTGTGCCGGCCAGCGAGGTGCGGTGCGGGGTGGATGGCGTGGCCAATGACGTGGAGGAGGACGTTAGTCGGCAGCCTCGGGTCGTCGAGGGAGACACCGAAGTACATCCCCGGCCGGCGCGAGACGGGGGGAGCCGGTGCCGCCGCCGGGGTGCGGAAGGATCACCGTGCCCGGAAAGGTCCCTAGGCCTCGTACACGGAGACCGGGCAGCACTGGCGAGAGTGGTGACCACCCCGGCCCCGGGGCGTCCACGCCACCGCGCCGGAGTGGGTGCGGGTGCAGAATCGCTTCGGTGATCAGCGACATCTACATCGCCGCGCGCGAGCAGGACGGCGAGACGTACCACGAACCACCCTCCTTCGAGCTGAGCGTGTCGGTCACCGACGGGCAGGCCTACCTCGCGCGGGTCAAGGTCGACGAGGACGAGCGGCGCCAGCGCGTCGGGGACTACCTCGTGGTGCCCGCGGCGTCGCTGCTGCACGCGCTGCAGGCAGCGATGGCCGACGAGGAGGAGGTCAACCGGCGCCGTCAGGGCGAGGCCGGCGAGTAACACGCGTCTGGTGGGCGGCGACCGGGGGCGGGTGGACCGGCAGCGATTGTCAGCTCGCGCCGGGCCACCGGTGCGCTGTCTGAGGTGGCCGATGACCGGCGCTGCGTCAATCGGCCGGGCGCACCTCGTCAGCCCGTTTTTGCGACGCTACGAATCCCCCCGGCCGAAGCTGAGGTGTAACGGCGCAACGGCGGTCACCGGTTCAGCCCTCGACAAGCCGGTCGGAATCGCCGCTGTACCGGGCACGGCGCACCCCCTCAACAGAAGCAGGGAAACGTGGGATTTATCAAGCAAGCCAAGGCAGACGCGCTGACCAAGGAAGCCGGGCGTGCGATTGCCGAAGGCCGAACCGTGTTCACGCCGCGGCTGAACACGCCGATGATGCATCACACGATGTCCGGCTCGATCGCCGGATGGGCCGAGATGATCGAAGCTGTCGAGGCGCAGGGCTGGCAACTGGTCGAATGGTCGGTCACGCAGGACAAGAACGGCAGGCCGGAGGCATACCCGCTGTTCAGGCGGCGGCAGCACGCGCCGGGCGCCGGAGCGCCTCGGTAGTCGTCAAGGCGTAGCGCTGCAGCCTCCGGCTACGACTCAACCGCCGGGAGGACCATCGAGATGACCCTGAGCTCAGGCTTCACCGAGACGACGCCGACTCCGCGTTCGCGAAGCGTGAACCGCCGGTTCGCGCATGCCAGCGACGTGGTTCAGCAACCCGCCGGGCTGCGGCACGCGGTACGCGGCCAGGCGGACTATCCGTTGTGCGACAGCACGTTGCGCATCGTCATCCGCGTGACGCCGTTCGGGCCCCAGATCGGTGGCATGAACCTCAGGACGTGCCCGCGCTGCGCGGTGCTGGCCGGCGACGAGCTGAACGCCGCACCGACGTAGAACTGGCGTCGTTCGACAGCGGTTACGGAGCGTCAAGCCCGAGCAGCGGCAAGCACGGGACAAGCCCCTCCATACTGACCGGGACGGTGCGGTGCTGCTGCCACATCGCTCGGGTCAGGCGTAGCCGATGCTCGATCGACAATCGTCCGGTGATGGCGCGGCGTTGAACGCCGTCGGGTTGGTAGCCGAGTTTGCGCGACACAGCCTGGGAGGCGACGTTGTGGTCGAACGCGGCCGAGATCGCCTCGTCGGCGTCGAGTCCGGCGAACGCGAGGTGCAGCGCCGCGGCGCGCATCTCGGTGCCGATTCCCTGCCCCTGGTAGCGCCGTCCGAGCCAGGAGCCAGTGTGTACTTCGCGCGTGATCGCCAGGTCGCGGGCACCGATGCTCTGCTGTCCGACGACGACACCGGCATCGAAGACCGCGAGGGTGAGCAACCAGCCGTCGTACGGGGCCCAGCTGCCGAGTTGCCGCCAGTGGTGCTGGACGACGCTGAGCGCAACCTTGGCCGGTGGCTGGTCGGTCCAGGGCACGACAAACGGCATGACGTCCGAGTCGTGGACGCCGGCGGCTGCCAGATCGGCCAGGGCGCCGAGTTCCTCGGGCGACGGCAGACGCAGTTCCAGCCGTGGCGTCCTCAGCCGCAGCCCCAGCAGAGGGAAGTGATCGACAAGCATGCGGCCATCATGTCCGCGGACGAGGACCAGATCATCCGGATTTCCCCGGCCATGCGGATGTGGTTCCCGGGGTGTGGCAGGTACGAAGAGTGAGATCGTGGCTGGCTGTCCGTGGGAAATTTGAGCTGGCCGCTGGCAACCCACGGCCCGCCGGGCCGGCGACCCAGCTGCGGTAACGAGTACGCGACGGGCTGCGACGTTGTGGTGTGCGCGACGAGGATTCGATCGAGAAGAAGCTGACGCGGCTGCACGCCGCGTGGCGACGCGACGTCGACGCCGAGCCTCTCTCCGTGTCGCTGGGCATCGTGGCGATGCGTCGCCGGTGGTTGAGCGGCCGGGCGCCGCGACGCACCCGCTAGGCGCACGAAGTCGGCCCGTGCCAGGGCGACACCACCCGGCAGGCTGATGACCTGTGCTTTTCCGGGCGCGGCCGGATTCAGCGGAGTTAGGCTCGCGTCAGGCGCGCCGGTGCGCACACGCTCCGGCCTTCGGAGTGCGGGGTGATCGCCATAGCGACGAATGCAGCGCAGCCGGTCGCCGCGGCGATGAGCGGAAACAGCGTGGGAGTCGGGTAGCCGTGGCCGTGGTCCGGCCGCCGGTGCGGTTGCCGCTGGCGCAGTCCGCTCGGGAGGTGCCGGTGTCGCGCCCGGGCTGGTCCTGGGCATTTGAAACGAAGCTTGATGGCTGGCGCGCGGTCCTGTTCGCCGAGCTGGGGCTGCTGCAGTCACGCCACGACAACAACATGGCCGACCGCTTCCCCGAGATCGTGCAGGCCGGCGCCCGGTTGGGCGACGTCGTGCTCGACGGGGAGATCGTCGCGCTGCGCGAGGGCCGGCTGGACTTCGGCGCGCTCGCGTCGCGGCCCGGCGCACGCCCGAAGACGGGGGTGAGCATCTACTTCGCGGCGTTCGACGTGCTTGCCGACGGACGGGTGGACGATCTGCGTTCCCGCCCGTACCGGGAGCGGCGAGCGCGCCTGGAGCAGCTGCTCGCCGGTGTCGTGCCACCGTTGCAGCTGGTGCCGAGCACCACCGACCGCGACGCCGCGATGGCATGGATGCGCCCGGAAGCCAGCGACGTCGGGATCGAGGGCGTGATCGCCAAGCTGCTCGACGCCCGCTACCGCCCCGGTCGGACCGACGCGTGGGTGAAAGTCCGGCAGACGGCCGTCGTCGATGCCGTCGTCGTCGGCGTGGCCGGCAACCCCGAAGAGCCGAGCGAGGTCGTGCTCGCCCGCCGCGACGCTGGCGGCGCGTGGCGGCAGATCGGGCTGTCCCTGCCGCTGGCACCGCGGCTGGGACAGCAGATCGGCGCCCGGGTCACGCTCACCGGTGCGCCCGCGCACTACACCTCGGCCGGCGGGTTCGGCCGCGGGCGCACCCAGTACCTGCCGGTCCGGCCCGAAGTCGTCGTCGAAGCTGAGACCGACCCCGCCGTCGAGTCATTCAGCAGCCGGCAGCGGCCGCGCGTGCACCGCGCACGGCCCGACCTCGTCGCCGAGGACCTGCCGCGCGGCCGCGGCACTGGCGGGTGAGGCCGGTTGCGGAGAAGAAGGTCACCGTGCAGGTCGGCGAACGGCAGCTGGTGCTGTCCAACCTGGACAAGCCGCTGTATCCGAGCGGGTACACCAAAGGCGAGGTCGTGCGGTACTACACGCACGTCGCCCCGCTCCTGCTCCCCCACATCAGCCGGCGGCCGATCACGATGGTGCGCTTCCCCGACGGCACCGGCGGGGAAGCGTTCTTCGAGAAGAACCTCCCGCGCGGCGCCCCCGACTGGGTCCAGACCGTGACGCTGCCCAGCTCTGGATCCCGCAGCGGCCGCGGCCCCGGCACGATCACCTACGCGCTGATCGAGGATCTGCCGAGCCTGGTGTGGGCGGCCAACCTCGCCGCGCTCGAGCTGCACGTGCACCAGTGGACCGTCGGGCCTGGCCCGAAACGCCTGGCCCCGGACCAGCTCGTGTTCGACCTCGATCCTGGCGAGGGCGCCAGCGTGGTCGAGTGCTGCCGTGTCGCCGAGCGCCTGCTCGAGGTGCTCACCGCAGACGGGCTCACTCCGCTGCCGAAGACCAGCGGTTCGAAAGGCCTGCAGGTGTCCTGCGGGTCCGTGTCCGCCGGCCCGAGCGGACCTCCGCCTACGCCAAGGCGATCGCCGAACAGCTCGCCGCCGAGATGCCCGACCTCGTGGTCTTCAAGATGGCGAAGAACCTGCGCACGGGCCGCGTGCTGATCGATTGGAGCCAGAACCACGTCGCGAAGACCACGATCGCCCCGTACTCGCTGCGCGGCCGCGCCACCCCCACCGTCTCCACCCCGATCACCTGGGACGAAGTCCGCGCCTGCCGCACCCCTGCCGAGCTCACCTTCACCGCCGACGACGTCCTGCACCGCGTCGACGAACACGGCGACCTGCTCGCCGAGCTCGACGCCACCCGCGTCGCGCTGCCAAGCCGGTGAAGCTGCACTCACCGGACTTAGAGCGTGTTTGAGAAGGCTTGGCGTGCCTGCGTGGCCTTGTCGGCCAGGTGATCAACAGCGCCGGAGTTGCACGACGCGTGGTACTCCTCGCACACCAGCGACCGAACAACGGGCTCTGACCGAGCCGCTGCTACCGGAGGTGAGGACCGGGTGCCAGCCGGACAGGCATCCCGCCGCGCACTGGTGGACGCGATCCTCCACATCGTGCGGACCGGGTGCTCGCGACCGCAACTTCCCGCGGACTTCCCGCCCGGACAGTCCGGGGTTATGTTGGAGTAATCACCGCTGGTCAGGCCGGTTGTGGCGAGGTGATCGGCGCGGCCGGATCCGGCTAGTGGCGGTGGGTGGCTGGGCATGTCCACCCGGACGGTTCCTGGCCAGCCTTCTGGCTGTGAGCGTGCGGGCGCTGGCGGGCGTCTGGTGAGGAAGCGGCGTGGCTGCCGCCGGAGCGGAGGCCTGATGGTTACTCAGCGGAGCGACCGGATCGCCAGGGAGCAGGCAGCGCTGCGGCGGGTGGCGACACTGGTGGCCCGCGCGACACCGCCGGAGGAGGTGTTCGCCGCGGTCGCTGAGGAAGCCGGGCGGCTGCTGGGCGCCCACCACGCGTGGATGACCCGATACGACCCCGATGGCGCGGCAAGAGTGGTCGCCACGTGGAGCAGCACCGGCGCCGCTGTCCCCGCCGGGACCCGATTGAGCCTCGGAGGGCGGAACGTGCGCACGCTGGTGTTCCACACCGGCCGTCCCGCGCGCATCGACCACTCCACCGGCACCCCGGGCCTCGCCGCCGACGACCTCGCCCGCAAGTTCGATTACGGCGCGGCCGTGGGCGTGCCGGTCAACGTCGAAGGCCGCCTGTGGGGCGTCATGGTCGTCGCATCCTCGCAAGGGGAGCCCCTGCCGGCCGGCTCCGAGGCGCGGCTGGCCGGGTTCACCGAGCTGGTGGCCACCGCGATCGCCAACTCGCAGGCGCGGGTGGAGCTGCGCCGGTTCGCCGAGGCGCAGGCGGCGCTGCGGCGGGTGGCGACACTGGTGGCCCGGGCGCCTCCGCCGCAGGAGGTGTTTGCCGCGGTCACTGAGGAATCCGGGCGGCTGCTGGGCGCCCACCACGCGTGGATGACCCGATACGACCCCGATGGCGCGGCAAGATTGATCGCCACGTGGAGCAGCACCGGCGCCGCCGTCCCCGCCGGAACCCGGCTGCCCCCCGGAGGGCGAAACGCGTACACGCTGGTGTTCCAGACCGGCCGCCCCG
The DNA here is from genome assembly GCF_040654155.1 of Amycolatopsis sp. NPDC050768. Taxonomy (NCBI): domain Bacteria; kingdom Bacillati; phylum Actinomycetota; class Actinomycetes; order Pseudonocardiales; family Pseudonocardiaceae; genus Amycolatopsis; species Amycolatopsis sp. NPDC050768. The sequence continues at coordinate 186,169 of NZ_JBFAHL010000012.1, forward strand.
CGCGCATCGACAGCTCCACCGGCACCTCGGGCCCGGACTGCGATATCGCCAGCGAGCTGGGCGTCCGCTCGGCCGTCGGCGTGCCAGTCAGCGTCGAAGGCCGCCTGTGGGGCGTCATGGTCGTGTCATGCACGAAAGAGGAGCCGCTGCCGGCGGACACCGAGACGCGGCTGGCCGAGTTCACCGAGCTCGCCGCCACCGCCATCGCCAACGCCGAGGCCCATGCAGAGCTAGCCGCCTCCCGGGCACGGATCGTGACCACCGCCGACACGACCCGCCGCCGGATCGAGCGCAACCTGCACGACGGCGCCCAGCAGCACCTGATCTCGCTCGCCCTGCAGCTACGAGCCGCGCAGCTGGCCGCGCCACCCCGGACCGGCGAGCTGATGCGGCAGCTGGACGAGGTGGCCACTGGGCTGGTCGAGGTCCAGGAGGAGCTACGCGAGATCGCCCACGGCCTGCACCCGGCCACCCTGGCCGAGCGCGGACTGCGCTCCGCGCTGAAGGCGCTGGCCCGCCGCTCCGCGGTCCCCGTCCGGCTGGATGTCCGGGTGGAGGGGCGGCTGGCCGAGCCGATCGAGACCGCCGCCTACTACGTGGTGGCCGAGGCCCTGACCAACGCGGCCAAGCATGCGCACGCCGCCACCGCCGAGGTCCAGGTGGCCGCCGATAAAAGCGTGCTGCACGTGCGCGTCCGCGACGACGGCTGCGGCGGGGCCGACATAACCCACGGCTCCGGTCTCGCCGGCCTCAAGGATCGGGCCGAGGCGCTCGGCGGCCGCCTGACGCTGCACAGCCCGCCCGGAGACGGCACCACCGTTCAGGTTCAGCTCCCGGTGGAACACGTGCGAAGCCGACCAGCTGTGAGCATGTCAGCGATCAAGGACGATCGATCTTAGTCCCGAGAAGCACATCGCCGGGGCCAGTCGAGTACGACGTCGCGGTCGGCTCCGCCGGCCAGCTCCCGCGCCGCGGCGGCGTCCTGCTCGCTGTGACGCACCCGATCGGCCAGCTCGGCGACCTGCGTCTCCAGGGCCGCCAGGCGGGCCTGCAGCCGGTCCAGCCATGCCGAAGAGCGTACCGGCTACAGGCCAGTGTTCGGCGCGTCGTAGTCACGCGGGCGCATGGCGCTCGGCCCCGGTGAAGGGCCAGGTGAGCACGAGCCTCACCGAGCACCACGGTGAACGAGGTCGCCGGGCCGCCGAACACCAAGCCGTGCTGCGGTCCCCGATCAGTCGTCGCGTCCAGCCGGGTCGCGCACCGCGAAGAGTGTTTCGTCGCGGGGCGATTTTCTGCTGCCTCGCGCTTTTGCCCGGTATCGCGCCGCGCAAAGATCGTCAGCTTATGTTGACGAAAGCGGTTTTGTCAGAAGGATTCCGGCATGGCGAACGCAACCTTGTAACCGGCTCGGCGCGGCGTAGGCATAGGCATAGGCATAGGCATAGGCATAGGCATAGGCGACCATCGACCGGAAGTGGCCGACATTGGCCGTGCCGATCATCAGGATTCACATGATCCGGGACCAGCCGAAAGGCGCTGGATCAAGAGGCCACCTTCCGCCGGCGCCGCCCACCACGCCGTGACCGCTCAGCGCGACTCATCCGTCCCCGCCCACGACACCACCGACAGCACGAGCCCTCCTCGACGGCGACATCGCAGCCGTCGGCTGGTCACAGGGCCCTGATCGCCCCGCCGTCGATGGAGACCAGGCTTCCGGTCACATAGGACGCCGCCGGCGACAGCAGGACCGCGGCCATCCGGCCGAACTCGGCCGGATCGCCGAGGCGGCGCAGCGGAATGGCCGCCTCCGCCCGGGAGCGCGCCTGCGGATCACCCTTCTCGAGCGCGAGGGTGCGATCCGTGAGGACCTTGCCCGGCAGGAGACCGAGCACCCTGGTGTCCTGCGGCCCGAGCTCGTCGGCCAAGTCCTTCACCAGCATCCCGAGTCCCGCGCGCAGTCCGTTGGACACCGACAGCCGCGGCAGTGGCGTCTTCGCCGAGCTGGACAGGACGAACGCGATCGCACCGCCGTCGGCGCGATTGTCTCCCTTGGCCAGGAGCGGAGCGAGGTGGCGCACGAGCCGGACAGTGCCGAGGAAGATGCTCTCGAACGAGGACCGCCACACCTCGTCGGACACCGCTGTGGTGACGCCTGGCTTCGGGCCACCCACGCTCACGAGCGCGCCGTCGACTCGGCCGAACGCGGCCAGCGCGGCTTCCACGAGCAGGCGCGGAGCCTCGGGATCGGCGTTGTCGACCGCGACGCCAGTGGCGCCCTCCCCCAGCGATGCGGCGGCCTTCGCGACCTTTTCCTCGTCACGAGAAGACACGACGACCTTCGCCCCGTCCCGGACGAGCGCTTCGGCGGTGGCGTAGCCCAGCCCGCTCGTACCGCCGGTCACCAGGTATACGCGTTCCGCAAGACCGAGATCCATGGGCACCTCTCAGGTAGAGAACAGCGGATAACATATTCGCTGTATGAAGTTCCGTCATGCTAGCCTTGGGTGGTGCACGATGTGAAGCTCGCGTTTCGCGGAGGTTTCGTGACTACGCCCACGGGCACGTTGCGGGCCGACGTCGCGGTCGCCGAGGGGCGAATTGTCGGAATCGAAGCGCCCGGCACTGTGAGCGCCGAGCAGGTTGTGGACGCCGACGGCCTCCACGTCCTGCCGGGCGGGGTCGACCCGCACTGCCACCTCATGGCCGGTCTGGCCGATTCGACGCGCGCCGCCGCGCTCGGTGGTACCACCACCGCCCTGTCGTTCTCCCTGCCCGACGACGGCGAGGAAACCGTGGCGGCGTTCGAACGTGCCCGGGACCTCGTCGCCCAGGGCCTCTCGGCGGTGGACGTCGGCCTGCACGCGATGTGTTACCGCCCCAACGAGCTCACGACCGAAGACCTGACAAAGCTGGCCGAGCTCGGCGCCGACGCGGTCAAGGTGTTCCTCGCCTACCCGGAGCTGGGGATCATGGCGACCGGCGACGGGCTGTACCGCACGATGCTGGCGGCGAAAGCCGTCGGCCTGCCGGTCCAGGTGCACTGTGAAGACGGTGAAGTCGTGGAGGCGCTCGTCGAGGAGGCTTCGGCCGGCGGGCGCACGGGGGCGCGCACGTTCGGCGGGGTGCGCCCGCCCGTGCTCGAGGAGATCGCCGTGCGCCGCGCGCTCGGCATCTCCGGGCTGGCCGGCGCGCGGCTCTACGTGACGCACCTGTCGAGCCGCGAAGCGATCGACCACGTCCGGACGGCCCGCGCGGCCGGCGAGACCGTGGTGACCGCCGAGGCTTGCCTGCACCACCTCCTGCTCACCGACGACGAGTACGACGGTCCCCGCGCCGACACGCTGCTGGTGGCACCCCCGCTGCGAGCGCAGGACCACGTGGCCGCGGTCCGCGAGGCGTTGCGCGACGGCACGCTCGACACCGTCGGCTCCGACCACTCGCAGGAACGCACCGAGGTCGACCGGCGGATCTCGCCGTGCGGCGACACCCACTACGGCATCCCCGGGATCGGGGCACGGCTGCCGCTACTGCTGTCGTGGGGCCTGGACAACGGCATCCCGCTGGAGCGGCTCGTGCACGTGCTGTGCACGGGGCCGGCCGACGCGTTCGGCCACCGGAGCAAGGGCCGGATCGCGCCGGGCGCCGACGCGGATCTCGTCTTGTGGGATCCTGCTGAGACCTGGGTGGCGGACGAGAGCTCGTTCGCCGACGGCACGGGCATCAGTCCGTACGCGGGCACACCCGTGCGGGGTGTGATCCGCTCGGTGTGGGCGCGGGGGCGGGAATTGGTACGCGAAGGGGCGTTCACCGGTACCGGTGAACCGGGGCGGCAAGTCATTCCGGAGAGGGACGGGCAGGCGCGATGACGGAGACCACGCACAGAACCGGGACGAGCGGATCGGACGCCTCGCTCGGCCTGGCGCCTCGTCCGGACAGCCTCGCGATGTCGGTTTACAACACGATCCGGCAGGCCATCGTCGACGGCAAGCTCGCCGCGGCGAGCCGGGTCACCGAGGCCGGTCTGGCCAAGGAACTCGGGGTCAGCAAGACCCCGGTGCGCGAGGCGCTGCTGCGGCTGAAAGAAGTCGGCCTCGTCGAGTCCGACGGCCCTCGCGCCGACCGGATCGTGACGCCGTCGGCGGATCGCCTGCGCGACGCGTACGAGGTCCGCGAAGCGCTCGAGATGAAGTCCGCACGCCTGGCGGCCGAACGCGGTGACCGTGAAGTGCTCCTCGCCGCGCGCCACGAAGCCGAGCGCACCGTGGTGGCGGCGGACCAGCGCGATTTCGGCGCGTATCGCGCGGCTGACGAGGCGTTCCACACGACCATCGCGAAGGCCACGGGCAACACCCGGCTCGCCCGCCTGATCGACGACGCGAACGCGATGATAGTCGCGCTCCGGCAGCGGGATGTCCCCGGAATCGACGCGTCGCCGCTGTGCGCGAGCCAGCACATGGCCATTTCGAAGGCACTCCTGGACGGCGACGGCGCGCTGGCGAGCCGTCTGATGGAGGAACACGTGCGGTCGGTCGGGGACAACGTGGTGGCGTACCTGACGGATCCGGGAAGCGCGCGGCGCGGCTGAGCGCGTCCCGGATGAGGTGGGCCGGTGGCGCGACGGGCTGATCGCCGCGCCACCGCGTCGCCTCAGCGGGCGGTCCAGCCGCCATCGACCATCAAAGTCGTCCCGGTGAGGTAGGTGGCGTCGTCACCGGCCAGGAAGAGCGCCGCGCGAGCGACGTCCTCGGGGCGCCCGAGCCTCGGCCACGGGGTGCGGCTGGTCCAGTACTCCAACCAGGCGGGTTCTCCGGCGCGCGCGCTGGGGCCGGTCTCGATCTTGCCCGGTGCCACGGCGTTGCAGACCACACCCCGCTCGGCGTACTCGGCCGCGATCTGCCGGGTCAGCTGGCTCAGCGCGGCCTTCGACACGCCGTACGCGGTGTCCTCCCGGGCGGCCACGATTCCGTGCTGCGAGGTCACGTTCACGATGCGGCCGCGCACCTCACCACGGGGTTCCTGGGTGAGCATCTGGCGCACGGCGGCCCGGCTGAGCACGAACGGCGCGGTGAGGTTGACCGCGAGCACCTGGTGCCAGTCGTCGTCGGTCGTCTCGAGCAGTTCCCGTCCGACGCTCGTGGCGGCGTTGTTCACGAGCACGTCCAGCCGGCCGTGGCGCTCGGCCACCGCCGGGATGAGCGCCGCGACGGCAGCCGGGTCGGCCAGATCGCACTCGACGAACGTGGCGCCTCCAGCTAGCTCGTCGGTCGGCGCACCACCGTGCCACGCGTCGCGCTGCCGGTCCGCCACCACGACTTGGGCACCCGCGTCGGCGAAACACAACGCGATGGCCCGGCCGATGCCCGATGCGGCGCCGGTCACCACGGCCACCCGCCCCTTGAGGTCACTCACGCGCGACTCACCTCCGCCAGTTTCCTCAGGTGAACGAGGTCGGCCGCCAAGCTGCCGGGCTCGTGCGAGCTGAGGTGGTCCAGCACGAACCAGCCCGCGTAGCCCGCCGCGTCCAGCGCCTCGGACACCCGTGACCAGTCGACGATCCCCGTGTCCAGCCCCGTACGCTGCCAGACCCACGAACCGTCCTCGTCGCGCCGCGGCGCGACGTTCTTGACGTGCACGTGCCGCAGCAGCACGCCCAGAACCCCGGTGGCGAGGAACGGATCCTGCCAGCCTTCGCGGGCCAGGCTGCCCGGGTCGTAGACCACACCGACGCGGTCACTGTCCACTCCGGACAGAGCGCGCCGGGCCAGTGCCGGATCCGGTACGAGGGTGGCGGGCGCGGGTTCGAGCAGCAGCCGCACCCCCCGCTCCGCGGCGGCTCGCGCCTTGTCCGCCAGCAGCTCGCGCAAGCCGGCGAAGCCACTGTCGAAATCGGTGTCGTGCCCGGTCGCGTACACCCGCACGTGCGGAGCTCCCAGGACCACGGCCAGATCACAGATTCGCTGCCACAACGCGGCAGGATAAGCCAGCGCCTCGGGTTCGTGCACGGCCAGGCCCGCACAGGCGAGGCCGTGGCTCGCGGCCGCGGCGGCCACGTCGTCGAGCTGCGCGTCGGAAACCGTGAGCGGCAGCGCCTGCCCCACGCCCACGCCCCACTCGACGCCGTCGAGGCCGTGCTCCGCGGCGAGTGCGCACACCTGGCCGGGATCGAGGCCCGGCAAGGCGGCGCTGGCCACGGCGAGCGGCGCCGTGGTCATCGGCTCCCCGCCCACTCGTGGTGGTGGTCCAGCCACCAGCGCGCGATGTCGAGGCGCCGCATGAACGAGACCCCCTTCTTCTCCGACACGTACTCCAGCAGGTCCCGCACGGCGCTGGCCCGGTTCGCCTGCCCGCTCCAGCGCGGGTGCAGCCCGACGGTGAGCATCCGCGGACCCAGCCCGTGGTCGATCTCGTCGCACAGGTAGTCGATGCCCAGCCGCATGCTCTCGAAGAACTGCGCCGGCGACCCGTACGTGGGATTCAGCAGGTAACGAGTGTCGTTGTAGACCTTCGAATACGGAATCATCAACACCTGTTGACCCGACACGTCCGTGAAGTACGGCAGCTCGTCGTTGCACGCGTCCGAGTCGTAGAGGAAGCCGCCCTCTTCGACCAGCAGCTCGAGCGTGTTCTCACTGGGAAACGAGCGCAGGTACCAGCCCAGCGGCCGCTCCCCCGTCGTGCGTTCCAGCGACGCGATCGCGAGCCGCAGGTGTTCGCGCTCCACCTCACGGTCGACGCGGTTGTATTCGAGCCACCGGTAACCGTGGCCCACGACGTCGTGCGGGCTTTCGCGGATCCATTGCGCCACTTCGGGGTTGCGTTCGAGCGCCGTGGCGCACGCGCCGATCGTGACCGGCACCTCGAAGCGGTCGAACAACCGCGCCAGCCGCCAGATCCCGACCCGGCTGCCGAACTCGTAATGGGTCTCGCTGCCGAAGTCCCGGATCGCCGGGTCGACTTCGTAGTCGTACTCACCCCAGCCGTCGTTGTGGTCGTCGCCGTCGAGCACGGAGTACTCCGAGCCCTCCTCGTAGTTCACCACGATGTTGACGACGAGCTTCTCCTCGCCGGGCCACCGCACTCGCGGCGCGTGCCGCCCGTACCCGACGAAATCCCGCTCGCGCCGCGTGGACTCTGCCACTTTCCGCTCCCTCTCGTGTTTCACCCTGCGGTCCAGCCGCCGTCCACGGGGACGACAGCCCCGGTCATCGAAGCCGAACCCGGGCCCAGCAGGAAACCGATCACCTCGGCCACCTTCCGCGCCGGCGCCGGCGTGCCGAACAAGTTTCGTTCGCGCACGCGCTCGGCCTCACGGCCGCCGGTCTCGTCGCGGCCGCTGCGCGCGAGCATCGGCGTGTCCGTCGGTCCCGGGCACACGCAGTTCACCCGGATCCCGTCCGGTGCGTGGTCGACCGCCATCGCCCGGGTCAGGCCGATCAAGCCCGCCTTGGCCGCGCAGTACGCGGGAAATCCCGCGCCACCGACCATGCCGTACTGCGAGCTCACGTGGACGACGGCTCCGCTCGACCCGCGCCGCATCACCGGCAGGACTTCGCGGGAGACCAGGTACGCGCCGGTCAGGTTCACGTCCAGCACGCGGCGCCACGACTCGGGAGACGTCTCGGTGACGTCTCCGGTGTAGCCGCCGATGCCGGCGCAGTTCACCAGCGCGTCGACGTCAGCGAAGTTCTCGACGATCTCGGCGACGGCCGCGCGCACCGAGTTCTCGTCCGCCACGTCGGCCGCCACCGCGATGAAGTTCCCGGCGTCCCGGGCGGGCACGCCCTCGACGTCGAGATCGATCCCGGCCACGCGAGCACCGGTGGCGAGGCACCGGTCGGTCACCGCCTGCCCGATTCCCGAGCCGGCACCGGTCACGACGATCGTCCGTCCGATCACGACACCACGACCGCGCTTCCGGTCGCGAGCGCTTCCTCACCCGCGAGCGCGACTCGCAAGGTGGCGAGCGCGTCGGCCGGTGTGCACGCCACCAAACCCCGGTCCCCGGCCCCCACGGCCGCGAGGAAACGGGAGTTTGAAGCGCTGAACGGTTCTTCGGTCACCGACGCGGACACTTCCTGCCCGCGGTGGTGACCCGTGAGCCGGAAGTCGGGGTCGAGGGCCATCCTCAGCACTCCGGCGCCGGACACCACGTCGAGGCCGTAGCGGCCGGGGACATCCGCCGGGGTCCAGGCGATCACGATGGTCGCGACGGCGCCGCTGGTCATGCGCAGCACCAGGGTGAGCGCGTCGTCGATGTCCCGGGCGGCGACGCCGGGCCGATCGACGCGAACCGTGCTGCCGACCGCCAGGACCGACTCGACCTCGCCGGCCACCGCGCGAACCAGGTCGATCTGGTGGCTGCCCCGTTCCAGCAGGTTGCCCCCGCCTTGAGCCTGGTCGAGGAACCACGGCCGGGCCGCGGTCGGGCCGACGCTGTAACCCGACAGGCTCACCACGTTCTCGCTCTCCAGCTCGGCACGCAACGGGTCGAGAAGCCCGAGCGCGCGCCACTGGTACCCGACCGCGCACACCACACCGGATTCCCCGGCCAGCCGCGTCAGCTCCGTCGCCTCGGCCAAGTCGCGGGCCACCGGTTTTTCGAGGTACACGGGGATTCCCCGGGCGAACGCCTGCCGGGCCGGCGCGAGGTGGTGCTGGGGCGGCGTGCAGATCCAGACGGCGTCGAGGCCCTGGTCCAGCACCTCGTCGACGTTCGCGCACCCGCGTGCGCCGAACCGCTTGGCGAAGTCGGCCGTGCGCCCGGTGTCCAGGTCGTGCACCGCCCTGATCTCGACGTCGGGGCGGGCCGCGAGGTCCGTGAGGTGGCTCTCGCCGATCCAGCCGAGGCCGATGAGTCCGACGGCCGTGCTCATACCGCGCTCCACAGGGTTCGAGGGTCGAAGTGGTTGGCGGGGCCTTCGGCCAGCCCGCCGATGGACACGCCGGTGACCCGCAGGTTCTTGATCCAGTAGCTGATGATCCCGGGCACCTGATCGTGCTGGATGGCGGCCATCTTCGCAGCGGCCTTGAGCCGGGTCTGCTCGTCGAGCGAGCCGTTGAGGTCCGCGAAGGCGTGGTCGAAATCGGGGTTCTTCCAGTGGGCCGAGTTCCAGATGCCGCCGGAGGTGTAGGCCGGCAGGATCGCCTGGCTCGGCACCCCGCGAGCACCCCAGTCGACGATGCCCATCGGCACTTCGAGCCACGGCTGGCTGTTGCCCGTGCCGTAGTAAGCGCTCTGCTGCTGCACGTTGAGCTGCAGGGTGATTCCCGCCGGCTTCAGTGCCTGCTGCGCGAGAACCGCGTACTGCGGGATCTCCAGGTACTGCTCAGTGGTCAACGTGACCGAAAAGCCGCCCGCGTGCCCGGCGCGGGCGAGCAGCGACTTGGCCAGCGCGTAGTCCTGCTTGCGTTGCGGGACTTGGGCGATCGCCTGCTTCGACACCGGGAACACCGGCGCGAACGAGTGGTCGTTGCCGATCTCGCCGTCACCCCCGAGCAATGCCTGCATCAACGCCGGCCGGTCGAAACAGGCGGCGACCGCCTGCCGGACCAGCGGGCTGTCGAACGGCGCCTGGTCGGTTCGCATGTGGAACCCGCGGTACTCGCTGGACGGGCTCTTGATGATCTTCAGGTTCGGGGTTTCCTGGAGGGCTTGCGCGCTCTGGTGCGGCGCGATCGGCCACACGTTCTCCCGCCCGCCCTGCATGTTGAGCGCGATCGTGCTGTCGTCGGCGTAGTAGGTCAGCCGCAGGCTGTCCAGGTACGGATACCGCTTGTCCCAGTAATCCGGGTTGCGGGCGAAGGTGGCGCCGGTCTCGGGCTGGTAGCCGGTCATGATGAACGCACCGGTCCCGACGCGGCCCTTCGCGAAATCGCCGATCTGGTACTTGTCCGGCAGGATGATCGCGTTGAAGTTGAAGGCGGACACGAGGTACGGGAAGTCCACGAACGGCTGGTCGAGGTGGAACGTGACCGTGTGGTCGTCGACCTTCTCGATGTTGCCGTGCGAGAAGATCCCCTTGAACGCCGACAGCGCCGAGGAGTTCACCTTCGGATCCGTCAGCAGGTTCATCGTGTAGACGACGTCGTCAGCGGTGAACGGCTTGCCGTCGTGCCACTTCACGCCTTGGCGCAGCACGAAGGTCCAGGTGTCCGGCTTGGCCGCCGACCAGGACACCGCGAGCCGCGGGTCGAGTGTGTAGTCCGCCCGCGGGAAACACAGGTACTCACCGGCGATCTGCGCCGTCGTCTGACCGCCCTGGTTGTAGAGGGTCACCGGGTCCACCAGCGAGGCCGGCCGGGTGATCGCGACGTTCGCCGTGCCACCACGCCGCGGCGGGCCCGAGGCCGGCACGGAGTTGATGCCACCGCCCTGTCCGCAGGCCGCGAGGATGACCGAGGCGGCGGGCAGACCGAGCCCGAGCACACTGGCCCGGCGCAGGAACCCGCGCCTGCTCAGGCGCCGGGCTCGCACCTCTTCGAACAAGTGGTACTCGTAGTCGTCCATCGGCAGTTCCTCCACACGGGACACGCCGAACGGGTGCCGCCGGGTTCCGACCCTCAGACGCTGGGCCGAGATTTGATATTCCAAATACGCTAACCCGCCTCACGGGCCGAGCACAATCCCCGTTCGCCCTCGGATCGCCCTCGTCCCTGCCAGACGCGCTGATCAGCATCAATCTCCACGCTCAGCGACAGGTCGGTAACACGACGACATCAAGCGAGGACGTAACTTCCCTTCGCGCGACAGATACGCTATACCGAATATCTACGGGCGTCGGCATGAGCGGCCCGCAGACCATCTCCCCGGCGTTCTCCCGGATGCGCCCCACCAGACGACAGGGCTGGGCTCAGACATGATCGGATTCATCACCAAACGGCTCGGGCTGAGCGTGCTGACGCTCCTGCTCGTGTCGATCATCGTGTTCGCCGTCTCGCAGGTACTCCCCGGCGATGTGGGACGCACGATCCTCGGGCCGTACGCAACCAGCGACCAGGTCGCGCAACTCAACCACTCGCTCGGGCTCGACCGGCCGCTGCCCGTGCGCTACTTCGACTACATGTGGGGGTTCCTCCACGGAGACTGGGGCAAGTCCTATCTCCTGCAGGAACCCGTCACCGGTCTCGTGCTCGGGCACCTCGGCGACTCGCTGATGCTCGGCGGGTTCGCACTCGTCATCGCGGTGCCGATCTCGCTCGGGTTCGGTGTGATCGCGGCCCTGCGGCGCGACCGGTTCGCCGACCGCGCGATCTCGGTGACCGGGCTGTCGCTGATCGCCCTTCCGGAGTTCGTCGCCGGCACCGTGCTGCTGGTCGTGTTCGGGGTGTCGCTCAAGTGGTTCCCGGTCTCGTCCTCGGTGCCACTGCCCAATGTCGTGGACGTGTTCCGGCAGTTCATGCTGCCGGCGATCCCCCTGATGTTCGTCCTCTTCGGCTACATCTCGCGCATGGCGCGCGCGGGCACGGTCGACGTGCTCGAATCCGCCTACGTGCGCACGGCCGTCCTGAAAGGACTGAAACCCGGCCGCGTCATCGGCAAACACGTACTGCGCAACTCACTACTGCCCGCGATCACCGTGGTGAGCGCGCAGGTCGGTTACGCCGTCGGCGGCCTCGTCGTCGTGGAGAAGCTCTTCAACTACCCCGGCATCGGCCAGCTCATCTACACCTCGGCCACGGGCCACGACCTGCCGGTGCTCGAGGCGGCCGTGCTCGTGATCGCCGTGATCTACACCCTGGCGAACCTGTGCGCCGACCTGCTCTACGGCGTGCTCAACCCCCGCATCCGCCTGGCTGCGGCCTGATCCGGCCGGACGCGAAGGAGAACTCCCCATGACGTCGACGGAGACGATACCCACGCAAGCGATCGGCGGCGCCGCGCCCGGTGGTGCGTCCGCCGCCGCGAAAGCGCGCCGCAGCGAGGTCGCCCGCGGACTGCTGCGGTCCCCCACCTTCCTGATCGGCGCGGTGATCCTGCTGTTCTGGGTCGTCGACGCCATCTTCTGGCACGCCTTCGTGCCGCATGACCCGCAGCAGATTTTCCCCGACACGCTGAAAGGCCCGTCGGGCTCGCACCTGTTCGGGACCGACAACCTCGGCCGCGACGTGTTCTCGCGGCTGCTGGCCGGCGCCTCGCCCGTGCTCACCGTCGCCCCGGCGGCCACCGCGCTCGGCCTCGTCGGCGGTGCCGTGGTCGGACTGTTCACCGGGTACTACCGCGGAGTGCTCGACGACGTCACGATGCGGATCGTCGATGCCGTGCTGGCGTTCCCGCTGGTCATCATCGCCGTTCTGGTGCTGACGGTGCTGGGCTCCGGTGAGCTGCCGGTGATCCTCCTGATCGCGGTCACGTTCGTCCCCGGCGTCGCCCGAACGGTTCGCGCCGCGGTGCTCACCCAGAGGGAACTCGAATACGTCGCGGCAGCCAAGCTCGCTGGTGCGTCGGGCCCGAAGATCATGTTCACCGAGATCCTGCCGAACGTCACCGGGCCGATCATCGTCGAGGGCACCGTGCGGCTCGGCTACGCCATCTTCACCTCGGCGACGCTGTCCTTCCTCACGCTCGGCATCCAGCAGCCTTCGCCCGACTGGGGCCTGACGATCTCGCTGGGCCAGGTCTACCTGCAGGTCGCGCCATGGATCGTCCTCTTCCCCGCGCTGGCGCTCGCGACGCTGGTCGTCGCCGTCAACCTCGTCGCCGACGGCCTCCAGCGCGTGCTGGACGCCTGATCACCCCCGGAAGGCACCGAAATGACCACCACACTGGAACAGCCGACGCTGGCCGTGCGCAACCTGGACATCAGCTACCGCCGGGGCACACAGGAATCGCCGGTGGTGCGGGACGTTTCGTTCACGATCCGCCCCGGCGAAGCGTACGGCCTCGTCGGCGAGTCCGGCTGCGGAAAGACCACGGTCGCGATGTCGATCATGCGCTACCTGCCGGACAACGCGACGGTCGGCGACGGCAGTGGCATCAGCTTCTCCGGCGAAGACGTGCTGGGAGCGGGCAAGACGGCGCTGCGCCAGTGGCGCGGTGGCCGGATCGCGATGGTGTACCAGAACCCCGGCGCGTCGCTGAACCCGTCGATGCGTGTCGGCGCCCAGGTCGCCGAGGGCATCCGGGTACACAGTGGACTGTCCGGCTCGGAGTGCAAGCGCAAGGCGCTGGAGATGCTCGCGAAGGTACGGATCCCCGACCCGGAAGCCGTCGCCGCCCGCTACCCCCACGAGCTCTCAGGCGGGCAACAGCAGCGCGTGATGATCGCGATGGCGCTGTCGGGCAACCCCGACCTGCTGGTGCTGGACGAGCCCACGACCGGGCTCGACGCCACCGTGGAGGCCGAGGTGCTGGAGCTGATCCGGCAGCTGCGCGAGGAGTTCCACACCGCCGTGCTGTTCATCAGCCACAACCTCGGCATCGTCGCGCAGATCTGCGATCGCGTCGGCGTGCTCTACGCCGGACGGCTGGTCGAGGAAGCACCGGCCGCGGAACTGTTCGCCGCGCCGCAGCACCCGTACACGCGCGACTTGCTGCGTTCTGTGCCTCGCCACGGCGTCACCAAAACGGCCGGCATGCTCGCCACCATCCCCGGTTCCCTGCCCGCACCGGGCACTGCGTTGAGCGGCTGTCCGTACGCCGCGAGGTGCGAGCTCGCCACCGAGCGCTGCCACACCGAAACGCCTCCGGTGGAGACCGTCGGCAGCGAGCACGCCGTGAGCTGCTTCCACCACGACGAAGTGGCGCAGGATCGCGCGGTCGAGCGGTTCCAGGATTGTGCACGAGAGACCGAAGTCCTGCTGGAGGTCCGCAACCTGACCAAGCGGTACCGGACCGGCGGCCGAGAGTTCACCGCGGTGTCCGACGTGTCGTTCGAACTGCACCGCGGCGAGGTGTTCGGCCTGGTCGGTGAATCCGGCAGCGGCAAGACCACCATCGCCAAGTGCATCGCCGGCATGACCCGGCCGTCGGAGGGCGCGCTGCGTTTCGAAGACGTCACGCTCACGAAGCGGCCGGGCCGCGAAGAGCGGACATTGCGCCGGAAGATCCAGATGGTGTTCCAGAACCCGGACAACGCGCTCAACCCGCGCCATCCCGTGCGCCGCATCATCAGCCGCGCGGTCACCCTCCTCAACGGCCGCTTGCGCGGGCAGGCCCGCGAAGACCGGGTCGAGGAGCTGACGTCCTCGGTCCGCCTCGAGCCGCGGCACCTCGACGTCCGCCCGCGCGCGTTGTCCGGTGGCCTCAAGCAGCGCGTGGCGATCGCCCGGGCCTTCGCCGGAGAGCCGTCCCTGGTGCTGTGCGACGAACCCGTCTCCGCCCTCGACGTCTCGGTGCAGGCGGCGATCCTCAACCTGCTCGTCGAACTGCAGGTGGCCAAGGACGTCGCGTACCTGTTCATCTCGCACGACATGTCCGTGGTGCGCTACCTCGCCGACCGGATCGGCGTCCTCTACCTCGGGCAGCTGGTCGAGATCGGCACGGCCGACGCCGTTTTCCAGCCACCGCACCACCCCTACACCGAGGCACTGCTGTCGGCCGCACCCGACCTCGACCCCGGGCAGACGCGCGAACGGATCCGCCTCGACGGCACCTACCCCAGCGCGTCGGCCCCGCCCAGCGGATGCCGCTTCCACACGCGCTGCCCGCGTCAGCTGGGCGAGATCTGCCGCACGCAGGAACCACCGTGGCAGGACACTGGGAAGGGCAACACCTACCGCTGCCACATCGCCCCGCAAGACCTGCTGCGGCGGATCAAGTCCGAATAGGACTCGCGTCCACCAAGCCGGCGGTTCTGGCCGGAGCTCCCCCCACTCGGGCCAGAACCGCCATCCATCCCGGCCAGCCGGAGCACCGAATCACCCTCGATCCCCCGGCGACGTCCCGGTGGCAGGCGTCAGGTCGTGGTGCGACGACCGGCCACCCGGGCCCGGTCGGGCCGTACGAAGCGGCCGTGCCCCGGTTCGCCGACGATGTGGCCACCGTCGAACACCCGGTGCCCGCGCGAGAAGGTGGTCACCACACCTCCGGTGAACCGGGCTCCTTCGAGGAACGTGGCGTTGGCGGCGGCCTTGGAGAACCCCTCCGGGCGGAAGGTCCACTGCCGGCCGGTGTCGACGAGCACCAGGTCCGCGTCCGCTCCCGGTGCGATCCGGCCCTTCGCCGGGAGGTCGAAGATCTCGGCCGCGCGGGCCGACGTCAGCCGCACAACGTCGGGCAGGGTGAGGCGGCCGTCGTGCACGGCGGTGAGCAGGATCGGCAGCATGGTTTCCAGACCGGGCAGCCCGGGCGGTGACACGAAGATGTCCTGCTCGCCGGCCGCGATCTCCTCGGGCCGATACGGGCAGTGGTCGGTGCCGATCACGTCGACCCGGCCGGCCCTCACCTCGGCCCAGAGCCGTTCGACGGTCGCGGCGCTGCGCAGCGGGGGGTTGCACTTGGCCCAGGATCCGAACTCGAACAGGGTTTTCTCGTCCAGCTGCAGGTAGTGCGGACAAGTCTCCACGGTGACCTGAACGCCACGGGCCCGTGCTTCGGCGGCGAGCACGACCGATTCGGCGCTGGACACGTGCACCGGCTGCACCCGGGCACCGGTCGCTGCCGCGAGAGCCAGCACGGTCGCGACGGAAGCGTCTTCGGCGACTTGCGGCCGAGCCGCCGCGTGGACGGCGCCGGGCACGCCGTGCTGGTGCCGGGCATTTTCCCCTGCGACAGCAAGGATCTGTTCGTGTTCGCAGTGCAGAGCGTGCACCAGCCCGGTGCGCGCGACCTCCCGCATCACCTCGTGGAGCCGCCCGGTGTCCGGGCAGGACAGTCCGGTGAACTCGGCCTCCCGGCCGAGCGCCGGTGCGTGCAGCCAGGTTTTGAACGCCACCGCGCCGGCCTCGGCCATCGCGGCGATCTCGTGGCGGTTCTCCCACGCCGCGCCGCCGTAGAGGGCGTAGTCGACCAACGCGTCGGGCTGCAGCCGCACAGCTCGGTCCGCGAGTGTCCGGCCCGATTTGACCGGGGGTTCCGAGGTCGGCATCTCGCAGATCGTGGTGACTCCCCCGGCCGCCGCGGCCGCGGTTCCCGAGCGGAAGGTCTCACGGTCGGGCCGAGCCGGTGCGCGCAGGTGCACGTGGGTGTCGACGAGCCCGGGGAGCAGGTACAGCCCACCGGCGTCGAGGTGTTCGGCGGCGGAGGGCCGCGTGCCCGCGTCGAGGACGTCGGCCACCTTTCCGTCCGCGACGGCCACCGTCGCCCGGCGCACTCCCTGCGCACTCACCAACTGCACGTCGTGCAGGACCAGGTCGTAATCCACAATGCTCCTCGTCGATTTGGCAAACGTCCCCAGCAAAGAGGTCTCGCGCTCACTGCGCGATATAGCCCCCGTCGACGACGAGGGTGGCGCCCGTGATGAACGACGCATCGGACGAGCACAGGAAGGCGGCCGCGGCCGCGACCTCCTCCGGCTGCCCGAACCGGCCGAGCGGCACCCGGCCCAGCGCCGCGGCGCGCGCGGAATCCGCGTTCCCGGTGCGTTCGAAGCTCCTGCGCAGAAAGGGGGTGTCCGTCGGGCCAGGGCACAGGCAGTTGACCCGCACGCCTTCGCCCGCGTGGTCCAGCGCAAGGGACCGCGTCAGGTTCACCACGCCACCTTTGCTCGCCGTGTAAGCGACGGAACCGCGAGTGCCGACGAGACCGAGCTGACTCGCGATCAGCAGCAACGCCCCGCCTTCGGCGCGAGCCAGGTGCGGGATCGCGGCCGCCGCCAAGTGGAACGCGGCAGTGAGGTTCACCGACAGCACGCTGGCCCACTGGTGCGCCGTGAGTTCCGGGGCCGTCCCGCCGACCGAGGTCGCGGCGCTGTGAACGAGCACGTCCAGCCCGCCGGGTGCGGCCGCTTCCGCCACCGCCTCCCGCGTCGCGGCTCCGTCGGCCAGGTCGAGCAGCCGGCCGTGGTGACCGTCGCCAGGCAGCGCTCGTACCGTCTCCCGCAGGTTTTCGGGGTCCCGGTCGAGGATGGTGACCGCGGCACCCTCGAGCGCGAGGCGTTCTGCGATGGCCCGGCCGATGCCGGCCGCGCCGCCGGTCACCACGGCACGACGACTGGCGAATCTGGCCGCCCTCGGCGGTTCAGTAGTGGTGTTCACGCAGCCATCCCAGGTAGGTGGTCAGCCCGACGGCCAGAGGCGTCGGTTCGCGTACCGACAGCTCTCGCAGTCTGGTCACGTCCAGCGCACCGGTGCGGTGCCCCGGTGGCAGCCGGAGGAGCAACGGGTCCCCGCCGGCGTGGGGCGCACCCACCACCGAGTTCACCGTGTCGGCCAGCTCGGCGAGCGTGACGGCAGTGCCGGAACCGATGTTGTACAGCCGGTGCGGCGGGCCTTCGGCGCCGGCGAGGGCGGCGACGCCTTCCGCGATATCTGCGACCCACGTCGGATCGAAGGACTGGCCCGCTGCCTCCGCGGCCACGCGCACCAGCCTGCCGCCCAGCGCGGCCCGGACCGCGGTGTAAGGCAGTGACATGACCTGCCTCGTGCCGGTGTCCCGTTCGAGCGGGCCGTAACACGCGGCCACCCGGGCGATCACCGCTCCGGCTTCGGCCGCCAGCTGCTCGGCCGCGAGTTTCGAGGCCGGGTAGTCGCCGGGGTCCGTCCGCACGGGACTCGCCTCGTCGAGCACACCGGCGCTGTCCGCGTAGACCGAGGCCGAGGAGACGTACACGACCCGCGCCGGTCCCGCGGCCGCCAGCACCGCGGCGGTACCGTCCACATTGACCTGTCGCAGAGTCGCGCGATCCCCGTTCGTCACCGCGGCCGCGTGGATCACCACCTCGGGCCGAACCTCGGCGAACACCGCGCCAGGATCACGCACGTCGAGCTTCCGGTACTCGACGGGCCGGCCCGCCCACAGGGCCAGCACGTCGGCCGGCGGCTCCGCCAGGTCGGCGGCGACCACCCGGCCACCTCGGTCGGCGACTGCCCGGACGAGGTGTGCGCCGAGGAACCCGGCGCTGCCCGTCACGATCGTGCCGGCCACGGTCACACGGTCCACGACGAACGGCGGACGTGGTCGAGAAATGCCTTCGTGCGTTCGTGACTCGGGTTCTCGAACACCGCGCGGGCCGGTCCTTCTTCGGCGATGACCCCACCGTCCATCATCACCACGCGATCGGCCACCCGCCGGGCGAAGCCCATTTCGTGCGTCACGACCAGCATGGTCAGGCCGTCGTCGGCGAGCTGCTTCATCGTCTCGAGAACCTCGCCGACGAGCTCGGGATCGAGTGCCGAGGTCACTTCGTCGAACAACACCAGCCGTGGTTCCATCGCCAGCGCGCGCGCAATCGCCACACGCTGCTGCTGACCGCCGGACAGCTGGCTGGGGTGGCGGTCCGCGAACGTCTCCATCCGAACGCGGGCCAGGTATTCGCGCGCGTTCTTCTCCGCTTCCCGCGGGTCCGTGCCGAGCACACGCACCTGTCCCTCGGTCACGTTGCGCAGCACGCTGAAGTGGGGCCAGAGGTTGTACTGCTGGAAGACCATCCCGACGCGGCTGCGCAGCGCGCGCATGGCCTGTTGCTCTTCCCGGCCCGTCATCTCGGCGTGCAGGCGCACCCCGTCGAGCGTGACCTCACCGCCGGTGGGTTTCTCCAGCCAGTTGACGCTTCGCAACAGCGTCGACTTGCCGGTGCCCGACGGACCGATGATCGCCACCGTCTCGCCGGCGCGCACTTCGAGGTCGATGCCGCGAAGGACCTCGGTGGTACCAAACGTCTTGCGCAGCCCGCTGATGCGCAACAGCGGGAGCACGGCCTCGGTGGCCGGCTGCTGGGACATGTCTGCTCCGGTCGATCGGCTCATCGGTCAGGGAGGGCGAAGCGTCGTTCGCTGTAGCGCTGCGCCAGCATCAGCAGACTGGTCACGACCAAGTACAGCAAGCCCGCGGTGCCGAGGATCTCGACGGCGCGGTAGGTGCTCGACACGATCTGCTGCGCGTTGAGCATCAGGTCCGGCACAGTGATCACGGAGACCAGCGCACTGTTCTTCACCAGCAGGATCGCGTTGTTGATGTAGGGCGGGATGACGATCCGCACCGCCTGCGGCAGCACGATCCGGTGCATCGTCTGCACGTAGGTCATGTTCACCGCGAAGGCGGCCTCTGTCTGCGTACGGGGGATCGCTTCGATGCCGGATCGGATGATCTCCGCCTTGTACGCGGCGGAGTTCAGCGTCATGCCGATCACGGCCGCGGCGAACGCCGGCAGCTGCAGGCCGAAACTCGGTGCCGCGTAGTAGATGAAGAACAGCACCAGCAGCACCGGCGTGCCACGCATGATCCACACGTAGATCGCCGCGAGGACCCGGAGCCACTGGCGGTGCGAGATCCGGGCCATCGCGATGAAGGTGCCGAGCACGGTCGCGAGGACCAGGGTGATCGCCGAAACCTCAACGGTGACCAGCAAACCGTCCAGGAGCAGGGGAAAGTACTGTGCCACAACGGAGAAGTCAAGATTCATGGGGTTTCCCCTTCGTCGCGCTCACTGCTTGAACGGTTGGCCGAGCCACTTCTGCGCGATGCTCACGTACGCGCCGGTCTTCTTGGCGTCGTCGATGGCCTTGTTGACGGCCTGCAGCAGCGCGTCGGAGCCCTTGGGCACGCCCACGGCCAGCGCCGTCCCGTCCGTGCCGTTCTGCGACACCGCGTAGCCGGCGCCGTCACCCGACTTGATCCAGTACAGCGCGAGGATCCGGCCGGTGACCATCAGGTCGCAGCGGCCGTTCTTCAAGTCGGAGAACGCTTCTGCCTGTCCGGGGTAACGCGTCATCTTCGCCGCGCCGCCGATGCGCTGCACCGGTGCCTCGCCGTTGGACGAGCCCGCGACGACGCAGACGCTCTTGCCCTTGATGCTTTCCGGCCCGGTGATGCCGGTTTCCTTCTGCGGGTACACCGCCACGGCGTCGTCGTAGCCGATCGGTTCGGAGAAGTCGACGACCTTCTGGCGGTCGGGCGTCACTCGCAGACCTGACACCGGAGTCGTCGACATCGACCCGGTCCCGTGGCGGTTCGTGGCGCTGCCGTCGGGGGTCGCGGTGGCGATGGACTGACTTTCCGGATCCGGTTCTGGCCGCCGGATTCGTTCTCGTGCGCTGCTGCCGGCGACCGTGTTCAACTCCAGCCGTGGAGACACAGCATCCAGCCGCTCCTCGGCCAAGTCGTCAAACCCGGTCCCGCCATCACGCGGATCCAGCCACAGGTTCCGCCGGATCAAAGCCTCCTGCTCCCCGCCCCAGTCCTCAGCAGCCTTCCGGTCAAGGTCCTCAAAGGACATTCGCCGCCGTGCCGGCTTCGCCGAGTCGCACGATCTCGGCAACATCGCCTCGGGTGAACCGGTAGTGCTTGCCAAATCGGTGATGTGGCAGCACGCCAGCGGCCTGGTCCTTCAACGTCCTCGGCGACAGCTGCAGCAACCCCCCGATCAGCACGCGCGACCACATCCGTTCCGCCAGCACGCCTGGCCACAATGGCCGCATCGACGTCGAACACGCCGACGCGCACACCTTGGCAGTCGGCCGACAGGTCGTCAACGCCCCTGTCCGGTCGACGAAGATCGTCCGTGAAGCCCGGTCGCTCTCGACGACGCCCAGCGCGCGACCAGCAGGGCGATGCCGATCACAGTGATCGCTCCCGCCGTGCGCGGAACCCAGTCGCCCCACCGCACGTAGGGAGTGATCTCCTCGTACAGCGGCACATCGACCACGAAGATCCCGCGCTCGTCCGGCGGCATCCAGGCCAGCTGCCTGCCCCGGGCGTCGAACGCCGCGGACGTTCCGTTCAGCTCCACCAGGACGGCGGACCGGCCGGACTCCACCGCCCGCACCGCCTCGGCACTCGCCTGTTGCGGTTGCACCCAGGTTCCGTGGAACGACGTGAGCGAGCCCTGCACCACCGTGACGTCGGCGTGCAGTCGAACGAGTTCCCGGCGCAGGTCGGGAAAGATCGACTCGTAGGAGATCAGCGGGCCCACCCGTGTCCCGCCGACCCGCAGCACCACCGGCTCTCGGCCCGGGGCCCGATCTTCCTCGGCGATGGCGGTGCCCTGAAGCACCTTTCCCAGCAGCTGCCGCATCGGCACGTACTCGCCGAACGGGACCAGCCGCCGCTTCTCATACGTACCAACCAAACCACCGGGTCCGTACTGCTGAGTCGTCTTCCTGATCCGACCGTCCGCTGCGCGCGCGTCGACGTTGACCAGTACGTCACTTCCCGCGATCGTCGCGGCTTGGCGCAACCGGCCCAACACATCGGGACGGCGCGCCGGGTCGAATGGCACGCTGCTCTGGCCCCAGACCACCATGTCCTGCCCCAGACCGGCGGCCCTGTGGGTCAAGTCCAGATGCGCCGCCAAACGCTCGTCTCCTCCGTACACGACGCCAGGCTGCACCCCCACCACGCGGACGCTGCCGGTCACCACCGGTTCCGGCCGGAGCAGCCCATAGCCGATCGCGAGCGCGGCGAGCACGACGGCGAGCCCTCCCCCGAGCAATCGCGCTGCCCGGCCGGCGCCGGGAAGGAACACGGCAGCAAGCCCGACGTTGACCGCCACCAGCACGAAGCTGAGCAACCACACCCCGCCCAGCGACGCCACGGCCAGCACCGGCCGCACCTGCCACTGCGTCAGACCGACAAGACCCCAGGCACCGCCCAGACCTTCCCAGGAACGCAGCGCCTCGACGCTGACCCAGACCGACGGCAGCACCACCACCGCCAAGGCCACCCGCGCACCGGACGGTTCTCGCAGCAACCCATACGTCGCCAGCCCGAACGGCACCCAGAGGGCGGCGACCACAACGCCCACCACAAGCGCCAGCATTCCGATGTTCGGCAGCAGCCACTGCAGCGCAACGAGAAAGAACCCGACCGCGGCAAGCGAACTCCGCCAAGCCGCCTCACCGTACGAGCCCGCGCGCCCGAGCAACAACACCAGCGGGACCAGCCCGACCCACCCCAGCCACCACGCATCGGCAGCCGGGAAGGCCAGCGCCACCACGCCACCACACGGCAAAGCCAGCCCACGCACCGCCCACCGACGCACCCGCACGGCAACAGGCATACAAGCACGCTACTCCCGCCAGGCGTGAGTCGGGCCAGGTCACCGCACCTCCCGGCCCGCCGAGCATTCTCCGCGCGCCCACCCCTACCAGGCAGTACCGCGCCGACCAGGACTACGTCAAACGGGTTACCGCCGATGCACGGTCCGACCTGAGTCAGGCGTGGTGGAACCCGGGTGGGCACTTCTCGGTGAACGCGGCCATGCCTTCCTTCTGGTCGTGGGCGGCGAGCAGAGCGTGGAACGTCCGGCGTTCGAACAAGACGCCGACCGACTCCACCCCGATCTTTCCGGCGCCTCCCGCTCCGGGACTGGCGGGATCGCTCGGAAATCGCCTGGAGCATGACCTTCCCCGCGACGCCGACGGTCGCCTCTCAAAGGCCCAGCGCGCGACGGACCTCGGCCAGATGCCGCCGCGACACCGCGACGGTCTCGCGATCGGGCCCGTCCAGGACGAGTGCGAACCTGCCGTGGAAGGTCGGGGCGATTTCGCGCACCCGGTACAGGTTCACCACGCAGTGTCGGTGCACCCGCAGGAATCCGTGTGGTGCCAGCCGCGTCGCCAGCCGGCTCAGGGTGTGGTTCAGTGCCCGCAGCCGGCCCCGGTCGGTCAGCAGCCACACGGTCTTGCCCTCGGCCTGCGCGACCCGGATCTCGGCCGGGGCCATGAGCAGGATGTGCCCGCCGTGGATGCCGGCGACCCGGAACACCGGCGCTTGGGCGGCCTCGATCGCCGGCGGTGAGGCCGTACTGGTGGTGAGGAGCGTGCCGATGAGCTGCCCGTCGTGCTGGATGGGCTGGACGGTGATCGGGCACCCGTCCTCCGTGCAGGCGGCCAGCCGCAGCGCGCCGGCACGCGCGCTTGAGCCGAGCACCGCGCGCCCGACCTCGTTCGCCGTCACAAGCCGCCCGCGCCGGTCGATGACCGCCAGCGGTCCGGCGTCGTCGGCGGCCTGCGGTAGCAGCGATCCGGCCAGCTCGGTGAGCACGTCGTCGTGCCGGCGACGCAGGCCGAGGCCCAGTTCCTGGGCGCAACAGTGCAGCCGCGCGATCGCGAGCGCCGGCAGCGGACGGCGGTGCACCAGGAACGCGAGGACCGCGCACGGCCGCGGACAGTCGGGGCCGGCCACCGCGACGCCCGCGCCGGACCAGTCGGCCAGGTCACCGCGCCAGTGCTCGGAACCGGTCACCTCGGCGTGTCCGTCGAGCAGCGCGGTGCCGAGGGCATTGGTACCGCGGCTGCTCTCCGACCAGTCGTGCCCGGGCGCGAGCTGGTGTGCGCCCGCGAGCGCGACGGCCGAACGGCTCCCGAACACCGCGGCGACCCGCCCGTCGCCGGCCGCGACCGCCACCACCCCGTCGGTTCGAGTGATGTCGGCCGCCAGTGAGCGGGCGGCCGACACGACGCTGCTCGGCGCCGCAACCGAGTCGGCAGACGGGTCGGGCGGCGGAGTGTCGGGGGCAACGCCGTAGACCTCGCGGCAGCGCTGCCAGGACGCCTGGATCGCAGGCGGGATCGCGGCGGTGCCGTTCATTCCGGGTTCGTGCCCGCCGGCGCCGGCCGACTGACCGTCCATGCCGACCTCCTCGCGTTCGGGCGGCCCCCTGAACAGACTAGGACCGACGTGGCCGGCCGGGATAGCGTCCGCGTACTCCTCACCCGGGCAGATCGACGATTCCGGCCGATCCGACGACCCGATTGCAGGGAGGTTTCGTCATGGCCATCGACTTCACCCTCACCCCGGAACAACGGGAACTCCAGGCGAGCACCCGCGCCTTCGCCCGCGACATACTCGCGCCGGTGGTCCGCGCGGCCGACGCCGAGACGGACCCGTTGCGCGCCTTCCAGATGACCAAGGACGCTTATGTGCAGGCCTACCGCGCCGGCATCGCGTTCTGCATGCTGCCCACGCAGTACGGCGGCGGTGGGGTGTCCAATGTGGACCTCATCCTGGCCGCCGAGGAGGTGTGCGCCGTCGACCCGGGTTTCGCCTGCACCATCCTGGTCAACGGGCTGGGCCTGATGCCCGTCTGGTACTGGGGCAGTGACGAGCAGAAGGACCGCTTCCTGCGCGCGGCCACCTCGGACCCGACCGGCGAGTACATCGTCGGCTACGCGGTGAGCGAGCCGGCCGGCAGCCCTGGCGGCACGGCGAACTTCGACGCACCCGATGCTTCACCCGTCGGAATCGGTGTCACGGCCACGCTCGATGGCGACCACTACGTGCTCAACGGCCGCAAGTACTGGCCGTGCAACGTCGCGGGCTGGGACGGGCAGGGTGCCAACGCGAGCATCGTCGTGGTGCGCACCGACCCGTCGAAGGGCGGCACCGAGGGGCTTTCGGCGATCATGATCGAGCGCGGCACCCCCGGTGTCAGCTACAACCTCATCAGCAAGATGGGGCATCGGCTCACCCCCAACGCCGAGATCGTCTTCACCGACGCCCGGGTTCCCGCGAACAACCTCGTCGAGGGCACCCGCGGCAACGGCGACCTGCTGATCAACCGCAACTTCGCCTGGTCGGGGCCGGTGGCCGGGATCGCGGCGGTCGGTGTGGCCCGGACCGCCTACGAATCCGCCCTCGAGTGGGCGCGGACCTACACCGCCGGTGGCCCGAGCCCGATCATCAACCACCAGAACGTCGGTTATGTGCTCGGGGACGTCGCGGCGCGGATCGAGATGTGCCGCTGCTTCTGCTGGAAGACCGCGCACTTCCTGGACCAGCACGACTACCACGGCGAGCTGATCGGCGCGATGTGCAAGATCCAATGCACGGAGCTGATGTTCGACGCGGTCTACAAGTGCATGCAGGTCGTGGGCGTGAACAGCCTGGACAAGCAGCACGAGTTCGAGAAGCTGCTGCGCGAGGCCGCAGTGCTGCCGCTCTACGATGCCGGCAACTTCGGCATGCAGCGCCGTCGCGTCCACGGCGTGCTCGCCAGCCCGGACTACAACCCGCGTGCGCTGATGGACGACGAGTTCGTGCCGTTCACGAAGTTCATGGAGACCATCGACACGGTCCCCACCTACCAGGAGACCCCGCTTCCCGTGTGACGGGCGGGCGCTCGGGTGCGCCCCTCACCGGACGCACCCGGGCGCTGGGCGCCGGCCTCGCGGAACCGGTACCCGGCGACGTCGACCCGCGCACCGCAGCGCGTCCAGAAAAACAGCGACGCTCTCCTCTACCCCGGCATCGAGTATGGACGAGCGTGCCCGGCTTTCCGGTCGCCGGGCCGCGCCCGATGAACCGGTCGGCTTCGGCCGTCGAAAACCACCGCGTCGCGGTGAACTCCGGGTAGCGCTTGAGGCCGTCATCGGACACTCCCCACGGGCTGGGATTCGGGTTCCCCGGCGTAGGCCGGGTAGTCGGCGTAGCCGCTGGTACCACCTTGGTAGAAGGTTTCGCGATCGGCGACGGCGAGCGGGTGGCCGCGCTCGAATCGAGTGGGCAGATCCGGGTTCGCGATGAACAGTTGCGCGAAGGACACCAGGTCGGCCAAGCCTTCCGTGATCACCAGGTTGCCGGACTCCTGGTCCATGCCGGCGTTGGCGACCAGCGTGCCGCGGTACCGCGGGCGGAACCGGACCAGCGAAGCACGGCGCTGATCCGGCGTGACGAGCTCGTTGGGCCGCCTCGTCATCATGAGGTGCAGGTAGGCGAGCGGGTGGTCGTTGAGCCGCTCGGCGACGTGCTCGTGGCCGGTCAGCAGTTCCGGTGCCACTCCGGTGGTCGAGCCGATCTCCTGGTAGGGCGCGAACTTCACGCCGACGCGGTGCGGACCCCAGACGCCGGTCACCGCCTCCAGGATCTCGAACAGGAACCGCGCGCGGTTCTCGGCGCTGCCGCCATAGGTGTCGGTGCGCAGGTTGAGCGCGGGGTTCAGGAACTGGGCGATCAGGTAGCCACGCTGGGCGTGGATCTCGACACCGTCGAACCCGGCGCGGCGCGCGTTGGCCGCCGCGCAACGGTACTGCTCCACGATCTCGGCGATCTCGTCCACGGTCAGCGCCCTCGGCGTCACCGTGTCGGTGAACCCGCCGGCGGGGGTGAACACCCGTCCCCCGGGGTTGACCGCGGACGGCGCGACCGGCAGATGCCCGCCGTGGTAGTCCGGATGCGAGCTGGCGCCAGTGTGAGCGAGCTGCGAGAAGATCACCCCGCGCTCGGCGTGCACGGCACCCGTCACCTCCGTCCAGCCTGCGACCTGCTCGTCGCTGTAGAGGCCGGGAACATTGACCGAACCGATGGCGCCGGGGCTGATCCACGTGCCTTCGGACACGATCAATCCGGCGCCGGCCCGCTGCCGGTAGTACTCGGCGTGCATCGGCATCGGCGCGAGATCGCGGTTCTCCGCGCGCGCCCTGGTCATCGGGGCCATCACGACGCGGTTGCGCAACCACAGATCGCCAAGGTCGTAGGGGCGGAGTAGCGGCTGCTGCACCGTCGGTGACGAGCCGGACACGTGCGCCTCCTCGGTTTCGTGTGTGGAAGAGAAGATCTTGACCAGTTCACCTTCTCTCCGGACCTGAATCATGTCCAACGATGACTACAGATTTCTTCCAGCACCATGAGTGATAATCGGGTCGTGGAACTACGACACCTCGAGCACTTTCTCGCTGTGGCCGACACGGGCGGGTTCACCCCGGCGGCACGCCGTCTGCACGTCGTCCAGTCGGGGGTGTCGGCGACGGTCAAAGCGCTGGAACGCGAGCTGGGCTCCCGGCTGTTCGACCGTGGACGCGACGAAGTGACGCTCACCCCGGCCGGGCGCGTCTTCCTGCCCCGGGCGCGAGAAACACTGGACTCCGCCCGCGCCGCCAAGGACGCGGTGCAGGAGCTCGGCGGCACGCTTCAGGGAACCGTCACCGTCGGCACGCTCACCTCGGTCAACCTCATCGACACGCCGGGCATCCTCGCCACGCTGCGCGCCCGCCATCCAGGAGTCACCGTCCGGCTCCGGGCGGCGCTCGCCGGATCGACGGGGCTGGCGCAGGAACTGCGAGACGGCCAGCTCGACGTCGCCTTCCTCTCCCTTCCCGGCCCGGCGCCGGCCGGGTTGCGGGTCAGGGTGCTGGAGATGACCCCGCTGGTGCTCTACGTCCCTGCGGAGCACCCGCTGGCGGGCATGGGCCGGGTCTCGCTGTCGCAGCTCGCCGAATTCCCCTTCATCGACTCCCCGCCAGGCTTCGGCAACCGCATCATCGCCGATCAAGCCTTCGCGAGCGCCGGCATCGAACGGGAGGTCACCCTGGAGGTCGCCGACATCGGGACAGCCGTGCACTTCATCCGCGCCGGACTCGGAATCGGTTTCCTCGGCCGATTCCTGGTCGACGACCCCGCCGGGCTGGCCACCGTGGAGGTCGCCGATCACGAACTCCTGTGGCAGCTCACCGTGGCGACTTCGGCAACTCGACGGCCCAGTGCTGCCGCGCAGGCATTTCTGGAGCTGCTCGACGAGGTACACCCGACACCGAATCCCCGGCAGGTACGCGGTTGACCCGAGTTATGGACAGCCGACCGCGTACCCGCACCGAGATCACGTCGGTGACCCAAAACCGGCAGCACGAGTTCCTCGGGCGCCAGAACCGGATCCGGAAGTTCGACCGCCGCCACGAGTGCCCCTCCGGCGTGGACAGCACGAAGGGCCTGTTCCTGCGATGGGTGCCCAGCATCGTCCACCGTGGACGGACGGTCAGACCAGCGCTTCGATCCGCACCGCGGCGCCCGACGGGTCCACGCGGGCGAGCCAGGAGGCCGGCAGCAGCGCCGGGCGGGACGGGACGAATTGCGGAAGCCGGCCCTGCCAAAGGACCCGGTCGCCCTGGCTGACCCGCACCCGCGGCAGGCGGGCGAACACGCTCGGCCGCAGGATCACCCGGCCGCGCGCCGGGAGGTCCGCCGACGACGAGATGCGTTGCGGACTGGTCCAGGCCAGCGGGCCGTCGACCTCGATCGGGACCCCGGCGCCGGCCGCCGAGGCCGCGCGGCCGGCCAGCCAGCGGGCGATCGAACGGCCCGCGTGGCGGCCCGACAGCGCCGCGACGTCCGCGGTTTCGACCGGGTGACAAAGGTTTCCGGCGGCGAAGAGCCCCGGCGTGCTGGTGGCCCCGGTCGCGTCGATCACCGGCCCGAGGGTGCGCGCGTCCATCCCGACGCCCGCCGTCCGGGCCAGCTCGTGGTCCGGCACCCAGTCGCCGGTGAACACGACGGTGTCGCAGGCCTCGGTCCACCGGTGCCCGTCGGCGACGCGCTCCAGCTCGACCTCCGCAAGCCGCGGCTTGCCCCGCACCGCGACGACCCGGGTGCCCGTCAGCACCGGGACGCGCAGCATCCACCGCGCGCCGAGGTGGAACGGCAGGTAGCTCTGATGCCGCGGCAGCTCGGTGGTCAGCGCCGCGACCTCGACCCCGGCGTGCCGCAACGTCATCATCGCCGAGAAGCCGACGTGCTCGGCACCCACCACGATCGCGCGCCGTCCGACCGGCCGGCCGTGGAGGTACACGGTCTGCTGCAGCTGCCCGGTGGTGTACACCCCCTGGCCACGGTCGCCCGGCACCCAGCGCGCCGGGCGCGGGCGCTCCCGGGCGCCGGTGGCCATCAGCACCGCCGAGGCGTGCACGACTGACAGCCCGTCCGGCGCCGTCACCTCGAGCCCGCCGTCGCCGGACCAGCCGGTGACCATGGTCGTGGTGCGTACGGTGACGCCGGCCACCGCGGCCAGCGCGGCGTACCGCCGGGCGTAGGCCGGCCCGGTCATGATCCGCCGCAAGTCCCGCAGGCCGTAACCGGTGTGCGCGGAATGCCGTGGAATCCCGCCGGCGACGACCTCCCGCTCCAGCACCTCGACCCGCTCCACCCCGGCCTGGCGCAGCGCGACCGCCGCGGCGAGCCCGGCCGGCCCGCCGCCGATCACGGCGACGTCGACATCGTGCCTGATCCGCTCGTTCACTTCACGGCCTCCGCTTTCACGGGCGCGTCCGCGCCCTCGTCGACCATGCGCGAAACCACCGCCCCACAGTAGAAACCCTGACACCGGCCCATCCCGGCCCGGGTACGGCGGCGCAGCCCCTCCACAGTGGATGGTGCGATTTCGCTGTGCAGCGCGTCGCGGATCTCACCGCGGCTGACGCGTTCGCAGAAGCAGACGATCTCGCCGTAGGCGGGGTCCTTCGCGATCAGCTCCGCGTCCTCGGCCGGGCGGACGTCCACCTGGCCGAGATACGGCATCTGCGGCGGGACGACGTCCGCACGCGGCCCCGGCATAGCCTCGCCCGGCCAGCCCGCCAGCTCAGCCCCGACGTACTCGGCGATCGCGAGCGACGAAGTCAGCCCCGTCGACCGGATCCCACCCACGCACACGTACCTCTGATCGGGGTGGAACGAGATCTGGTAGTCGCCGAACTCGGTCGCCGCCCGCAGGCCGGCGTAGATCGTGGTGACCTCCTCGCGCAGCAGCGCGGGGACGATCCGGTTTCCCTTCTCCCGCAACATGGCCAGGCCGTCCTCTGTGGACTCGGTGGCCGAGCGGTCGGTCAGGTCCTCCGCGGTGGGACCGAGCATCACGTTGCCGTAGACGGTCGGGCTCACCAGCACGCCCTTGCCCATCTTCGTCGGTACCGGCAGCAGGATGTGGTTCACCAGCGACCGCGCGAGCTTGTCGAACACGATGAGCTGGCCGCGGCGGGGGGTGATCGTGAACGACTCGTGCCCGAACATCGCGTGCACGTGATCGCTGCCGAGGCCGGCGGCGTTGACCACGGACCGGGCGCGGACCGGTCCCCGGTCGGTGTGCAGCACCGTGTGGCCCGCGCCCGGCTCGGCGCCGGTCACGGTGTGGCCGAGCAGCAGTTCGGCACCGTGGCGCACCGCCTCCGTCGCGAACGCCAGCGTGGTCGTCCACGGGCAGATGATGGACTCCCCCGGCACCTCCAGGGCACCCAACGCGCCCGGGCCGAGGTGGGGCTCGCGCCGCGCCAACTCGGCGGGGTCAAGCAGCCGGGTCTCGTGGTAGCCGTTGGCCGCGGCCTTCTCGGCCAGCCCCGGCAGTGCCGCCAGCTGCTCGTCGTCCCAGGCGACCAGCAGGGCGCCCAGCGGCTCGACCGGGATCCCCGCCTTGGCGGCGTAGTCGGACAGCAGCCGGTACCCCCGGGCGACGAGCCGCGACTCGGTGGTGCCGGGCGTCGCGTCGAAGCCGGTGTGCAGGATCGCGGTGTTGGCCTTGCTGGTCGCGTCCCCGACGTCGGAGCGCGCGTCCACCAGCGCCACGGACCGGCCGCGCAGTGTGAACTCGCGCGCCAGCGCGGAGCCGACCACTCCGGCTCCGATCACGACCAGGTCGTACTCGGGCACTGGCATCAGGAATCAGCCCTTCCGGGAAACACGCGGCCTTCGCCGCTGAACTGCCGGGTCGCCTCCAGCGCGGACCGCCAGCGGCCCAGCTGGTCGGCGGCCCAGGCGGGCGGCCGGCTCGGTTCGACGACCGTGCCCGGCCGCGGGTCGGGCAACGGGCGGCCGACGGCACCGCGTTGCGCCAGGTCGGCGACGCCGAGCGCGGTCGCGTGCGGGGCGGCGGCCACCTCCACCGGTGCCTGCAGCAAGTCGGCCTGCAGCTGCACCAAGACTCGCGACCGGGTGAGCCCGCCGTCGAGCCGCAGCCTGGGCGCGGTGCCGCCGAGGTCCGCCGCCGCGGCGTCGACGAGGTCCACGATCTGCGCGGCGATCCCCAGGCAGACCGCGCGGGCCAAGTGCGCCCGGGTCGCCGCCAGGTTCAGTCCCAGGAAGCCACCGGTCGCGCCC
The DNA here is from genome assembly GCF_040654155.1 of Amycolatopsis sp. NPDC050768. NCBI lineage: Bacteria > Bacillati > Actinomycetota > Actinomycetes > Pseudonocardiales > Pseudonocardiaceae > Amycolatopsis > Amycolatopsis sp. NPDC050768. Next base: position 217,058 of record NZ_JBFAHL010000012.1, read on the forward strand.
GGCTGCCAGTGCGGCGCGGCCAGCCCGGCGAGCGACGGCACGAAAAAGACCCCGCCCGTGTCGTCCACTGTGGACGCGAGCGCGTCGAGCTCGCCGGCCGAGCCGAGCAGGCCGACGTCGCGCAGCCAGGACACCGCTTTGCCCACGGTGTACACCTGCCCGTCGAGGCACCAGCGCCGCTGCCCCGCGATCTGCCACGCGATCGACGGGGTCAGCCCGGCTTCGCTGCGCTGCGGCCGGTCACCGGTGTTGACGAGCAGGAAGGCGCCGGTGCCGTACGTGCACTTCGCCTCGCCGCGTTCCCGGCAGCGCTGCGCCCACAGCGCAGCCTGCTGGTCGACGATCACCCCGGCCACCGGGACCTCGGTGCCGAATGCGCTGGTAGTGCCGACCACTTCGTCGTTGCCGGCCAGCCGCGGACGGCGCTCGGTCAGCCCGAACAGCTCCCAGGCCTCGTCCGACCAGGTGCCGGACTCGAGGTCGAGCAGCATGCTGCGCGACGCGGTCGCGACGTCCGTGACGAACTCGCCGGTGAGCCGATGCAACAGCCACGTGTCGGTGGTGGTGACCACTCCCCCTGCGCCCACGTGCTCCCGCAGCCAGCGCATTTTCGGGGCGGAGAAGTACGGGTCGAGCGGCAGGCCGCTGATCTCGCCGAGCCGGTCGGCGACGTCGCGCAGGGACTCGCACACCTCGACGGCCCGGCGGTCCTGCCACACCACGCACTGCGAAAGGGCTTCTCCCGTCGCGGGGTCCCACGCCAGCACCGTCTCGCCCTGGTTGGCGAGTCCGACGACGCCGGCACCCACCCCGGCCGCCGCGACGGCTGCGCGGCCCGCGTCGAGAACCGACGCCAGCAGCTCGCCCGGATCGACCTCCACTGCACCCGGTTTCGGCGTCCGCACGGACAGTGGCCGGTCGACCTCGGCCAGCACGGTGCCGTCCTCGGCGACGACGAGCGCCTTGGTCGCCGACGTGCCCTGGTCGATGGCGAGCACGGCTCCGGTCATGAGGCCGCGTCCTCGGCTCCGGCCACGGCCGGCTGCACGACGGTCAGCCCCGCGTCGCGCAGCTGCGCGACCATTTCGGGGTCCGCTGAGGAGTCGGTGATCAGCGCCGTGATGCGGTCGAGCTCGCAGACCTTCCGCAGCGCGACGTGCCCGAGCTTGCTTCCGTCCGCCAGCACGTAGACCTCGGCCGCGTTGCTGATCATCCGGCGCCGGACGGCGATCTCGTCGAGGTGGTAGTCGGTGAGCCCGCCGGTCGCGTGGACCCCGCCGGAGCCCAGGAACGCCTTGTCCGCGAAGAAGTTGCTGACCTGGTCCTCGGCGTCGGGCCCGGAGCAGGTCAGCTCGTCGTGCCGGACCCGGCCGCCCACGAGGTGAAGGTTCACCGCGTCCCGGCCGGCCATCGACAGGACCGCGCCGAGGTTGTTGGTGACCACGCGGCCGCGGAACGACTCGGGCAGCGCGCGGGCGGCGGCGAGCACAGTGGTGCCCACGTCGAGGAACACCGTGTCGTCGTCACCGACGATCGAGGCGACCACCTCGGCGATCTCCGCCTTGGCCTCCCGCTCGATGTTCTCGCGCTCCACCCGGCCGGGCTCGGCGCTGCGGGACAGGTTCTTGGCCTTGGCGGCACCCCCGTACACGCGGCGGATGGCGCCTTCGCGTTCCAGCAGCACGAGATCGCGCCGGATGGTCTCCGGCGACACGTCGAGCTGGACCGCCATGTCCGCGGGCCGGAGCACCTCGCTGCTGTTCAGCAGCGCCAGGATCCGCCTGCGGCGTTCGTCGGGAAGCACGTTTCCCCCTACCTTCCTCAAATGCACGAGCGAGCCAGGCCCATCACGTTCTCCGGAGCACCCGGCGCAGAGCGCCGGCCTGCTGCCCGAGTTCGTCCAGGCCGGCCGCGACCACGAGGGCCGCGCCGGTCGCGATGGCCTGTGCGAAGTACGGCACGTTCATCAAGGTCATACCGTTGTTGAGCACGCCGAGGAAAACCACCCCCAGCAGGACACCGAGCATCGTCCCCCGGCCGCCGCTGAACGCGACCCCGCCCAGCAGCACCGCGGTGAGCACCTGCAGCTCGAAGTTGGCGCCGAGCGTGCTCGGCGGCGCGGAGTCGAGCCGCGCCGCGAAGAGCACCCCGCCGAGGCCGGCGGCGAGACCGGTGACCACGAACACCAGCAGCGGCAACCGTTTCGTCGCGATCCCGGAGAGGAACGCCGCCTCCCGGTTGACGCCGATCGCGTAGACCTGGCGGCCGGCGGGCGTGCCGTAGAGGAACAGCGCGCCGAGCCCGAACACGATGAACGCGATCCACACCGGGACCGGGATGCCGGCGTAGATACCACGCCCCAGCAGCGACATCCCCGTGCCGAAGTCGGCCGGCGGGTCCGAGCGCAGGAACTGCGCGATCCCCCGATACAGCTGCAAAGTACCGAGCGTGACGATGATCGGGCTGAGCCGGGTGTAGGACACGAGTACGCCGTTGACCAGACCACCCACGGCGCCGACGACGAGGCCGGCGAGCACGGCCAGCCCCCAGTTCAGGTGATGGTCGACGATGAGCAGCCCGGTGACCACCCCGGACAGCCCGACCACCGACCCCACCGACAGGTCCACGTAGCCCATGATCACGAGCACCGCCTGCGGCACCGCGACGATGAGCAGCACGGCGCCCGACAGCGCGATGTTCTTGATGTTCCCCACGGTGAGGAACAGGTCCGACCCGCTGGTGAAGAAGCCGACCAACACGAGCAGGCCGATCAGCAGTGCCGACCGCAGGACGAGCTCCAGCACCGGCGTACGCCGGGTGGTACTCCCCTCGGGGGTGACGGTTGCCGTCGTCATGGGCGTACCTCCGGGAGCGTGGCTGCGGCGTCGTCGGGCAGGTCAGTGGTGACACCGGTGAACTGATGGGCTTCGGCGAGCAAGGCGGATTCGGTGATGTCCTCGCCGGTCAGCTCGGTGGTGAGCCGGCCGCGGTCCATCACGACGGCGCGGTGCGCGAGCAGGGCGACCTCCTGGGCATCCGAAGACGCGAAGACCACCGCGAGACCGCGGGCGGCCAGCTCCCGGCACACCTGGTAGATCTGCCGCCGGGCCCCGACGTCGACGCCCTGCGTCGGCTCGTCGAGCAACAGCACACCGAGCTCCCCGGCCCGCGCGAGCCAGCGGCCGAGGACGAGCTTCTGCTGGTTCCCGCCGGAGAACTGGCCGCCCTTGCGTCCGCCGTCGGGCGGCTGGAGGTCGACCTGCCGGGCGGTCTCGGCGAACAGCCGCTTCTCGCGACCGTGCCGCCGAAGGCCGAACCGCGCGAGCCGCCGGTACGACGGGAGCAGCAGGTTGTCCGCCGCGTTGCGGGTCGGCCACAGCGCCTGCCGGAGCCGGTCCGACGGGACGAGCGCGATCCCGCGCCGCACCGCACCCGCCGGGGTGCGCGGTGCCGACCGTTCGCCGTCGACCTCCGCGCTGCCGCCGGCGGCGCGGTAGCCGCCGGCGAGTGTCTCCAGAAGCGACGTGCGGCCGGAGCCGAGCACACCGTAGAGGCCGAGGATCTCGCCGGATCGCACGTCGAGGTCGATCGGCCCGAACCGCGGGCCGGCCAGGTCCCGCAGCCGCAGCCGGACCGGACCGAGGTCGGCGGGCTCGGCCGGTGCCGTCGGCGCGCCGGTACCGCCGGAGATCACCTCGACGATCCGCTCCGGCGCGACATCGGAGACCTTCTCCCGCAACGCGACCACACCGTCACGAAGGACCGTGACCCGGTCGGCGATGCGGAAGACCTCGCCCAGGCGGTGCGTGGTGTAGACGATGCGCGCCCCGCCGTCCTTCATCTTCGCGATCTCGGCGAAGAGCCGTTCCGTTTCGCTCTCCGACAGCGACGCCGTGGGCTCGTCGAGGATCAGCACCCGCACGTCGGTGCGGTGCCACGCCTTCGCGATCTCGAGGAGCTGCTTGGTGCCCATGGGCAGTCCGCCGACCTTCGTCCCCGGCGCGACGTCGAGGCCGAACCGGTCGAGCAGCTCGGCGGTGACCCGCCGCTGGCCGGCCCGGTCGAGCACCCCGGCGACGGTCTTCTCCTGGCCGAGGAACAGGTTGTCGCTCACCGACAGCACGTCGATCAGCGAGAGGTGCTGGTGGATGGTGGCGATCCCGGCGGCGAAGGCCCGGTTCGGGGTGAGCTGGCCCAGCGACTCGCCGTCGAGCGCCAGCTCACCCGCGTCCGGGGTCACCACTCCGCCGATGCACTTGATCAAGGTCGACTTGCCGGCGCCGTTGGGGCCGAGCAGCGCGTGCACCTCTCCGGGAGCGATGTCGAGATCGACTCCCTTGAGGACGGTGGCCGCGCCGTATCCCTTGACCAGGCCTCGAATGGTGAGCGTCATCGGGTTCCTCAGCTGTAGTCGCTCAGGTAGTCCTTGAGCGAGGGGGTGCTCGCGGTGAGCGCGACCGGCGGGACGTTCACACCCTTGTTCGGCTTGCCCTCCAACAGGTCCGCCGCCACGTCGGTGACCGCGAAGCCGATGTCACGGATGCGCACCGCGACCGAGACCCGGTAGATCCCGCCCTGCGACACCGCCTGAAGGCCTTCCTTCGACCCGTCCTGGCCGCCGATGAAGATGCCCGGGTCCTTCGGGTTCTTGCCCGCGTTGAGGAACGCCTGCTGCGCGCCCAGGGCGACGTCGTCGTCGTACCCGAGCACCATGTTGAGGTCAGGGTGCGCCTGCAGGACGGTACGGGCGATCTGCTCGCCGTCCGCGCGGGTGCCGGCCTTCTGCGTGGAGACGATCTCGACGTTGCCACCCGCGGCGAAGGACGCCTTCAGGCCGTCGTCGCGCTGCGCACCCACCGCGAGGTCCCGGTTGTTGAGCACGAGCACCTTCACCGGTCCCTGGTGCTGCTTGGCCCACTCGGTGGCCGTCTTGCCAAGCGCCTGACCGCTCTCGAGGCCGCTGAACAGCACCGAGGCGTCCTGGTTCTTCAGCGGCGAGGCGTAGGAGACGAACACCGTGCAGTTGCCCCGCGCCTGCTGTGCGAGCGGTTCCATCGACGCCGGCTCGAGCGGGTAGGACACGATCGCGGGGATCTTCTGCGTGACCCACGTTTGCACGTTCTGGGTCTGCTTCTGCAGATCCTCGTCGTCGGCGGTGTACTTCAACTGGTACCCGCGCGCGGTGGCTCGCTGCTCGGCGAACCGCTTGAGGTCGCCGTAGACCGACAGCGACGTCAACGGGTAGTCGAAGCCGATCACCTTGTCGGTGGAGCGCTTGCACGACTGGCCGCCGGAGGCCGAGCCGCTGTCCTGGGTGATGCCACCGCAAGCGGCCAGGGACAGAGTCAAGAGGGCCACCGCGGTGGCGCCGGCCAGCCGGCGGAACGGGACGGGGTGTTTCATCGAAATTCTCCCTGCAATCGGGATTCGGGGGGACCGATTTTCAGACGCGGGCGCGGAAGTTGCCGAGCACGTTGTTCAGCAGCCGGGAAACGTTGTTCTCGTAGCCGTTCCACGGCAGGCAGCCGGTGAAGCAGATGGAGCCGACGGAGAAGACCGCACCGCCGCCCGGGCGCTCGACGATCACCATGTCGGAGCGGACGAGATCGGACTCGCTGCCGCCCAGCCCGGGGGCGAGCATCAGCACGTCCTCGACGGCGAGCTGGTAGAAGTCGCTGTGGCGCTGTGAGGTGGCCAGCACAGCCGTGTTCGGCGGGCTGCCCAGTGCGAAGTCGCAGCGGTCGAGTTCGTCGCCGCTCGCGCCGTTCATGATCAGACCGAAGTCACCGATGAGATGGTCGTCGATGCCTTCGAAAACCCAGGCCCATTCGGGCTCGTAGGACAGTGCGGCGCGCTCGAAGGGCGGGGCCTTCTCGTCCCAGCCCTGGCTGCACATGCCGACTCCGGCGAGCTTGTTGGGCGACCGGCCGCGCCAGCGCCACAGCCCACCCGGCTCGCCGGTGGTCGAGTGGTGGCCCTCCCCCGGCTGGATCTCCCAGGTCCGGATGCCACCCGAGCGACGCACCTCCAGCACACCCGGCTGTCCCGGGTCCTGCGAGGTGACCCAGTAGAACCCGTTGCCGCCCAGGTACATCAGGCAGTGTCCGGTGTCGACGTGACGCTGCAGCGCGTCGAGCATCGCCCCGCTGTAGTACTCGGGGTGCGAGCCGGTGAGCACCACCTGGTAGCCGTCCAGCGCGTGCTCGGGGTCGGCGTGCAGGTCGTGGTCGCTGAGCACGTCGTGCTCGACACCGCTTCGGACGAGCCAGTGCTCGAGGTAGAGGTCGGCACCCAAGCTGCGCGGCGCGTTCTGCAGCCACATGCGGTAGTCCGGGCGCAGGTTGAGGATCGGCCGCAACGCGCTCGTGTAGCAGATGCCGGAGCCGTCGCTGTGCAGGTCGTAGAGGCTGGCTCCGAACTCCGGGTGCTCGGCGAGCGTCACGTCGTGCAGTCCCGGCGTGATCGGATGATCGGTGATGCCGGCGGCCTCGTAGTCGAGGCGGTGCTGGAGGCGTTCGTTGGCGTAGGCCAGGTAGGTGAAGGTCGGGATCAGGTAGGCGACCTTCGGGCGGGGCGCACCGGTCGCGGGCGCCACCACGACGGGGATGTGGTCGGTTTCCTCGCCGTCCCGGGTGGTCCCGCGGAGCCGGACCGCGTAGATGCCGCTCGGCAGGTCGGCCGGCAGGTCCACCCGGGCCGTCTCGGGCCAGCCGGCGTCGATCAGGTCGTCGTCGTGGAAGTGGATCGCGGCGTACTGCTCCGGCGCGGCGGCGCTGTCGTGCACCTCGCCGGTCCAGGTGTGCCCCGTCATCGCGCGCGCCGGTTTGTTCACCAGCAGCCCGTGCCGGCCCCGGCCGGAGACGTCCTCGGCGGTGTCGGTGGCGAAACCGCGTTCGAAGGCCCACTCGGCGAGCGTGTCTTCACCGGAGGAGAGCACGGGATGCTCGACCTTCCCGTTGAACACGGCACCGGGGAAGTACCGGGTGCCCTCCGACGGGCAGCGCAGCGCGGCGACCACCACCCCGCTCGCGGCCGAAAGGTCCACTTCGGACTCGCCACGCAGGCTGACCGGCTTTTCGTCGCCCGGGAACGGTTCCAGCGGCACGATTTCCAATGCCACACCACCGGCGCCGACCTCGGCGCAGACGCGGTACCAGCGCCGGTTCGCCAGCGGCCGGGCGGCTTCGAGCAGCACCGCACCGGCACCGGTGGACAGCCGAAGGCGGCCGGATTCCCCGAGTGTCACCGCGACGACCGGCTCACCCCCGGCGTCCACCACGCTCAGCACACCCTGCTCCCGGCCCGCGTCCACAGTGGTCGGCCAGATCACCACGCCGGCGCTCAGCCGGGTGGTGCCGACCGGGACGACGTCGTCCGCTCGCAGGCAGGAGCCCACCGGCGTGACCTGCTCCCCCGCGACCACGACCTGGCTGGGGACGGAAGCCACGTCGGTGCTGAGGAAGCCGGGGCCGAGCGGGTTCGTGTCGCCATGCAGGAGCCGGACGAGATCGACCGTGACCTGCCCGCCGTCACCGCTGATCCGGACCGGGAGCGAGTCCCCCGGCCGGGCGGACAGCTGGTCCAGGTAGCCGATCAACCTCATGAACGCTCTCCGCCCAATCGCCTAGTGCCCGAACTTCCACAACAACGGTCGGGCCTGCCCTGCGGTTTCTGATTGCGAGGACCGTACCTGTGACCGAACTTCCACGCAATACCTCGTATTTACGAGGAGGTTTCCGCTCATCACGTTCTCGTTACGGCGCCGGCATGGCGCGCGATCCGGGGACGACGGCGTTCGTCGGGCGCCGCCGGGTCACCCTCAGCCGTGAGCCGCGGTCCAGGCGTGGTCGCCGCTGATCGCAGTGGGCAGGGTCGGGAAGAGTGGCGGGCAGGAACATCACGGCCGCGCGTGTGCTGCAGGTACCCGAGGAGTCCGGCCGCGACGTGCGCATCAACTCCGCCGCGGTGCCCGTGCTCAACCAGGAGGTACTGCAGGCGCAGAGCACGCAGATCGACACCGTCAGCGGCGCGACCTACACCTCCAGCTCATTACTTGACCGGTCATTCCATAACAAGTACGGTCACTTCGTGGCACGGACGAGAGAATTCGACACCGACGCGGCGATCGAGACCGCCATGTCGGCGTTCCGGCGGGCAGGCTACGCGGGGACGTCGATCCAGGACCTCGTGGACGCCACCGGCGTCGGCCGAGGGTCGCTCTACGCGGCATTCGGCAGCAAAGAAGGCCTCTACCTGGCCGTCCTCGACCGGTACCGAGAGCGGTACGCGGAGCCGATCGTCGGCCTGCTCAAGGAAGGCGTGAACACCAAGGCGGTCATTCGCGAGGTTCTGGTGGGCGTGGTCGACGCGACCGTCGAGGACGGTAACCGTGAGGCCTGCCTCGTGGTTGGCGCGGCGACCGAGCTCGCGCACCGCGATCTCGCCGTGCGTGATCGTCTGCAGGGCACCATCCAGTCACTCGAGGATGCACTGTTCGAGCTGATCGTTCGCGGCCAGGCCGCCGGCGAGCTCCCCGCCGACCGCAGTGCCGCGACAACGGCGCGACTGCTCGTCACCACCATCCAGGGACTCCGGGTCGTCGGCGCCATCCGACCCGACCGCGCCACACTCATGGCGACGGTGGACCTCGCCCTGACCTGCTTCTGCTGAGTCCAAGTCCCAGAACGGCAACTGAACCGAGACCATGCCTTAATTCAGGAACGATCAGTCATTACAGAAAGAGTGGTTGTGCCCGTCTCTCGCGCGGGTCCGGCGTCCAACAGGCGTCGATGCCGGAGATCGAGTTCGCAGGCGAGGAAGCCACTCGATACCCGGTCCAGAAATCCCACCAATCCCCACCTTCAAGTCAGAGGAGAAGCAAACCGATGAATCAGATCGGCGTCGGCATCATCGGTGGCGGCACCACCGGCTGGGCTGCCATCAGTCACGTTCCCGCACTCGCCGCCCTCCGGGGTTTCGCCCTGCGGGCCGTGAGCACCTCCAGGCGCGTGTCCGCTGACGCGGCAGCCGAGGCGTTCGGCGTGAAGGGCTACGACAACCATGCCGACCTCATCGCCGATCCGGACGTCGACATCGTCGTCGTCGCGGTCAAGGTCTCGCACCATCGTGAGCTGACGACCGCCGTCGTGGCCGCGGGCAAGACGGTTTTCACCGAGTGGCCGCTCGCGATCGATCTCGAGAACGCCGAGGAGCTCACCCGCATCGCCGCCGCGAAGGGCGTCAGGACGATCGCCGGCCTGCAGGGCCGGTTCGCGCCCGAGGTTCGCTACGCCCGCGATCTGATCGCAGACGGGTATGTCGGCGACATCCTCGGCACCACACTCGTCGGTTCCGGTGCCGCGTGGGGGCCGACGGCCACCAAGGCGAACTCCTACTGGTACGACGACAAGAAGGGCGTCACCACGTTCACCGTCCCGACCATGCACGCGCTCGATGCGGTCAATCACGTCGTCGGCGACTTCGCCGGCATCACCGCGGACCTCGTGCGCCGCCGCGACCAAGTCACGGTCGCCGACGACGGCAGCATCCTCACCGTCACCGCTCCCGACCACGTCGCGATCAGCGGTGTGCTCACCAGCGGCGCCGCGGCTTCGATCTACTACCGTGGCGGCGTCTCCCGCGGCGACAACCTGCGCTGGGAAATCAACGGCACCGCGGGCGACCTTGTCCTTACCTCCTCCAACGGCAACTTCCAGGTCGCCGATCTCACCCTCTCCGGCGGCCGCGGCGACGACACCACGGTGCACCCCCTGACGGTGCCCGACGCCTACTACACCGACGTCCCTCGCGACCTCTCCGGACCCGCGCACAACGTCGCGCAGCTATACGCGCAGCACGCCCGCGACCTCGCGGAGAACACCTCACTCGTCCCGGACTTCCGGCACGCACTCCACCGCCACCGCTTCATCGACGCCGTGAACCGCGCAGCCTCCACCGGCGTGCGCCAGCTCATCCCGGCAGGCGGAGTCACGCGGTGAAGGCAGTTGGCATCCTCGTCACGGCGGACGCGTAGTGCTCGGCGCAATCGAGCGGCCGACCCCGCACCCCAGCCCCGGCGAAGTCCGGATCCACATGCACGCGGCCGCGGTCAATCCTGAACAGGCGGGCAACCTCTTGTACTTGCGGTTGACCAGAACCACAGTGGGGGCCGACCTGGACCTCTGCTGAGGCCTGATTCACCACCCCGCGGCCGCGTTCCCCGATGCCTCCGCTGCCACCCGGTTCTGAACCTTGAACACGAGTGCCTCGACGGCCAGGGCGTAACCGTGCCAGCCCGCGCCGGCGAGGTACACCGCGGCCAAGGGGGCGAAGATGTCGTTGCGTTCCTTGCCGTCGAGGGCGTGCCACTGAGAGATGTGCACGACGGCGAACGGCCGGTCGGTGTCCCGGATGGCGTCGAGGAGCGAGTAGGCCACCGGGGTCAGTCCGGCCGGGTTGATCACGATCGCGTCGACCGCGTCGCGGTGGGCGTGCACCCAGTCGACGAGCGCGCCCTCGTGGTTCGACTGGTAGTGAACGGCCGTGGCGCCCCACTGCGCCGCGGTCTGATCAACGTCGGCGGTGATCTCGGCGAGTGTGGTGGTCCCGTACTTCTCCGGCCGGCGCGCCCCCAGCAAGTTGAGGTTCGGACCGTGGAGGACGGCGATTCGCATCAGTTCCCGTCTCAGCGGTAGGTGGGCAGGATCGAGGTCGGCATCGGGCCCTTGTTGCGCCGGCCGGAGTTCGTTTCCTCCCAGGCGTGGGCGAGGATGCCGACGCTGCGGCTCAAAACGAACAGGCCCCGCGCGAGCTCGGGCGGGAACCCGAGTTCGGCGTAGATCACGGCGGTGGCTCCGTCGATGTTCATCGGCACGGGCTTGCGGCGCCCTCGGTTGAGCTCCGTCTCGACCGCCCGGGCTGCCGCGACGTGCCTGCCCTCGACAACTCCCGCCGACACCGCCTTGTCGACCAGGCCGAGCAGCGGGTCGCGCCGGGGATCGACCGGGTGGAACCGGTGACCGAACCCGGGCAGGTACGGGTCGCGCGCACGGTACTCGGCGACCACTTCCTCCGTCGCGGCGTCGAGATCCACTCCCGCCGACTGGCGTTCCACGATGTCGGACAGCAGTTCCACGCACTGCTGTCCGGCGCCGCCGTGGGAGTCGCCGAGGGCGTTGACGCCGGACGCGATGGCGTTGTTCATGCCGACGCCGCAGGTGGCCGTCATCCTGGCGATCGCGATGGAAGGTGCCTGCGGGCCGTGGTCGACGGACGCGACCATCGCCGCTTCCAGCAGTGCTTCCTCGTCGGTGGTCGGGCTGCTGCCGCGGACCATCAGCCAGATCGTCGACACCAGGCCGCGGTGGCCGATCAGATCCTGCACAGGGACGCCCCGCAGCTCGACCACGCCAGGTTCCATGCGGCAGATGCTGTTGGCCCACCAGTCGGCGACATCGTCCACAGTGGTCTGTGCAGGTGTGACAGCCATGTCAGTCCCTTTCGGTTCGGCCGGGCGACACCTGGTCGGGGATCGGGCGTGCCGGCGACGGGATGCCGGTGGCGCGCCAGCGCCGGACGAGTTCGGCGGCTTCGTCGTTGTGCTGCCCGAGCCACGGTGGCGCGGCGGTCGGTCGGAGTGGTTCACCGTCGACGAGCACGCCGTTGCCGCTGGCGCGCAGGGTTCGCTCGGAATCACCGGGGAACCCGATCTCGGTGAAGAATCCGCGGTGCGCGAGCTGTTCGGATTTCAGTGCCTGCGGCACCGTCAGGATGCGGGCGGCGGGCACTCCGGCAGCCGACAGCTCCGTCTCCCACTCCTGCGAGTTTCGAAGCCGCAACGCCCGGTTGAGCTCGTCGCTGAGTTCGGCGCGATGGCGTTTGCGGTCTTCTCGATCGGCGAACCGCGGGTCCGCCACCAGATCCGGCCGTCCCACGAGACCGCACAGCGTCACGAACTGCTCCTGCCGGTTCGCGGCGATGTTGAGGGGGCCGTCCGCGGCGAAGAAGGTCCCGGACGGCGCGGCCGTCGCGTTCTCCCGTCCCATCGGCTCCGGAGGGATTCCGCTGATGACGTAGTTGGACACCACCCAGCCCATCGCCGAAATGGACGCCTCGAGCATCGACAGGTCGAGGAAACAGCCCTCGCCGGACCGCTCACGGCCGACCAGCGCCGAGGAAATCGACAGCGCCGCCATCAGCCCGCCCACGGTGTCCGCGACCGGGAAGCCGACCCGCAGGGGGGCGGTGTCCTCCGTGCCGGTGACGCTCATCATTCCCGACAGGCCCTGGATGATCTGGTCGTAGGCGGGTGCCTGGCTCAATGGTCCGGACTGCCCGAACCCCGAGATCGCGCAGTAGACGAGCCGGCCGTTCAGCTGCCGCAACCGGTCCCAGCCGAAGCCGAGCCGCTCCAGCACTCCGGCGCGGTAGTTCTCGAGCAGGACGTCGGCCCCACGGACGAGGTCCTCGAACAGCGCGCGCTGCACCGCGTCCTTCAAGTTCAGCTCGATCGACTTCTTGCCGGCGTTCTGCGCCAGGAACGAGGCGCCGAGGCCCGCCCGGTTGAGCTCCGCGTCCGGTCCCAGGCTCCTGGCCAGGTCCCCGGATCCGGGGACCTCGACCTTCACCACCTCGGCACCGAAGAGCATCAGCTGGTAGCTGCAGTACGGACCGGCGAGAACATTCGTCAGGTCCAGTACCCGGATGCCGCGAAGCGGTCTCCTCTGCATTCCCTCTCCTTGTGCGCCGCCCGCATCAGCGCGGACGGCACGTCGTGTCGGGCCGGCTTCACCCGGCGAAGGGATGGGCGAACCCCCGCTCCGCCATGCGCGCGGCAACAGATTTGAGATCGTCGACGAACTCGGAAATACGGTCGTCGGGAAAACGCACGGTCGGCCCGCTCAGCGACAACGCCGCCACAACAGTTCCCGCCGCACTGACAATCGGAACCGCCACCGCCGAAAGACCTGCTTCGCGCTCGCCGTGGCTGAACGCGAAACCCTGCTCGGCGGCCTCCGTCACCGTCGCCTGCAAAGCAGGTAAGTGCTCCACTCCGTCGGGCGAGCTGCGGGCGATGCGCGTCAACAGGGCGGCAGACGCGTCGCGCAGCAGCACCTTCGACGACGCACCCGCCCACAGGGGAAGCTCGTCTCCGACGCGCACGACGTGCCGCAGCGATTGAGGACTCTCTTGCTGAGCAACACAAACCCGGTAAACATCACGCAAGACGTAGAGGTTGACGGTCTCCCGCTGACGATCCCCCAGCTCGCGCATCAGCTGCGTGGTTTCCGCGGGAAGCTCCCAGCTCTGTTTGGCCAGATGTGCCCAGCGCCAGAGACCCGGCCCCGCCATGTACCCCTTGGGCGTCGCCCACAGGAGGCCATTCTGCTCGAGGGTCTGCGCCAAGCGGATCACCGTCGTCTTGGCCAGACCGGTTTCCTTCACGATGTCGGAGATCGACACCGTGGGCTGAGTTTCCGTCAGCAGCGCCAGAATGTCCAGTGCCCGTTGGACACTGCGCACGCCCTGCGACTCGCCGCTTTCCTGCGACGAGTTTTCCGTCTGGTCGACGGCTTCGTCGGCACCGGCCCGCTTCATGACCAACTCTCCCCTTGCCCATTGTCGTAATCGTTTTGCCCAGCATCCTCGGGTTTCGACCCGGATTTCGAACCGGGTGGCCACCCTGGGCCGGTTCGTAACTTCTTCGGCTCGAAGTCTTGCCAGCGCCTGTCGCCAACCGTACGTTACACGGAGTCCGCAGAGTGGTCCAGATGTACCGTTTGATGGTTCACAAGGGAGTGTGGCGGTGCTGCAGGAGATTCTCGAATCCTCGACATCCGATGACGCCATGGAGGCCGCCGCGTTCGTCGGCGGCAAGTGGACACGCGACGGACCGCCGACCGACCGGATGGGCCCGTACGTCCGCAGAGTGGTGACGAAGTCGTACCCCGCGTCGGAAACCCAGGTGGCCGACGCTCTGGCCTACGCCGCGGAGAACGCGCCCGTCGTCGGACGCCTCGCACCGGCGACCCGGGCCGCGATTCTCGAACGTGCGGCACAGTCGGCGATCGAGCACCGAGACGCGATCGCCCGGCTGATCGCGCTGGAGCTCGGCAAACCGCTCAAGGACGGGCGGGGCGAGCTGGACCGCGTGGCGGACACGTTCGCCGTGTGCGCCAACGAAACCCGGCACATCGGCGGCGACATGCTCCCGGTGTCGGGCTGGGACCGCGGCGTCGGCAACACCGCCATGACCTTCCGAGCCCCCGCCGGTGTCGCTCTGGCGATCACACCGTTCAACGCCCCCGCGAACCTGCTGGCCCACAAGCTCGGCGCGTCGTTCGCGGCCGGCAACACCACGATCGTGAAGGCGCCGCCCCAGGCTCCCGCGACGACAGCCGCGATCGTGGCCCTGCTCCTCGACGCCGGCATGCCCGTCGAGGCGGTCCAGCTGCTGCACGGCGGCGGCGAGGTCGGAGCCGCGTTGTGTGCGGGCGACGCCGTCGCCGTCATCAGCTTCACCGGCAGCGCGGAGACCGGGGCCGCGGTCGCGCGGGCAGCCGGCGCGAAACGCCTCGTCCTGGAGCTCGGCGGCAACGCCGCCACCTTGGTGTGCGCCGACGCCGACCTCGCGCACGCCGCCCGGACCTGCGCCCGGACCGGGTACAGCAACTCCGGCCAGAGCTGCATCTCCGTGCAGCGGGTCTACGTCCACCGAAGCCGCTTCGACGACTTCCTGACCGCCTTCCGCGACGAGGTCGCCCAGCTCAAGGTCGGGGATCCGCTCGACCCCGCGACCGAGGTCGGGGCGATGGTCGACGAACAAGCCGCCGCACGCGTGGAGCAGTGGGCCGCCGACGCGAGCCTCGGTGGCGCGCGGGTCCTGCTCGGCGGGACCCGCGACGGCGCCACGCTGCTCCCGACCATCGTGGCCGACCCACCCGGCGACGCCGACGTCGTGGTCAAGGAAGTCTTCGGCGCCCTCGTCGCCGTCCTGCCGTTCGACGACCTGGACGACGTCATCCGCGCCTGCAATGCGAGCCGGTTCGGCCTGCAGGCCGGGATCTTCACCCAGGACATCCGCACGATCTTCGCCGCGTGGCGCGAGCTGCAGGTCGGCGGGCTGGTCGTGAACGGCTCGTCGAACTACCGGCTCGACCACATTCCCTTCGGCGGTGTCAAAGACTCCGGCTTCGGCCGGGAGTCACCCGCGCACATGATCGACGACTACACCGTCGTGAAGACCCTGATCCTGCGCGGCACCTCGATCTGGGGCGAGCAGTGACCGAGACCCGTGACAAGAGGAGCGACGCACCGATGACCGCACCCGCCCCGACGACGACCGCAGCGGAAGCACTCGTCCGGCAGCTGGAGTCCTACGGCGTCGAGTACGTCTTCGGCCTGTGCGGCCACACCAACATCGCCTTCCTGGACGCACTCGGGCGCAGCAGCATCGAATTCGTCATGGCCCGGCACGAGCAAGCGGCCGCCCACGCCGCCGACGGGTACGCCCGCGTGTCGGGCAAACCCGGAGTCCTGCTCGTGCACGCGGGTCCCGGCATGATGAACGCGGTGACCGGTGTCGCCACCGCCGCACTCGACTCCGTCCCGCTCATCACGATCTCCGGCGATGTCCCGTCGTACTACCATGGTCGCCACCCCCACCAGGAGGTGAACCTCCACGCCGACGCCGACCAGACCGCCATCTACCGCCCGTTCGTCAAGCGCGCCTGGCACGTCCACCGCGCCGAGGACCTGACCAGGTTCACCGAGCGCGCCTTCTGGACGGCGACGTCCGGCCGCAAGGGCGCGGTTCTGCTCAACGTCCCGATGGACCTGTTCTCCCGCCAGGTCCGCGTGGTGGACTACCCGCTGGTCGAGCAGGTCGCGACGCCGGCGTTGAGCGACGCGGACGCCGCGCGGATCGCCGAGCTGCTCGTTAACGCGAAGCGTCCGTTGATCTACCTCGGCGGCGGTCTGCGCGGGCCGGCCGGGCGGGCGGCGCTGCTCGACCTCGCGGAGCACCTCGACATCCCCGTCGCCCACTCGCTCATGGCCAAGGGCACGCTTCCCGACCGGCACCCGCTGGTCATGGGCATGACCGGCTTCTGGGGCCTGGAGCTCACGAACGACTACACCCGCGACACCGACCTCGTGCTCGCGCTGGCGACCCGCTTCGCCGAGACCGACGCCAGCTCGTGGGACTCCGACTACACGTGGCGGTTCCCGCCGGCACAGCTGATCCAGATCGACATCGACGCCGCCGAGATCGGCCGGAACTACCCCGTCGCCCTCGGAGCCGTCGCCGACGTCAACCACGCGGTTCCGGCGATCACCGCGGCGGTGCGAGCCCTCGCCCCCGAGCGGGTCTCCAGGCCCGGCCTGCGGGAAACCATCACCACCGCCCGGACGACGCTGTTCGAGTCGAGCCAGGAGCGCGGCCGCAGCGACGATTTCCCCCTCCGGCCGGAACGCATCCTCGAGGACCTCCGCACCGTCCTGCCGTCCGACGCCGTCCTCGTCACCGACGTCGGGTGGAACAAGAACGGTGTGGCCCAGTGCTACGAACTGCCCGAGGACGGCCGGTTCATCACCCCTGGCGGAGCGTCCACAATGGGCTTCGGGCCGGCGGCCGCGGTCGGCGTGCAGATCGCCGCGCCCGAGCGGGTCGTCGTCGCCCTGGTGGGCGATGGCGGGATGAGCGCGCAGCTGCCCGCCATTCCGCTGGCCGTCGAGCAGGGCCTGCCCGTGATCTTCGTCGTGATGAACAACCGGGCCCACGGAACCATCGCGGACCTGCAGGCCGGGAACTTCGGGCAGAGCTTCGGCTGCGAGTTCCTCGACCGCGACGGCAATCCCGCGTCGCCCGACTTCGCCGCGCTCGGCCGTTCCTGCGGCGCCGACGGATACCTGGTCGAGACCCCGGAGGGCCTCGGCGAAGCACTCCGCGACGCGGTCGCGCGCCGTCGGCCGGCGGTCCTCGACGTTCCGATGGTCAACGAGCCGGTGCCGACTCCGGGGCACTGGAACATCAAGGACATCTACCAGGGCGTCTTCGAATAACTCCGCACTCCTGACACAACGAGGTGGCATTCATGATCCGATTCCGACGTGGGCGCGTGGTGGCGTCCGCATTGGCGGTGCTGGCGGTGGGCGTCGGCAGCGCCTGCAGCGCGCCTGGGAGCTCGTCGAACACCAACGCCTCGACGACCGGTCCCATCAAGATGGCCGTCGTCGACGCCCAGAGCGGCCAGCTCAGCTCGCTGGGCGCCTGGGAATACAAGGGCGCGAAGCTCGCCGTCGACCAGTGGAACGCGAAAGGCGGGGTCAACGGCAGGAAAATCCAGCTCGATGTGTTCGACGACACGGGCGACCCCACGATCGGCACCAACCTCGCTCGCAAGATCGCCAGCGAGGGCTACGTCGCGATGATCGGCACCGCCGAAAGCGCGGTCACCGTCGCCATGGCACCCGTCCTGCAGCAGGCCAAGATTCCCAGCATCACCTCCGGGCAGTCCCCCTCGATCACCGCGGTGAAAAGTCCGTTCCAGTTCCTCAACGGCCCGACGAGCACGACCTACGACGAGACCTTGGCCAAGTACCTCGTCGACCAGAAGAACCTGAAGAGCATCGCCTTCATCAGCAACAACGGCTCCTACGGCAAGGGCGAGCACGACGCCTTCGGGAAAGCATTGGCCGATCGGGGGATCAAGCCGGTCGACGACCAGGTGGTGACCACCGACCAGAAGGACTTCAGCGCGGCGCTGACGTCCATCCGGCAGAAGAACCCGCAGGTGCTGTTCGTCGGCACCGAGGAGGTCGAAGCCGGGCTCATCGTCAAACAGGCGCGCGAGCTCGGGCTGAACGCCACCGTGGCCGGCGCGGCACCCATGGGAACGACCGTCTACCTCCAGACCTCGGGCGCCGCCAACGCCGAGGGGACCGTGGTGAGCAGCCCCTACCTGAGCAATGACACCAGTGACGCTTCCCGCTCCTTCGCCCAGGCCTACAAGACGGCCTACAACGAGGACGCCGAACTGCACGGCGCGAAATCCTTCGACGGCACGAACATTTTCCTGACCGCGATGAAGAACAGCAACGCCGCGACCGGTCAGCAGCTGGCCGATGCGATCCGCGCCACCAAGTACCCGGGCCTGCTCGGCACGTTCACCTTCGACCAGACCGGCGTCGGCATCCACGCCACCTCGATCGGCGTCATCACCGGCGGGAAACTGATCGCCACCGCCACCAGCTGATCCTGCGGGGGCCGCGCCCTGCGCGCGGCCCCCGTCTGTGAAAGGACTTTTCATGCAAGTCTTTCTCCAGACGCTCGTGGGCGGGCTCAGCTTCGGCGCTGTCTACGCCCTCGTCGCCATGGGCTTCTCGATCGTCTATCGCACCATGGGCCTGGTGAACTTCGCACACGGCCAGGTCGTGATGGTCGGCGCCTACGCGGCATCGACCTTCTACATGTCCTCCCGGCTGCCGTTCGTCCTCGCCATCATCGTCGCCATGGTCGTCACCGGCCTCATCGCGCTGGTGATGGAACGGGTGCTGCGTCCGTTGGAGAACAAGGACTTCGACCTGATGCTGATCGGCACGATCGGCTTCGGCGTCGTGCTGGAGTCGCTCGCCACCATCATCTGGGGTGCGACCGGCCGCGCCGTTCCCACCCCGGTGGGCTCCCAGCCCCTCGACGTCTTCGGCGTGCGTATCCGCACCTACAGCCTCGTCGTGCTCGGGATCGCCGCGGTCGCCACGGTGCTCCTGCTCATCTTCTTGCAGCGGACCAAACGAGGTGCCGCAATGCAAGCCGTCGCCATGGACCACGAAGCGGCCACCGCGGTCGGCATCCACGTCGGACGCAGCAACGCCATCGCCTTCGCGATCGGCGCCGGGCTGGCGGCGCTCGCCGGCGGCCTCGTCGGCCCACTTCTGTACGTGAGCCCGACCATGGGCGGGGCCCTGGGCATCAAGGGTTTCGCCGCCGCTATCCTCGGCGGCTTCGGCAACATCACGGGCGCGATCGTGGGCGGGCTGGCCATCGGAATCCTGGATTCCTTCGCCGCCGGCTGGTTCCAAGGCTACTCGGACCTGGTGGTGTTCCTCGTGTTCACCGTGATCGTCATGGTCAAACCGACCGGCCTGTTCGGCGAGCGGACGGTGAGCCGGGCATGAACCTCCTCGTGCGCAACCGCGGCCTGAGCGCGCGGATCGCCGGAATCATCCTGCTCGCCGTCCTCGCCTGGCTCCTGCCCTACGGACTCGACGGCTACGGCATCCACGTCGTCAACATCGCGATCGTGTTCGCCCTGCTGGCGGTCGGCATGGGCATCGCCATGGGCGTGGCCGGGCAGATCAACCTCGCGCAGATCGCGTTCTTCGGCGTCGGCTCCTACGCCCTCGCCATCTTCACCACCGCCTCCGGGCTCGGGTTCTGGGTCTCCGCCGTGCTGGCCGTGATCGCCACCGCGGCCGCGGGACTGGTCGTCGGAATTCCCGCCCTGCGCGTGCAATCGCACTATCTGGGCATCGTCACGCTGGGGCTCGCGCTGGCCTTCACCAACTGGGTGACCAACGCGCACATCGCCGGCGGAGCATCAGGTATCAGCGGCATCCCGGTTCCGCCTCTGTTCGGCATCGACCTGACCAACGAGTACCTGTACTACTACCTCGAACTCGTCGTGTTCGCGCTTGCCGTGGCGTTCGCCGTGTTCGTCGTGCGGACCGCACTGGGCCGGCGCCTGCGCGCCATGCGCGACGACTCCATCGCAGCCGGCGCCGTCGGGGCGCCGGTCCCGGTACTGCGCATGACCGCGTTCCTCGTCTCGAGCGTGTACGGCGGCGTCGCCGGAGTGCTCTACGCGGGGCTCATCCACTACATCGCGCCCGAGACGTTCAGCGTCGCCAACATGTTCCTCCTGCTGGCCATGGTCATCATCGGCGGTCGGCAGAGCATCCCCGGGTGCATCGTCGGCGCGGTCGCCCTGTCCCTGGTCCGCGAAGCGCTCACCGACTTCTCCGTCTACGCGCAACTCGGCTACGGCGCGGTCGTCGTGCTCATGGTCGTCTTCGCACCGGCGGGGCTGGCCGGACTGCCCACACAGATCCGCCGGGTACTGCGGCGGAGGAAACCCGCCGACCGGGCCGTACTCGGGCCATTCCTCCCCTACCCGCCCACCGAGGGGAGCCGCCAGGGCGCGCCACTCGAGATCTCCGGGATCAGCAAGCAATTCCGCGGGTTGAAGGCACTCAAGGGCGTGTCGTTGTCCGTCGAGGCCGGTGAGATCCGCGGCATCGTCGGACCCAACGGTTCGGGGAAGACAACGCTGTTCAACGTGATCAGCGGGCTTTACACCGCGTCGACAGGCACAGCGGCCATCGGGGACCTGACCCTCACCGGGCGCCGGACCCACCAGCTGTCCCGCGCCGGCCTCTCGCGGACGTTCCAGAACCTGCGCCTCTTCGGCCAGCTGACGGTCGAGGAGAACCTGCTGGTCGCGCTGGATCACTCGTCGATGCGTTCGCTCTGGCACTACGTGGTCTGGCCAGTTGGTGTCTGGCGTGCCGAACGCGCTCTGCGCCGGGATGCCCGCGCTTTGCTGAGCCGGTTCGGCCTCGAGGACTTCGCCGACGCGGCCCCCCGGTCACTCCCGTACGGGATCCAGCGCAGGGTGGAGCTGGCCCGGGCCATGGCCGCCGACCCGAAGGTGCTGCTTCTCGACGAGCCGGCCGCGGGTCTCAACGGACAGGAAGTGGGCCAGCTCAAGGAGATCGTCCGATCCATTCGCGACAGTGGCGTCACCGTCGTGCTGATCGAGCACAACATGAGCCTGGTCATGTCGCTGTGCGACCGCGTCACCGTCCTCGCCGGAGGCGGCGTGATCGCCGAAGGCACTCCCGCCGAAGTCGCGATCCGGCCCGAGGTCATCGAGGCCTACCTCGGAGACTCGTTCAGCGTCGCCGAGGTCGCCCACGCAGTGGAAACAGAGGTCATGCCGTGAAGACCGAGCAAAGCGGACACCAGCGCGAGGCCGGCCACGGCCTCGCGGGCGACCTTCGCGTCGAGAACCTCTCGGTGCGCTACGGCGGAGTCCAGGCCGTCAGCTCCGTCGGGTTCACCGTCGCAGCGGGGTGCTGCATGGGCATCATCGGGGCCAACGGAGCAGGCAAGACCTCGACGTTGAAGGCACTCATGGGTCTCGTCCCCCGGTCCGTCGGCGGCTTGTGGTTCGGCGACCAGGATCTGACCAAGGTGAAACCCAAGGACGTCGTGCGCCACGGCATCGGCTACGTCCCCGAGGGCCGGCACGTGTTCGGCGGCCTCTCCGTGGAGAAGAACCTCCTTCTCGGCGCGTACCTCAAGCCGTGGCGAGGCCGGACCCGACAAGTCCTGCACGAGGTGTACGAGATGTTCCCCGTGCTCGGCGAGATGCAACACCGCCTCGCCGGCGCCCTGTCCGGGGGCCAGCAGCAGATGCTCGCCATCGGGCGGGCCCTCATGTCCGAACCCAAGCTGGTCTTGCTGGACGAGCCGTCCATGGGGCTGTCCCCCAAGCTCGTCGAGGAGGTCCTCGCGAGCCTGCAACGCCTCTCCGAGGCCGGCCTCGGGCTGCTGCTGGTCGAGCAGAACGCGAAGCTCACCTTCGAAGCCACCGAAACCTGCCTGGTCATGGAGAACGGCCAGGTTGCGATGACCGGCAGCTCCGCGGACCTCAGCCACGACCCGCTGGTCCGGCAGATCTACCTCGGCCTCTGACGAGCGCACTCACGAGAGAGGGCCCCGGCTTCGTCGAAGCCGGGGCCCTCTCTCGTCGTCAGCGGCAGAACGGCGCCGCACCCGCTGCGGACTTGATCCCGCCCACGATCAGCGACTGGAAGTACCGCGCGCCGTCGGAGGTGGTCGAGTTGGTGTAAGCCCAGTCCTCGTGGCCGAGCGTCGTCACCCACGACCTGCCGCCGTCGTAGTACTGGCACCAGGCCACCGGGTGGTTCGTCCCGTGGCCGGGGTGCCCCATCGAGCCCTTCACGCCCTCGGCCAGGCTCGACTCGTCCACCTTCGCGAGGAAGCGGACGTTGCTGGGGAAGGGATCCACGTTGTACCACTCGTCGGTGAAGGCCCAGCGGTTCGGAAGGTTCTTCGTCGAGACGTCGTTGCGCTCCACCGTCTGCACGGTGCCGGCCTGCGCGGGGCCGTGGTCGTAGTAGTTGGTCCCGCCCAGCAGTCCCTCGTACCAGGGCCAGTTGTACTCGGTGCCGAAGGCGTTGTGGATGGCCACGAAACCACCGCCGCCGCGGATGTACTGGCGCAGTGACGTCTGGGCCGAGTCGTCGAGCGCGTCACGGCTGGTGCTGAGGAAGATCACGGCGTTGTACTTGAACAACGTGTTCGGGCTCGCCAGCTGGGTGACGTCCTCGGTCCAGTCGACCGCGAAACCGTTCTGCTGCCCGAGCTTCACCAGCGCCTTCTGCGCGACGTTGGCGTCGGCCAGCGGCGGGTTCATACCGGGGCCGAGCGCGGGGCCGAGGTTGGCGTGGCGCGGCCCCGCCGTGCGCGAGTAGACGAGGACCTTGATCCCCTTGGAGAGGTCGAAGTTGCCCCAGTTGTGGTAGCAGCTGGAGTCGAGGCCGCGGCACACCCCGTATTGGGGATCGCCCAGTTGTTGCGCACCCGTCTTGCCACTGCCGTCGTGGGCCGACGCGGGCATTCCGAAGGCCAGCACGGTCGCGAGTGCGGCGGCGGACGCGCTCGCCAGAGCTGTCAGCACCGTTGCCGAACGTCTCTTCATGGTTCTCCATCCTGTTCTGGACACAGTGGACCTGCCGTCGAAGCCGGCAGGGGAATCGGATTCAGAGTTCGAGCAGTTGCCCGTCGAACGCCACAGCGGCGTTCACCTCCGCGAGCGCGGACGCCTCGTGGGCGTCCGGAAGCACCAGCGGATTGGTGTTGTTGAGGTGGGTGAACAGGTACCGGGGTCCGGGATGCCCGGCCAGGAAAGGCAGGGCCTCGGTGATGGCCAGGTGCCCCATGCCCGACGCCGGACGTCCTGGCCCCATCTCTTCCTCGGTGAGGAAAGTACCGTCGAGCGCGACGACGTCCGCACCGTCGATCACCGTGGCGAACTCGTCGGTCCACGCGGCGAGGCCCGGCGCGTAGACGAAGGCTCGCGTGCCTGGGCCGGAATCGAAGCGGCACGCGCTGACCCACTCGCCCGACGGCGCCGTGCCCGCATACCTGGGCCTCTTGCTGCTCAGCACGGTCAAGGTGACACGGAGCCCGCCTTCGAGCTCCACCGGCGTTCCGGGTGCGAGGTGGTGTTCGCGAAGCTGCGTGTACGAGCCGATCGTGGTCTCGATCGGAAACCCGGATCGCAATGCCTTGTGGACGGTCGCGGTGGCGTAGACGTCCAGGCCGCCGGCTTCGCGGAGGGTGAGCAGCCCGAGGGTGTGGTCGAGTTCGGCGCTGGTGAAGACCACCCCGCGGACAGGTGATTCGCGCGATCCCGCGGCCGGTGCCAGCTCCGGTGTCGCGAGCAGTTGCGTCCGCAGGTCCGGCGAGGCGTTGGTGAGGTACCACGACTCGCCGTCACCGCTGACGGCCAGGCAATCCTGGGTGCGCGACACCCCGGCTCGGCGCGCCCGCACACAGGTTGCGCAGCCGCAGTTCCATTGCGGGGCACCACCTCCCGCCGCGGTGCCGAGGAAGCGGACCTTCATCGCATCCGCCGGGGCACGGCCGGCGCAGGACCGGGGTCCTCGACCTGGTCGAGAACCACCTGGTGGTACTCCGAGAGGTCGCAGACCGGATCGGTCGCCGCGGCGTCGCCAGTGACCTGGTACGCCTGGCAGCGACAGCCACCGAAGTCGACTTCCTTGAGCACGCAGCTCCGGCAGGGATCCGGCATCCAGTCGGTGCCGCGGAACCGGCGGAACGCCGGCGAGTCGTACCAGATCGAGGCCAGCGCTTCGGTGCGGACCGAGGGCACCTGAAGGTCCGGCAAGGTCTCCGCCGCCAGGCACGGCAGCACCCCGCCGACGGGATTCACCACGAGCTGGCGCGAGCCCCAGCCGTAGTTGCAGGGTTTGGGCCGGGGACTGTAGTAGTCGGCCGCGACGTGCACGACCTCGAGCCCGGCCCCGAACCGGGCCCGCACTTCGGCGACATCGGCGGCAGCACGCTCCACCTGCTCCCGGCTCGGCAGCAGGGCGCCGCGATTGCGCAGGGCCCAGCCGTAGAACTGGGTGTGCGCCAGCTCCAGCCGATCCGCGCCGAGGTCCACCGCGAGCGCGGCGATGGCCGGGATCCGCCCGACGTTCCCCCTGTGCAGCACCACGTTGATCGTCAACGGGAGTCCGGCTTCGCGCACGGCCTCGGCGACGGCGAGCTTGCGCTCGTGTGCCCGACGCCCCGCGATCGCATTCGCCGGTGCGGCTTCCGCATCCTGCAAGGACAGCTGGAAGTGGTCCAGTCCCGCCTCGGCGAGCTGTCCGATCCGCGCGGCGTTCAGCGAGACGCCGCTGGTGACCAGGTTGAGGTAGAACCCGAGGTCGTGCCCCGTCGCCACCAGCTCGACCAGGTCCTTCCGGAGACCGGGTTCCCCTCCCGAGAGGTGCAGCTGCAGCACACCGAGAGCCCTCGCCTGCGCGAAAACGTCCTGCCAGCCGGCAGTGTCGAGCTCGTCGCGGTAGTCGCCGAGGTTCAGCGGGTTGGCGCAATAGGTGCACTGCAGCGGGCACCGGTAGGTCAGCTCCGCGAGCAGCCCGAGGGGCGCCGGTGATCGTGGCGCGGCCGCCGTCACCGGCTTTCCGGCGGGTACCGGACGCGCCGCGCGCACGTCCGGCCCGGTGCCCACCAGCCCGCGGGTCTCCAGGTCGGCCAGCGCCCGCAGCACCGAACTATTCGTGACGCCGGAGTACCGCTCGCCCAGACAGGCCACGATCTCCGCCACGGTGCGCCGGGTGTCGCAGAGCTCGACCACGGCGGCCGCGGTGTCGTTGAGCACCAGAACCCCTTCGGGGAACAGGAGAACCCGGCTCTGCCGCACCGGGTCGAGCTCCAGGCGCACGCCCGGGCGCACCCCGGGCCTGCTGCCGGTGTCCAGCGTCATGAGCACCTCGCATAGTCCACTGCGTCGAGCACGCTCCAGAGGACGTCGCACTTGAACGACAGCGCCCGGATCGCGGCTTCCTGTTCCGCACGGGTGCGGCAGTGCGTCAGCACCAGCTCGAGGGTGAACGCGCTGTCGTCGCGAGCGGCCGGAATGCGCCGGTCGAAGTACGCGAACCCGTCCGGCTCGATCCAGCCGTAGTGGCGGCGCCACGCGTCCATGCGGTCGCTCATGTGGTCCGGGGAGAACAGCTCCGTCAGCGCGGCCGCCACGCTTTCCTTCCACGGCCGGGTGCGGCAGAAGTCGAGGTAACCGTCGACCGCGAACCGCACCCCGGGCAGCACGTGCCGTTCGTCGAGCACCTCCGCCCTGCTCAGCCCCACCGCTTCCGCCAGCCGCAGCCACTCGTGCATGCCACCTTCGTGCTCGTGCTCCCCGTCGTGGAACACGATGCGGCCCACCCACGCGCGGCGAACCTCGGGCAGCGGGCAGTTCGCGACGATCGCCGCGTTCTTGCGCGACAGGCACTTCTGGTAGTACCAGCGGTTCGCCACCCAGCGGCGCAGGTCCGCCGGCTCGCAGCCCCCGTCGTGCAGGCGAAGGTGGAACGGGTGGTGCGCCCAGTAGCGTTTGGACAGACCGAGCAGGGCGTCGGTGAACTCCGCCCTGGTCAGCGGGCGTTCCACGGCCCGCTCTCAAGCGCGTAGGCCGTCACCTCCGGCCGCGTTTCGTATCCCTCCAGCACCGGGTCGGTCCACGTGGGCAGGACGGACTCGACGAGCTTGGTGCTGGGCGTTTCCGGTACAGCGGACATGGCTTCGCTCCTCTTCACAACAGTGGGACAGAGAAACCAACAGGTCCATGTAGCGGACCGATTGGCCCACCTGGCGCTCCGGACAGTACCTCCTGGACCCAAGGTCGAACAAGAGGCGACTTGGCCGCCGCGCAGTCTTGTGGACCACTCCGGAAGCCTTTAAGCTCAACCGACCAACGGACTTGATGGACCACCAGGTGGACCACGTCCTTCGGGTTGAGTCACTCCTCGCAGCGCTTTTCCTCAATGAAGAGAGGGCAATCGATGGATCGACGCAGATTTCTGTCCGGTGCGGCCACCACGGCGAGCGCGGCGGTGGTGGGCACAGTGCTCGGCACGGCGCCGGCGTCGGCAGGGGCCCCGGACACGCCGAAGCAACCCGATGCCTTCGGTGCCACCGGTGCGGATTTCCCGAAGGTCGGCGGAAACCTCGCCAACCAGAACCACTCACCGCTCAAGCAGATCAACCGCCGCACCCTCGACCGGCTCGGCGGCGCCTGGCACGTGAACCTCGAGGGCGGCGACACCTCCCGCGCGCAGCAGAGCACGATCGTCGCGCAGGACGGCGTGCTCTACGTCCAGACCACCCAGCAGAACGTGTTCGCCGTCGACGGGAAGACCGGCGCCATCCGGTGGAAGTCGAACGTCGGTTCCGAAACCACCAACATGCGCGGCGTCGCACTCGGCCAGGGCAAGGTCTTCTCGACGTCGGGCGCGAACATCGTGTATGCGCTGAACCAGAAAACGGGCGCGGTGTTGTGGAAGCGCCAGCTGCTGACCGAAGACCCGACCCAGGGCACGCCGGAGGAGTGCGACCCGGCCAACGGGCAGTGCGGCGGCGCGACCGGGACGCTCGCGGGCGCCATCGTCTACTGGGACGGGCTCATCTACGTCGGAATGCAGGGCAGCACCGCCGGCGCGCGCGGGCGTGCGTATGCCCTCGATGCGGCAACCGGGAAGATCGCCTGGACGTTCTGGTCCGTGCCGGGCCCCGGCGAGTTCGGCAACGACACCTGGGAAGGCGAAAGCTGGAAGACCGGTGGGGCCGTGCCGTGGATCCACCCCGCGGTCGACCCCGACCTCGGGCTCGTCTACTGGACGTTCGGCAACCCCTACCCGCGCACCAACGGATCCACCCGCGGCGGCGACAACCTCTTCGCCAACTCGCTCGTGGCCATCGACGCCAAGACGGGCAAGCGGCGCTGGCACTTCCAGTCGGTACACCACGACATCTGGGACTACGACAACGTGATGGCGCCGGTGCTGATCGACCTGCGCATCGACGGGAAGCTGCGCAAGGTCGTCGTGTACGGCTCCAAAGTCGGCATGTACTACATCCTCGACCGCACCAACGGAAAGCCCGTGCAGGGTGTCGAAGAGCGCCCCGTGCCGCAGGACCCGCGACACAAGACCTCGCCGACCCAGCCGTTCCCGAAGGGCGACCCGTTCGTCCCCCAGGAACCCCGCCTGGACAACTCCACCCGGCCGGTGCCGTTTTACCCCAACGGCGGGCTCTTCGCCACGCACTGGGACCGCGCCACCATCATCTTCCCGGGCGCGGGCGGCGGCGCCGACTGGGCGCACGTCTCGTTCAACCCCGAGACCGGCTACGTTTACGTCGGCTACGGCCTCGTCAACTCCGCGTACTCCAACACCACCGGAGGCCGGGTCAACACCGCCCGCCCCTACGGCGAGTACTTCGCGGGCGGCCTCGCGGCGATCGACCCCCGCACGAACAAGCTGGTGTGGAGCAAGGACAGCGAATGGTCGCTGGCGCACGGCAACGGCATCCTCACCACCGCGGGCGGCGTGATGTTCCAGGGCGGCCCCGACGGCGTCCTACTCGGCATGGACGACACCGACGCCAAAGAACTGTGGCGATTCCAATGTGGAGCGGGCGTGCACACCAGCCCGGTCACCTACGAGATCGACGGGCAGCAGTACCTCGCCGTGTTCGCCGGCGGCAACGGCCTGCCTTACCCCGACATCCCGAAGGGCGACCACCTGTGGGCGTTCAAGCTCGGCGGCCGGGTCGCCCCCGCCACCGCGCCCACTCCCCCGTCGAAGCGCAACCAGATCCGCACGGCGGCGGTGACCGCCGCGGCGGCCGGCTACACCGTCACGCTCGGCCGGATCTGGGACGCCGGCGCGGGCACGCCGGGCGCACAGGAGAACACGGTGGCGCAGAACGCGATGTCACCGCAGAACCTGACCGTCCCGGTCGGCACCGAGATCACCTTCGTCAACCCGGTCGGCAACGCCACCGCACACGGCGCGGTCTCGTTCTTCGAGTACGAGTTCGACAGCGGGACCCTCATGCCGGGGCAATCCTTCAAGCACACCTTCGCGAAGAAGGGCGAGTACTTCTACAACGACCCGATCTACCCGCAGAACACCGGCAAGATCGTCGTGATCTGACCGCTCCGCCGCGGCCTCCCGGCGCCACTCAGGGAGACCGCGGCGGAGCCTCATCAGAAGGGACCACAGCGTGCCCGACGAGCGATGGGACCACGAGGTCGACCTGCTGGTACTCGGCTCCGGCGCGGCGGGGCTGTGCGCGGCAACGGTCGGCGCGCACGAGGGGCTGTCCGCCCTGGTGCTGGAGAAAACCGAGTGGCTGGGCGGGACCACCGCCCGCTCCGCCGGGACCTGCTGGATTCCGGGGCACCAGTTCCAGGACGACCCCGTCGCCGATACCGAGGCCGCGGCGTCCTATCTCGACGCGCTGGTCGGTGCCCGCGCAGCCCGTGAACTCCGGGAAACATATCTCTCGCACGGCCCCACTGCGATCGACTACCTGGACCGCATCGGAGTGCGGTTCCGGCATTCCGCGACCGTCGTCGACTACCATCCCGAACTCGCCGGATCCGGCGTGGGCCGAGCACTCGAGCCGCACGTCTTCGACGGCCGGCGGCTGGGCAAGCGCGCCTTCGCCCGGATCCGCCCGCCGATCCCGGAACTCGCGCTCTTCGGTGGCACCCTGATGGTCCGCCGCCTCGAGGTCGACCAGCTCCTCACCATCTTCGATGGTTCGGTGCGGGGCGTGGCCGTCGCGCTGCGCCTCGGCCTGCGCTGGGCGATCGACCGGCTCCGTTACCCACGCGGCACCCGGCTGGTCATGGGCAACGCCCTCGTCGCGAGCCTGTATCACCAGCTGCTTCTGCGTTCGGGCGAGGTTTGGTTCACCGCACACACCACCGACCTCGTCACCGACGGCGCAGGCCGCGTCGTCGGAGCGGCCGCCCAGCATCGCGGCCGGACGGTCCGGATTGCCGCACGTCGCGGAGTCGTCCTCGCCGGCGGTGGCTTCCCCGCCGACCCGGAGCTGCGAGCTCGGCACCTGCCCCGGCCGACGCCACAGTTCACACCGGCAGCCGAGGGCGCAACCGGCGACACGATCGCCCTCGCCCAAGCTGTCGGCGGCGCGCTCGGCGAACCTCGCGACGACAACGCATGGTGGTTTCCCAGCTCGATCGGCCGTCGCCGAGACGGGTCGACCGCGGTGTTCCCGCACATCTGGGACCGCGCCAAGCCCGGCATCATCGCCGTCAACGCCGCCGGACGCCGGTTCGTCGACGAATCCGTTTCCTACCACCGCTTCACCCGCGCGATGTACAACTCGCACCAGTCCATGCCGACCATCCCCGCGTGGCTCGTGCTCGACTCCCGGACTCTCTCCCGGTACGGGCTCGGCATGATCCGCCCGCACGCGCCCAAGACCGTGCTCCGGCGGCACACCGCGGCCGGCTACCTCCACACCGCACCGACGGTACGGGAGCTCGCCACCATGATCGGCGTCGATCCGGACGGCCTCGAGCGCACAGTCGCGGCCGCCGACCGGCACGCGCGGACCGGCGTCGACGACGAGTTCGGAAAAGGACGAAGCCCCTTCGGGCAGCGGAGTGGCGACCCCCGCCACACACCCAACGCCAACCTCGGCCCTGTTCGAACGGCCCCGTTCCACGCAATCGCCGTCGTTCCCACCCCGCTGGCCACCTCACTGGGCCTGCGGACCGATCCCGACGCGAGAGTCCTCGACGAGCAGGGGACCCCGATCCCGGGCTTGTACGCCTGCGGCAACGACGCGGACTCTCCCATGGCTTCCGAATACCCCGGCGCCGGATGCCAAGTGAGCGCGGGCCTGATCTTCGGCTACCTCGCGGCCCGCCACGCCACGACTTAGACGCTCTGCTACTCACATCCGTTTGGCAGTACCGCGACCAGATCGCGACGTCAGCTGTCCGAGCACAGCTGGTTGACCCGCTTTCCCGAACTGGAGGGCACTGCCGGCGTGACCGGAGGTGCTCACTTGGCAAGCACTCTGGCGGCTGGCCAGTGGTGACGGCCGCGCCGGCGCGGGTGGTGCCTCGATCCCGCGGCAAGTTCGCAATGGGTTGAGCAGCGGCTGGAACTGGCTGTGCTGTCGTGGCCGACTGCGTGCAGGTGGGGGTGCGATGATCGCGGGATGAACGACGCGGACTTGGTCGGCAAGTGGAGCGACGCCCGCATCTACCCGGGCAGCATGGAAGCGACCGATCTGGTCTTCCTGGCCAACGGCCAGGGCTGGTCCGTGTGGAGCAACGCCCTCAGTTCGGAGCAGGTGCTGTTCCAATGGTCGACCCGGGCGCAGCGACTGGTCATCTCAGGTCGGCGATACGCCCGAATCGA
Source organism: Amycolatopsis sp. NPDC050768 (assembly GCF_040654155.1). Taxonomy (NCBI): domain Bacteria; kingdom Bacillati; phylum Actinomycetota; class Actinomycetes; order Pseudonocardiales; family Pseudonocardiaceae; genus Amycolatopsis; species Amycolatopsis sp. NPDC050768. Next base: position 247,646 of record NZ_JBFAHL010000012.1, read on the forward strand.
CCACGACGCGAAGTGCCGGGTCGTGGTGGACGAGCAGCCCTGGCACGAGGAAATAGACACCGGCTATCGCATCGGTCCTGGCCGCAACGCGGCAGGCGGCGCAGAGACAGTGCTGGCGGTGGATGAGCGCATCAGCTTCGCTGATCGGTTCGCGCTGGAACGTCATGAGCTGTGGACAGAGGATGACCCGGCCGGCTGGACGTTGCGCTGACGCCGGCGCCGACCGTCGAGACCGCACGTTGGCAGCACTGGTGACGGTCGCTGCTGTCGGCGTGCGTGAGCGACTTGGCTTCTGGCGGTCAGAAGCGGTCGCGTTTCCGCTGGCGCATCGTGTTGTGGTCGGCGGCTATCCGCGCGCGGTGCTTGACCTGCATCCGGGTGCGCTGCCGAGATCCCGCGTCACGGAGTCATCACTGGGTGGGGTGCAGGAGCAGTTCGGCGATCGTTCGCACGCGGGCACGGGTGATACCTGTGCGCTGTTCAACCGCCAGTGGGTGGTCGGTGGGCTCGAGTTCCACGGTTGGCCGGACGCCGACCGGCTGGCTGTGCAGGTTGGTTTTCAGGTTCAGGGTTGTCGGCTCGTAGGTGGGGAGTTCGGTGGCGAGCCATCCGAAATAGGGTGCCTCCTGCACTCGTTCAGGCTTGTCCCACAGTTCGGTGACGCGGGCAAAGTTGGGCTCGCTGAGCGACACCCACACGCCCCATTCGAAGTCATCGCCGGCATCCAGGGTCGGCAGGATCAGGCGAGCCCTGATGAAGAAATGCTCTCCATCGATCATGCATTGCTCGTCACCGAGGATGCCGTCAGATTTTCCGGCCAAGCCGTCGTGCCAGTAGGCAGGTGCGAATGTGCCATAGCCCAAGGGGAGCTCGTCATGGTGCCGGCCGCAGCAGGAACAGTCGAACCCCAGGTCGGTCGTCATGGCGCACAGCATAGGCATGCCTCGAACGGCCTTGATCGATCTGGTCTCGGATTGGCTGAGCGGCAGGAGCCGGTTCTCGTGCCGGCTATACGCGAGGAAGTTCCCGTAGGCGTGGTGGACACCAGGCCGATGATGATTGCGCGGAGGCGGTCAAGGCTCACCACCTCGTCACTCGACGTCCGCTGAGCACCGAGGACAGGCGGAGGGCCGCGAGGCCGGCGTGTTCGCCCAGAGGAATATCGTGTCAAGGAAGGAGCGTCAACCGTGGAACTCATGTCAGATCCTGTTTTCGGAGAAGTGGATATCACCGCGACCGCGAGAGAACTGGCGTGCTTGGCGAGCGCGATCGCCGAAGGGACCGGGTTCATCAGCGCCGCGTCCGCTTCTTCACCCAACGGCCACACCCTGACGGGGATCGAAGTCAAGGCGACAACCGACTCCGCCGTCTGCATCCGCCTCGATGCCCCGACGCAGGTCCTCGTGATCAGCGGCAATGCCGATTCCAGGGCCGTCCTGGCCGAAAATGTGCATGCCATGGCCACTGCCGATGACGGCGGCCATCTTCACGTCGACTACTTTCCCGGGCACCCCTACCTGGCTGACGGATCCCTGCCCTTGGTGATCAACAGCCCGCACGGAGGAATGCCGACCCGGTGAACGCTCTCGTGTTCCGCGAGCGCCGACGTCTTCGCGTAGCAGCCGACGTGCTGTGGATCTTGCTTTCGGGGGCCGAATGCAGCACCGGATGGACGATCGCGTTGAGCTATGCGTTGTCGGTCAGGTATTCGGTGGGAGTGCAGCCGGTGAGGCTACGGAAATCGCGGCTGAGGTGGGACTGGTCCGCGTAACCGCAGCGGATCGCGAGTCCTGCCCATGAACGTGCCGAGGGGAGGAGGGACACCGCGCGGTGCAGGCGGGCGATCCGCCCGACAGTCTTGGGCGAGAGGCCGATGTCTTCGCGGAACCGGGCCGTCAGGTGCTGCCGCGTCCAGCCGATCTCGGCCGCCACCGCGTCGACCCGGACCGGGCCGGACGTCAGCCGCTGCCACGCCGCCTGCACCGACGGGGGCAGGGCCGGGCCGGCCAGCACCCGGGGCCGGAGGAAGTCGTCGAGCAGGTTGAACCGCGCGGACCAGCCGGAGGTCGCGGCGAGCCGTTCGGTCAGCAGGGCCACGTCCCGGCCGAGCAGGTCGGTCGCGCCGACGCTCGTGTTGGCCGGCAGGCGCAGCGGCATCCCGAACAACGCGTGCGCGGCGGGCGGTGACAAAGCGATCGTGATCCCTCGCGCCCGTCCGCCTTGCGACACGAGCAGGGGGCGGTCGCGCAGCCCGAGGACCGGCGACGGCGGCAGCGTCCGTACCGGCGCCTCGAGGTCGAGGACCACCGTGATCGCGCCCAACGGCGTCACCCGCCACGGCATTGCGTCCGCGTCGGGGAAGTCGTGAGCCGCGTACGTCAAGACTCCCGGGACACGCGAAGCCCCGAAGACGTGCCGCCCCTGCGCTCTCGTGACCTCCCCGCGTGGCACGACGAGCGACCACTCCGTCATGCCAACATCTTACTTTCGTCCAAGACTGCCGGGGCCTCGCGAAATAGCGTTCTCGTCATGAAGGGCATCGGCAGGTTCAAGAATCCCGAAGCACAGCGGCGTTACTTCGACGTCTACGAGCGCGCGATGGGGCAAACTCCACCACCGGACGAGGTGTACGACGACCCGTGCCGCCACGGCACCACCCGCGTCTACCGCTTCGGCGCCGGCGAGCACCCGATCGTGTTCCTGCCGAGCCTCATGGGCACCTCCGCCTGCTACGCACCGCTGATCCCCGGACTCGCGCAACACGGCCCGGTCTACGCCCTCGACACGCTCGGCGAAGCCGGGCGCAGCGTGCAGACCGCGCCGTTCACGAGCATCGGCGATCGCGCCCGGGGCCTCGACGACGTCCTGACCGCGCTCGGACTGCGAAATGTCCACCTCGTCGGAGGATCGACCGGTGGCTGGCACGCGGTCAACCAAGCCATCCACGCCCCGGCCCGGCTCGCCGCGATCTCCCTCCTCGACCCCACCACCGTCGGCGCCAAATTCTCGCCCGCCGTCCAGTGGCGCGGCCTCACCTCGGCGGTATTGAACCGCGACAGCGCCTGGCGACGCTTCCTGATCTGGTCGGCGGGACAGGACATCTTCGACCAGCCCGCCGCACAAGTCATCGTCGCCGGGATCCGCACCTACCGCGCCCGGGTCCCGTTCCAGACCTGCGCGAGGGAGGAAGACCTGCGAGCGATCCAGGTACCCGTCCTGGCGCTGTTCGGCGGTCGCAGCGTCGTCCACGATCCGACCGCCGCCGCAGCGAACCTCCGCACACTCCTCCCCCATGCCGAGGTCGACCTCCTGCCCGAAGCCGGGCACTACCTCTATCTCCGGCCCCCCCGACCGGCAGCGGATTCTCGAAGTGATCAACACTGCCCGTCCTCGGTGACCAGCAGTCCGGCGTGTCGCGCTGCGGATGGCCGCAGAAACCGACGAGTGGCCGGACGCGCTCGGCATCGACACGAGCGGCACCGCCGAGCGGTCCCGAGCCCCGACGTTCGCCGTGCGCCGAGGACCGGCGAAAGTCCCTCCACCCGGGGAACTCGGACTCTCCAGCGGGGCGGCACGCGAGTGGCAGGGTCAAGCCGACGACTTCACGACTCGGCTAGGCAGGGCCCGCCATGGAACGTGGACTTCCCGACGACTTCACCGTCAAAGCCGCGGTGGCGATGGCCATCCGCGCACCGTCGGTGCACAACTCCCAGCCTTGGCGGTGGGCAGTGGGCGCCCGGTCGCTGCACCTGTATGCCGATCCGTCCCGGCAGCTCGCGCAAACCGACCCGGACGGACGCGACCTTCTCATCGGCTGCGGTGCCGCCTTGCACCACCTGCGAATCGGCTTCGCCGCGCTCGGCTGGCAGGCCGACGTGCACCGGCTGCCCAATCCTGCCGAACCCGACCACCTCGCCGCCGTCGAGTTCCGGCGGAGCGAGCCCAGCGCATCGGAGGTCGCGCTCGCCGCGGCCATCCCGCGGCGCCGTACCGACCGCCGCCGCCACAGCTCGTGGGAAGTCCCGCGCGGGTACCTCGAGTCGATCGCCGAGGCCGTGGCCGACGAGGGCGTCGTCCTGCGCGTCGCCGAGAACGCCGAGCGCCACTACCTGGCCGTCGCGATCAGCGAAGCGAACCGACGCCACCAAGCCGATCCCGCATACCAGGTCGAACTCGCCGCCTGGAGCGGCCGGCGGGCAGCCCCCGACGGCGTCCCGTCGAAAAGCACGCCGGCTCCTGACGTCACGCCGGGGACGTTGCCTACCCGGCGCTTCGCCGACCCCGAGCTCTCCGAACCGGTCGGCGCCACCGGCGAAGACGACGAGACCGTGCTCCTGGTGCTGAGCACGGCGTCCGACGACCGGATGTCCCGCCTGCGCGCGGGGGAAGCGACCAGTGCGGCCCTGCTGACGGCGACCCGACTCGGGCTCGCCACCTGCCCGCTGACGGAGCCGCTCGAACTGCCCGACGTCCGGCGCACGGTAGAGAACAAGGTCTCGTCCGGCACGTTCCCGCAGATGGTCGTGCGCCTCGGCTGGGCGCCCGTGAACGCGGATCCACTGCCTGCGACCCCACGCCGCGACCTGCAGGACGTACTGATTCCTCTCGACACGGCCGAAGCGCCCTTCGGCGGCGACCACTAGGAGCACTGATCTGAGCGAGGTGGACAACATGCCGTACTGGCATTACGGAACGACAGCCGGCTGGGTCGTTCCGGCGCTGGTCATCATCGGGCTGCTCGTGGTGCTGGCCGCCGCCGCGATCGTTGCCGCGCTGCTGATCCGGCGCACTCCGAAGACCACATCGGTCGAAGACCGCGCCATGAGCATCCTGCGCGAGCGATTCGCGCGTGGGGAAATCGATCAGGAGGAATACGAGCGCCGCCGCACGGCGCTCGGGCCCTGACGCCCGGGGCGGAACAGGTCACCGTCGTGAAGGAAGTTCCCATGACCGTACGAGGCGGTCGCAGAGCACCTCGCCGCCGGCGCCCGCAAAGTGATCGTCTCCGCGCCGGACAAGGGCGTGGACGCGACGATCGTGCTCGGCGTCGACGAAAGCACCTACGGTCCGTAAGCGCACCACGTGATCCGCACCGCCAAGGTGTTCGGCTGGTACGACAACGAATGGGCCCACGCGTGCCGCACCGTCGAGCTCGCCGAGCTGGTGGGCCGTGAACTCACCCCGCGCTGATCGCGCCCGCGGCCGCAAGTGGGCCGATCTCTCCGCCACCGAACGCCAGGTCGTCGCCGGCGCGGCCGTGGTCCAGGCCACGCTGGCCGCGACGGCGTGGTGGGACCTCGCGCACCGGCCGGCGGATCAGGTTCGCGGGCCGAAAGCGTTGTGGGCGGCGGTGATCGCCGTCAACTTCGCCGGGCCGCTCGCGTACTTCGGATGGGGCCGGCTGCCAAGGACCTCCGCGGAGAGGACCTTCGGCTCCAGAGTCATCCACCGTCGCGCACGACACTCGGAGTGACCGACGAACGGAGAGATCATGTCCATCAAACCCGAGCATGAAAAGCCTTCCGACACAAAGGTTCCCGCGCCTCACGAGCCTCGGCGGCCCGCGCCGCCCCGCCACCGCCGGGCCGACGGCGGCCGTGCTCTGGCCCTGCTGCGGATCGCCATGGGCGTCGTCTTCCTGTGGGCGTTCGCCGACAAGCTGTTCGGCCTCGGCTACTCCACCGCCGCCGCGGGTGCCTGGATCCGCGGCGGCTCCCCCACCCGCGGCTTCCTGGGCTCCGTCGACGTGGGTCCGCTCGCCTCGACGTTCCACGCCTGGGCCGGCACGTGGTGGGCCGACTGGCTCTTCATGGCCGGCCTGCTCGGCATCGGCCTCGCGTTGCTGGCCGGGGTTACGCTGCGGATCACCGCCGTCGCGGGCACGGTCATGCTTCTGCTGATGTGGGCCGCCGAATGGCCTCCGGCGCGGTTCACCGTCGCCGGTCAGGCGACACACTCGACCCACCCGTTCCTCGACTACCACATCGTCTACGCACTCGTCCTCGTCGCACTCGCCACGACGCTCGCCGGCAACACCTGGGGGTTCGGCCACCGCTGGGCCACCTTCACCGGCGACCGTGCCTGGCTGCGCTGACCCGCCCACCGCGACAAGGGCGCTGGCGACGAGGTCCCCCGGCCGTGAAAACCGAAGCTCTCACGCCGGCGCTGTTCTTGAATTGAGCCCCGCTTTCGCATGGCATCACCACGCGAAGCACGACGGCCACCGTCCGATCAGGACGATGGCCGTCAGCGGCGATGGTCGTCAGCAGCGGGGGTCAGGGGCGGTACGGCGACCGCCTGCCGAACCAGCCGCCGGCCACTGGCTCGTCCGGGTGGATGTCGCGATCGTCGAGCTCGACCTTGAGATGCCCGCGCACTTCGACGACCCCGTCGACGCGGCGGACGAGCGCCTCGACGAGCGAAATCATGCCGTACCGCTCGACCGTACCGCTGAGCGACACGATCCCGTCCTGCACCGCGACGTACAGCGACCGAGGATCCACGTACATCTCCTTCGCGAGCACCTCGTCGCAGACCTCCTCGCGGATGTCCTCGTCCGGGCGCAGGAACACGCGCAGCAAGTCTGCTCGCGACACGACGCCGGCGAGAGCGCCTTCGGCGTCGACGACCGGCAGCCGGTGCACGCGGTGGGACTCCCTCAGCCGTGCGGCGCGGACGACGTCCTCGTCGGGTCCGATCGTCACGGCCGGGCTGCTCATCAGGTCGGCGGCGAACACCCCTTCGGCCTTGCGTCGCACACGCCTCGCCCGCGGGCCGAAACCCCGGTGCCCGACTTCTCGTTCGAGCAGATCGCCGCGGGACACGACACCCGCGACACGACCGTGCCCGTCCACGACCGGCGCACCGCCGACGCCGCGCTCCTCCAGCAGCCCGGCCACCGTCTTGAACGGGGCACCGAGCGGGACGCTCACGACGTCCGTCGTCATGACGGCACTCACCTTGCGCTGTCCGGTCATCGTCGGCTCCTCACAACAGCGGGCCGGGCTGGTAGGTCGCGACCGTGTCCGCCTCCGGAACCGGTCCCCGTTCCTCCGCCGTGCGCACCGGCACGACGACAACAGGGCAGCGGGACTCCTTGAGGCAGTACGCGGACACGGACCCGACGAGCAGCCGCAGCAAGCGGCCGTGGCCGTGGCTCCCGACGACGAGCATCGCCGCGTTCTGCGAGACTCGTACGAGAACCGGGCCGGGGGCACCATCGACCGGTTCCGCGCGGACCGGCACCGGGTCGGCGCCGGCGAGTGCGTCGGCGACGGACCGCTCCAGCTGCTGCCGATACCGGATTTCCATGCCCGGCAGCGACTGCGTCGCCGCCGACTCCAGATCGGCGGTCGGGTCGAAGCTCCACGCTCTGACCGCCACGACGCGGCGGCCGCTCGCCCTCGCCTCGGCCATGGCCCAGCGCAGTGCCGCGGCGCTGCCCGCCGAGCCGTCGACGCCGACGACGATGTCGTCCTGGTCTGCCGTGGTCACGGTGTTCTCCTCTCCCGACGGGAAACGACGGCGCCGGCGCGCACCTCGCCCCTCGTGCCATCGACCGTCACCAGAGCCCGGTCCGCGAGCACGCGGGTGGCGTCACCGGTCCCGACCACGCAGGACACGCGCAGCTCGCGCGCGACCACCGCCGCGTGGCAAGTCATCCCGCCTCCGTCGGTCACGAGCGCGGCCGACCGGCGAATGGCGGGCACCCAGTCCGGGTTCGTCATCGGCGCGGCCAGCACCTCGCCTTCGAGCAGCTGCGCGGCTTCGGCCGGAGCGAGCGTGCGGATCAGGCCGACCTCGCCGTCGGGCTGCAGCGCCCTCACGGACGGGTTCGCGGTCATGATTCTCCTCCGAAAACGTGATGGCGGGCGCGGCCGCCGCTCGGGCGATGTTCGGCAACGTCGTCCGGTAACCGATGCCGTGACGTCGTCCACGCGGCGCGCCCGGCGAACGGACTGCCTCCACAAGCGACACAGGCGGCGAAGATCGGGTGCGACAGGGCCGAGACGTCGCTTCACGAACCCGAACGGGCATGACCGCGGCTCTTCGGGACTCGCCCTGTCATCGCCGGCCCTGTCGCTCCACGGGCGCCGTGGCCAGTTCGCCGGCGATGGTCCGCGCCCAGGCCCGGATCATCGGCCAGTCACGGTTGTCGCCGTCCGGTACTCGTAACGCGGCGACCACGGCCCGCTCGGGGAAGCGCAGCTTCGCGCGCTCGATCCGGCCACCGAAAAGCCGGTGCTCGCGGGCACCCGAAGCGGCCAGCACGTCGGAGACGTCCACCGGATCCTCGCCCGGGTGCGCCTGCTCCCCCGCCGGCCCGCTGGAAAACAGCCACACGGGGACGTGGCGCAGTTCCCCCTGGTGCTCGTGCACGAGACGACGTGCGCTGTCGAGCCAATGCCCGAAGTAGACCGCGCTGCCGAGCACCACCGCGTCGTACCCCACGAACGACGTGACGTGCTCGGCATCGCGCACCTCGGTCTCCGCCGCGACACCGGTTTCCTCGAGCGAAGCCGCGGCCGTCGCGGCGATCTGCTCGGCGATTTCTCTCGTGGCCCCGTGTCTGGTCGCCACCACGACGAGAATCCTCATGGCAAGCCGCCTTTCGATCGACACTCCTCACCGTCGCGTTCCACCACAGCCCGCGGCAGGGCACGAAGTCACTTCCGGCGATGACGAAATCAGCCACGCACACACCGTCCGCTCCTAGCGCACGTACGCGGGCGCGCCCAGCCTGGAAACTCCACACCCGCCCGAAGAGGAGGCACCATGACGGATTCCCACCCGCAGGCACCCGATCTGCTCGTCGACCGGTTCGCCCCGCACCCCCATTTCTCATTGGTGCACCACGAGATCGTCGACGCACCGGTCAAAGAGACGTACGCGGCGGCACGCGACCTCGACCTGACGGATATCCACAGTGGTCTTCTGACGATCACGGAGCGGCTTCGCGAGCTGCCCGCTCGCTGGCGCGACCGGCGGCATGGGCCGCCGCGGCAGCCCACCCGCCTGACCGTCGACGACCTCGACAGCGGTTCCGACTGGGCGCTCCTCGGCGAGCACCCGGGCACCGAATTCGCCGTCGGCGTCGCAGGGAAGTTCTGGCGCCCGGTCATCACCTGGCGCCGGGTCGACCCGGACGACTTCGCGGCTTTTTCCGAACCCGGATACGGAAAGCTGGTGATCACGTTCGGCGTGCGGCCTTACGGACTCCATCACAGCCTGCTGACCGTCGACTCCCGAGTGCAGATGACGGACCCGCAGAGCTGGCTGAAGTTCCGCCGGTACTGGCGAATCGCCCGCCCCTTCGCCCGGGCGGCCCACACCACGCTGGTGCGGACGATCTCCCAAGAGGCACGGGACCGGGCTCTGGCCGCCTACAGCCGACCGGAATGAACGGCCGCTCGAGCCGGGTCCCGCCGCGACTCCGGGAACCGGCTCAGGCTCGCCCGTCAGCATCCGGACTCGGGTGCCGATTCGGGCACCACGTCCTTCTCGTTCTCCTCGATCGCCCGCCGTTCACCCACCAGCAGGTACCGGCGGATCGTAGTAGTGCGCCGGCCACGCGCGGCGACCTCGCGCCGCGCGTCTTCCTCGGTCAATGCCTGTTCCTTCTCGTCCACGATGCTCCTCCTTCCCTCTGCCAGAGACCTTCCCCCGAGGTCAGAGGCGGCCGTGATCGCGGCGCTGCGGCCGGACGTCGGCGGGCCTGGAGTCTTTGGTCCCTCCCTCCGGTGCGGTGTTGCCCTGCTCCGGGCAAAGCGCACAGCCGCACACTCGGGCGATGACCCACGCGCCGCTCCCGCTCGGCGGCGTACGCGTAGGCGCGGCGCCTTGCGGTTCCGGCCGGTTTCGCCGGCGTGATCGCCGTAGTGTGCTTCCACAGCCCGGCCGAAGCGCCCATCGGTGCGCCTGCGGACCGGTGGCTGGGCACCCAGGGACGCCCGACCCTCAGCCGCGGCCGGACCCGGTCCGCTGCGTCCGGGCGAGGGACTCGCCCCACTCCCGAGCTCGTGCTCGTTCTCCGTCCACCAGCCGTGTTTCGCCGTCCACCACCTCGACGAAGAAGCTCGTCGCCGGGACCACCGGCGGATGGCCGAGGCGGCGCAAGAACTTGCCGGCCGCCCTCGCGGCGGAGCCGGTGAGCCAGACAGGTTTGCGGAGCCTGGTGTCGAACGCGGCCGTGGTCGTTCCCGGAGGCAGGACGTGAAAGCCGCCCAGCCACTCGCGCATCCCCGGCTCGTGCGTGCGAGCCCCGTCCGGAGCCTGCTCCACCGCCGCCTTGCGCGTAGACGGCCGGCTCAGGCCGTGGACGTGCGTCGGTGCGCCGACCACGAGCAGGTCGCACCCCGTCAGATTGCGTGGCGCGAGGTCGACGGGGACGACCTCCGCCGAATCCAGCCCGTCCGCCACCGCTCGGGCGACCTCTTCGGTGTCGCCGAACATGGACTCGTACACGACGATCGCGTGCATCCCGGCCACCTCCTCACCTGTCGAGCCGAGCAGGCTCGTGGGTGATGCCTTCGATGTCCTCGGCAGCGACGTCCAGCAGCCGGTGCGCGAGCGCGCTCAGTGCCCGGGCGGCGGCGAGCTCGTCCCCGATCTCCGGGACGTCGCGGTCAACCGGGTTGAGCCTCGCGGTGCCTGCCGCGTCGAGCGTCGCACCTGACCCGGTGTCCAGCCGGGCCGTGGCGTTCGTCCGCCCTTCGTTCTCGCTGAGGAACACTTCGACGTGCCATTGCCTGGTGTGCATGACTACCTCCTGTTCCGCCGACGGTTCGGCCACGATCCTCGAACCCTCGTCGGCACGCGGTCGTCGATCGGTCGCCCCGAGCTCACGAGCGCGCTTTCTTGCTCACGAAGGCGAACCACTCCTGCTGCCACTTCCCCCTGCGGTAGCGATTCAGTGCGAAGACAGCGATCCCGTAGACCAGCGCCAGCCCGAGGCACACCGCGAACAACAGCCCGGCCGCGGCCGCGGTCGCGTTCACGACGGCGGCGACGGCGCTCAGCGGCGGTTCGACCACGACGCCGGTGTGATCCACCCAGATCTGCACGGTATCGCCACGGTGGGAGCCTCCGTTCGCACCCACTTTCCCGAAGTAACGGACGCCGCCGGCGGAGTCCCACGTCGCGTCGGTCGGCATCGGGCTGCCGACGGCGCCACTGCGGCCACTCACGGAAATCGGCGGGCCATCGGCGAGGAGCGTCGCCGTCACCGGCGCGCGCTCGGCGAGTTCCCGCACCGAGACCGCCTTCTGCGAAGCGTAGACCGACGAGCCGACGGCCGCCGAGAACGGGACCGCGGCGAGGGCCACGAGGATCACCACGAGCACCAGACCGGCCTGCAGCCGGTCCGAAGTCCGCGCGACGGAGCCGCGAGTGGGAACGAGCAGGTGCCACCACCGCGGCAAGCGGTTCGCCGACGGAACCATGTCTCGCGCCTTTCGTTTCGACGGACCGGTCCGCTCATCAGCATGGGCCGCGCGCCGGCTGGTCCGAAGAGGCCTTCTGCCCGATTCGCCGGGTCACCGGTCCCCAGCGCGCGCCCCGCCCGGCGGCCGGCCAGGGACCAAAGACCCTTGGCCCGCCCGGGCCGCCGGCATCAAGGTCGGACGAGGCACCCACACCCGGCCGGAACGGAGAACGCCATGCGAACGCGTGACATCATGACGACCCCCGTGATCAGCGTGACTTTCGACGCTTCGCTCGCCGAGGCCGCTCACCTGATGACGCGACAGGGCTTCACCACCCTGCCCGTGGTCACCCGTTCGGCCAAGCTCGTGGGCCTGATCAGCGAACGGGACCTCGTCCAGGCCGGATTCCCCGGCGACTCGGCCACCGGGGACCCTGACACGGGCGTCCTGCTCGGCCGCCACCGCACCGTGTCCGCGGTCATGCGCACCCCGGCCCCGACCGCGACCCCAGAGCTCGACGCCACCGCGCTCGCGCACCGCATGACCGAATCAGGTGTGCGCGCGCTGCCCGTGGTCGACGACAACGGATTGCTGGTGGGCATAGTGACATATCAGGACCTGCTGCGCGTCCTGCCCGCCGAGGAGCGGTCTTCATAGGACACCGAGTCCGCACCAGGTGGTCAGCGAGCAGGCACGTCAGGGGCGCGCACGGTCGTCACCTCCGCCACCGGACGCCGCGCTCGGTGAGTCCGGGGATGTCCGGTGGTGGGCCGAAGGCGATCGTCGGCACCCCGTCCGGGATATCCGGATCACGGCCCGTCCGCTGGGCAGCTTCAGCGCGAAACGCGGCGTCGGGCGACTGTTCGGCCTCCGCCCGGCGGACAAGCGCGGTCACACCGCCGCCCCGCACGAGAGCCGCGCCTCGCGGGGGGTCCGGGTCGGCAACTGCCAGGACCGCGGCCGGCAGGACCTGCTCGACGAACGGGGAAAGCGCTGTGGTCACCATGGTCTCCTGGTCGAGCCGGCCCGGTTCAGTCCGGAAGCAGGTCGGCGAGGAGGCGGCGAGGCGAAGGTGGCGCGGGATCCACCGGGTGCCCGTAGCGGAAGATCACCTGCGGCAGTCCGGGCAGTTCCAACCGCTCGGCGAGCAGCTCGCGGAAGCCGCACAGGTGCAGCGGCTGGGTGAGGACCGACCCGGCGAGACCGCGCGCGGTCGCTTCCAGCCACGTCCGGGCGCACACGGCGCCGGCGGCGAGGTGCTCGCGCCGGCTGTCCCCCTCGGTGCAGAAGACCAGGAGGTGCTCTGCTTCTAGCCGCGCGGTGAGCCTGGCGTCGTCCGGCACCGGCGTTTCGCGGCGCACCAGCCCCGCGGCAGGCAGCGATTCGGGGCCGAGCGCCGCCTCGGGCACGCCGTCCTCGGCGCCCGACGCGTGGGCACCGCTCGTGCTCGCGGTCCACGCGCGCAGCTCACGCTGGTAGGCCGGGTCCGCCCGGAAGACCCGGGTGGCGAAACCGAGCATCGCCCCCAGTTCGCCGAGATGACGTGGCACCACCGCGCGCACGCACGCCTCGCCGCCAGCCGCGGCCACCGCCGCCTGGTCCACTTCGGACAACGCTCGGCCGAGAACCAGCGGCGGTGGGTGTGCCGGCGCCCGATGGCGTGGTAGCGCGCGAGCTCGGCGTGGTCGGGGCTCAAGCCCGGCTCGGCGTGGATGGTGGCCACGACCGCACCATCGGCGGGGTACGACGTGGTGGTCGCCCGGCACAGCACCCGCGCGGCCACCTGAAGGTGCGCGAGCGCCGCGCCGCAGGACACCATGCGGTCGCGGCCCTCCGGATCGTGGTTCGGCAACGCCACGGAGGCTCGCTCGATCAGGTCGATGTCGCTGCTCCGGACGCGCATGCGCCAGGGTTGCGTGTTGTGGACCGACGGAGCCCGACTCATCGCCCGGGCGAGCACCACGATCTCGGAAGCGGCGAGCGCCTCCGCCTGTGCCGAGGTCCGCATATTCCACTCCTGTACCCGGAGACGGTCACTCCGGCAAACCCCATGCTCGCCGTCGTGCGATCCCGCCGATGCGGCCCAAAGTCACCGCGCCCATGGCAGACGTCCTCGCCCGCACCGGCGACCTCATGCCCTGGCCCCCGCACGATCTCCTCCACGACGCTCGACCCGTAACCCGAGGAGAGGCGTGTGCGATGAATTCCGCGAACCCGGCTTCCGGCCGCTTCATCATCGTCGGCTTCGACGGCTCCCCTCAGAGCGATGCGGCGCTGCGCTGGGTGCTCGGCGTTGCCGCTCAGCCCGATGACTCCATGCACGCCGTGCTGGTGCGGCCGACGGAAACCCTGTTGTCGGAAACGTCTTTCGCGCTGCCGCGGCGCGGTCGGCATCCCGCCGGTGTGTATGCCCCGCACGACGACATCGCGCGCATCCGCGCGGAGTTCCCGCCCGCCGCGGACGTCACGATCTCGACGCCGCGGGGCGATCCGGCCACGGAGCTGATCGCCGCGTCCACCGACGCCGACCTCCTCGTCGTCGGCGCACACGGCGCCGGCCGCACGCGGGAACTGCTGCTCCGCAGCGTTTCGTGCGACTGCGTGCGCTACTCGCGCTGCCCGGTCGTGGTCGTCACACCCGGGGCCGCGCGCCGCCTGGTCCCGGCCGCGTCCCCCTGGCCGCTGAGACGTTCCAGACTCAAGACAACGGCGCAGTCCACTGAATCCGCACGCCGCGGCCAGGGTGCGAATCGAGCGTGAACGTGCCGCCGGCCGACTCCGCGCGGTCGCGAAGGTTACGCAGCCCGCTCGCCGCGATGTCCACCGGCAAGCCCGCTCCGTCGTCGGCCACCACGAGCACCCGTAGGGCAGCATCGTTCGTCGAACAGCTCTTCGGGCCGGTACGACCGCAACCATGTCTCCAGCACACTGAGGTGCTCGGGATCCTCGCGCACATGCGCGACCGGCACCTGGTGGGCACGCCAGGTGCCTTCGACCTGCTTTCCGTCGAGAGCGGCCGAACCGGTCACGAACATCGCGGCCAGGTCGTGGATGAGGATCGCACGGTCGTGGTGGGCGTGGACGAAGCTCAGCCCCGGCGAGGTCCCCAGTGCCCGAGTAGGCGCGGCTTGACCTGCCCGGGCACGAGCGGCTCACGCAGCAGTGTGTTGCTCACGAGGTAGATCTGGCCCACGGCCAGGTAGTTCGCCGATCGCCACTGTGCGTCGACCTGGGCCGGCTCGACCGGCGAAAGCGTCGAGGCAGTGGCTTCGAGAGCCGTCACCGCTTGGGCTCCGGCCGCACCACGAGCACGGGGCAGGACGAGTGATGGATCAGCGCCTGGGCGGTCGAGCCGAGAAGCATGCCCGTGAAGCCGCCGCGGCCGTGGCTGCCGACCACCACCAGCTGTGCCCCGTCGGACTCGGCGAGCAGCGCGTGCCGCGGCCGGTCCTGGACCAACGCTCGGCGGACCGCCACTTCGGGGAACTTCTCCTGCCAGCCCGCCAGCCGCTGAGCCAGCAATCGCTCCTCCGTCGGCTCGAGCGATTCCGGCTGGGGCATCAGGCGGGCCGTGCTGTCCGTGGAGTCGTACGTGACGTCGTTCCACGCGTGCACGGCCACGAGCGGCACACCGCGGAAACCCGCTTCCTCGAAGGCCGCCGCGATGGCGGCCTCGCTGTTCGGAGTGCAGTCCACGCCGACCACGACCGGCCCGTCGAGCGGAACCGGGCCATCGCCGTGTCGCCCACGGACCACCGCGACGGGGCACTCGGCGTGGCTGGCCACGGTGGCGGCCGTGGAGCCGACCAGCATCCCGGCGAAGCCACCGGTGCCGGTCCGGCCGACCACGATCAGCCGAACGCGCCTCGACAGGTCGAGGAGGGCGTTGGTTGAAGCGTCGAAGACCACGCCGGTTCGCACGGTGAGCGACGCGTCCACGGACAGAGCCAGCTCGCGAGCCGCGGTGACGAGGCGATCACCTTCCCGCCGAAATTGCTCGAACAGCTCGTCACTTCCGGCCAGGCCGCCACCGTAGTAGAGCGCGGCGCCCTGCAAGCAGTTCACCAGTTCCAGCTCGAGCCCCCGTCCGGACGCGAGCCGCGCGGCCCAGCGGACCGCCTCGTCCGCGCCTGCCGAACCGTCGACGCCGATCACCACGGTGTTGCTGTTGTGCGTTGTCATGACCACGGGTCCTCTCTCGACGAAACCGTCTCGGCACCGACGACGCCTGGCACAGCCAGGGCAAGCAGGCTCGCGACGTGGCGATCGGTCTTGTCGTCGTAGCGGTCGACGATCCGCACGACCCCCTCGTGCACCTCGACCTTCCAGCGACCGGTGCCGCCGTAGATCTCCAGCCGGTGCCGCACGTCGGCGGAGATCGCACTGTCTTCCCGGGCGAGCACACGGACCACGTCACCACGCGTGACGATCCCGACCAGGCGGCTGCCGTCGACGATCGGCATCGCGCGGATCTTGGCGTCGACGAGGGCCTGGCAGAGATCGGCGACGTCGGTCCCCGACGACATCGCGGTGACCGGCGTGGTCATCACCTGCTCGACCGACGTCTCCGCCACCGAGGGGATTTCCGGGCGTTGATGGGCCGTCCGCGCGTCGGCCGGGATGCGCCCGCGGATCAGGTCGGCTTCAGTGACGATGCCGATGAGGCGTTCGTCGTCGTCGACCACCGGCAGCGCGGTGAACCGATGTTCGGAAAGCACTGCGGCCGCCTCCTTCACCGGCGCCCACGGGTGCACCGTCACCACCGGCGCGGACATCAGATCTCGTGCACGCATGGAGTTCGCCCCTTCCGTTCGCTGCACCGAAAGTAACCACCGGGCAAGGCCGGCCACGCCGGTCCGGAGTCACCATCGCGAAGGACCAACGTCACCGTCTGCGAGCCGATCCGAGTGCCCAGACCACGGCTTCCCGCACCGCCGGCGCTGTGCCGGTTCCCGCCACGACTGTCCACAAGAGACGTTTCCTGCCACGCGGGTTAGTGGATCCCGATCACCGCGGACCGGGCCGCAAGCCGCCATGAGGGCATGGCGCGAACACCGTCTCTGACACGGCGAGCGACCTCGGCGCCGTGGTGCTGCGACGGTCATGACGGTTGCCTGCCCGGGCGGACGACCGCGACCGGGCACGCGGAGTGCACGAGCAGCGCTTGGCTGGTGGAGCCCAGCAACATCCCGGTGAACCCGCCGCGGCCACGGCTGCCCACCACGACGAGTTGCGCGTCCGCTCCGAGCTCCAGAAGAGTCCGGACCGGCCGTCCTCGGACCACCACGACGTCGATCGGGAGGTCGGGGAATTTTTCACGCCAGGGCGCGAGCTGCTCGTCGACCCGCCGTCGTTCGGCTGCGGCGACGTCCTCCGGGCGGGTGCCCGCTGCCCGCAACTTTCCCTCCGGCGTGATCTCGTTCCAGGTGTGCACCGCCACGAGAGCGGTGCCGCGAGCCTCGGCTTCTTCGCACGCGTAACCCAGAGCGTCGTTGCTGTCGGGAGACCCGTCGAGCCCGACAAGCACCGGGCCGGCCACCGGCGGCGGGTCGTCCGGCCGACGCCCGCGCACCACGACGACCGGGCACGGCGCGTGGGCGGCGAGTGAGACCGCGGTCGAGCCGATCAGAAGCCCGGTGAACCCGCCCATCCCGCGCGAGCCCAGCACCACCACTTCGGCGTCCGCACACTCTCGCAGCAGGACGCCCACCCGACCGCCCTCCACGACGGCCCGCTCGATCCGCACCGACGGCCACTTCGCCAGCACGGCCCCCTCGGCCTCGGCCACGCCCGACTCGGCGAGGGACCGGAAGCCTTCGCGCACGGCTGTCACAGCCATGCCCGAGACTCCCGGCGAGGGAACCACGTACGCCTGCACGAGTCTCAGCACCGCGCCCCGGCGCACAGCCACCTCGGCTGCCCAGACCGCAGCGTGCAGGGCCGAAGCCGAACCGTCCACGCCGGCCAGCACCACGCGGTCGTCACGCCGGGACACTGTGCGCACCTTCGCCCGACTGTCGCAGCGCCCGCAACCGCTCGAACCGCGCACGGTCGTCTTCGTCACGCGCGGTGATCTCCGCTTCGGTCAGGACGATGGCGTCCGGGCCGGGGAACACGATCGACACGTGGTCGTCGGCCGGCCAACGGACGCTGAACGGAGGGGTGCCGTCCGGCCCTCCGACGGCGAAGATCAGGCCCCGCTGTTCGGGCAGGTCGACTCGAACTCCCTTCACTACGAGCCAGTCGCCGGGTCGTGCGTGCATCACTCCTCCTCGAGATCAGGTTCGGCGGCGGGAATCGCGGCCGCACAAGTCAGTTCTTGCCGGCAAGTTCCACCGCGGTGACGCCCTCGACCGTTTTCGCGAGAGCGGCGACGAGCCCTCGTTCGGCTTCGTCGGCGAAGGTGCCGCGGACAGTCACCAAACCTGCAATGACGGAGACAGACCACAGGTCGCGGTGCCCCGTGTAGTCCTTGAACAAGCCACGGACCTGTGCGGCGATGGCGTCGTCGTGCCGCACGAGCGGGCGCAGCAGGTCTCGCCGGCTGACAATCCCCGCCAGACCGCCCGCGTCGACGACCGGGATGCTGCGCAGCCGGTCGACGAGCATGCGGGCGGCGATGTCGCTGACATCGGTGTCAAGCTCGACCACGACGACCAGCCTGGTCATCACGGATTCCACGAGCCGGCCCGGCGCGACCGGCTCTCCGGTCAGCACCCCGCTCAGCGCGTCGGCCTCCGTGAACGAACCGACGACGTGGTTTTCCTCGTCGACCACGGGCAACGCGGCGATGCCGTGCTCCATGAGCAGCACGATCGCCTCCCGCACCGGCGTCGCCGGCCCGACCACGACCACCGGCCGCGTCATGATGTCCCGTGCGCGCACGGCTCTCCTCCTGATGTCTCAATGAACGACGGCGACCGGGCACATCGCATGAGCGAGCAACCGGTTCCCGGTCGAGCCGAGCAGACCGCCCGAGACCGACCCCCGGCCGCGACTGCCGATCACGAGCAACTGGGCGTCCTCGAAACCCAGCAACGCGCGCGCAGCCGAGCGTTCGCGGATTGCCCGAGCCAGGATCGTGACACCGGGACCGGTCCGTGCCAGGTCGTCGCCCCGGCGTCGGAGCGCTCGCTCTTCGCCCTCCGCGGCCGCTTTGACCAGTTCCGGATCGTCGAGCCGTCCCCCGTGCCACGCGTGCACCAAGATCAGCGGCACCTGGCGGTCGCGGGCGGCCTCGACCGCGAACTTCAGCGTGCGACCGTCACCATCACCGACAACACCCGCGACCACCGGCCCGCCCTGCTTCTCGCGGCCGCGCACGATCACCGCGGGGCAGCGCGCGCTCGCGGCGACTCGCAACGCCACCGACCCGATCGCGGCTCCCCGCAGCCCGCCGATTCCGTGCGAACCCAGCACGATCAGCGCTGCCTCGTCCGACAGCCCGACGAGCAAGTCGGCGGCGAGCCCGAGCCGGACCAGGTACTCGATGCGCACACCCGGCGCGGCCTCCTGCGCGGCTCGTTGGATCCAGCGGCGGGCGCGCTCCAGCAGCAGCGGTTCTTCCCACGACCGTTCGCGGCCGCTGAGGTCGGCCGTGTCGAACAGCCCGGCGTGGAACAGCCGGAGCACGCAATCCCGGCGCACCGCTTCTTCCGCCGCCCACCGGGCGGCGGCCAAAGCCGCCTCCGATTCGTCGACACCGACCACCACCGCGGCGCGGGCTGTCGTTCCCGTCACGACATGTCTCCGTTCCCGCCACCTCAGACCGGTGACTCACTCCACCGTCGCTCAGCCGCGATGAGCACGGTCAGGGGAGGAAGTCCCTTCCGGACGGGACGAAAGCGCGGAGTGCTTCATCAGCGTCGCCGCGTAGTCGGGGACCTCGCGCTGCAACCGCCGGTCCGTCCGCGCGTACCCGCCGTCGCTCGGCCGCGGCGGAATGGTCACGGCCTCGCGCGGGATCTCGCGATAGGGGACGCCGGCGAGCAGGTGCGCGATCATGTTGATCCGCCCACGGCGCTTCTGGTCGCTGTCGACCACGTACCACGGTGCTTCGGGGATGTCGGTGTGCACGAACATGTCGTCCTTCGCCCGGGAGTAGTCCTCCCATCGCGACACCGATTCCAGGTCCGTCGTGGACAGCTTCCAGCGCCGGAGCGGGTCGTCGATCCGCGCCCGGAACCGGCGCTCCTGCTCGTCGCGGCTCACCGAGAACCAGTACTTGTGCAACAGGATGCCGTCGCCCACGAGCAGACGCTCGAAAATCGGGCACTGCTGCAAGAACCGGTGGTACTCGTCGGGTGTGCAGAACCCCAGCACCCGCTCCACGCCCGCGCGGTTGTACCAGCTGCGGTCGAACAGCACGATCTCACCGGCGGCGGGCAACAATTCCACGTACCGCTGGAAGTACCACTGCGTGCGCTCCCGCTCGGTCGGCTTCGGCAACGCCTCGACCCGCGCCACCCGGGGGTTGAGGTGCTCGGTCAGCCGCTTGATCGTGCTGCCCTTCCCCGCCGCGTCACGGCCCTCGAACACCACGACGAGCCGCGCGCCCTCTGCGCGCACCCACTCCTGCAACTTCACCAGCTCGATCTGCAGCCGGGCGAGCTCCTTCTCGTAAACCGCGCGCGACAGCCGCGCCGCGGGGTGCTTTCCGGTCATCGGGTCACGTCGTCCCACACGAAGTCGAGGCCGTTGCACACCTCGACCACCCCGGACACCGCTTCGATGCGACTGGTCACGGACGCGATCTCGCTGCGCTGCTCGACCCGGCCCGCCACCGTCACCACACCGGAGTGGACCATCACCCGCGCACGATCCGGCCCGATCCGCAGGGACTTTCTCAGCAGGACCGTCACCTCGCGGGCGATCTCGGAGTCCGAGCGCGAGATCAACCCGACGAGGTCGCGCCGCGCGACAACACCCACCGGCCGCCCGGCGGCGACAACGAAGAGCCGTCGCAGCCCCGATTCGGCCAGCCGCGCCGCGACGTCGGCAACCGGCGCACCGGCAGCCACGGTCAACGCCGGGCTCGTCATCACGTCCCGCGCCGTTCGCGGCGGCCACGCGTTGCGGCGCCACCAGCCGCGACGGCGATCCGAGCGCAGCAGCGGCAGCAAGTCCCGTTCGGACACCACACCGGCGATCGCACCTTGGCGATCGACCACGGCCACCGCGCTGATCCCGCGGCGGACCAGGACGTCCGCGATCTCCTTGACCGGGGTGTCCAGCCGCGCGCACACCGGACTGGGCGTCATCACCGCTGCGACGGGTGTCGTGCTCGTGTTCATCGTTCCTCCCCTGTCGAGGTTTGTCCGTTCCGCTCCCTGCTGACCACCAGCACGGGGCAGTCGGCGTGGTGCAGCAACGCGTGGGTGGTGGAACCGAGCACCATGCCCGTGAAGCCGCCTCGCCCGCGGCTGCCCACGATCACGACGGCCGCGTCCTTGCCGTATTCGATCAGCCGGTCGCTCGGCCGGTCCCGCTCCACAACGAGCTCGACGTCGACGTCCGGAAAGCGTTCGCGCCGACCGGCCAGCCGCTGAGCGAGCGCGCGCTCTTCCGCTTCGCCGACGTCGATCAGTGGGGTCGCGCGGCTTTCCCCGAACGGCCGGCCGCTGCAGCTGTCCTGCCACGCGTGCAAGGCCACCAGCCGGGTGTGTCGCCGCGACGCCTCCTCGAACGCCCATCCGATCGCGGCGTCGCTCGTCGGGCTGCCGTCCACGCCGACGATGACCGGCCCGTCCACCCGTGTGGCGCCACTGCCGCGGACGATCGCCACCGGACAGCCGGCGCGGGCGATGAGGTCTGCGTCAGGTGAACCCGCCAGCAGACCGGACAGTGTTCCGGTGGGCGGGCCCAGCACCAGCAACAGCGCGCTCTGGGAGGCCTGCCGCAAAGCGGCCTCGACGCCGGCGCCGCTCGCCTCGGTGGTGATCGACACACCGGGCTCGGCCACCGCCAGCTCGTCACGCGTCGTCCGCGCAACCTCCAGCGCGAGCGCCTCCTTGGCCGCACGCCACTCGGCGCCACCGACGGACGGACCGTCGACCCCACTCACGGTGAGCACAGTCAGCGACGTGTGCCACCACGCGGCTTCCCGCGCAGCCCAGCGAGCAGCAACCGCGGCCGGTTCGCTGCCGTCGACACCCACGACCATGTGATCGATCACGACTCGCTCCCCCGCTGCCCGATCAAGACTTCACCCAGGCCCCTGCGGACGCTCGGCGGCGCGATGCGCGACGTACGGCCCAGCCGCATCAACGCCTGCGGGAAACCGGGCAAGCCGCGGTCCTCGCACAGCGCCGACCGCACCTCCGGCACGTGCAGGGGCTGCGTCAGCACCGCCACCGCCAGCCCGCTCGCGATCGCCTCGAGCCAGCACTGCTCCAGCGCGTAGCCCGCGTGGACGTGATCGGCGCGGCCGTCATCGGTGGTCAGGAAGAGCAGGAACGTCTCGCCCGCCAGCCTGGATCGCAAGACGGGCAGCTCCGGTAGGTCGGTGGTGCGTCGGACCAGCCCCGCCCACGGGAACTCGCCGCCCGGAACCACGGTGCGCCCGAGCCCCGCTCCGTGGCGGTGGCTCGCTTCGTCGCGAATCGTCCACAAGGCGATCTCACGTTGATACGCGCCGTCGTCACGGATCGCGCGCGCAGCGTGGTCGAACAACGCCGCCAGCTCACCGGCGTCGGGCAGCGGCACCGCCTGGGCTCCGGTCGTCACCGCGGCCCGCGCCACCTGCTCGGCCTGCCTCCGCCCCACGGGCGTTCCGGTGAACCGCGCCCGCTGACTGCGCCGGGTCGTGGTCGCGGAAAACCGCCTCAGGTCCGCGTCCGACGGCTGCGCCGGGACTGTCGCATCGATGCGCGCCACCACTTCCGGATGGGCGGTGTCGGGCAGGATCGTGACGTCCGCTCGCCGGCCGAGCACCCGCACCGCCAGCTCGAGGTTCGCCAGTGCAGCCCCACACGACATCACCAGGTCGCGCCGATCGGGATCGTGCCGCGGCAACGCGACATCCGTCCGCTCGCGCAGCACGACCGCTCGCCCGACCGGCTCGACCGTCCAGGGCTGGGTGTTGTGCACTGACGGCGCGCGCAGCACCGCGCGGCCGAGTACCTCCACCTCGGCGCCCGTCCAGGCACCGGCCCGCGGTCCGGGTGCCGGATCGGCTTCGCTGGTCACGGCTTCTCCTGAAGGTGTCGACTGGCCCGACTCCTCAGCTAACCGCCGGCACCGGGTTCGGCGCGCCGGCCACAAGGCATCGCGGCGAAGGACCAACGTCACCGAAGCGGCGATCGAACCTCTCGACCCGCAGCGAAACTCGCGGGCTCTCGGTCCGCACATCTCCGCCTACCGCAGCCCTGCAGACCGGTGCACGCTGCCCGATACGTCCCCCAGCCCATGGAGACGGTTCCTCGTGACACCGTCGGCCACCCGCACCGCAGATCACCATGTGACCTCGGCCCTCGAACAGCGGTGTTCCTTCTACCGCAGCGAATGTCGGCTGCTCGCCGCCGTCGATGAGCCGACCCGACGGATCCTCACGCCAGACGGTGGACTCGCCGGGGCCGTGGCCATGCCCCGCGAGCTCGGACACCAGGTGCCGCCGATGAGGCTGTGGCTGCCGGCGGTCGAAGCCAGGGTGCGTTCCAGGTGCCGCCGTCGGTCCGGGGGCAGGTGCGCGCCGCCCATGGTCCAGTCGAGACAGTTGCGGATGGCGTAGTCGTCGCGGTGGCGGGTCTCGTAGTCGTCGCGGATGCGGGCGGCGTCGGTGTCCGATTCGCCGAGGATGACGCTGGCGGACATCCACACCCGGATCGTTCGGTTCTCCCGCGCGGCCAGGCTGCGTAGTTCCTGACTCTTCTCGCGCGCAGCCGCGGGGTCGCGGCGGATTCGAACCCGGCGACCTCAGCCGCGCGGACCAGCTCGACGTTCTGCGCCCAGCTGATCTCGTGGCGATCAGGCGATTGGCTGATCGCGCCGGCCGAGCTGACGTTGAGCCCGAAAATCTCCAGTTTGAGACCGGTGTCGGCGAATAGCGCCCGCTCTCGTCGCAGGGCCTTGCAGCAACGGTCTCCGACCGTTGATGGGAGCCGTCGGCACCCTCAACATCCGCGGCGCTCTGCAGCGTCCTGCCTGCCGCCGTCGCCGCAGACTTCTCGCTCTGGCGCAACATCCAACGCGAATACGTCGCAGAACTCCTTGGCCACAACGGGTTCGGCTGCACCTGCGCGGCGAGCGGTGGCACAGGTGCCGGAGGCCAGAACGGCGGCGAACGATGGTGGAGCCGGAATCCGCCGATCCGGCCCGCGGCAGTCACGTCGCCGGCGGCAAGGGTGGTGACGGCGGCACTGGAGGAGACGGCGGCGGTGACCTGAGCTTGTCGTAGATGCGCGTGAGGTGGCTTTCGACGGTGCGGGGGCTGAGGAACAGCCGTTCGGCGATTTCGGGGTTGGTGTGGCCGTCCTGGACGAGGCGGGCGATCTGGGTTTCCTGCGCGGTCAGGGTGGTGTCGGTCTCGGTGCGGTGGGTGCGGACGGTCGCCCCGGTGGTGTGGAGTGCGCGGGCGGCGCGTTCGGCGAAGCCGGCCATGCCCATGGTGGTGAACAGGTCGTGCGCGGTGCGCAGCTGGTCGCGGGCGTCGCCGCGGCGGCGTTCGTGGTGCAGCCATTCGCCGTACAGCAGGTGCGCTCGGGCCAGTTCGGGCCGGACGCGGGTGCGGCCGAGATGTTCGATGGCGTCGCGGTAGGCGTGCTCTGCGCCCGGCCCGTCGGCCAGCAGCGCGCGAGAACGAGCCTCGACGCCCAGCGCCCAGTCGGTGCCGGCGGCCCGCAACAGGGGTGAGAACCAGGCCCATGTCTCGGCACCGGCGTCTCGCGTTCCGGTCCGGACGGCCGCCTCGATCAGCTCTGCCGCACCCCATTGGGAAACGAACCGCTGGCCCGGGTTGTCCGACTCGATGAGGCGCTGGGCTGCCCCGAGCGCGTCGTCGTAGCGGGCCAGCCCCAGGTACAACACCACGCTCGTCCACGCCGTCGCGGCCAGCGCGATGCCCTCGCCCCGCGCGGCCGCGCCCGCGACGACCGGTTCGCTCAGGTCGTGGAACTCGGTTTCCCGCCCTTGCCAGGCCCTGAGCAGCAGGCCGCCGTAGGGCGGGAGCTCGATTCCGGTCGCCTCCGCGGCCGCTGCGCTCTCTTCGAGCAGCGGCGCGACCTCGGTCAGCTCGCCGTCGACCACCTGCGCGGACACGCGCGTTTGGAGGGCGAGGGGGAGCGCGGCGAGCGTGCCGGTGTCTCGGGCGATCTCGACGTGGCGGCGCGTGAGGACGTCGAATGTCTCGTCATCCCACAGATTGCGGGCGGTGACCAGCGCGAACCACGTCCAGCGAAGGGCGTCCTCCGGGGCGAGGTCGGGGCTGCGGAACGCCGCGAGCGCTCGCTTCAGCGGCGCCACGGCGGCCGCGTATCCCTCCGTGATCTGCAGGATCAGACCGTCGAGCAGCAGATCGAGCGGGCGCGGCGGGTCCGGGGCCGGGGGCGCAGCCCGCGCGGCTTCCGCGACCTCCCGGATTCCCCCGCCGCTCGCCAGCGGGCCGGCGAAAGCCGCCGCCTCCAGTGCCCCGAGGAAGGTGTCGCGCGACAGGCGCGCGTCGAGTGGCGCGAGCCGAGTGGCGGCCTCGAGCAGCAGCCGCGGGGTGTCGCGGCCGCGCCTGGTGACCAACGCGATCTGGGCGCGTAGCAGCTCGCAGCGAGCACGGCGGAATTCGTCGGGCGGACCCGCCTCGACAGTGGCCAGCAGTTCCAGCGCCGCGTCCGGCGCGCCGGCCTGCTGCTTGGCCTGCGCGGCGCCGAGCGCTCGCTCGGCCCGCTGGACGGGGTCGGGAGTCAGGCGAGTGGCCCGCTCGAGAAACGCGGCAGCCGCGGCCACACCCCCGCGCGCCTGCGCCCGCCCGGCCGAGTTTTCCAGCTCGGCCGCGACCATCTCGTCCGGCCCCGCGGCCGCGTGGGCGCGGTGCCACGCCCGTCGATCCGGATCCTGCTCCGCGTCGGTGACCGCGCCCAGCGCGGCGTGTACGCGGCGCCGATCTTCGGAAGATGCGGCGCGGTAGACGGCCGAGCGCACCAGCGGATGCCGGAACCACGCTTGTGGATCGAAGCTGACCAGGCCGGTCTCCTTCGCCGGTGCCGCTGCCGTGATCCTGATGCCGAGCCGCTGGGCCGCGCGCCACAGCAGCACCGGTTCGCCGCTCTGCTCGGCGGCCGCGACCAGCAGCAGCAACCGCGTCTCGGCCGGCAGCGGCGCCAATCGCCGGTGAAAACTCTCCTCGATCCGGTTCGGCAGCCCCTCGATGCTCGGCAGCCCGAACCCACCCGCCAGCTCGGCCGGGCTCAGCCCGCGCGGGAGTTCCAACAGCGCCAACGGATTCCCCCGCGTCTCGGCCACGACGCGGTCCCGCACCTCCGGGTCCAGCGGTCCCAGCGCTGAGCTCAGCAACTCCCGCGCCTCCTCGGCGGGAAGACCACCGACAACCAGGTCCGGAAGCCGCGCCAGCTCCCCGGTCTCCTGCGGCTCCCGCACGGCGAAGACCATGCCGACGGACTCCGCCGACAACCGCCGCGCCACGAACACCAGAGCCTGCACCGACGCCTGATCCAGCCACTGCGTGTCGTCCACCAGGCACACCAGCGGCCGCTCGTGGGCGGCCTCCGCCAGCAGGCTCAACACGGCCAGCCCGACCAGGAACCGATCCGGCGGCCTGTCGCTCCTCCCCATCCCCAGAACCGTTTCCAGCGCGACCCGCTGCGGCCCCGGCAATCGAGCCAGCCCAGCCAGCATCGGCGCGCACACCTGATGCAGCCCCGCGAAGGCCAGCTCCGCCTCGGCCTGAGCCCCGGCCGCGCGCATCACCCGACACCCCCGGGCGACCTCGGCGGCGTACTCCAGCAAGGCCGTCTTGCCCACGCCGGGCTCGCCACGCACCACCAGGACCCGGCTCTGGCCCGCCCGCACGGCGTCGACCAGCCGGTCGAATTCAACCCGCTCCCTGTGCCGGTCCCGCAGCATCTCGCACCACCGCTACCCGCTCCGTCGCCGCCCCCGCCGGCCTGATCGGACAGACCCCGCGGCGACCTCATCGGAGCCTCAAACATAACTCCGGCACCGCGTGCACGCCCGGTCGACCAAGTTCCACGTTCACAACCGGGCGCTGTCTCAACACGGACGCGAGCGCGTTGTCAACGAGCGGTCATCAGCCGGCCGAGCGGATTTCGCGAGCATCGTCTAGGTCCCACTCCAGTGCTTTGCCGACATCGCCGGCCGAGAGGGTGCCGACTCCGACGCGCTTGTTTATCGAAGGTCGGTGCGCGGGGTGGAGCAGCAGAGCAGCGCCTGGCCTGCTGCCGGCGACTCCAGCGGCAACTGCGCGTAGCCGACGGAGCCCGACAGGACCGGCGTGCCGCACGTCTGGCACGCGCCGGTGCAGCAAGCTCCAGCGTGCGGGCACGTCGCACGCGTCGGCGAGTTCCAGCAGCGTGCCGCCTGGGAACGGTGCCGAAATGCCACTGCGGGCGAACGTGACGCCCGGCCCGGTGCCGGGCGGCCCGGCCGGCGGGTGCGGCGGCCGGGTGATCCGCCCGACGAGCCCGGGGTTGATGGCGTCGAGCGCGCCGAACAGCTCTGTGTGGATGGTGCGGAGTCGAGCCCGGCCGACGTCAACGCAGCGGTCATGTCGGTCATGAACGCGGCCCGGCCCGCCGTGCGCGTGGCTGATCGCTCAGAACAGCTGCGGTTCAGGTGGGCGCCCGCGAAACACGTTAGAAGCAACGTGCTTCGCGGTCGCCGGGTCCGGTCGGCGTCGGGGCGGCGGGTGGTCGAGATCGCCACATGACGCGGTGAACGAGTCCGGCCCTCGCAGCGTTCGGCCTGCCGGGGCCGGAGGTGGGGTCAGTTCAGTTTGCGCGTGTCCGAGGGCAGGCCGCCGCCCGCGTATACGTCCTCGGCGAGCTTCGCGAGGGCGGTGAGCGCCACATTCTGGCTCCACGGACCGTAGGACACCCGTGAGACGCCCAGTTCCTGCGCACGCGCCAACGGGATCGAGCCGGGGATGCCGATCAGGTTGACCTTGCGCTCGCCGAGTGCGTCGACCAGGCGGGCCACCTGGTCCTCGTCGAGCAGACCGGGCACGAAGAAGTTCGACGCACCTGCCGCCAGGTAGGCGCGGCCGCGGGCGATGGCGTCGGCGAGCACCTCGTCGGGGTCGCGGTCGCCGGCCTTGAGGAACGCGTCAGTGCGGGCGTTGAGCACGAAGTCGACACCCGAGTTCTGGGCGGCGGCCACGGCGGCCTCGACAGCCTTCACTGAGTCGGCCAGCGGCTTCATCTGGTCCTCGAGGTTGCAGCCGACGGCGCCGACGTCGATCGCCCGCGCCACCGTGCCGCCCGGGTCGCCGTAGCCGGCCTCGAGGTCGGCGGTCACCGGCAGGTCACCCGCGACGCGCACGATCAGGGCGACCTCGGCGATCATCTCGTCGCGCGGGATTTTCTCGCCGTCGGGGTAGCCGCGGGAAGCCGCGATCCCGTGGCTGGGTGTGGCCAGTGCCTTGGTCCCGGGCGTCTCGGCGACAACCTTGGCGGTGATCGCGTCCCAGACGTTGACGACGAGCAGCAGTTCCGGGGCCGCGTGCAGCTCCTGCAGCAGCGTGGCCTTGTCGCCGGTGGAAGTCATGCCGGTCAATCTATCCGGTCAATCTTCCGGCCGAATGACAAGGACGATCCCGGCCGACGTTCGCTGACTGGCATCAGGCATCGCGGGAGTCGCGCAGCGCCTGGCAGCGTCGGGTCGTCGCTGTCACGCTGCCCGTGGTCAACCGGGAACTGAGCTGGTGAGCACAGCCGACGCCGCTCAGCGAGGTGTCCCGGCGCGCGGGCGAACCTCGTGGTGCGGCCGAGTTCGAGACGGCGACGGCCGACGCGTGCGCCGATCACATCCGCACGTACCGGGCGATGTCTTCCCGGAACTCGGTCAGGGCCTGTTCGGTGAGGGTGGGCCGGGTGTCGGCGACGGCGGCGAGGTAATCCTCGGTGCCGGCGGGGGCGCCGCGGCCGTGGACGACATCACGTTCGAACGCGGCCTGGGCACCTTTGCGAGCGGCGAACTCGATGTCGGCGGGGGTGAACATCTCGCTCGCCGCAACGAGCCGCTCGAGCTCGACGCCTCCGGCAGCGGGGCCGAGGTACCGCCGCCAGATCGCCGCCCGGGCCGCCGGGTCCGGGGGACCGACCGGAAGAACGTAGTCGAACCGGCCCGGGCGCAGGAACGCCGGATCGAGAGAGCGGACGGAGTTGGTGGCGCAGATCAGCAGGCGGTCGTCGTGGTCGCGGAAGCCCGGGATCAGTTTGAGCAGCTCGTTGGTGACTCCGTGGCCAGGATCGACGGCCAGCCCGGACCGGACGCCGGCGATCTCCTCGACTTCGTCGATGAACAGCACAACGGCCTCGAGGTCGGCCAGGTCGGCGAACGTGTCCCGTAGCGAAGTAGCCAAGCCTCCGGCTCCCGACGACGCGAGCCTGGAGGGGAACAGCTCCACGAACGGCCATTCCAGCCGGGAGGCGACCGCTTTGGCGAAGCTGGTCTTGCCCGTGCCCGGCGGGCCGAAGAGGATGACCGCCTTCGGCTGCACGACGCCGTACCGGTCCGCCAGCACGGGCTTGGCCAGCGGCAGCACGATCCGCCGCTCGATGGTTTCCTTCTCCCGCTCCATCCCTGCGAGATCGGTCCACAGTCCACGCGGCAGAACCCGCCCGCCGAGCTCCGCGAGCAGGCCCGCGTCGCTGGCCCCGAGATGCTCGACCTTTTCGTAGAAGATCAACCCGGGGCGAGCCGGATAGCCGGAGTTTTCCAGGGCCACGGTTCCCGTCGCGCCGGGCGGGAGCAGCGCACTGATCCGGCGGATTCCGTGCTCCCTCAGCCGCCGCTCGAGCTCGCCGATCAAGGAGCTGCCGATCCCCCGGTTGCGCCACCGCCGCTCGAGCGACACCCCCGTGATCCAGGCCCGCTCCCCCTGTGCCTGGGCGACCGCCATCCCCACCAGGTCATCGCCCACCACCGCCACCACGACAACGCCGGTCCGGGTCGCAGCCATGACCTCCGAAATCGGAAACACCGGAGGCGAATCGTCCGCCTGCCGGTCCTGATCCCAGAGCTGGATGGCGCGGTCCAGATCGTCGTCGTGGAAATCCCGTAAACGCCACGTCGGCACGACCTGCACGGTACCGGCCACCGCGCCTGGTGTGCGAGGCCCAACGTCCAGGAGCGGCAGACTCGGCTCTCCGAAGGCTCGCAACACCGCCAGCGCACCGGCAGGGGCGCACTTTGAAGGTGCCCAGGCCAACGTCGGTTACCAATCGGTAGCCGAGGCCAAGGTGGGGCAGGACGTGACCGCGTTTCACTTCACCACGGCGTGAGAGCTCCACCGAATCGCCGCCGAGCGCAGGGGCCGACCAGCGGGTCGGCCGTGGTGCCGATCATTTCTCGAACCAACGAGACTTCCGAACGGACGGACTGGAGCGGCCAGGAAAGCGTCAGGTTCCCGCAGCGGAAGATCAGCTACCGCCTCGTCGACGACCTGCCGGGCCCGGATCCTCGCGTTCGACCTGCTCCAGCTCAGCACCAGAATCCAGTTCGACGGTGCCCTACGACGATCGTCGTAGCCAGCTGCTCGCGCTGTCTCGCCGACTTCCGGGCCGGCTTCTTCGATGGCGCCGTCGAAGAAGCCGCCCGGCGCGTGGCGCGGGAGATCACCGCCGACACTGGCGCACGTGCCGGGGAAGCGGTGTCGGCTACGGAGCCCGATCGAAGACGTCGCAAGTGCCGGGGCCGCGGTCCGATGTCTCCGACACCGAGATCGCCATCACCTGATCGAGCGGGAATCCGGTGAACGTGAACGTCGCCCCGGCGTCTTGCCCACCGATCGTCTTGTGCTGCGTGCTGGGGCGCTCGTCGAAGGTCTCGGCGAAGACGGTCAAATTCGCGGGGCCCGGGTAGGTGACGTGGACATCGAACCCACCGGCGGTCGCCGTCGCGGTCGCCGTGTACGGGTCGCAGATCAGTTGCTCGAGGTTCTCGACGTGCGCGTGCAGCAGGCCGGCCGCACGCAGGATGGCCGCCTCGCCGGTGCCGCCGTCGGTTGCCGTAGCCGACGACGTCGCCGCATCGTGGGCAGCCTGGGAGGGCTGCAGACTCTCCGCTCGACGAGCGTTTGCGCCGACCCCGACCATCACGACGACCAGCACCGCCCCGAAGATCCACGGCCAGCGCCGCCTCGCTCTGGACGCTGGTTGTGGCGGGACCATCGGGTGTGAGTTGGACACTGGTGCTCCTTCGCTGACATCAACACGACATGGTCGGTCCGACCCCGCCCGGCGTTACCGGCCGCCGCCGGGAATTCGGCTCCCGACGACCCAGGCGCTTCCTCCGACGAGCAGCGCGTCTGCAGCGGACAACACGAGGCGGCCATCGTGCAGCCGACGCCGGCGAACAACGGCGCTGGCTAGAGCACGTTCACGCCCACGGGCAGCACGCACTGACCGCGAGCCAGGCCGTAGACGGCGAGCCGGCGTCGAGTGAGCGGATTCACTGCACGGTCTTGATCAAGAAGGTGTGGCAGATTCGCCTACGCCGAGATTCTTCCCGGTGACAAAGGCCGACCTGTGCTGCTTCCGCAACCGGACCGAGCCCGAATGGGCCTACCCCCAGGACTCGACGAGTCGCTCGGAGCCCGCTTCGGACATTGGCTGCACGACCTACCTCGGCACGTCACTGGATCACCGTGATGCCCGCGCAGTCGATGGTCGCGCTGACCCCTTGGCCACGGCCGTCGGAGCTCTGAGCGTGCCGGCTGAGAATCTGATCACCGGTGATCGAGGTCGTGTTGGCGGCCGCGTCCTAGGAGACCAGCAGGTCGGAGACGGCATCCTGGGGGAAGGCGGCTGCCGTACCGCAGTCGGCCGACACTGTCTTCTGTTCAGCCGGAACGATCGCAGCGGCTCGAGGCCGGAGATCGGCCGTGTGGCTGTGGCGGATGACGACCACGGATCGCCGATGGTGTCCGTCGAACTCGTCCCCCGCTCAGCGAGTACTACCGCGTCACGGCGCTCCGTTCCCCGCCGAACGCTCCTGCGGATGAGTGGCCAGTGCCTCGACGTTGACGTCCATCCACTTCCACATCGGCAGCGAGGTCAGGGCGTCGTGCAGGGCGGCCGGGTCTTCGGCCTCGTACAGGCCGATGGTCGCGTTGCGGCCCGGCACCCGCCACAGTCGTTTGAGCACACCGGCGGCGCGCAACTCGTGCGCGCGCTCGCGTTCGGCCTTGCGCAGCCGCTCACGGAGCTCGTCCGGGGTCTCGGGCGGCAGCAGGTTCTCGGTGCGGACCAGGAATTCCACGGTTCCTCCGGTGGGCTACGACTTCGCGATCGCGAGCAGGCGGTCCACGAGCTCGCCGGGCGCGGTCACCATTGCCTCGTGCCCGGTGGCGATCTCGTGCACGGGCCAGCCGCGGTTCGCGGCCCGCTCCGCGTGGGTCCGGAACACCCGCATCCAGTCCGTGCACTCGACGAACTCCGCGGGCACGCCCTCGCCCGCGCCGGTGAGACGCAGCGGCTCGGTGTAGGTCAGCCACGGCTGCGGCGTCAGGCGCGGGCCGAGCCACGCCAGGTCGGCCTCGTCCGTCACGCCGAGCACACTCAGGGACCGGACGGGGATGAGCCAGCCGAAACCCGGGCCGGCCACCGACTCGCGGTAGTGTCCGGCGACCTGCTCGGGCAGCAGGTCGATGGCGGCTTCGCCGTCACGGCCGGCGAACGCGTCGAGGTACACCCGCTTGGCGAGCCGCTCGGGCACCCGATCGGCGACACCGGTGACCACCTGCCCGGCGTAGCTGTGCCCGACCAGCACGACGTCGCGCAGGTCGTGCGCCTCGAGCAGGCTCACGACGTCCTGGATGTGCGTGCCGAGCCCCACCGCGGGGCTGAGCAGGTGGGCGCGGTCGCTGAGCCCGGTCAGCGTCGGTGCGAAGACCTCGTGGCCGGCCGAGCGCAGCGCGGGGGCCACCCGCTGCCAAGCCCAGCCCCCGTGCCACGCTCCGTGCAGCAGGACGAAAGCGGTCATGCGGGTCCTCCCCCGTTCTCGAACAGCGCCAGCGCGGCCGCGGTGTTGGACGCCGGCACGTGGTAGGTCTCGTGGATCCGCGTGATCCGCTCGTCCATCGCGCCCCGCATCACCAGCCACATGATCAGCTCGATGCCCTCCGTGCCGGCCCGGGCGACGTACTCCTCCCGCGTGAGCCGCGTGAGGGCCTCCGGGTCGGTCTCGATCTTCTCCAGGAACATGCGGTCGAACGGCGTGTTGATCAAACCCGCGCGAGCACCGGCCAGCTGGTGCGACATGCCGCCGGTGCCGAACACCGCGACGCTGAGATCCTCCGGGAACGACCGGATCGCGCGTCCGATCGCCTGCCCCAGCGCGTAGCAGCGGGCGGCCGTGGGCTGCGGGTGCTGGATGACGTTGACGAGCACAGGCACCACCGCGCACGGCCACTGCTCCCCCGGATCCGGGCAGTACACCGACAGCGGCACGGTGAGGCCGTGGTCGACGTCGAGGCCGTGGAAGGTCGCGATGTCGAAGGAGTCGTCGATGAGCCGGCGGACGAGGTGCTCACTCAGCTCCGGCGCACCGACGACCGGTGGCACCGGGCGGCGGCCCCAGCCCTCGTCGGCCACTTCGTAGGACTCCGCGGTGCCGACCGCGAAGGTCGGGACCAGGTCGAGGTCGAGCGCGTTGGCATGGTCGTTGTACACGATCACCGCGACGTCCGGCCGATGCTCGGCCATCCACTCCCGGGCCGCTGCGTACCCGTCGAACAACGGTTTCCAGTACGGCTCGGCGGTTTTGCGGTTGTCCATCGCCGCGCCGATCGACGGGACGTGCGACGTGGCGAGACCCCAGATCACCCTAGCCAAGTTTCCGCCCTCCCGATCGCATCGCCTCGGCGAACTCCTCGGCCGTCATGCCGGTGAACACACCGCCGAGGTACTGCATGGACTTCCCGTCCAGCATCGCCAGTTTGTAGGTGTAGAAGACGGAGCCGCCGAGTTCGAGCATCCCGGTCCAGTCCCGCTCGAGGATCGCCTTCTTCTGCTCCGGCGACAGCCCGAACTCGTCGCAGTAGGCGGATTCGTCCTCGGTGAACCGCCGCCGGTTCCGTTCGTCCTTCAGCGACAGGCACATCTTGTTCAGCGCGTACCCCCGCCGGCTCGCGCGCAGGTCGAGCAGGTAGTCGTCACGGGCCTTCGTCATAGCCACTCCCTTCCGTTCCCCCGGCTAGAACACCACGGTGGTGGAGCCGTCCCGGACGACGCGGTCGTCGCAGTGCCACGCCACCGCGCGAGAGAGCACGAGCCGTTCGACGTCCGCCCCCTTTCGCTGTAGCTCGGGTACCGAGTCCCGGTGCGACACGCGGATCACGTCCTGCTCGATGATCGGCCCCTCGTCGAGGTCTTCGGTGACGTAGTGCGCGGTCGCGCCGACGAGCTTCACACCGCGCTCCTTCGCCCGCTGGTACGGCCCGGCGCCGACGAACGCCGGCAGGAACGAATGGTGGATGTTGATCACCGGCACGCCGAGCTCGGCGAGGAAATCGGCGGACAGGATCTGCATGTAGCGCGCCAGCACCACCACATCGACGTTGCCCTTGAGCAGGTTCAGCTGTTCTTTCTCAGCGGCCGCCTTGTCCCCCTTGCCCACCGGCACGTGGAAGAACGGGATGTCGAAGCCGCGCACGTCGTCGCCCAGGTCGGGGTGGTTCGACACCACCATCGGCACCGTCATGTGCACCTCGCCGCGGCGCTGGCGCCACAACAGGTCGAGCAGGCAGTGGTCCGCTTTGGACACCAGGATCGCGGCCCGCTTGCGCCGCCTCGCCTCCACCAGCCGGAACTCGAGTCCCAGCTGTTCGCCCAGGCGCGTTTCCAATGTCGCGTTCAGGTCGGCCAGCCGCGAAGGCAGATCCGCCAAGTGGAAAACCGTGCGCTGGAAGAACCGGCCGCCGGACGGATCGCTGGTCGACTGGTCGAGCGAGACGATGTTGGCGCCCTCGTCCGTCAGCACCCCCGACACGGTCGCCACGATCCCCGGCCGGTCCGCGCCCTGCACGATCAGGCGCCCGTAGTCGTCGTCCTGGGTGGCCCCGGTCACGCGCGCCCGTCCTTTCCCTCGATCCGGGCGAGCAGCTCCTGCCGCCACGCTTCGGTCTTCGCGAGCTCGTTGAACGTGAAGACGTGCAGCCCGTGGACGTTGCCGCCGCGCGGCGCCTCGGCGGCGAGCTGCCTGGCCAGTTTCGTCGGTTCGTAACCACGCGGCAGCAGCAACCGCCACATCAGGTTCTGCTGCTTGCGCAGGAACCGCGCCGACTGCCCCAGCCCGATCCCGGCCGAGATCCGCACGAGCTTCTGGCGGTTCACCGGGCCCGGCAGTCCGATGTGGACCGGCAGGTCGATCCCGGAGGCGGAGAGTCCCGCGGACCACGCGCCGGTGACCGCCGCGTCGAAGCAGATCTGGGTGATCACGCGGGTCGCGAGCGGAGCCTTCTGCCGCAACCCCCGCTCGAGCGCGGGGGCCGGGATCTTCGCGTGGCCTTCCGGGTAGCCACCTATACCGACGTCGGTGAACGGGTGGCCCAGGTCCTCCATCGCCCGCAGCAAGGCGTACGCGTCGGCGAACTCGCCCGCCGGCTTCGGCGCGTCACCCCCGATGACGAACACCGACCGCACCCCGGTCTCACGCAGGCGGGTTACCACGTCGGCGACGTGGGCGCGGTCGATGAACTGCCGCGCCGGCAGGTGCGGAGCGACCTGATAACCGTGACGCAGCAGACGTTCGGTCAGGTCCAGGGTGGTGTCGATACCCTTCGCCTCGGTGACGGTGACCGTCAACGGGACGGCGGTGGGCACGTGCTCGAGCACGGCCGACTCGGTGCCGCGGAACGGCATCACCTCGTAGCTCATGGTCCGCACCAGATCGGCCAGATCCGGCCGCCGGCGCCCCGAGCCCGCAACCTCCTGCTGGATGGTCATGCGCCGCCCTCGTTTCCTCGTACCGCAAGCGCTGCCTGCCGCGCCGACCGGCGCGCCATCGGCCGGCCACCAGTAGAACGGAACGCCGATCGTTTTTCGTCCGGCAGGGAGGCCTAGTTCACCGCGACAAATGACGGGGGCGTCCGCCCCGCGCGATGCGCCTAGGTCGAATGACGTAGCCGAGACCGGCCTGCGGGACCTCACGCTCGGCACCTCCGCGGGCCTACCGTCCAACGGGGGCAGCCCAGGACCGGCGAGTGGCCCTCGGCCTTCCGGCGGCGTGCGACCGCCGCCGGGACCCAGACACCAGTCGCACGAGAACGGACCGCACATGAGCGCGAAAAGCCTGCAGGACGTGGTCGATCACGCGGGGAACACGGTGGACCTGCTCCGCAATTCCCAGCTCGGCGCCTACATCTACCCGGTCGTCCCGGCCGAGTTCACCAACTTCCGCCGCGAGGTGATCGCCTGGCGGTCCACAGCCGTGCTGTTCGACCAGACCCACCACATGGTCAACCTCTTCCTCTCGGGCCCCGACGCGCTGAAGCTGATCTCCGACACCGGCATCAACAGCGTCGCGAAGTTCCCGGTCGACTCGGCCAAGCAGTTCGTCCCCGTCTCGCCCGACGGCGGGGTGATCGGCGACGGCATCCTGTTCCGGCTGGCCGAGGAAGAATTCGTGTTCGTCGGCCGCGCCCCGGTGGCCAACTGGCTGACCTTCCACGCGAGCCAGGGCTACGACGTCGAGCTGCGGCTGGACCAGCGGTCGCCGTCGCGGCCGTACGGCAAGCCGGTGACCCGGGATCTGTGGCGCTTCCAGATCCAGGGCCCGAACGCCTGGCCCGTGATCGAAAAGGTCCACGGCGGCCCGGTGGAGCAGGTCCGGTTCTTCCGCATGGGACACCTGAACATCGCCGGCCGGCAGGTCCGGACCCTGCGCCACGGCATGGCGGGCGCGCCCGGCCTGGAGCTGTGGGGCCCGTACGAAACCTACGACGAGGTGCGCGAAACCATCCTGGAAGCCGGCCGCGAGTTCGGGCTCGAGCCGGCCGGGGCGCGCGCGTACTCGTGCAACACGATGGAGTCCGGCTGGATCCCGTCGCCGCTGCCCGCGATCTACACCGGCGAGCAGCTGCGCCCGTACCGCGAATGGCTCGGCGCCGAAAGTTACGAGGCGACCAACGCGCTGGCCGGCAGCTTCGTGTCCGACCGGATCGAGGACTACTACCTCAACCCCTGGGAGCTCGGCTACGGCTCGTTCGTCAAGTTCGACCACGACTTCATCGGCCGCGACGCGCTCGCCGCGATCGACCCCGAGAGCCAACGGCGCAAGGTCACCCTCGCGTGGAACGCCGAAGACGTGGGCACCCTGCTCACCTCACCCGTCGATCCGGACGGTCCCGGCTACCAGTTCTTCGACCTGCCCAACGCCAACTACGGCTCGTCGAACTTCGACTCGGTGCTCGACGCCGACGGCAACCGGATCGGATTGTCGCTGTTCACCGGCTACAGCGCGAACGAGCGCGCCGCCCTGTCTCTGGCCACGGTCAACCCCGACGTGCCGCTCGGAGCGGAGGTCCGCGTGGTCTGGGGCGAGCCGGACGGCGGCTCCCGCAAGACCACCGTGCAGCCGCACGAACAGTTCTCCGTCCGGGCCATCGTCAGCCCGGCGCCGTACTCGGCGATGGCGCGCGAGAGCTACCACCCCGGCTGGCGCTCGGCCGTGACGGTGTGAGCACGCCGTGACCGTGCTTTCGCCGCGCTGCCGAGGTCGCCAGGGGCGTAGTACGGTGTGCGAGGCCGTCGTCGTCCCCGGGACGGCCTGTTGGCAGGTGACCGCACGGTGGTGATCGCACGTGACCCGACGGGGCGTCGGCTCTCTGGCGAACATCGACCTGAACTTGCTCGTCATCCTGCGGGAGCTGCTGCGCGAGCAGAACGTGACCCGGGCGGCCCAGCGCGTCGGTGTGACCCAGCCCGCCGCCAGCGCCGCGCTGGGGAGGCTGCGCCGGCACTTCGGCGACGACCTGCTCGAACGCACGCGCTCGGGATTCGTCCTCACCCCGCTCGGGGAGCAGCTGGCCGCCGAAATAGAACCGGTGTACCTGGGCGTCGAACGGCTCTTCTCACCCGAACCGGAATTCCACCCTGAAGACACCGAGCGTGAATTCACCGTTCTGACGAACGATTACGTCATCGCCGCGTTCGGCGAATCGCTGTCACGCGCACTCCATGCGGCAGCGCCTCGTGCGCGGTTGAGCGTGAAAGTGGCGAAAGGTGAGCTGCCCGCGGATCTGCCGGAA
This sequence comes from Amycolatopsis sp. NPDC050768, assembly GCF_040654155.1. Lineage (NCBI taxonomy): Bacteria > Bacillati > Actinomycetota > Actinomycetes > Pseudonocardiales > Pseudonocardiaceae > Amycolatopsis > Amycolatopsis sp. NPDC050768. Next base: position 285,503 of record NZ_JBFAHL010000012.1, read on the forward strand.
ACCCTCCGCGGAATCGACGTGATCATTTCCGCGCCGAAGTCCGCGTTCAAGGTCGACGAAATCCGAGGTCGGGAATTGTTCCGCGACCACTGGTCGTGTGTGGTGGCGGCCGAAAATCCGGTGGGGGACCGGCCGCGTCTCGCCGACCTGGAGCGGATGGCGTGGGTGATCCCCAACCACCCCGACGACGGGTACCCGGCGAGTTCACCGCTCGCGCCGGTGCTCGCCCAACTGTCCACGCAGCCGCAGGTCGCCGTGCGGGTGGACAGCTACCAGGCGACGCCGTACTTCGTGGCGGGCACGGACCGGGTCGCGGTGATGCAGCACCGGCTCGCCCGGCAGTTCGCCGACCGCGGCGATCTGCGCATCCTGCCGTACCCGGGTGACGCGCCACCGATCGTCGAAGTTCTGTGGTGGCACCGGAAGAACACCGAGGAACGCACGCACGCGTGGCTGCGCTCGGTGGTCGAAGAGGCCGCGGACGGCCTTCGTGAGCCCGAACGGGGTATTCACGGCGGTTATGCGGCGGGTGCAGACGATTTATTACCGAACCCCGCTCTGTGAGCCACATACTGGCAATCTGCGAAACACGGTGAAGCACTCTGGCCCGAGCGCACAAAGGAGTGTGCCTTGTCGAATTCAACGACGAGCAGACCGATCATCGACGTACTCCCCCTGATCGAGAACCAGAAAGTGGGGAGGTTCTGGACCGCACTCTTCTCCGTATCCTGGCTGGTCGCGTTTCTGGACGGCTTCGACCTCCAAGTCATCTCTTTCGCGGGCCGCTATCTGAAACAATCGTTCGACCTGACCAACACCGAACTCGGCACGCTGGGCACCGTGGGTGTCGTCGGGACTCTGCTGGGCGGGATCGTCATCGGCTACCTGGGTGACCGGGTCGGCCGCAAGCCCGCCATCGTCGTGTCGGTCGCCGGGTTCGGGATCTTCATGGTCCTGGTCGCCTTCGCGCAGGACTACCCCCAACTGGTGCTCCTGCGCCTGATCACCGGGCTGTTCGTCGGTGGCGCGCTCCCGCCGGTGTGGGCGCTGGTCAGCGAGTTCGCGCCGATCCGGCTGCGGTCGACGTCCGTGGTGATCGTGATGGTCGGCTACAGCATCGGCAGCGCGTCGGGCGGCCCGCTCTCGAACCTGCTGATCCCGCGCTTCGGCTGGCAGTCGGTGTTCCTCGTCGGTGGCGCGGCGTCACTGGTCGTGCTCCTCGCGGTGGTGCCGGCGCTGCCGGAGTCGGTCAAGTTCCTGGCGCAGAAGGGCCTCGCCCCGGACCGGATCAAGCGCACCCTGCTGCGCGTGCGGCCCGGGCTCTCGCTGCCGGACAACGCGACCTACGTCGTCGGGACCGACGTCGTCGAACGCAAGCACTTCACCCCGGTGGCCCTGTTCCGCGGGCGGCTGGCGGTGCTCACCACGCTGGTGTGGGCGTCCTACTTCTGCTCGGCGACGGTCGTGTTCTACCTGACGTTCTGGGGCCCGATCCTCAACGAGCAGATCGGCTTCAGCGTGTCGGCGGCCGCCACCCTCGCCGCGGGAACTTCCGCGGCGGGCGCGCTGGGACAGGTCCTGATCGGCCGCTTCATCGACCGCCGCGGGGCCGGGACCATCGCGATCATGCCGCTGCTGGCGGTGCCGTGCCTGCTCGTGATCGGGTTCGTCCACCTCTCGGCGCTGGCGTATGTGTTCGTGCTGCTGCTGTCGAACGTGTTCATCATCGGCGGCCACGGTGGCGTGATCGGCATTTCGGGCATCTTCTACCGCCCCGCGATCCGAGCCAACGGCGCCGGCTGGGCGACCTCGGTGTCCAAGCTCGGTGCGATGCTCGGCCCGTGGCTCGCCGGGGTGCTCCTGGATCACGGTCTCAGTGCGCAGAGCACCTTCTTCGTGTTCGCCGTCTTCCCCGTCGTGATGATGACCGCGCTCCTGGTGCTGGGCCGCTTCCAGCGCCGCCTCCCCGCCACCGCGGACGGTGCGCTGCGTCCCGTGACCACGGCCGCCGACGCGGCCCGGCCCACTCGCGAAGAGACCACCACACCCGGCTGAACCACCGGAAACCGTGGACAGCGGAGGGCTTCCCGCGCCTAGTGCATGGGAAGCCCTCCGCTGCGCCGAGGGATCCCCGCCACAGCGCGGAAATCCCGGTGCCCGGTCACCCGGGTGGCGGAGTCAGTCCCTCCCGGATCGCCAGCAGCGCCGCCTGCGTGCGGGACGAGAGCTGCAGCTTGCTCAGCACATTGCTGACGTGCGTACGCGCCGTGCGCTCGCTGATCACCAGCGTGTCCGCGATGTCCCGGTTGGCGAAGCCCCGCGCCACGAGCACGAGGATCTCCCGCTCGCGCGCGGTCAGCGCCGAGAGCCCGACCCGGGGCGCGGCCATCCGCCGGGTGAGCTGCTTGGCCACCGCCGAGTCGAGGTGGACCTCACCGGCCGCGGCGGCGCGGATGGCCGTGGCGACTTCCTCGGGCTCGGCATCCTTGAGCAGGTAGCCGGCGGCTCCGGCGGCGAGCGCGGTGTGCACGCGTTCGGCCTCGCCGAAGCTGGTCAGGACCACGACCTTCACCTCCGGGTGCTCCGCGAGGATCCGCCTGGTCGCCTCCGCGCCGTCCATCCGGGGCATCTGCAGGTCCATCAGCACCACATGGGGCAGCGGCCGCTCCAGCGTCCGCCACTCGCGCAGCAGCTCGATCGCCTGCTCCCCGTCCCCCGCCTCGCCGACCACCTCGAGGGCTGGCTCGATCTCGACGAACGCCCGCAGCCCGCGTCGCACCACCACGTGGTCGTCGACGAGCACGATCCGGATCATTTCGGGGCTCATCCGGTGGCCTCTTCCCGCACTCGCCGCAGCGGCACCGCCGCCCGCACCGTCCAGCCCCCGCCGGGGCCCGGCCCCGCCGCGAACCGCCCGCCCCAGCGCTCGGTGCGCTCGCGCATGGACACCAGGCCCAGCTGGTCGCGGCTGCCGAGGGGCTCGTCGCCACCGGCACCGTCGTCCCGGATCCGCACGACGAGGTCGTCGGCCTCGACGCGAAGGCCGACCTCGACGGTTGACGCACGGGCGTGCTTCACGACGTTGTGCACCGCCTCGCAGACGATCCGGTACAGGTCCTCCTGCACGTCGAGCGCGCCGGTCATCCGCAGCTCGTCGGCCGCGACCACGTCGATGACCAGCCCGGTCCGCACGCGCACGCTCTCGGCGTGCGCCCGAACGGCGGCCACGAGGCCGTGTTCGGCGAGGTCCAGCGGTCGCAGCTCGAACACCAGCAGCCGCAGGTCGGTGAGCGCGCCGGCGGACAGCTCGGCGAGCTCCTCGGCTATCGGGCGGATGTGCTCGAGCGCGGCGTCGCGACCATCGAGCCGGCCGCGCAGTGCCTTGGCCTGCATGCGCATCGAGAAGAGCTGCTGGACCACCGAGTCGTGCAGATCGCGGGCCAGCCGGCGGCGTTCGTCCGACTGCGCGCGCGTGCGGGTCTGCGCCAGCAACGACGCCGTGTCGATCGCGACGGCGGCGTGGTCGGCCATCGCCTGCAGGAACGCGAGCGAGCCCGCGCCCGGATCCTCCCCGGCGCGGTAATAGGCGTTGATCACGCCGACGGTGCGGGCGCGGACCACCATGGGCATCGCGACGAACCCGTCCCAGTCCGGCCGGTTCATGATCTCGTGCAGCGGCTCCCACGTCGGGTCGGCCATGATCGCGGCCTTGCGATGCACCTGCACCACCGGCTCGCCGCCGACGAACGCGTCGAAGAACCGCACGTGCGCCCCGAGCCGCCGGCACGCGCTGAGGCGGTCGACGAAATCGGCGGCCGGACCGAACCCCGCCATGCCGAGGATGCGCAGGTCGGCGGCCGGATCGTCGAGCGCCAGGATCTGCACGGCGACGATGTTGGCCGTCATCACCATCTCGCGCGCCACCGCGTCAAGGGTGGCCCGCAGCGAAAACGCCCCGGCCACGCTGGACGCGGCCCGCGCGATCGCGGTGAGCCGCTCTTGCTGACGCCGGACATCCGTGCGGTCGCTGAACCAGACCGCCTGCCCGCCGTCGGACAACGGCGACAGCCGGTACTCGAGATCCAGGACCCGTCCGCCCGGCACCGGCCAGCGAACGGTTTGCCGGCCACCGTCCGGCGCCACGGCGTCGGGCTTCACCGAGTCGGGCTCCACGGGGTCGGGCGCGAACGGCGCAGGCTCACCGATCAGGTCGGCTGCGGCCGAACCGAGCAGGGCCGCGGCCGAGTCGTTGAGGGCGGCGAAACAACCCGCGGCGTCGAGCACGGCGAGCCCGTCGGCGGACACCGAAACAAGGGCGTGGAGAGCTTCGGACGGCAATTCCGGCCTGCTTCCGCTCGGACTCCGTTGCCCTGGCATGGCCCCATTATGCGGTGCCAGAGTGGAAATCACGCCGACGGCCGCACCGATGTGGCGGAACGGTCTTCCGTCAGGGTCGCGCGCCGGACGCTCAGCCCGACCGCAGCCACCAGGCTCACCAGCGACAGCGCGGCGACGTAGAGCGCGACTACGGTCGACGATCCGCTCGCCCCGAACAGCGCGGTCGCGACGATCGGCGTGACGGCGCCGCCGACCATCCCGCCGAGCTGGTAGGCGATCGAAATCCCGCTGTAGCGCACTCGCACGTCGAAGATCTCGGTGAACAGCCCGCCCTGGGCCCCGGCCATGATGCCCTGAACGAGCGCGGCGACGGCGAAGGAGAGGAACGCCAGGCCCGCGTCGCCGGTGTCCACCAGCAAGAACATCGGCACCGGCCACAGCACGGCGGTCACCGCGCCGAGCACGTACACCCGCCGGGAGCCGAACCGGTCGCTCGCGAGGGCGGCCAGCATGATCGCACCGATCCAGATCGCGGTCGAGGCCAGGATCAGCCAGAGCAGGGTGGTCCGGTCGAACCCGACCACCGTCGTCCCGTAGGTCAGCATGTAGACGGTCACGGTGTAGCCGATCGCGGGCGGAGCGATCGAGGCCAGGCTCGCCAGGACCAGCGTCACCGGCTGCCGGCGGACCAGTTCGGCGAACGGCGCCCGGCTCGTGGCCCGCTCCCGCTTGGCCTTCGTGAACTCCGGCGAGTCCTGCAGCCGGCTACGCACCAGCAGCCCGCCCACCACGAGGACGACGCTGAGCAGGAACGGGATCCGCCAGCCCCACGCCAGGAAGTCGTCGTCGGACAGGCCGGACACGGCCAGGAAGGCGAGGTTGGACGTGAGCACCCCGACCGGCACGCCGAACTGCGCGAAGCTGCCGTAGACCGCGCGGCGGCGCGGGGTGGCGTGCTCCGAGGCGATGAGGACCGCGCCGCCCCATTCCCCGCCGACCCCGAAGCCCTGCAGCACCCGCAGGAGGACGAGCAGCAGCGGAGCGCCGACGCCGATCGCGGCGTAGGTCGGCAGGACGCCGATGAGCGTGGTCGTGCCGCCGGTCAGCAGCAGGGTGAGCACGAGCATCGACCGACGCCCGATCCGGTCGCCGAAGTGCCCGATCACCGCACCCCCGAGCGGGCGGGCGACGAAGCCGACCGCGAACGTCGCCAATGCCGCGAGCGTGCCCGCGGCGGAGGAGAATTTCGGGTAGAACACCGACCCGAACGCCAGTGCCGCCGCGGTCCCGAAAATGTAGTAGTCGTACCACTCGATCGACGTGCCGACGAGGCTTGCGGCGAAGAGGGTCTTCTTCGACGGACGCGTCGACGGTGCTGGTTCGGCCATGGATCCGTACTCCTCGCGGGCGGTTCGGCACGGGTGGCGCACCGAGGAAAGCAGACAAAACCGCGCCGGGCACGGCCGCGGCGACCTGTTCGGCCTACGTCGTTTGTCTCGGTGCCCGCTGATCGGAACCGTCCTTTCAGGACAGTGGCCGCGCACCGGCTACGCCGATCGAGTGCGTATTCACCGCGTTGATGTCGCGTATCCCGAGTTTCTGCTTCCACCGCGGGGAAGCGGCTGCTTACAGTCCGAACCGTGAAGATAGTCGTTTCGCGACTCGACGAGTTCCCGCCGGGCGAGCGCCGGATCGTGCAGGCGGGGCGCAGGTCGATCGGGGTGTTCCGGGTCGGTGACCGCTTCTACGCGATCAACAACCACTGTCCGCACATGGGCGGGCCGCTGTGCCTCGGCCGCACGAAGCCGTGGGTCAGCTCCGCCGGGCCGGGCGAGTACGCGATGGCCGAGGAAGAGGCCCTGGTCGCCTGCCCGTGGCACGGCTGGGAGTACGACCTCGAGACCGGCCAGTCGTTCCTCGGCCCCGGTGAGCCGCGGGCCCGCACGTACACGGTGTCCGTGGAGCCTCGCGCCGAAGAGGGCACCGTCGCGGCCGATCAGGTCTCGGCGCCTGAGCCCGGTGCGAAGGGCGGGCGCCGCCCCGGCCCGTACGTCACCGAGACCTACCCCGTGCACGTCGAGGACGCCTACGTGGTGGTCGAGACCAGCCCACACCCGGCGGCCAAGCCGGGCACAGTCGGAGGTGCGTCATGACAAGCACGCTGCCCACCGGTGCGTCGTCGCCGGGCACCGCGGCCGCGCGGGCCGGGTACACGATCGTCGACACCGACATCCACCCGAGCGCACCGGCCGCGGACATCCGGGCACGGTTGAGCGGCGCGCACCGGGAACGCTGGGAGATGTTCGGCGGCAGGGTGCCGAACCCGCCCGAGTTCTACCCGCGCGTGCGCAACGCCGGCTTCCGGCTCGACTCGTGGCCCGAGGCGGGCGGCATCCCCGGCAGCGACCTGGGTACGACGCAGGCGCAACTGCTCGACGAGTTCGGCATCGACCACGGAGTCCTGATCCCCTTGCAAGGACACACTTTCGGCGCCGAGGAACCGCGGTACTCCGCGGCCCTCTGCGGCGCGCTCAACGGCTGGCTGGCCGAGGAGTGGCTCACGCCCGAACCGCGCTTGCGCAGCTCGATCGCGATCCCCACCGAGTCCCCCGACCTCGCCGCCGAGGAAATCGCGCGGCGCGCCGACGACCCGCGGTTCGTGCAGGTGCTCCTGCCCACCGGTGGCGAGACCGGGTTCGGCTCACGCCGTTACTGGCCGATCTACCGCGCCGCGGTGGACGCGGGCCTCCCGGTCGCGGCGCACACCGGCGGGATCGAGCAGCACCGCGGCGCCGGGTGGCCGTCGTTCTACCTCGAAGAGCACGTCTGGAACGGCAACGTGATGGCGGCGCTGGTCACGAACCTGCTGTGCGAAGGCGTGTTCGAGGAGTTCCCGTCGCTGCAGGTGATCTGCGTGGAAGGCGGGATCGTCTGGGCCGCGCCGCTGATGTGGGCGCTCGACGAGGCGTGGCCGCGGCTGCGCACCGACGTGCCACACCTGCGCAAGCCGCCTTCGGAGTACCTCCGCGAGCACCTCTGGTTCACCACACAGCCCATCGAAGAGCCGGACGACCCACGCCACCTCACCACCGCACTGGAGCACGTCGGGATGACCGATCGGATCATGTTCGCCTCGGACTACCCGCACTGGGACTTCGACTCCCCGCGGCTGGCGCCAAGGCTGTTCCCGTCCGACGCGCGGGAACAGATCATGGGGGCCAACGCCTGCCGGCTGTACGGGCTGCCGGCGCGAGCCACGGAGGGCACGCGATGAGCGTGTCGGCTGTGTCGTCCCTGGAGACCGCGATCGGCACCGGCGCCGTCGACACCGACGTGCACTGCGCACCGGCGTCGCTGGCCGAGCTGGCCCCGTTCCTCGACGAGTACTGGCGCGAGTACCTCGTGGACGGTGGGCAGTCGCTGTCGCCGTCGCAGGGCGGGGCGTACCCGCCACTCGCACCCACCAGTGCCACACCCGCCGCACGAGCCGCGGGTCTCCTGCCCGCGACCGAGGTCGAGCAGGTGCGCTCCGCGGTGCTGGACCCGGAGTCGCTCAGGCTCGCCGTGCTGAACTGCACCACGTCGTTCCACTGCAATCGCAACCCGTACTACGAGGCCGCTCTCACCCGCGCGGTCAACGACTGGCTCGTCGAGAAGTGGTTGAGCCGCGACGACCGGCTGCGGGCGAGCATGGTCGTGCCCACACTCGACCCCGCGGCCGCGGTCGCCGAGATCGAACGCCTCGGCAGCCATCCGCAGATCGTGCAGGTGCTGCTCCCGGTACGCACCGACGCACCGTGGGGCAACACCCGCCACCGCCCGCTGCTTCGCGCCGCCGCCGAACACGGTCTCGTCGTCGGCCTGCACGCGTGGGGACGGATCGGCCAGGCGCCGACCCCGAGCGGGCTCACCCACACCTACCTCGAGGACTACCTCGCCAACTCGCAGATCCTCGTGCAGGCGCAGATCACCAGCCTGATCACCCAAGGCGCCTTCGCCGACCTGCCCGAGCTGCGGGTGACCTTGCTGGAATGCGGGTTCTCGTGGCTGCCGGCCCTGCTGTGGCGGTTCGACAAGGACTGGAAGGGCGTCTGGCGCGAAGTGCCCTGGCTGACCGGCAAACCTTCGGAGGTCGCGCAGCGGCACCTGCGGCTCACCACTGCGCCGGCCCACCTGCCGCAGGACCCGCTCCAGGTCAGGCAGGCGCTCGACCTCTTCGACGCGGGCACCATGCTGATGTACGCGAGCGACCACCCCCACGACCACGGCCCCGGCGGGCAGCGGCTGCTGGCAGCCCTGACCGACGGCGAACGGGCGCGGGTCTTGGCCGGCAACGCCGACGCCTGGTACTCGTTCGGCCCGTGATCCTCGAGGTATCGATCCCGATGGCCGGTGCCGGTCCGTGTCGCAGGGTCAGGGAAGCGGTATAGCGAGCCGGACTGTTGTGCCGGCGCCCTGCGGACTGTGCAGCCACAGATGGCCGCCCAACGCTTCGACTCGGTCGGTGAGGCCTACCAGCCCTGAACCTCGGGAGGGGTCTGCTCCGCCCTGGCCGTCGTCCTGGACTGTGAGCCGCAGTGTGCCGTCATCAGAGGTGAGCAAGATGTCGATCACGGTCGCGTTCGCGTGCTTGGCCGTATTGGCGAGTGCTTCGGCGACGATGTAGTAGGCGGCGATCTCAACCGGTTCCGGGAACCGCGCCTGCGTGCGGATATCCAGATGGACCGGCAGAGCCGCGCGCCGGGCCAACGACTTCAAAGCCGGCAGCAGCCCGCCCTCCGCCAGAACAGCCGGGTGGACGCCACGGGAGATCTCACGGATCTCGTCGAGCACGCTGCCCAGCCCATCCACGACGCCGTCGAGTTGGTGAACCAGTTCGCCGGCGTTCGGCGGCGCGGCAAGCTGAGCTTCGCGCAGCAGAAGTGCCAGAGACACCAAGTGCTGCTGGACGCCGTCATGCAAGTCACGCTCAATGCGGCGGCGTGCGGTGTCGGCTGCGGTCACGATCCGTGCCCGAGATGCTCGCAACGCTGCTTGTGCCTCGGCTTTGGCCAGCGAGGTGCCGACCAGTTCGGTGAACGCGGTCAGCCGTTTCTCGGTGTTCGACGGCAAGCGCTCGGTCCCGGTGGTCGCCACACTGATGACGCCCCAGACCCGTTGTTCGACGTTGATTGGGACACCGACCGCCGAGCGCAATCCCGAGATCCGTGCGAATGAGGCACCGGAGGCAGACTTGACTGTGTAATCGTCGATTCTCGCCTGCGCGTGAGTCTGGAAAACCTTGGTGTGCAGTGGGCCCTCGGACGTGAGTCGATCGCGTGCGGAGAAGGGCTCGTCGGGACGGGACCGCAACCAGCCGCCCACGACAGCCGCAGAGCCGTCGAGGTCGTACCGGCTCAGAACGGCAAGGTCCACCCCCAGCAACATCCCGACCTCGGTGGCAACGGCGGTGAACATCTCGCCCTGCGGTGCGGCGCGAGCGACCAGCGTTGCCACGCGACGCAGCGCGGCCTGCTCATCGGCGTACTGACGCAGTTCCAACCGGGCCAGCGTATCCGCCAGGGCTGTCGCGACCAGCTTGGTGAACGCGGTCAACCTACCTTCGGCGTCGGCAGGCAGTGACTGCTCGCGCGAGGACATCACGCTGATGCAACCCCACAGCCGGCCCTCGACGCTGATCGGTGCCCCGGCCGCGGACCGGATGCCGAGCTTCCGGATCAGGTCGGTGGCAGCGCCCGTGGCCTCCCAGTAGTCATCGATCCGGGCGGTTCGACCCGTTCGTGACACCAGAGTCGGAATGTTCGATCCGGCCAGGTCGTACCCAGTGCCGACGGTGGCCAGCCCAGTGCTGTCATCGGTCTGGCACCAGGCGCCGACGATCGTCGCACGATCGGCCGCGTCGAATCGGCTCAGAAACGTGAAGTCGACCTCCAAGACTCCGCCGACCTCCGCCGTGACCGCAGCGAACACGTCCTCAGGCGTCGCAGCACTCGCGACCAGCGTTGCCACACGGCGCAGCGCGGCTTGCTCGTCGGCATACCGACGCAGTTCGACCCGTGCCTGCGTGTTCGCGATCGCCGTCGCGACGAGCTCGGTGAATCCGACCAGGCGCTCCTCGATGTCGTCCGGCAACGTTCGCGGTTGCAACGACAGAACGACTACGGCACCCCACTGCCTGCCCTCGACGCTGATCGGCACGCCCACCACGGAACCAAGCTGCTTGCACGCCCCCGTGGTGGGCGTGTCGACGAGTTCGTTGACGTGGTCGATTCGCGCTGGCTGGGCCGTCTCGTGCACCAACTTCAATACGTCGGAGTCATCCACACTGAACCGGGTGCCAGGACGCGGCGAGTTCGTGGCAGTCCGTGTCCACACGCCGACCGCGACTGCGATTCGATCCGGACCGTAACGGTTTATCGTGATGACGTCCGTGCCCACCACACGCCCGATCTCGGCGGCAACCGCCGCGAACACCTCGCCGGGAGGCACGGCACTCGCCACCAACGCCGCCACTCGCCGCAGCGCCGCCCGCTCCTCAGCGATCCGCTCGTCCGTCCGGTCAGCCGTCAGATCCTCCGCAACGGCGGCGCCACACACTGGACGTCGCCGATACCCAACAGTGCGCCCGACCATGAATGCAGTCAAGGAACCGAGTACCAGCCAGAGGTACTGAGAATCAGCGGGAGCAACTGGAACGACGGGCACGTCACCCCGGGTCAAGGCCTGGCGACGCTCGACCGCAACCGCGTCCGGCACGTGCCGGGCCCAGGCGTCGATCGAGTGCCCGGACACGCCAGGCCGCGCGACTCAACAGCCCAGTCTGATGCCAACGCCCGGCGAAGCGCCTCGAGAGCGTGGGCAACCGCCAGCACGCCGAACACACAGAGTCGCCCCTCAAGACGTCGCCGGCGCCGCGGCGCCGGCCGGAGCGGGGAAACCTCCTACGGCTTGCTCGTAGGTGTGGGCGACGCGCAGGACGGTGGCGTCGTCGAACCGCTTGCCGATGATCATCATGCCGGCGGGCAGGCCGTCCACGAGGCCGGCGGGGACGCTGCAGGCGGGGTGCCCGGTCACGTCGAAGGGCGCGGTGTTGCCGATCATCGACAGCGCCGTGTCCAGGTAGTCGGCAAGAGACACGTCCGGCGACGGCAGCTCCCGCGCGACGTAGGGCAGCGTCGGCATGACGAGGACGTCGTACTCGGCCAGTGCCGCGTCGTAGGCGTCGCGCAATTCGTACGAGAGGTTGCGCGCCATGGCGTAGTACTTGCCGCCGCCGAGTTCGAAGGTGTAGCGGCCCGAGAGGCCGACGAGCTGGACCGTCTTGGACAGGTCGCGACCGCGCACGACCCGGCCCTGGGCGTAGTGCGCGATCAGCTCGGGGTCGTACTGGCCCCAAGTGCCCATTCCGTACCCGTGGCCGTCGATCATCTGGTAGGCGGCGCCTTCGGTCGCGATCACGTTCCACACCGCCATGGCGTCGAGGTGCCACGGGACCGAGACCTCGTCCGCGGTCAGCCCGGCCGCCTGCAACACCTCCACCGCGCCCCGGACCGCGTCGTCGACACCGGTCAGTGACACAGGTGTACCGAATCCTTCCCGCACCACGCCGACCCGCAGACCAGAAGCGCTCTCGCGCAGAGCGGCGACGTAGTCGACCGGATCGAGGACTGTCGGCTGGCGGGAGTCGTAGCCGTCGACACCGGCCAGCACGCTCAGCATCAGCGCCGCGTCGCCCACCGTGCGCGTCATCGGCCCGAGGTGGTCGATGGTCTGCTCGATCGGGAAGGCGCCGGTGTAGGGCACCAAGCCGTACGTCGGCTTGTGCCCCACGATGCCGGTGAACGACGCCGGGATCCGCACCGAGCCGCCCTGGTCCCCGCCCACCGCCAGGTCGACACCGCCGCTCGCCACCAGTGCGGCGCTGCCGCTCGAGGACCCACCCGCGTTGCGCGAGAGGTCCCACGGGTTGCGCACCGGCCCCGGCCACGACGTGAAACTGCCCCCGGAGAAACACAGGTCTTCGCACGTCGACTTGCCGGAGATGGTGGCGCCCGCGGCCAGCAGCCGGCGCACGACCGTGGCGTCCCGCCTCGGCACGAAGCCGTCCATCGACGCCGAACCGTTGACCATCGGAACCCCGGCCACGGCGACGTTGTCCTTCACCACGACCGTCCGGCCCGCCAACGAGCCTTCCGCCGTCTGGCTGATCGCGGTCCGCACCGACCAGGCGTTGAGCGGATTGTCCGCCGGCAGCGCGAACTCACGCACGGGTGCCTCGGGCGCAGACCTGCGGTAGAGCCGCTCGACCTCCTCCGACGCCGCCAGCGTCCCCTCGACCGCCGGGACGAACTCCCCGACCTCGGCCTGGGTCAAGTCGAATCCGTAGTGCTGCGACAGCGCCGCGAGCCTTACCGCATCGGGCACCGGAATGGCCATGACCGCTCCCTCGAGGTCGGCGATGGGGTCGAACCTAGGGACGATCGGTCAGCACGTCAACGCGTGTCGAGCCGACGCGGCCTGGGTGGGAGCCGGCTCGGGGTGTCGGCAATGGGTTCTGTTGCGGAGCAGGGCAGGCCTACAGAGCGTCAGATCCGCGTTCGCCGGTGCGGACGCGGACGACGGTTTCCACCGGGGTGACCCAGATCTTGCCGTCGCCGATCTTGCCGGTGTGGGCGGTCTCGCGCACCGTGCGCAGCACGGCCTCGACCTGGTCGTCGTCGAGGAGGATTTCCAGGCGGAGCTTCGTTATGAAGTCGATCGCGTACTCGGCGCCCCGGTAGATCTCGGTGTGGCCTTTCTGCCGGCCGTATCCGCGGACCTCGGTGACCGTCATGCCCGCGATGCCGAGTCCCTGCAGAGCCTCCCGGACGTCGTCGAGCACGAACGGTTTGACGACGGCGGTCAGCAGCTTCATCGAGTCTCCTCGCGTGCCGGCCGGTGCGATCCCGCGGCACCGGCGGGCACGCTGCCCCGGCGTCCGGATTGGACTGCCAGCTCGTACGCGCCTTCGGCGTGCTCGGCCTCGTCGACACCGTCGATCTCAGCCTCGCGGTCGAGCCGGAATCCCATGAACTTGTGCATGACCCAGCCGATCAGGAAGGTCACGACCAGCGAGTACCCTAGTACCGCGAACGTCCCGGCCGCTTGGCGCCACAGCTGGTCGAGTCCGCCGCCGTAGAACAGGCCGTTGACCCCCTGTGGATCCACGCTGACGGTCGCGAACAAGCCGATCAGCAGCGTCCCGATCAAGCCGCCGACGCCGTGCACCGCGACCACGTCCAGTGCGTCGTCGAACCCGAACCGGTACTTCAGTCCCACCGCGAACGAACACACCACCCCCGCCACCAGGCCGATCGCGATCGCGCCGAGCGGTTCGACGTAGGCACACCCGGGCGTGATCCCCACCAGCCCGGCCACCGCACCGGACGCGGCGCCGAGGGTGGTCGGTTTCCCGTCGCGGAACTGCTCGACGAGCAGCCAGCCCAACACCGCGACCGCCCCCGCGACGGTGGTGTTCAAGAACGACGTGGCAGCCAAGTTCTTCGCCGCCAGCGCGGAGCCGGCGTTGAAACCGAACCAGCCGAACCACAGCAGCCCGGCGCCGAACATCACGAAAGGCAGGTTGTGCGGCCGGGCGGCCTGCCTCGGCCAGCCGTGGCGGCGACCGAGCACGATCGCCAGCGCCAGCGCGGCGGCACCGGAATTCACCTCGACGACGGTGCCGCCCGCGAAGTCCAGCACGTGCAGCTTGCTCGCGATCCACCCGTCGGGCGCGAAGACCCAGTGCGCGACCGGCAGGTACACCAGAGTGACCCACACGACGGAAAACACCGTCCAGGTCCAGAACCGGGCCCGCTCGGCGATCGCGCCGGCCAGCAGCGCCACCGTGACGACCGCGAACATCATCTGGAAGGCGACGAACGCGAACAGCGGCACCTTGTTCCCCGCCGGACCGATCGTCTGCTCCGCGATCCCGCGCAGACCGGCCAGCCGCAGATCGCCGAGCAGCCCGCCGAACCAATCGGCGCCGAACGCGAGCGAATACCCGTAGACCACCCAGACGAGGCCGACGGTCGCGAGACAGATGAACGTCATCGCCATCACGTTCAACACACTCCGGGCGCGAACCATCCCGCCGTAGAACAACGCGAGGCCCGGCGTCATCAGCATCACCAGTGCCGCACTGACGAGCAACCACGCCGTGCTTCCCGTATCCACCACGCCCGTACGTCTCCTCGTCTCGCCGACCCGCGGCAGGAAGTTAACCGGGCGGTGTTACCGGCGTGTTTCCGCTGTGAGTCCGCCGCCTACTCCGAATGCGACAAAACGCGTGAAACAGACGAACGGAACCGGCGATCCGCCGTGGACTGTCCGGAAAGGACATACCGGAGGACACGCATGGGATTCCGGCCGCGTGGGCATCGGCCGCAGCCGTCAGGAGCAGGTGCAGGACCCGCGTGCCGCAGAAGGTCACGCGGGTCAGGTCGACGATCAGCACACTCGGGCGCAACGCGAGCTCGTCGGCCGGCAGCCCGGACAGGCGCTCGGCGACGGCGCAGTCGAGGTCGCCGCCCGCGGCCGACTTGCGAGTGGTGGTGGTGACGACGAACGTCGCCGTGGTTCGGGGAAACAGGTCGGTCATGATCGTCGGCACCTCCGCGGCTCGCGACGCCCGGCCTGTGCGGGACCGGCGGCTGCTGAGCTGAACCGCGGATTCGCCCCGAAGACACCCGGATCGGGCGGAGCTCGAGCGCGGCCCGCCGCCGGCTACGCCTTGTGCCTGTAACCCCGGGTCTGTTCAACACCGTCCTGCGGCCGTCCTCCTGGACACGATGCGCGCGAGTCCGAATTCGATTGCTCCCCCGCCGAAACCCTTGGCGAGTTCCTCGCCGGCCCGCGCGAAGGCACGCCACAGCCGACCGGCGAAGACCCGAGGGCGAGCGGGTTCACGTTCGGTATCGGGCGACGAACCTGAGTTTCCACTGACTGGACCCCGTTGCGCACAAACGGCCGGGGCAGTCCACTCGGCGGGACACCCACTTCGGAAGGGGACTCCCCATGTCCGTCACCGACGAACTCCTGGCCAACAACGCCCGCTACGCCGAGCAGTTCTCCGGCCCGCTCCCCTTGCCACCGGCCAAACACGTCGCAGTGGTGGCGTGTATGGACGCGCGCATCAACGTCTACAGCATCCTCGGCCTCAACGAAGGCGAAGCGCACGTGATCCGCAACGCCGGCGGCGTGATCACCGAGGACGAAATCCGCTCGCTCGCCATCAGCCAGCGCCTCCTCGGCACCGAGGAAATCATCCTCATCCACCACACCGACTGCGGCATGCTCACCTTCACCGACGACCAGTTCAAGAAGTCCATTCAGGACGACACCGGCGTCAAGCCAGCGTGGGCCGCCGAAGCGTTCGCCGACCTGGACACCGACGTCCGCCAATCGATCACCCGCATCGAAAACTCCCCGTTCATCCCCAAGAAGCAGTCCGTGCGCGGGTTCGTGTTCGACGTGGCCACCGGAAAACTCGACGAAGTCCGGTGAATCCCGGCTCAGCCGGACTCGTCCGTCGCCTGATGCTCGGTACGGACGGGCTTCGACTCCGGGGAGCCGCGTTGCACCAGCCGGGTCGTGCCCGTGCTCGCCGTCCGGTCCCGAGAAGAATTGGAACTCGCCAGGGCCGCGGCGGACGTGGGTTGATCACCACTTCGCCTCGTGGTGGACTGCCGTCAGCTCTCCGCGCGGCGGGCCAGCCGTTCCCGTTGCGGCACCACCACGTACTTCGGGTCCTTTGTGGACTCCACTCCGGCCGCGTACACCCCGAACCGCGTGCACAGCCCGGACGCCAGGTAAGCCGTCCCGGCGGCCACACCCGCAACACGGCTGCGGCGCGCGGCCAGCGACAGCACGGCGCCGGCGGCGGTGAGCGACTTGGCCGCTTTGAGCAGCTTTCCCGCGCGGCCCGTGCGGTACGGCTCCGAGACCAGGCCCAGTCCGGTCTCCAGGTGGTGCTCGGCGAGCAACTCCGCCGCGGCCGCGGCGAGGCCCGCGCGCACGACCGGGCCGTTCTCCGCCGGAGGCACCGAAATCAGCGCCGCCCCGGCGCCACTGGTCACCGCGCTGCCCGCGAACAGGATCGGCAGCGTGCCGCGGGCCTCGTGCCACGACGGGGTCGCCGTGTCGGCCAGCAGCACGGCCGTGTAGGTGCACATCGCCGGGCCGAGTACGCCCGCGCCCGCCCCGGCGAGGCGGCCGACGCGCGGCAGGATGCCGGTCACCCCCGAGAAGGCCGCCACGGCCGCGAGCCCGGAGAACGGGGAGAGGATCCACGACCCCACCGACAGCGGCGAGGTCGGCTTGAGCACGCGCAGCATGTTCAGGAACCGCGTCGGCTTGCCCAGGTCGTGGACCAGCGCCGCGACGCTCGCGAGAGAGCCGCCCGAGGCGACCAGCCGGCCCACCCGGGCCAGTGCCGGGCGGCCGGTGAGGTCGGCCAGCGCGGCCATCGACGCCGAGGCCCCGGCGGCGCCGCCGAGGAACAGGTACAGCGGCACGTCCGGCTGCTTCCAGGCCGGTTCCTTCAGGATCGGGCGACCGTAATACGAGCGGAACTCGACGGGTTCGACCATGGCGCGTTCGCGGCGGGGGCTCATCGGCGCCGGCCCAGGAACGACACGACCAGCGCGGCGGCCACCCCGGCCGCGGTCGTCGCGGCGCGTTTCCACATCGCCGGCAGATCGCGGGTCGTCACGACGGGGTCGGGTGGGAAGCCGTAGACCTCGGGTTCGTCCAGCAGCAGGAAAAACGCGCCGTCGCCGCCGACGCCGTCGTCCGGATCGTGGCCGTAGAGGCGGGCTTCCGGCACCCCGTCCGCGTGCAGCGCGTCGACTCGCGACGCGGCCTGCGAGCGGAGCTCGGCCAGCTCCCCGAACTGGATGGAGTCGGTCGGGCAGGCCTTGGCGCACGCGGGTTCCAGGCCGGCGCCGAGCCGGTCGTAGCAGAGGGTGCACTTGAACGCGCGGCCGTCGCTCTCGCGTTTTTCGATGACACCGTACGGACAAGCGGGCACGCAGTAGCCGCAGCCGTTGCAGATGTCCTGCTGCACCACGACCGTGTCGAACTCGGTGCGGAACAACGCGCCCGTCGGGCAGACGTCGAGGCACGCGGCGTGGGTGCAGTGCTTGCAGACGTCGCTGGACATCAGCCAGCGCACACCGGGCTCCTGCTCAAGCTGTCGAGGCGCGCCGACCGTCGGCATCCCCAGGTCCACCGCGGGCTGCTCGATGAACGCGACGTGCCGCCAGGTGTTCGAGCCCAGGTCGCCGGTGTTGTCATACGACATCCCGAGCAGGTCCAGCCCACCGGACTCCGGGACGCCGTTCCACTCCTTGCAGGCGACCTCGCACGCCTTGCAGCCGATGCACACGGACGTGTCGGTGAAGAACCCCATGCGGGGCTGGGTACCGTACTCAGCCATCGGCTCGCCTCCGGTAGTCGGCCACGAAGTCCAGGAGGGACGGCCCGCGCGGCCGCCGTCCCGGGCGGATGTCGCAGGTGGCCGCCTTGGCCTCCTGGATGTACACGTTCGGGTCCAAGACGATCGAGAGCAGGTCGTTGGCCGCGTCGCCGCGCGAGAGGCCGTTGGGACCCCAGTGGTAGGGCAGCCCGATCTGGTGGATGGTCCGGCCCCGGACCTTGAGCGGCTTGATCCGATCGGTCACGAGCACGCGGGCTTCGATCGCCGTGCGCGCGGAGACGATGGTCGCCCAGCCGCCGTTCTCCAGGCCGCGTTCGGCCGCGAGCGCCGGGGAAACCTCGCAGAAGAACTCCGGCTGCAGCTCCGCCAGGTGCGACAGCGTCCGGCTCATGCCGCCGGCCGTGTGGTGCTCGGTGAGCCGGTAGGTCGTGAACACGTACGGGTACACCGAACTGCGCGCCGGGTTGTACGGGTTCGACGGGCTGTCCAGCGTCTGGCGCGTCGGCGACTCCTGCCGGCTGTACAGGGCGTTGTCGACCGGGCTCTCGAACGGCTCGTAGTGCGTCGGGAGCGGACCGTCGACCAGCCCCGCGGGCACGTAGAGCCAGGCCTTGCCGTCGGTCTGCATGATGAACGCATCGCTGCCACTGAGCGCCGCCTGTGCCTTCGCCCCTTCGGGCGGGACGTAGTCCGGTGCCTTGGTGGGCTCGAAGTCCGGGACGTCGGGGCCGGTCCACCTGCCGTGCTCGGCGTCCCAGGAGAGCAGCTTTTTCCGTTCGCTCCAAGGCTTTCCGTCCGGGTCCGCCGAGGCGCGGTTGTAGAGGATCCGCCTGTTCGCGGGCCACGCCCAGGCCCAGCCGTTCGCCACCCAGTCCTGTTCGGACCCCGGCTGCCGGTTCGCCGCGTGGTTGTGTCCGTCGGCGCGGACTCCGCAGTAGATCCAGCAGCCACAGGAGGTCGAGCCGTCGTCCTTCAGCTCGGTGTAGGCCGACAGCGGGCCGCCGGGACCGTGGCCGTTGATCTCCGCGAGCACCGATTCCGCACTCGGGTCGGCCGTCGGACCCTCGGTCGGGTAGCTCCAGGTGAGGTCGCGGATCGCCGCGTCACGCGGGTCGTCGCCCACGCGTTCCCGGATCAGTCGGCCCAGGTGGTAGTAGAACCACAGGTCGCTGCGGGCCTCGCCGGGCGGCTCCACGGCCTTGTGGTGCCACTGCAACAGGCGCTGGGTGTTGGTGAAGCTGCCGTCTTTCTCGGTGTGCGCGGCGGCGGGCAGGAAGAAGACCTCTGTGCCGATCTCCTCCGATTTCAGCTCGCCGGTCTCGATCTCCGGGCCGTCCTTCCAGAACGTCGCGCTCTCGATCATCTGCAGGTCCCGCACGACCAGCCAGTCGAG
Organism: Amycolatopsis sp. NPDC050768; assembly: GCF_040654155.1. Taxonomy (NCBI): domain Bacteria; kingdom Bacillati; phylum Actinomycetota; class Actinomycetes; order Pseudonocardiales; family Pseudonocardiaceae; genus Amycolatopsis; species Amycolatopsis sp. NPDC050768. Next base: position 304,714 of record NZ_JBFAHL010000012.1, read on the forward strand.
GTTGGCCATGCCGAGGCGCTGGAACTTCCCGTTGGCCGAGCCGACCGCCGGGTTCTCGCCGACCAGGAAGTAGCCCTTGCACTCCCCCTCGATCTGCTGCTGCACCGTTGCGTACGTGCCGTGGTCGCCGGTCAGCCGCGGCAGGTGACCGAACGCGAAGTCGTTGTGCGGCTGGGCGTGGTCACCCCAGTAGGCCTTCAGCAGGCTGACGGTGTAGGCGTGCATGTTGCCCCAGAAGCCGGTCTGGCCCGCATCCGCCTCGACGAACTCGCCGAGGGTCTGGTGCTGGTGCGCGTGCGGCATCGGGATATAACCGGGCAGCAGGTTGAACAGCGTCGGGATGTCGGTGGAGCCCTGGATGCTGGCGTGCCCGCGCAACGCGAGGATGCCGCCGCCGGGCCGGCCGATGTTGCCCAGCAGCGTCTGCAGGATCGACGCCGTGCGGATGTACTGCGCGCCGACGCTGTGCTGCGTCCACCCGACCGAGTACACCCACGCCGTGGTGCGTTCGCGCCCGGAGTTCGCGGTGACCGCCTCCGCGATCTCGGTGAACTGCGCGACCGGGATCCCGCAGATGTCGGCGACGGCTTCGGGTGTGTAGCGGGCGAAGTGCCGCTTGAGGACCTGGTAGACGCACCGCGGGTGCCGCAGCGTCTCGTCCGTCTTGGGCTTGGCGCCCACCGCCGCGCCGCCGCTGCCGTACGAGTCGGCGCGGGCGGTGCGCTGATGGCCCTTCCCGCTGTGGTGGGGCTCCGAACCGGGCTCGCCGGGCTGCTCCGGATCAGTCGACCCGGCCGCCGGCACCGTCGGGGCGCCCTCGTAGGCCCACGTCGTCATGTCGTACCGGCGCTTCTCGGGGTCGAAACCGGAGAAGAGACCGTCGAGGTCCTCGGTGTCGGCGAAGTCCTCACGCAGGATCGCGGCCGCGTTGGTGTAGGCGAGCACGTATTCCCGGAAGTCGAGGTCGTGGTCCAGCACGTACTTGATCAGCCCGCCGAGGAACGCGATGTCCGACCCGGCCCGCAGCGCCGCGTGGACGTGCGAGACCGCGCTGGTGCGCGTGAACCGCGGGTCGATGTGGATGATCTTCGCGCCGCGGGCCTTCGCCTCCATCACCCACTGGAACCCGACCGGGTGGCACTCGGCCATGTTCGAGCCTTGGATGACGATGCAGTCGGCGTTGGCGAGGTCTTGCTGGAACGTCGTGGCGCCCCCACGACCGAAGGAGGTCCCCAGACCGGGAACCGTGGCGGAGTGTCAAATACGCGCCTGGTTTTCGATCTGGATCGCGCCGAGCGCGGTGTAGAGCTTCTTCATCAGGTAGTTCTCTTCGTTGTCCAGCGTCGCGCCGCCGAGGCTGGCGAAGCCGAGCGTGCGGTTGAGCTTGCGGCCCTGCTCGTCGACGTCCTGCCACGTGTCGGCGCGAGTCTTCAGCACGCGGTCGGCGATCATGTCCATCGCCTCGTCCAGCGGCAGGCGCTCCCACTCCGTGCCGTACGGACGGCGGTAGAGGACCTCGGTGACGCGGCTCGGGCTGGTCACGAGCTGTTTGCTGGCCGAGCCCTTCGGGCACAGGCGGCCGCGCGAGATCGGCGAGTCCGGGTCGCCTTCGATCTGGGTGACGGCGCCGTCCTTGACGTACACCTTCTGGCCGCAGCCGACCGCGCAGTACGGGCAGATCGACCGGACGACCTTGTCGGCGTCTTCGGTGCGGGCGTGCCAGGTCTCCGAACCGGCGGACTTGGCCGCGGCGGCGCGGGCCATGCGGTCGGGACCGGTCAGCTGCCGGTACACCGGCCAGCCTTCGATCCACTGCCGCACGCCCATGCCACGCACGCTAATCGTCGTACGCGGGATTCGCAGCCCCAACCACACGTCTGGTGCCGTCCGCCTGCCGTTCGGTGACGCCGAGGGCGTCCAGGTGTTCCAGCAGCGGGATCATCACGCGGCGGGTGCTGTCCAGCGCCCGCCGGGCCTCGGACACAGTGAACGGTTTCCCCAGCGCGGCCAGCGCTTCTCCAGCGCGCCGCGGTGCGTCCGGGCAAAGCACCACGCCGTCCGCAACAGCACTCAGGCGGCCCAGTCGCACGGCGGCGGCCAGCTCGCGGGTGCCCAGGCCGAGCTCGCGCAGTTCGTCCGCTTCCGGCGCCTGGAACGGGTGCCCGGCGAAGCGCTTCTCGAGCACGGCGAGCGCGCGTTCGACGTCCGCGCTCAACGCCGCGCCCGGGCTCCGCACGAGTCCGCCGGACGCGGCCAGGCCGTCCGCCAGGATCGCCTGGACCAGCTCCGCAGCCGGCAGGCCGAGCCGCTGCCGGAGCACGTCGACGGGCATGCCCGCGGCATTCGGATGCTCGCGCGTCCATGCGACCACCACCCCGGGCGCCTCCTCGCGCAGCCGGGCGAGGTGCGCCGGGTCGGCGTGCCAGCCGCCGAGCCGCTCGCCGGCCTCCGGGAGGCCGAGGGCGTGGAAGTCGTCGTGGCGCACGAACCCTTCGCGGCGCAGCAGATCCCAGCCGGGTTCCGGCGCCGCCAGCTCCGTACCCCGCGCTCGTGCCGCGCCACGGCGCGCCAGCGGCGGCGGCCGGACGTCGAGGACGTCGAACCCGGCCGGGATCCGGTGTTCCCCGGGGTCGCGCAGCAGTCCCCGATCGCCCACGCGCAGCGGCAACGGCGTCGCGAGCAGCAGCCGCGCGGTGTCCGGGCCGAGGGGGCGGACCCGGGCGGGCACGGCCGCGGAGCCGAGGTGCGCCACCAGGTGCCGGTGCAGCTCGGCCGCGGGCGTCCCGCGCAACCGCACGTCGAGCTCGGCCGTGGTGCGCCACGCGCCGGGCGTGAGCAGGGCGTCGCCCCGCTCCGCCGCATCGCGGGCCACGCCGCGCAGGTTCACGGCGACCCGGGCCACGGCCGACACGCTCTCGTGCGCTTCGCCGAGGGACTGCAGGCCGCGCACACGGACGTGGGTCTCGCCGAGCGTCAGCTCGTCTCCGACACGCAGAGTGCCGGCGCCGAGCGTGCCGGTGACGACCGTGCCCGCGCCCTTGATCGTGAACGCCCGGTCGATCCAGAGCCGGACGTCCGCTCCCGGGTCCGGCGGCGGCAGGCCGGCGGCAAGCCCGGCCAGCCGGGTGCGCAGCTGGTCGAGGCCCGCACCGGTCGTCCCGCTGACAGCGACGGCGGGCAGCTGGCCGAGTGACGTCTGCGCGATTTCCTGCAACGCCGCCGTCGTCGCCTCGGCGGGGTCCGCGCGGTCGGCCTTGGTGACGACGAGCAGGCCGTGGCGGACCCCGAACGCGTCGAGCGCGGCCAGGTGTTCCGCCGACTGCGGCATCCAGCCCTCGTCCGCGGCGACGACGAACAGCACGGCCGGCACCGGGCCGATCCCGGCCAGCATGTTCGGCACGAACCGCCGGTGCCCGGGAACGTCGACGAACGCGAGCTCCTCGCCGGCCAGGCGCGTCCAGGCGAAGCCGAGGTCCAGCGTCAGGCCACGGCGGCGCTCCTCAGCCCACCGGTCCGGCTCCATGCCGGTGAGCCGGCGGATGAGCGTGGACTTCCCGTGGTCGACGTGCCCGGCCGTGGCGATCACCCGCATCGGCGCACGGCCTCCCGCAGCATCACGTCCTCGGTCGGGCGCACCGCGCGCAGGTCGAGCAGGCACTTCTCGCGCACGATCCGGCCGACCACCGGAGGCTCACCCCGCCGCAGCTCCGCCGCGTAGCGGACGGGCAAGGAGACGGCCGAGCTCGGCAGTTCGACGCCCGGCGCTCCGCCGCCTCCGACGACCGCCACCGAGTCCACGGCCCGGGCGTCCACTCCGGACGAGCGCAGAGCCGCGGCCAGCGTTTCGGCGCGCGTCCGGAGTTCTCCGACGTCGGCGCCGAGTGCCGCACGCACCGGTGGCTCCGGGCCGCGCAGGGTGGCTTCGAGCGCGGCGAGCGTGAGCTTGTCCACGCGCAGCGCCCGCGCGGCGGGATGACGCCGAAGCCGTTCGATCACCACGGCGTCTCCGAACAGCAGCCCGGCCTGCGGGCCGCCGAGAAGCTTGTCACCGCTAGCGGTCACCACGGCGGCGCCGTCGGCCAGCGCGGTCGTGACGTCCGGCTCCGCGGGCAGCAACGGGTGCGGGGCCAGCAGCCCGGACCCAACGTCGGCGACCACCGGCACGCCGAGCCCGGCCAGCTCGGCGACGCTCGCTTCGGACGTGAAACCGGTAACGCGGTAGTTCGAGGGGTGGACTTTCAGCACGAACCCCGTGCCCGGGCCGACGGCGGCCGCGTAGTCGCGGGCGGAGGTGCGGTTGGTCGTGCCGACTTCGCGCAGCCGCGCGCCGGTCGACTCCAGCAGGTCGGGGATGCGGAAGCCGTCGCCGATCTCGACCAGCTCGCCGCGGCTGACCACGATCTCCATGTCCTGCGCCAAAACCAGCGCGCACAACAGTAAGGCGGCCGCGTTGTTGTTCACCACGTGCACCGCCGCGCCCGGCACCGCGGCGGCCAGGGCCGCGAGGGCACCGCGGCCGCGTTTCGCACGCTCGCCGGTCCCGAGGTCGAACTCGACGTCGGTGGTCCCGGCCGCGGCGACGACCGCGTCGAGCGCGGCGGCGGACAGCGGCGCGCGGCCGAGGTTGGTGTGCACGAGAACGCCGGTCGCGTTCAGTACGGGACGCAGCGAAGACCCGGTGGTGGGCAGCCGGGCCAACACCTCGTCGACGACGTCGCCCGGCCCGATCTCCCCGGCTCTCGCCCGCTGCTGCGCCGCCACGACCAGCGACTTCACCAGGTCACGCCCGAGCGTGCCGGCCGCTTTCGCGAGCCGCGGCTCGGCGAGCACGGCATCGGTGCGCGGGATCGCCCGGCGCGGGTCACCCATGGCGGAGGCGGACGGGAATCGAACCCGCCAGCGGCAGGACCTGCCGCTCAACGGTTTTGAAGACCGTGCCGGTCACCAGGCCGGAAACGCCTCCCTGGGGCATCCCGCCATCCTGCCAACACGGCGGCGCCCGCGCATGATGAGCGCCATGACCATCCGGCTGACCCAGTACGCGCACGGCGGCGGCTGCGCGTGCAAGATCCCGCCCGGTGAGCTCGAATCCGTCGTCAGCGGTCTCACCGGCGCCCGGCCCGCGAACGCGGCCGGTGAGCTGCTGGTCGGCCTGGACGCCGGTGACGACGCCGCGGCTGTCCGGATTTCCGGTGGGACGGCGCTCATCGCGACCACGGACTTTTTCACCCCGGTCGTCGACGACCCGTACGACTGGGGCCGGATCGCCGCGGCCAACGCACTGTCCGATGTGTATGCGATGGGCGGTACTCCCGTGGTCGCGGTGAACCTGCTGGGCTGGCCGCGCGACGTCCTGCCGTTCGAACTGGCCGCCGAGGTCCTGCGCGGCGGGCTCGACGTGTGCGGCGAAGCGGGGTGCCACCTCGCGGGCGGCCACAGCGTCGACTCCCCGGAACCCCAGTACGGCCTCGCCGTCACCGGGACGGCGGACCCGGACCGGTTGCTGCGCAACGACTCCGGCCGCGCGGGCGTACCCCTCACCCTGACCAAGCCGCTCGGCATCGGCATGCTGAACTCCCGCCACAAGGCCACCGGCGAGCGGTTCGAGCACGCCATCGCCACGATGATCACGCTCAACCGCGACGCTTCGGTCGCCGCACTGGCCGCGGGCGCCGTGTGCGCGACGGACGTCACCGGGTTCGGACTGCTCGGCCACCTCCACAAGCTGGCCCGCGCCAGCGGCGTCACCGCGCGGATCGACCCGGCGGCCGTGCCCTACCTCGATGGCGCGCGCGAAGCGCTGCGCGACGGCTACGTCAGCGGCGGCACCCGGCGCAACCTCGACTGGGTCCGCCCGCACGCCGACCTGTCGCGGACCACCGAGACCGAAGCCCTGCTCCTGGCCGACGCCCAGACTTCCGGCGGACTGCTGGTCGCGGGCGAGCTGCCCGGCCACCCGGTGATCGGCGAGCTCGTTTCGCGCTCGGACCACACCGTCGTGGCCGGCTGAGGGCCGCGTTTGCGCCGCGCGTCCGGCGGGTAAGCCCCGAAATCGGCGACCCGGAAGATCAGCAGGTGTCGCGGTGTCCATGTTGACCGTCCTCTTCGGCGTCGCCGGCCTGCTCGCGCTCGCCGCGGCCGTGCTGCCGAAGTGGTCGCCGACCGGCCGTTCTCGACCCCGCTCGTGATGCTGGTCGCCGGCATCGGGCTCGGCCTGCTGCCACTGCCCGCGCCGTACGGCGACGGGTGGGCCGACCCGGCCGCGCACCTGACCGGCGTCGAATCGTTCGCCCAGCTGGGCATCCTCGTGTCGCTGGCCGGGGCCGGGCTTTCGGTGGACCGCCCGTTCGGAGTCCGCCGCTGGGCGTCGGCCGGGCGACTGCTGGGCATCACGATGCCCGCGATGATCGCCGTCGTCGCGCCGCTCGGCTGGTGGTTGGCGCTCACCCCGGCCGTCGCGATCCTGCTGGGTGCGGTCCTGGCGCCGACCGACCCCCGTGCTGGCCGGCGACGTCGGCGTCCCCTCCCCCGACGCCGACGCCGACGCCGACCTGGCCCGCCACAACGAGATCCGGTCCACGGTCACCATCGAGGCCGGCCTGACCATGCCCTTCGTCCTCCTGGCGCTGGCACTGGCCGGGCAGCCCCCGAGCCGGACGCCGGCTGGATCCTGGTGGACCTCGTCCTGCCGGTCGGCATCGGCGTGCTGGTGGGACTCGGCGCCGGGAAACTGCTGGGATGGGCGACGTTCCGCACGACCTCCTCGCGATTCCGGCTGGCCGACTACGCCGACGGCCTCATGCTGCTCGCCCTCGCTTCCTGCCGTACGCGGTTGCGGAACTCGTGCACGGAAACGGTTTCGTGGCCGTGTTCGTCGCCGCCGTCGCGGTGCGCACGGAGGAACGGTCCCACGAGTACCACGAGGTGCTGCACGCCTTCGGCCGTCAACTGGAACGGCTGTTCGTCGCACTCGCGCTACTGGGGCTCGGCGTGGCCCTCGGTGACGGGCTGCTGCACGGCCTTCTCACCCGTGGGCCGCGGTTCGCGAGTCCGCGGCTCCCCGAGCCCAACCCGTCGGCGCACCGCACCAGGTCACGGACGAAACCGGCTGAACCGCGGAAGACCACGCATAGCCTCGGCCCCAGCGGGTACGCAGAAAGCAGACCACGTCCAGCCGACGTCGAGGAGTGGCCGCGATGTGCCCGGCGAGCGCCCCGCAGTACCGTCCCCCAGCCACGCTGCATCTCCACGAGCCCGCGCAGGTGCCCCACGCGGCCACGCTGCGCCGGGCGGTCGCCCGCTGGGCCGACGCCCGCGGATTGGCGCCGCCGCTGATCACCGACGTGGAACTCGCGGTCTACGAAGCCCTGATCAACGCCGTCGAGCACGCGTACGCCGCAGACTCCGCGAATGGCGGAGTGGAACTGCGGGCCCACCACGAAGAGCGCAGTCTCCGCGTCACGGTCACCGACGAAGGCCGATGGCAGCCACCACGCGGCCCCGACGTGTGCCACGGTCACGGCTTGCCCCTCATCCGCGCCCTCACCGACGACGTCGCCATCACGCCGACACCCCACGGCACGACAGTCACCATGACCTGGCACCTGACGGCCAGTAGTGCCTCGGACTGACACTCCGCGGTGCAGAGTCGTTCGGCCGGCAAGGAAGCGGGTAAACCTCGCTGCGGGCGCGGCCCGAGCCGAGACGCGCCGCCGGTCACTCGGCCGGTGGCGCCTCCTTGGCGAAAGCGTGGCCGACCGGTTACCCCCGCAACAGTCCGGAAAGGAACACAGCATGCCCGAGCCGACCGCCGTGCTGTTCGACGTGGACGGCACACTCGTCGATTCGAACTACCTGCACGTCCATGCCTGGCTGCGGGCCTTCCACGCCGTGGATCGTCCGGTGGACGGCTGGCGCGTGCACCGGGCGATCGGCATGGGTTCGGACAAACTCCTCGTCCGGCTCCTCGGCCACGCGGACGCCCAGCAGCTCGGCTCCCGCGTGAAGGACCTGCATTCCGAGCTGTACCTGCGTGATTCGGCCCTGCTGCGGCCGTTTCCCGGTGCCCGCGAGCTGATCCGGACCCTGGCCGGGCGCGGAGCACGCGTCGTGCTCGCCACGTCCGCAGGGCCCGACGAGCTGGAGATCCTGCGCAAGGTCCTCGACGTCGACGACGAGGTCGCCGCGGTCATCGCCGGCAAGGACGTCGAAGCGACCAAACCCGACGCCGAGCCGGTCGTCGTCGCCTTGGACGCGGCCGGCGCCGGTTCTGCACGGTCGATTTTCGTCGGTGACGCCGTCTGGGACGTCGAGTCCGCCCGCCGCGCGGAGGTCCGAACGGTCGGAGTCCTCTCCGGCGGAACCAGCGCCGCGGAACTCCGCGAAGCCGGCGCAGTGGCCGTCTACCGCGACGTCGCCGAAATATTGGCACAGCTCGACGACAGCCCGCTGGCACCACTGCTCCGGGATTGATCGCCGCGGACGATCTTGTAACGGCGCCACGCACCAGCCCGGTCCAGAAAACTGGACCGGGCTGGGCGGGCAGGGGTCATCGCAGCACTTTCCGCCTCCGGCCAAAGGCGGCAGCGGCAAGCGAAACCCCGAGCCCGGCCAGCACGAGCTGGGTGATCAGCTCGAGCCAGTCAAACCCTTCGGTGTCGGCGTATCCGGCCGCACGCGCGATCGCCGTCCCCGCGAACGCCGCGATGATCCCGACCACGATCGTGAGCCACAACGGAATCTTCTGCTTTCCCGGCGCAAGCAGCCGACCGAGAACGCCGATGATCAAACCGATGACGAGTGCACTGATGATTCCGGTGATGGTCATCGCTGACTTCCTTTCCAAGCGATGACCCCGAATACCCAGACGTGGCCGAGCGAAACCAGCGCTTGCGGAAATTCGCAAGAACACCATCGACCGCCGCCCCGTAATACCGCGACCGGATCGCGCCGGGGTGAAACGCCCGGTGTTTGGGCTCACTCCCCGGGGGAACCACCCGGGGATGCCGGACTTGCCCGCCCCGCTGTCGTTGTGGATCGACACCGCGCCCGCGCCCGAACGCGGCTCTGGGCCGCCGCCCACATGGGCCGAGGTGGTCGTGCTCGGGGCCGGGATCGCGGGGCTGACCACGGCGGTGCTGCTGGCGCGGGCCGGGAAGTCGGTGGTCGTGCTCGAGGCCGGCCGGGTGGCGAGCGGCGTGTCCGGGCACACGACGGCGAAGGTGAGCGCCCAGCACGGCCTGAAGTACGCCGAGCTCGAGGCACGCCACGGTGCCGACGCGGCGAAGACCTACGCCGGGGCGCAGTCCGCGGCACTGGAGTGGATCGCCGGCGAAGCGGGCATCGACTGCGCGTTCACCCGCGCGCCCAGTTACGTCTACACGACGCAGGACGGGACCGTCGACAAGCTCAAGAAGGAAGCCGACGCGGCCACGAAGGCCGGGCTCCCGGCGGCGTACGTGAAGGACGTCGAGCTGGACGTGCCCGCCCTCGGTGCTGTACGCGTCGCCGGGCAAGCCCATTTCCACCCCCGCCGTTGGCTGCTCGGGCTCGCCGCCGAGGTCGAACTCGCGGGCGGCACCGTCCTCGAGCACACGCGCGCGCTGGGCCTCGACTTGCGCGGCCGGGTCGTGCGGACGTCCCAGGGTGACGTCGAGGCCGACGAAGTGGTGGTCGCCACGCACTACCCCGTGTTCGACCGAGGGGTCTACTTCGCCCGACTCGACCCGGTGCGCGACCTGGTCGTCGCGGGCCCGGCGGCCGGCAACACCTCCCTGGACGGCATGTACCTCGA
>NZ_JBFAHL010000013.1:0-310852 GCF_040654155.1 Amycolatopsis sp. NPDC050768
ATGAACAGCGTGATGAGGCTGCGCACGCGGAACACGCGTTCGCGCGCGGTCAGCGTGACGATCGACGTGATCAGCTTGCGGTACGAGACCGACGGCCGGTCCGGCAGCTCCGGCGGCAGCCGCAGGCCGAGCAGGCCCGCGACACCGAGCATCAGCACCGCGGAGACGACGAACACCGAGCGCCAGCCGAACGCGTCGGCGAGCAGGCCCGCCACGGTTCGCGCGAGCAGGATGCCGATCACCACGCCGCTGGTCACGATGCCGAGCACGCGTCCGCGGGATTCGGGGCTGGCGAGCACGGCGGAGTAGGCGATGATCACCTGCTGCACCACCGTCGCGAGGCCGACCACGCCGCTGGCGATGAAGAACAGCACCGGCCCGGGCGACACGGCCACGCCGAGCAGCGCCAGCGCGGCGATCACCGAGCCGACGGGGATCAGCACGCGGCGGTTGAGCAGGTCACCCAGCGGCACCAGCAGGATCAGGCCGGCGAAGTAGCCGACCTGGGTCACGGTCGTCACGAAGCCGAGCCCGGCCGCGCCGACGCCGAGGTCGTGGCCGATGTCCTCCAGTAGCGGCTGGGCGTAGTAGATGTTGGCCACCGCGACGCCGCAGACGACGGCGAGCAGGACGGCGAACCCGGTGCTGATGCCGGGGCGTGGTGGTCCGGGGGTTTCCCGGACGTCGAGGGAAGTCATGGCGTTCCTCAGGGATATCGGGCCGTAGTGGTAGTAAATGGCAACCGGATTGGTGGCCCGCGCGCTGGGCTCAAAACCCACGCTAGGTTGCGATTGGGTCAGGAGTATGGTCCATTTCCATGGTGGGAACACGGGCCACTTCACCCGAGGGCAGACGCTCCGCCGAGGGCCTCGGCGCCGATCTGCACCTCGACCACCTGGACCTTCGCGGCCACCATGGCCTGCGGACGTCGCTGATGGACGCGTTGCGCGAAGCCGTGCGCACGGGCCGCCTCGTGCCCGGCGCGCAGCTGCCGTCGTCGCGGACGCTGGCGGCGGACCTGTCGATCGCGCGCAATACCGTGGCTGACGCGTACGCCGAGCTCGTGGCCGAAGGCTGGCTCACCGCGCGGCAGGGTTCGGGCACGCGCGTCGCCCGCCGGGCGGAGCCCCGCCGCGCGCCGACGCCCGGCTCCGACCGCGTCGCGCTCCGCCGGCCGACGCCGATCCGCACGTCGGACACGCGGTTCAGCCTGCTGCCCGGCAACCCGGACCTGGCGAGTTTCCCGCGCGCGCAATGGCTCGCGGCGTCCCGGCGCGCGATCATGGCCGCGCCGCACGAAGCTCTCGGCTACGGCGACCCGCGCGGCCGCGTCGAACTCCGCACGGCGCTCGCCGACTACCTCGCGCGCGCCCGCGGCGTTTACGCGTCGCCCGAGCGCATCGTGATCTGCGCGGGGTTCGTGCACGGGCTGCGGTTGATCGGCAGCGTGCTGCGGGCGCGCGGGGTCCGGACCGTCGCCGTCGAGACCTACGGCGTGCCGCAGTACTACGACCTGCTCACCGAAACCGGCCTGGAGACACCGGCTCTGCCGCTGGACGAGGACGGCACGTGCACCGAGGGGCTGCGTTCGCTCGACGCCGGCGCGGTCCTGCTCACGCCCGCGCACCAGTACCCGACCGGCGGTGCGTTGCGTCCGGACCGGCGTGCGGCCGGGGTCGACTGGGCCCGGTCGACGGGCGGTTTGGTGCTCGAAGACGACTACGACGGGGAGTTCCGGTACGACCGCCAGCCCGTCGGTGCGTTGCAGGGCCTCGATCCTGAGCGCGTCTGCTACTTCGGCACGGCGAGCAAGTCGCTGGCGCCGGGGCTGCGGCTCGGGTGGCTGGTGCTGCCGCGTTCGGTGACGCACGAGGTGATCGCCGCGAAGGGCCACGTCGACTGGGCGCCGGGTTCGTTCGACCAGCTGACGCTCGCCGAGTTCCTCACGTCCGGCGACTACGACCGGCACGTGCGGGCGATGCGGCTGCGCTACCGGCGGCGCCGGGACCAGCTGGTGGCGGCCGTCGCGGAGCACGCGCCGGGCATCCGCGTCTCGGGGATCGCGGCCGGGTTGCACGCGGTGCTCGACCTCCCGCCGGGCACCGAGCGGTCGGTGATCGCCGCGGGTGCGCGGGTGGGTCTGGCGCTCGACGGGCTGGGGGATTTCGCGCACCCGTCTTTGCAGGAGGACAGTGGGCGCGACGGGCTGGTCGTCGGGTACGCGACTCCGTCGGACAGCGCGTGGTCGGGGGCGTTGGCGGCGTTGTGCTCGGTGCTGCCGCGGTCATAGCGTCGCGAGTACCTGCGCGAGGCCGTCTTCGAGCACGGTACCGGTGAGCTCGCCCGCGGCGGCGATCAGCTCGGCGGGAGACTGTCCCATCGCGACCCCGCGCCCGCGTTCGGCGGCCCAGGCGAGGAGCTCGATGTCGTTGTGGCCGTCGCCGACGGCGAGCACGCGGTGCCGGGGGACCGCGAGCTCGGCGCGGACGCGTTCGGCCGCGGCGGCCTTGTTCACACCTTCGGCGGCGAGGTCGAGCCACGGGGTGCAGGCGAGGGCGAAGCTCACGTTCCGCAGGTGCATTTTTGCTACCAGAGCGAGGAAATCGTCCATGTCGTGGCCGGGCGCGAACGCGACGACCCGGGTGGCTTTCGTGGTCAGCAGCGCCTCGAACGGCACCGCGGCCTGCGCGTCGTCGAGGCCGGTCGTGCCGTCGGGGAACGGTTCGGTGCAGCGGTAGCGGCCCAGCTCGTCCTCGACGGCGAAGCGGGCGTTCGGCAGGTGCGTGCGGATGGCGCGCAGGACCTCGGCCGCGTCGAACGACTCTACGTGGTGGCGCCGGAAGCCGGATCCGGATCGGCGCAGGGTGACGGCGCCGTTGGAGCAGACCAGAAACCGTGGCGTGATGCCCAGGCGGTCGAGTACGGGGATGGTGCTCACGGCCGACCGGCCGGTGGTGAGCACGACGTGGTGCCCGGCCGCGTCGAGCCGGCGGACCTCGGTGACCACGGCGTCGCTGAGGGAGCCGTCCTCGTGGATCAGTGTGCCGTCGATGTCCAGCGCGACGAGCCACGGTCCGGTGTCCTTCCAGGACGGTGCGGTCATGACGGGGATCCTCCAGGGGAGTCGGTTCTTCCCACTGTAGGGACGTTCGCGGGGCTGTCCACTGTGCACTGCGCCATAGGCGATTGGCCCACGATCGGCGGCCGGAATTGGACCACGTGCGCGCGGGCAGCGGCGCTTAGCGTGATCTCATGACGACTGAACGCCTGCCCGAGCACACCCCGCGCCTGGATTGGATGAAGCTCGCCCCCGACGTGTTCAAGGCCATGCTGCGCCTGGACACCGCGGCGAAGAAGCACCTCGACGAGGGCCTGGTGAACCTGGTCAAGATCCGCGCGTCGCAGCTGAACCACTGCGCGTTCTGCCTCGACATGCACAGCAAGGACGCGCTGGCGGCCGGCGAGTCGGCCGAACGCATCCTGCAGCTGGACGCGTGGGCCGAGTCGAAGCACTTCTACACCGCGCGCGAGATCGCGGCGATCGAGCTGACCGAGGCCGTCACCGTGCTCACCGACGGCTTCGTGCCCGACGAGGTCTACGCGAAGGCGGCGCAGCAGTTCGACGAGACCGAGCTCGCCCACCTCATCGCGGCGATCACCACGATCAACGCGTTCAACCGCTTCGGCGTGTCGACTCGCATGGTGCCGGGCCACTACACGCCCAACGCGTCCTGACGCACCGGCTCGCTTCCGTCTTCCCCGCGGAAGCGAGCTCTTTCACTGTCCACACTGGACTTTTCCCGCGAAGGACCCCATGACCACCATCACCACCCCGTTCGGTGCGCGAGCCACGGCCGCCGAGGTCCTCGCCGGAGTGGACCTGACCGGCCGCCGCGTGATCGTCACCGGCGGCGCTTCAGGGCTCGGCGCCGAGACCGTCCGCGCGCTCGCCACGGCCGGCGCGCACGTCACCATCGCCACCCGGACACCGGCGCACGCCAAGCAGCTCGTCGAACAGTTCCCGCACGTCGACGTCGTCGCGCTAGACCTCGCCGACCTCGGTTCGGTGCGCGCGTTCTGCGCGCAGTGGGAAGGGCCGGTCGACGCGCTGGTCGCCAACGCCGGAGTGATGGCGCTGCCCGAGCGCGAGGTCACCGCCGAGGGCTGGGAAATGCACCTGGGCATCAACTTCCTGGGCCACTTCGCGCTCGTCACCGGTCTGCGCGACGCCCTGCGCTCCGGCGGCGGAGCGCGCGTCGTCGTCCTCAGCTCCGGCGCGCACCTGCTGACGGACTTCTCCTTCTCCGACCCGCACTTCGAGCAGCGGCCCTACGACCCGCTCGTCGCCTACGGGCAGTCGAAGACCGCCAGTGTGCTGCTCGCCGTCGGGATCAGCCGCCACTGGGCCGGCGAAGGCATCCACGCCAACGCGTGCGCCCCGGGGGTCATCCGCACGAACCTCCTGCGCCACCTCACTCCCGAGGCCCTGCGCCTGCTCGGCGCCCTCGACGCCGACGGCAACGCGACCACCCCGGCCTACTTCAAGACCCCCGAACAGGGCGCCGTCACACCCACGCTGCTCGCCGCGTCGCCGCTGCTCGACGGCGTGACCGGCCGATACTTCGAGGACAACCAGGAATCGCCGGCCATCGACGGTGGCGCGCACCTCGCGGCCGCCGGCGTGGACGCGATGGCGGGCGTCGCGCGCTGGGCCCTGGACCCGGTCGCGGCGGACCGCCTGTGGGACTACGCCTCGGCGGCTGTGCGCTAGCGGATCAGGGGAGCAACGGCAGCTTCCCGACGATCTTGCCCACCCGGTTGCGCGGCCCGACGATGCTCACCGCGTAGTAGTCGAGCTCCTCGCCGGCGGTTTCCTTCACGCCGGCGAGGTAGTCGGCGTACACCAGCGTGTGCTGCGCCACCACCGGCATGTCCGCCACGAAGCACCCGGGCGACGCCGCGGCCTTGGCGCGGATGGTGCGCAGCGTCGGACCGTCGGCGGCCAGCACCGAACACCCCGTCCACGGCAACCCGGGATGCGCCTGCCCGTCGGCATCCACGGCGTCGTCGCCGAGCAGCCCCGTGATGTTCGGTGCCGTCGCCGCGGCTGCGCAGACCGCCGCGTTCACCGCGCGCCCCGGCGGCAGACTGCTGTCGACGACCACCACCCACTTCAAGCGAGCCGCCCGCGTCGACACGGTCGGATCGACCTCGTCCGGGGCGAACCCGATCGGCGAACTTTCCTCGGCCAAAGCCGGACCTCCCTGCCTGTTCGTACTGCGGTTGATTCATGAAGCTAGACGAACAACCAGCAGAGTCGCCTACGATCCGTACAAGTATCGGATTTGGCTTTCTGGAGGCGGACGTGGACGAACTTGATAAGGCCATCCTGCGAGAACTGCAGTCGGACGTCCGGAAGACCAATCGCGACGTCGCCGCCGCCGTCGGCGTCTCGCCCACCACGGCCCTCGACCGCACCCGCGCGCTTCGCCAGCGCGGCATCATCCAGGGCGCGACCCTCGACGTGAACCTGCCCGCCATCGGCCGCTCGGTCCAGGCCCTCGTCGCGGTCCGCGTGCGCCCGCCGTCGCGCCGCGTCATCGAAGGCTTCCGCAACTGGGTCACCACGCTGCCCGACATCCTCGGCCTCTACGTCACGACCGGCACCGAGGACTTCATCCTCCACGTCGCGGTCCCCGACAACGCCAGCCTCTACGCCTTCGTGATCGACAAGCTCACCGCGCGCCCCGAAGTGGCCGACGTCCGCACGTCGATCGTCTACGAACACCTCCGCAACACCCGCATCACGCCGGTCGAGCGCTGAAAACCGTTCGCTCGTCGGTGATCCGGGGCTACGAAACGTCTTTCGTGGCCCGCGCCCGAAAGTCGCGCACTTTGGCGCGGTTCCCGCACGTCGCCATGGAGCACCAGCGGCGGCGGTGCGCTTTGGTGCGGTCGTAGAACCACAGCGGGCACTCGGGTCCCTCGCAGTTGCGAGCCAGGGACCGGTCGCCGTGGACGAACAAGTCAGCCGCCGCTTCCGCGACGGGTGAGAGGAGGGACCGGGGCGTAGTCCACGTCCACCGGTCCTCCAGATCGAGGTCGGCGCCGGACCGGTGGACCTGCCGGCTGAGGCTGCTTTCGGCGAAGGTGGCGTTCAACGCGGCCAGGAACACCTCGTCCGGTGCTGTGGGATCGCCGTCCGCCCAGGCCTGAACCACCGGACGCAGGCGTTCACGTAACTCGACGGCTTCGAGAGCCGCGGTGTCGAGCTCGGCGCCACCGAACCGGTCGAGCACCGCGCCCCGGTCCTGCTCGTCGATCAGCCCGGTGAGCTCGAGCCACCGCAGGTAACCCGCTCCGTCGGGGATCAGCTCGGCGCTTTCGGTGGTGGCCGCGGTGTTGAGGAACGCGAGGGCCGGATGGTCGCTCAGCCCGAGCAGGGGCAATTCCGGTTCCATCGGCCCTCCTTTCCTGTCCGTCCGTTCCGCGTTCGTTGACAGGCTACCGGGCGCGTTGTAACTGTTGATCTGCACTTTTACCGGTTACAGTCGTCGCCCCGAACCGGTGGGCAATCACATCAGGAAGGCTTGTCATGACAACCGTTCTGCACATCTCGGCCAGCCCGCGAGGTGCCGCGTCGGACTCGGGTGCGCTGGCCGCGGCGTTCCTGGAGTCGTACCAGGACGCCAACCCCGGCACGGTCGTGAAGACGCTGGACCTCTGGGACGGCTCGCTGCCGCAGTTCGGACCGGCCGGCGCGAGCGCCAAGCTCGCCGTGTTCGCCGGCGGCGCACCCGAAGGCGAGCAGGCCGAGGTGTGGGCGCAGGCCCAGACGCTCGCCGACCAGTTCACCTCGGCCGACGCCTACGTCTTCAGCATTCCCATGTGGAACTCGGGCGTGCCCTACGTCTTCAAGCAGTGGATCGACATCATCACCCAGCCCGGCATGGTCTTCGGCTTCGACCCGGCCGCCGGCTACTCGGGCCTGGTCCACGGCAAGAAGGCCGCCACGATCTACACCAGCGGCGTCTACTCCGAAGGCGTCCCCATCCAGTTCGGCGCCGACTTCCACTCCACGTACGTGAAGGACTGGCTGCGCTTCGTCGGCGTCACCGACGTCACCGAGGTCCGGTTCCAGCCGACCATCCTCACCGGCACCCCGGACCAGGACCGCGCCGCGGCCCTGACCGCCGCCCGTGACGCGGGCAAGGCGTTCTAGTTCGTTCCGGTAATCGGAACTCGGCGGTCCGTCGCCTCGCGGTGACGGGCCGCCGAAGCACGTCGAGCATCATGTCAATCCTTGACTTGATGCGACCGCAACCTTAACGTTTCCTTTCGCCGCCGGGTTTCCGCAACATTAATTCACATATCTGAATAAATGGCACAGAGGTCCCCACCGTGCGAAAGGAAACTGCGATGCGCATGCGCGCCGCGCTCGTCGTGCTGGCGATTCCCGCTTTCGTGGCTGCAACCGCGTTGTCCGCGGAGGCAGCGCCGGCCACCGGCCAATCCGTGCTGGGCAGCCCGTCCGTGGCTCCTGGCGGCAACTTCGACCTGTCGACCTGGCAGCTCCAGGAGCCGGTCGGCTCACCGGGCTCGCCGACCACCATCTCGTCGTCTCGGCTGCAAGGGCCGAACGGGTTCCAGGACAGCTATTTCTACACCGACACGCGCGACGGCGCGATGACGTTCTGGGCGCCGGAAAAGGGCGTCACCACCCCCAATTCGAACTACGCCCGATCCGAGCTGAGGGAGATGAACCGCGACGGTTCGGCCGCCGACTGGTCACTGAGCGGATCGCACAAGCTCAGCGCCACGCTGCGCGTGGTGTCGGTGACGTCGAACGTGTGCGTCGGCCAGGTCCACCTCGGCACCGGCGGCTCGTCGACGAAACCGTTGCTGGAGCTGTACTACCGCTCCAGCGGCGACATCGTGCTGGGCACCGAGAACTCGCCCGACGGCGGCCAGACCCTGCACACCGTCGGCCACGTCGCGGTGGGCAAGACCTGGACCTACACGATCGGGATCTCCGGTGGCAACACCATCGACCTCACCGTGAACGGCAGCACGACGCATTACAGCATTCCGTCGTCGTTCAAGGCGTACAAGCAGTACTTCAAAGCCGGTTCGTACAACCAGTCCTCGTCGAGCAGCACGACGAAGGGCGCTCGCGTCGCCTTCTACGGGCTGACGATCTCGCACAGCTGACCAGTTCGGAAAACGGCGCCGCCGGGGCAAAATCGCCCGGCGGCGCCGTTTTGCGCGTCACGGGCAGGTGTCGTGATTTCCCTCGCTACGAACGAACCTCGGTTTCGTCCGCGGCAGAGGTCGAGATGCTCCGGATGAGCCGGTCGCGCGCCGAAGCCATGTGGTCGGCCAGGAACTCGCTGCACGCGGCGGAATCGCCGCGGGCGATGAGGTCGACGATGGGGGCGTGGCGCTCGTAGGCCATGTTCGCGCGCGCCGAGTCCGGGCCCGCCGCGAGCATGGTGATGCGCGCCAGGCTGCTGATGCCTTCCCACGACTGCAACAGCAGCTGGTTGCCGGACAGCCGGCACATGGTGCCGTGGAACTCCAGGTCGGCGTCGAGGTCCGCGGCCAGTGACTCGGGCCGGCGCAGGCGGTCGAGGCGTTCGGTCAGCTCGGTGACGGCCGAGGACCGGTCGGGCAGCTCGCACAGCCGGCGCGCGGCGATCGTTTCCAGGCCGAGGCGGACTTCGAAGAGCTCTTCCACCTCTTGGGTCGAGACTTCGCGCACGGACACCCGGCCGCGCGAGTCCTGCACGGCGAGCCCCTCTTGCTGGAGCTGCCGCAGCGCCTCGCGAAGCGTTGCCCTGCTCACCCCCAGCGAAGTGCTGAGGCTGACCTCGGCCAGATGGGTCCCCGCGGGAATGTCCCCGCCGAAGATCGCCGTGCGCAGCAGGTCGACGGTCGACTCGCGCAGCGTGGTCCTGATCGGCTTGCTCGTGATGTTGATGGACACGCCACTCTCCCCGTTCGAACCGGCACCACGTGCGATCGCGGGCGGCCGGTAGCAGTCTAGCGGAAAACTGTTGCTTGACGGACTGTCGACATGCCGACAGGATGTACAGAGCCAGGCCACGAGCCCGGCCACCACGGCCGACGACGCAGCTGCCTCGCCGGCGGCGACGACCAGGAGACCGGGTGCGACCAGCGACGACGACACGAACGCCGACCGCGGCTGACAGCGCCCGGCGGCCGGTTCGCGTGGCCGCGCACCACCCACACCCTGGTTCGACCGTCGCCGCGCGCCGACCGTCCTATGTGGTCGGCAAGGGCGGCATCACTTCCTCCGACGTCGCCACGGAGTCACTCGGCATCGACCCGCGCCTGGATCCGGGGCTCGCTGCTGCCGGGCATCGTCTCGCTGTGGGAGCCCGCTTCCGGGCCGGCGCAGGGACTGCCGTACGTGGTCTTCGCGGGCAATGTCGGCGGCGAGACGGCACTCGCCGAGGTCATCGAACGTCTGGAGACGGCATGAGCACCCGCATCGTCATCACCGGCGGCGCCGGGTTCCCTGGGCGCCGTCCTCGCCCGCCGGCTGCTCGCGGCCCCGATCGCGCTCGGCGGCGCGGCCCCCGAAGAACTCGGCGAACTGGTTCTCGTCGACCTCTTCCCGCCGCCGGCCGACCTCGTCGCCGACCCGCGCGTGCGCGTGGTCAGCGGCGACCTCACCACCGCGTTGCCCGGGCTCGGCCCGGTCGACGCGATCTTCCACCTGGCGGGCGTGGTCAGCGGCGCGGCCGAGGCCGACTTCGACCTCGGCATGCGCACCAACCTCGACGGCACGCGTGCGTTGCTCGAATACGCGCGAGGTCTCCAAACGCAGCCGGTACTGGTGTTCTCCAGCTCGCTGGCCGTGTTCGGCAGCGACCCGGCGATCGGCCCGGTCGGCGACGTCGACGACACGACGCTCCCGCGCCTGCAGGCGAGCTACGGCGTGCAGAAGTTCATCGGCGAGCAGCTCGTGGCCGACTACACGCGCAAGGGCTTCGTGCGTGGCCGGTCCGTGCGGCTGATGACGGTGTCGGTGCGGCCGGGCAAGCCCAACGCCGCCGCGTCGAGCTTCCTGTCCGGCATCATCCGCGAACCGCTGGCCGGGGAAACGCGCGGCCTGCCCGGTGCCGCCGGACACGCCGATCGCGTTGTCGTCGCCGCGCAAAACCCTGGAAGGCCTCCTGCTCGCCGCGGAAGCGGACGACCCCACCTGGGGCAGCCGCACCGCGATGAACCTGCCCGCGCTCACCACCACGCCGAAGGAAATGGCCGCGGCACTCGACCGAGTGGCGGGTGTCGGCACGAGCGACCTCATCGACTGGACCGAAGACGCGGGCGTCGGCGCCATCGTGGGCAGCTGGCCGGCCCGGTTCCACACGCCCCGCGCCGAAAAACTCGGCCTGGAACAGCTCTCGTTCGACGACATCGTCCACGCCTATCTCGAAGACCTCGGACGCTGACCCGGCCGGGACCGTCCTTCGTGGACGGTCCCGGCACCTCTCTCCCGGAAGTGGAGTTTTCGACCGATGCGAGCGGCACTCGACGACCTGGTCGCCCGGCGACTCGCCGACCAGGCGGCCATTCCCGCGTTCACCTGCTACGGGGCGGATACCGCGCTGGCGGTGGTCAGCGCGGCGGAAGAGGCGGGCCTGCCCGTGATCCTGCTGGTGGCGCCCTCGGCCGCCGAGCCGCGCCTCATCCGGACGCTGCGCGCGATCGCCGACGCGGCGGCCGTCCCGGTGTGCGTGCAGCTCGACCACGCGAAGGACGCGGCGTTGATCAGCATGGCGATCGAGCACGGTGTCGACGCCGTGCTCGCGGACGGCTCCCACCTGCCGCCGGACGCGAACGCGGCGTTCGTCCGCGAGGTCGGGGCTTTCGCCGCGCCGCGCGGCGTCGTCGTGGAAGCGGAGCTCGGCAGCGTTCCCGGCGACGAAGACCGAGCGGAAGCCGTCGAGGTGTCCGGCAAAACCGACCCCGCGCAGGTCCGGCCGTTCCTCGCCGCCTCGGGGGCCCAGCTGCTCGCGTGCGGCGTCGGCAACGTGCACGGCCGCTACCGCGGCGCGCCCGCTCTCGACTGGCCGCGGCTGGCCCGCGTCCGTGCCGAGGCCGGCACCGTCCCGCTCGTCCTGCACGGCGCGTCCGGTCTGCCGCCGTCCGACCTGCGTCGCTGCGGTGCCGCCGGCGTCGGCAAGGTGAACGTCAACACCGAACTCCGCACCGCGATGCTCGAAACCCTCGAAGCCGGCGTCGGCCCGGCCCGCGCGTCCGGTGAGGACATGCTTGCGCTCACCCGCGCGGTGCTGGACAAGGCCACCGGCGTCGCGCGCACCGTGCTCGAAACCCTCGGCGGCTAGGCGGTCAGCCCAACGTAGCCACTTCGCACCCAAGTTATCCGTCATTCACTGAATTCGACGGCGGGTGAACAGGCTGGACCATCACCGAATTGGATCGCCAGCTGGTCAAGTGCACTTCGATGTCTTCGCTTGCCAAAGCCGCCCTAGTGAACCACTATGCACTAGGGCGCTGGACGGACGAAGGAGTCGGTGTGGACTTTCAGGAGGCCTCGGAACACAGGGATCTCCGGGACACGGTGCGGGCGATCGCCGCGAAGTTCGGGCCGGAGTATTACGTCCCGCGCGCCGAGGCCGGCGAGCCCACCGCCGAGTTGTGGGCCGAGCTGGGCCGCAACGGGTTCCTGGGGATCAACCTGCCGGAGGAGTACGGCGGTGGTGGCGCCGGCCTGGCCGAGCTGGCGATGGTGTGCGAGGAGACCGCGGCCGCGGGCTGCCCGTTGCTGCTGCTCATGGTGTCCGCCGCCATCTCGGGCGAGATGATCTCCGACTACGGCACCGCCGAGCAGAAACAGCACTGGCTGCCGCGCATGGCTTCCGGTGAGACGAAGATCGTCTTCGGCATCACCGAACCCGACGCCGGGTCCAACACCCACCGGCTCTCGACCGTCGCGGTGCGGGACGGCGACGACTTCGTCCTCAACGGCACCAAGCACTACATCTCCGGCGTCGACGAGGCCGAGGCCGTCCTGCTCGTCACGCGCACCGGCCGCGACGAGACCACCGGCCGCGCCCGGCTGTCGCTGTTCCTCGTGCCCACCGACACCCCCGGGTTCGTCGCGACGCGGCTGCCGGTGTCGGCGAAGCTGCCCGAGAAGCAGTTCGTGCTGCACTTCGACGACCTGCGCCTGCCCGCGAGCGCCCTGGTCGGCGAAGAGGGCAACGGCTTCCACCAGGTCTTCCACGGGCTCAACCCGGAGCGCATCACCGGTGCGGCCGTGTGCGTCGGCATCGCCCGCCACGTGCTGGCCCAAGCCGCGGACTACGCGTCGACGCGGGCCGTCTGGGACGCGCCGATCGGGCAGCACCAGGGCATCGCGCACCCGCTCGCGAAGGCCAAGATCGAGACCGATCTGGCCGCACTGATGACGGCGAAGGCGGCCTGGCAGCACGACCACGGCGAACCGGCGGGCGAAGCCGCGAACATGGCCAAATACGCGGCGGCCGAGGCGGCCGCCGCCGCCGTGGACGCGGCGATCCAGACGCACGGCGGCAACGGGTTCGCCACCGAATACGGCTTGCTGCCGTACTGGGGCATCGCGCGCCTGCTGCAGGTCGCGCCGGTGAGCCGGGAGATGGTCCTGAACTACGTCTCCCAGCACAGCCTCGGGCTGCCCCGTTCGTACTGAGCCCGAGACAAGCGAGCCGAGAGAAACGGACCACCGCGAGATGACCACCGTGTTGCGGTCCGCGTTGAACACCGCGGACGAGACCTTCCAGACCAACCTGAAGCACCAGAAACAGGTGCTGGCCGAGCTCGACGAGCAGATCCAGGCGGCCATCGCCGGCGGCGGGCCGCGCTACCAGCAGCGCCACCGCGACCGCGGCCGGATGCTCGTCCGCGAACGCATCGAGCTGCTGCTCGACCGCGACGCGTCGTTCCTCGAACTGTCGTCGCTGGCGGCGTGGGGCACGCAGTTCTCGGTCGGGGCCTCGGTGGTGACCGGGATCGGCGTCGTCTCCGGGGTCGAGTGCGTGCTGATCGCACACGACCCGACGGTGCGCGGCGGGGCGATGAACCCGTACTCGCTGAAGAAGACGTTGCGAGCGTTGGAGATCGCCCGGATCAACCGCCTGCCGGTGATCAACCTGGTCGAATCGGGCGGTGCCGACTTGCCCACGCAGTCGGAGCTGTTCGTGCACGCGGGCAAGATCTTCCACGACCTCACCGAGCTGTCGTCGCTGGCGATCCCCACCGTCGCGCTGGTGTTCGGCAACTCGACCGCGGGCGGCGCCTACGTGCCCGGCATGTGCGACTACGCGGTGATGGTCGACGGCCAAGCCAAGGTTTTCCTCGGCGGCCCGCCGCTGGTGAAGATGGCCACCGGTGAGGACGCCGACGACGAGGAGCTCGGCGGCGCGGCCATGCACGCCAAGGTTTCCGGGCTGTGCGACTACTTCGCGGCCGACGAGCGCGACTGCATCCGGATCGGGCGCCAGATCGTCGCCGAGTTCACCTGGCGCAAGCTCGGCCCCGGCCCGACGCTGCCCGCCGACGAGCCGCTGTATGACCCGGAGGAGCTGCTCGGTATCGCGCCTTCGGACATCAAGGTGCCCTTCGACCCGCGTGAGGTCATCGCGCGGGTGGTCGACGGGTCGCGCTTCGGCGAGTACAAACCCTTGTGGGGCACCAGCCTCGTCACCGGCTGGGCCTCTGTGCACGGCTACCCGGTGGGCATCCTGGCCAACGCGCGCGGCGTGTTGTTCAGCGAGGAAGCCAAGAAGGCCAGCGAGTTCATCCAGCTCGCGAACCAGACCGACACGCCGCTGCTGTTCCTGCAGAACACCACGGGTTACATGGTGGGCAAGAACTACGAGCAGGGCGGGATCATCAAGGACGGCTCCAAGATGATCAACTCCGTTGCCAACAGCAAGGTTCCGCACATCACGGTGAACCTCGCCGCGTCCTTCGGCGCCGGCAACTACGGCATGTCCGGCCGCGCGTACGACCCGCGGCTGATGTTCGCGTGGGCTGGGTCCCGGCTGGCGGTGATGGGTGCCGCGCAGCTGGCCGGCGTCATGTCCATCGTCGCGAAGCAGTCGGCGGCGGCCAACGGGCGGGAGTTCGACCTCGAAGCAGACGAGCGCAACCGCGCGGCGATCGAGGCGCAGATCGAGAAGGAGTCGCACGCCTTCTTCGTCACCGCGCGGCTCTACGACGACGGCCTCATCGACCCCCGCGATACCCGCACCGTGCTCGGCATCGCGCTGTCCGCCGCGCACTCCAACACCGTCGCCGGCCAGCGTGGCTACGGCGTCTTCCGGATGTGAGGACCACCTTGAAATCCAGCTGGACCCCGCCGGGCACCCGCCCGATCCGGAAGCTGCTCGTGGCCAACCGCGGCGAGATCGCGGAACGGGTGATCCGCTCCGCGCGAGCCCTGGACATCGCCACCGTCGCGGTGCACTCCGATCCGGACGCCGACGCGTTGTTCGTCGAGGCCGCCGACGAAGCCGTGCTCCTGCCCGGCTCGTCCTCCGCCGAGACCTACCTGCGAGGCGAGCTCATCGTCGAAGCCGCGCTGGCCACGGGTGCGGACGCGATTCACCCCGGCTACGGGTTCCTTTCCGAGAATGCCGGCTTCGCGCGCCGCTGCGCCGACGCGGGGCTGGTTTTCGTCGGGCCGCCGGTCGCGGCGATCGAGGCCATGGGGTCGAAGATCGCGGCCAAGGAGCTGATGGCGAAGGCCGGCGTTCCCGTTCTGCCCGGTGCCACCATCGACGACACCGCCGACGTGGATGCCGCGACCGTGACCGGGATGGCCGAGGACATCGGCTTCCCGCTGCTGGTCAAGGCGGCCTTTGGCGGTGGCGGGCGCGGGATGCGGATCGTGCGCGAGGCCGCGGAAGTCGTCGAAGCCGTGACGAGCGCGCGGCGGGAAGCGGCGTCGGCGTTCGGCAACGGAACCGTGTTCCTGGAACGGTTCGTGGAGAACCCGCGCCACGTCGAGGTCCAGATCTTCGGGGACGCGCACGGCACCGTCGTGCACCTCTTCGAACGTGAGTGCTCGATCCAGCGCAGGTACCAGAAGATCATCGAGGAAGCGCCGTCGCCGGCCGTGGACGAGGCGCTGCGCAAGCAGCTCGGCGACGCGGCGGTCGCGGCGGGTGCCGCGATCGGGTACACCGGTGCGGGCACCGTCGAGTTCGTGATGGCGCCGAACGGGGAGTTCTTCTTCCTCGAGGTCAACACGCGCCTGCAGGTGGAACACCCGGTCACCGAGGAGATCACCGGGCTGGACCTCGTCGCTCTGCAGCTGAGCGTCGCCGAAGGCGAGCCGCTGCCGGTGGAAGCGACGGAAGCCGAGATCACCGGCCACGCGGTCGAAGCGCGCCTGTACGCCGAGGACCCGGCGGCCGATTACCTGCCGGGCAGCGGAACGCTCCGCCGCTTCCGGATCCCGGCCCTGCCGGGGGTGCGCGTCGACACCGGGGTGCGCGACGGCTCGGTGGTCGGCACGCACTACGACCCCATGCTCGCCAAAGTCATCGCGCACGGTCGCACCCGCGCCGAAGCCGTGCGGAAACTGGCCAGAGCCCTTGCCGAAGCGCAAATCCACGGTCTGGTCACCAACCGCGACCTGCTCGTGGCGATCCTGCGTGAACCCGACTTCGCCGCCGGCGCGACCGACACCGGTTACCTCACGCGCCACGATCCCGCCGCGCTGATCGGCGTGCCCGGCAAGGAGGCGGTGACCGTGCACGCGCTGGCGGCCGCCGTCGCGAGTCAGGCCGACCGGCGGGGCCGGGCCGAAGTGCAGCGGGTCGTGCCGACGGGATGGCGCAACGTCGCGAGCGCCCCGCAGCGCGCCGAGTACCGCCGCGGGGACACCGACGTCGACGTCACCTACCGCTTCACCCGCCAGGGACTCGACGCGCGGGTGGACGGCTCCCCGGTGGACGGGCTCGCGGTCCTCGCCGCGCGTCCGGACCGGGTGGATCTGCGCGTGAACGGAATCCGGCGCACGGTCCACGTGCACCAGGTGAGCGACACCGTCTACTGCGACAGCGTGCTGGGTGCCACCACCTTCACCGAACGACCCCGGCTGCCCGAGCCCGGCACGGACGCCGCGCCCGGCTCGTTGCTGGCGCCGATGCCGGGCACGGTCGTCCGGGTCGTCGCGGAACAAGGACAGCACGTCGAGGCCGGCGCGGTGATCGTGGTGTTCGAGGCGATGAAGATGGAGCACTCCGTGCGCGCGCCGGTCGCCGGGCTCGTGGCGGAGCTGTCCGTCGAGCTGGGACAGACCGTCGAATCGGGCGAGATCGTCGCCGTCATCACCGAAGAGGAGGCCGGATGACCCCCGTGCGCTACGAGGTGACCAACGGCGTCGCCTGGCTCACCATCGACCGCCCCGAGGCGCGCAACGCGTTGAGTGAGGCGGTCCGAAAAGGACTGTTCGACGGCGTGCACCGCTTCAACGCCGACGACGACGCGAAAGTCCTCGTCCTGACCGGCGCCGGCGACAAGGCGTTCTGCGCCGGCGGCGACCTCAAGGAGATGAACGAGACCGCGCTGACCGTGCCGCCCCCGGACTTCCTTCCCCAGTTCGGGCGCAACGTCGACGTGCCGAAGCCGACGATCGCCGCGGTCAACGGGATCGCCTACGGTGGCGGGTTCCTGCTCGCCCAGCAGTGTGATCTCGTGGTGGCCGCCGAGCACGCGCGCTTCGCCGTGTCGGAGGTCAAGGTCGGCCGCGGTTCGCCGTGGGCGGCGCCGTTGTCCTGGCTCGTGCCGCCGCGGGTCGCGCTGGAGATCCTGCTGACCGGCGATCCGATCAGCGCCGCGCGGGCGCAGCAGCACGGCCTGGTCAACGACGTCGTCGCGGCGGCCGACCTGCGCGAACGCACGCAGCAGTTGGCCGAGCGCATCGCGGCCAACGCGCCGCTGTCCGTGCTCGCCGCCAAACGCACCGCGTACCTGTCGGCCGGCCACAGCCGGGCCGAGGCCTACGACCTGGCCGAGGAGATCTGGGAACCCGTGTACCTGTCCGAAGATGCGCAGGAAGGCCCGTTGGCCTTCAAGGAAAAGCGCATGCCGGTCTGGCAGGGCCGCTGACGTGGCCATTTCGATGCAGCAGGTGCTCGACGACCTCGTCGCCGAGACCCGGGTGCTGCAGGACCTCGTGGCGGACCTCGACGATGCCGCGATCTCCCGGCCGACCCCGGCGGTGGGCTGGACCGTCCGCGACCAGCTCACGCACCTCGCGTACTTCGACAAGACGGCGACACAAGCCGCGGTCGACCCGGCCGCGTTCCGGCTCGCCGCCGACGCTCTCGTGGCCGGCGGCATGGATTTCCCCGACCGGGTCGCGGCCGAACACGCGACGCTGCCCGCGGAAGCAGTCCGCACCTGGTTCGACCGGACGCGCCACGAGTTCGTCACCGCCTTCCGCGACCTCGACCCGAAAGCGCGGCTCCCTTGGTACGGCCCGGACATGAGTGCCCTGTCCTCGGTCACCGCGCGGCTGATGGAGACCTGGGCGCACGGACAAGACATCGCCGACGCGCTGGGCCGTGACCGCGAGCCGACCGACCGGCTGCGCCACATCGCGCACCTCGGCGTGCAGACTGCCGCGTTTTCCTTCGCCCTGAACGGAAAACCCGCACCGGCCGAGCCGATCCGGGTCGAGCTCACGGCCGCGTCCGGCGCCGTGTGGACGTGGGGTCCGGCCGAGGCCGCGGACCGCGTCACCGGGACCGCGCTCGACTTCTGCCTCGTCGTGACCCAGCGCCGCCACCGCGACGACACCGATCTCGAGGTGGCGGGCCCGGTCGCGACCGAGTGGCTGTCCGTCGCCCAGACCTTCGCCGGCAGCCCCGGAACCGGGCGAGCGCCCCTGAGCCATACGGGAGGACCATCGTGACCACGACCGGCGGCCGCGCCGTGCGCATCGGCAACTGCTCCGGCTTCTACGGCGACCGGTTGCAGGCCGCCCGCGAGATGGTCGAGGGCGGCCCGATCGACGTGCTCACCGGCGACTACCTCGCCGAGCTGACCATGCTGATCCTCTGGAAGGCCAAGCAGAAGGACCCGGCGACGGGGTTCGCGAAGACGTTTCTCACGCAGGTCGAGCACGTGCTGGGCACCTGCCTCGACCGCGGCATCCGGATCGTGTCGAATGCCGGCGGCCTCAACCCCGCCGGGCTGGCGGCCGAACTCGGTGCGTTGGCCGAACGGCTCGGCCTGCACCCACGCATCGCGTACGTCGACGGAGACGACCTCGTGCCCCGGCTCGACGAGCTGCAGGCGGCCGGCCACGCCTTCGCGCACCTCGATACCGGCCGCAAGCTCGCCGACGCCGGTGTGCGCCCGGTTTCGGCCAACGCCTACCTCGGCGCGTGGGGGATCACCGAAGCCCTGCGGGCGGACGCGGACCTGGTCGTGACCGGGCGGGTCACCGACGCGTCGGTGGTGGTCGGCCCGGCGGCGTGGTGGCACGGCTGGACCCGCGACGACGCGGACATCCACGACAAGATCGCCGGCGCGATGGCCGCCGGCCACGTGATCGAATGCGGGCCCCAGGCCACGGGTGGGAACTACGCGTTCTTCGAGGAGGTCACCGACCGCCGGTACCCGGGCTTCCCGATCGCCGAGGTCGACGCCGATGGCTCGAGCGTGATCACCAAGCACGCCGATACCGGCGGGCTCGTGTCCGTGGGCACCGTGACCGCGCAGCTGTTGTACGAGATCGCCGAGCCGGCGTACCTCGGGCCGGACGCCGTGGCCCACTTCGACACCCTCGAGCTCGTGCCCGACGGCGAGCACCGCGTGCGCATCCGGGGCGTGCGCGGCAGCGCGCCGACCGACCGGCTCAAGGTGGCGCTCAACTACGAGGGCGGGTACCGCAACACGATGACGCTCGTGCTGACCGGCACCCGCATCGAGGAGAAAGCGGCGTGGGCCGAGCAGCAGCTGGTCGAGCTACTGGGCGGACGGGAGCGGTTCGCGGAGTTCGACGTGCGGCTGCTGCGGTTCGACCACTCCGACGCGGCGACCAACGCCGAGGCCACCGCGCACCTGCGCGTGACGGTGAAGGATCCCGACCGGCGCAAGGTCGGCCGCGCGTTCTCCAACACCACCATGGAGCTCGCTCTCGGCGGCTACCCGGGTTTCCACACCACGACGCCGCCGTCCACGGAAAGCGCGTACGGCGTCTACTGGCCGACGCTGATCCCCGCGTCCGAAGTGGAGCACCGCGTCACGCTGCCCGACGGGACCGTGCGGACCATCCCGCACAGCGCGGTGACGGCGCTCGCTCCTGAGGTCGCGGAGCCGGTGGTGGCCGAGGTGCCCGCCGGGCCGACCCGGCGTCTGCCGCTCGGGACGATCGTGGGAGCCCGATCCGGGGACAAGGGCGGCAACGCCAACATCGGGGTGTGGGTCCGCACCGACGAGGAGTACGCGTGGCTGCGCGGTTATCTGACCGTCGAGCGCGTGCGCGAACTGCTCCCGGAGGCCGCGGAGCTCGACATCCGGCGTTACGAGCTGGTCAACCTGCGCGCGGTGAACCTCGTGGTCGTCGGCATCCTCGGTGCGGGCGTCGCCTCCGCGACGCGGCCCGACCCGCAGGCGAAGGGGCTGGGCGAGTACCTGCGCAGCCGGCTCGCGGACGTCCCGGAACACCTCCTGCGGAGTTGAGTCCACAGTGGACGATGTGCGTACGCCGAGACGTGACCCGGACCGCAAGGAGCGGATCCTGGCCGTCTCGGCCGACCTGATCTCGCGACACGGCTACCACGCGGTGGGCCTGGCCGAGATCGGCGCGGCGGCGGGCATCGTGAGCACCGGGGTCTACCGCCACTTCCCGAGCAAGGCGGCGATTCTGACCGCGCTGCTGTACCGGGTGATGGACCTGCTGGACTCGGCGGCCGCCGAGATCCTGGCGACCACGCCGGACGAGCGGACCGCGGTGACCGAGCTGGTGCGCCACCACGTCCGCGTGGCCGTGGAGGAGCGGCGGATCCTGCAGGTGTACCACCTGGAGGCGCGCAACCTCCCGGCCGAGGACCTGCGCCGGCTGCAGCGGGCCCAGCGCGAGTACCTGGAGGGCTGGGCGGCGGCGGTGCGGCCACTGCGGCCGGGCCTGGCGGAAGGCGAGGCGAGGGTGCTGGTCCACTCGGCGATCGGCTGCGTGCAGTCGGTGTTGTTCCACCAATCGGGCCTGCCCTCGGACCGGCTGACGGAGCTGCTGCGCGGTGCGGCGCACGCCTGCCTGGGAGTGCCGCCGGTCGAACCGGAGGCGAGCGGGTGAGCCGGGAGCGCGTGGCCGTGCCGAGGTCAGCCGAGCACGGCGCGGGCCACGAGCGCGAGGTCGTCCGGCAGTCCCTGTACGGCGAGCGAATCGACCACAGTGGACTCCCACCGGCACAGCTCCTCGCGGATCTTGCCCACCGGACCCACGAGGGCGACCTCCTCGACGAGCGCGGTCGGGATCGCGGCCGCGGCGGCCTGCTTCTCGCCGCGGAGGTAGAACTCCTGCACGCGCGCCGCCACGTCGGCGTAACCCAGGCGGGTGAAAACGTCGTGGTGGAAGTTCGCTTCGCGGGCGCCCATGCCGCCGATGTACAGCGCGAGCTCCGGCCGGACGTGGTCGGCCGCGCGCTCGACGTCCTCGTCCACGACGACCGGCACCGTGGCGATCACCTCGAAGCGCGCCGGGCGACCGCCGGGCCGGCGGGAGAAGCCGGCGTCGAGCGCGGCCCGGTAGAACGCGTCGGCCTCGGGGGAGAAGAACATCGCGTGCCAGCCGTCGGCGATCTCGGCCGCGAGCGCGACGTTGCGCGGGCCCTCGGCACCCAGCTGGATCGGCAGGTCCGGTCGCCGGTGGTGCAGCGTCGAGCGCAGCGGCTTGCCGAGCCCGGTGCCCGACGGCAGCGGAAGGCGGTGGAACTCCCCGTCGTAGGTGAGCGGGGCTTCGCGGGCCAGGACCTGGCGGACGACCTCGACGTACTCCCGGGTGCGAGCCAGCGGACGGGGGAAGGCGACACCGTGCCAGCCCTCGGACACCTGCGGGCCGGAGGCGCCGAGGCCGAGGACCACGCGTCCGCCGGAGAGGTGGTCGAGGGTCGCCGCCGCCATCGCGGTGGCCGCGGGGGAGCGGGCGGGGATCTGCGCGACGGCCGTGCCGAGGCGCACGCGCGTCGTACGGGCGGCGCACCAGGCGAGCGGGGTGAACACGTCCGAGCCGTAGGCCTCGGCGAACCAGATCCCGTCGAAGCCGAGGTCCTCGATCTCCCGGACGCGCTCGTCCCACCGCACCGGCACCCCGCGGAAGAACTGGCCGACGTTGACACCCACGGGGATCGGCATTTCGGTGGCCTCCTGAACGCGCATTTGGTGAGTGCATCGTTGTTCACTCGCGGCTTCCTTGCAAGCTGCACTGATCGGGTAACGATGTGAATGGCTAGTGACTTTGGTCTTGCCAGTGCGCGCATCTAGTTGGATGCTGTGCGGCGTCTGGCATTCGGCAAGGAGGCTGGTGTGGACCTGTTCGGGAAGATCGACGTCACGACGTTGCGAGGCCGCCGCGCGGTCAACCGCTGGGAACGGACCTCCGTCGGCGACGTGTTCGAACGCCTGACGTGGAGCTACCCCGACAAGGTCGCGATCACCGGCCGGCCTGGCGCGTACGGCGAGGAGCGGTTCGCGTCGGTCACCTTCCGGCAGGCCGACGAGATCGCCAACCAGCTCGCCCACGCCCTGGCCGCGCGCGGGCTCGAACCGGGCGCCCGGGTCGCGCTCTTCTGCGAGAACTCCGTCGAGGCGTACCTGGCGAAGATCGGCATCGCGAAGGCCGGGATGGTCGCCATGCCGATCAACCCCGCGCTGGCCACCGACGTGCTCGAATACCTGATCGGCCAGGCCGAACCGGAGGCGGCGATCGTCGACTCCGAACTGTGGCCGCGGGCTCGGGCGGCCTTCGAGACCGCCGGGCTGCCGGTCGCCGCGACGATCACCATCGGCGGCGGCGCGGTCGCGGGCAGCCCGACGTTCGGCGCCTTCCTCGCCGGCCGGCCGGTGACCGAGCCCGACGTCGAGATCCACGGCGACGACATCTGGCAGCTGCTCTACACCTCCGGCACCACGGCCATGCCGAAGGGCGCGATGATCTCGCACTCGGCCAGCCACCTGGCGGCGTTGAACTTCTCCGTCTCGCTGACGCGCGGGCTCCGCGTGGAGACGGAGGTGAAGGTGATGACCTACCTGCCGATGATCTACCACGTCGGCGACCAGGTGTTCACCTTCTCGGCGTTCCTCGCCGGGGGTTCGCTGGTCCTCGGCCGCCGGCCGGTGCCCGACCAGGTCGCCCTGGCCATCGACGAGGAGCGGCCGACCGCGCTGTGGGCCGGCTCGCCGCAGTTCGTCGCCGCGTTGACCGCCGAGGCGGAGAAATCCGGTCGCGATCTCTCCAGCCTCACCGTGCTGGTCTACGGCTGGGGTGCGCTCGAACCGGCCGTTTACGAGACCCTGCAACGGAAAGCGCCCGGCCTGGTCGTGCTCGGTATCTTCGGGCAGACCGAGGCGATCGCGTGCCACCGGTTCTGGCCGGCGAAGTGGCCGGAGGTCTATGAACGCACGGCTCCCGCGTTGAACTACGTCGGGGTGCCGAGTCCGCTGCTCGCCTCCGACGTCGTCGACGAGACCGGTACCTCCCTGCGCGACCAGCCGCAGGTGCCCGGCGAAGCCGTGTACCGGAGCCCGACCGTCACGGCCGGGTACTACCTCAACGAGGACGCGACCCGCGAGGCCTTCCGCGGCGGCTGGTTCCACTCAGGTGACAGCGCTGTGGTGGACGAGGACGGCCTGCGCGTGATGGTCGACCGGTTCAAGGACATCGTGAAGTCCGGCGGTGAGAACGTGTCCAGCTTGCGGGTGGAGGCAGTGCTGCACCGGCATCCGGCCGTCGAGAAGGCCGCCGTGATCGGTCTGCCGCACGAACACTGGGGCGAAGCCGTGACGGCGGTCGTCGTGCTGCGGCCTGGCGCGGAGGCCGACGAGACGTCGCTCATCGCGCACTGCCGCGCCGCGCTCGGCGGCTACGAGACCCCCAAGGCGGTCGTCTTCGAGGACGCCCTGCCCGAGACCGTCGGCGGCAAGGTCCTCAAGTACAAGCTGAGGGGCCGGCACGCCGGCCTCTACGGGTCGCGCGGCTGAGGAGCCCGCTTGCCCCTTCGTGATCTCCGGCGCTTCACTGTCCTTTGTGGAGGACCCTGATGACTCTGGTCGACCTGACCTACCAGGACTCGATCGCCCTCGTGCGCCTCAACCGCCCGGACCGCCTCAACGCCCTTTCCGAGCAACTCCTGACTGACCTCGAGACCACGCTCGACCGCATCGCCGCCTCGGCGTGCCGCGCGATCGTCGTGACCGGTGCCGGGCGCGCGTTCTGCGTCGGCGCGGACCTGCCCGAGGTGCTCGACCGGCTGGACGGCGGCCAGGAGGACCTGCTGGCTTTCGTGCGGCGCGCCGGGAACCTGTTCAGCCGCTGGGAAAACTCACCCTTGCCGGTCATCGCCGCCGTCAACGGTCACGCCGTCGCCGGCGGTTTCGAACTGGTCCTCGCCGCGGACGCCGTCGTCGCGGCCGAGGGCGCCCTCCTCGGCGACGGCCACGTCCGCTACGGCATGCTGCCCGGCGGAGGCGGCGCGGTCCGCATCGAACGCAAGCTCCCGGCCAACGTCGCCCGCCGCCTGCTGTTGACCGGCGGCCTCGAACCCGCCGAACGCTTCCACGCCTGGGGCCTCATCGAGGAAGTCGTGCCGGCGCAGGGTTTGCTCGACGCGGCGTTCGCCCTCGCCCGCCGCTTCACCACCCACAGCGCCCTCGCCCTGGCCGAAGTCAAACGCGTCGCCAACGCCGCCCGCGACCTGCCCACCGCCGAAGCCCTCGACCTGGAGTACGAGACCTTCGCGGCCTACGTGCACTCCCCGGAAATCCGCGCCGGCCTGACAGAGTTCCGCGAGCGCGAACGCCCACCCGCGTAGCTCAGGCGCCCTGCTCGTCCGGCCATTCCTCGCCCGCGTCGCCCGCCTCGACGACGACCGCGGGCGAGGCCGCGTCGATGCCGAGACAGGCGTGTGCCGCGCCGACCAGCAACGCGGCCAGTTGCGGTACCGGCAGGCCGGAGTTGAAGAACAAAATGGACTGGATGCTGCCGATCGCCGCGTGGACCAGGACGCGGATCTCGCCGTCGGCCAGGTCGGTGCGCAGTGGGGCGACCGCGCCGACCCACTCCTCGATGTAGTGGCGCTGGGCGCGGCGCAGGCGCCGGAGTTCGTTCTCCGGCAGGTTGCGCGCTTCGCGGTGGTACACCTGGAGGATCCGGCGGTCGTGGATGGCGATGCGCACGTGGTTGCCGATCAGCTCGCTCACCGCGCGCCGGTCGTCGCCTGCTTCGTCCACGATGGACGAAGCGGCGGTGGACAGCTGGTCCATCACCTGCTCCAGCAGCTCGGCGAGGATCGCCGACTTGCTGTCGAAGTGCCGGTAGATGCCCGATCCCACGATCCCCGCGGCCTGCCCGATCTCGGCCATGCCCACGGTGTGGTAACCGTTGCGCGAGATCAGCTCCGCGGCCGCGGTCAGGATCCGGGCTTTGCGCGCGGGATCGCGCCGAGGCCGTTGCGCCTCTTTCACCGGTACCTCCCTCCACGGCTGACTTTCCGATCGTACCTCGCACACGCGCGCCCCAAGCCGCCGCAGGGCGAGCGTCACTCTTGCTTTGCCGGGCAGAACAACCCGATCACGTGAATCGCGCCCGGGCTCGAGCGTGGTACTGTCCGCTAGCTAGTGAATGACAGTTCACTAGCTAGCCGCACCTCCCAAAACCCTCCACTTTCATGCTCTTCAGAGGGTTTCTTGTGCAGAAGTCCATGGTTCAGGATGACAAAGAGGTCAACCATGCCCGTCGTAAAGAACTGTAATTCACTACGGCGCCGGCGCGCAGCGACCGTGCTGGCCGCCCTTCTCGTGGCCACCGGAAGCGTCGTGACGCCCGGCTCGGCAGCGGAAAACCCAGACACAGACTGCAAGAACGTCACGGTTGCGGTGACCGCGGCCGGTCAGCCGGCCACCATCGCCGGCACGCTGTGCGTCCCGCCCGGCGCCACCACTGTGCAAATCCTCGTTCACGGCTGGTCCTACGCGCGGTACTACTGGGACCTGCCGTATGAGCCGGACACCTACTCCTACGTGCGGGCGGCCAACCGGCGCGGCTACGCGACGATGAACATCGACCGCCTCGGTGACGGCCAGTCCACCCACCCGTTGAGCGCGTTCGACAACTTCTATGCCGACGTCAGCACCGTCCACCAGGTCATCACCGCCCTGCGCGCCGGCAAGCTCGGCACCCGCTTCGACAAGGTGATCGAGGTCGGGCACAGCCTGGGCGGCATCCTCACGATGACGGAAGCGGGCCTGTACAAGGACGTCGACGCCATCATGCCGACCGGCATCGCGCACTCGCTCAACTACACCAACGTCGTCACGAAGATCATCGCCGACGATTACCCCTCGTCACTCGACCCGAAGTTCTCCGGCGCCGGCCTCGACCCCGCGTACCTGACGAGCTACCCCGACACCCGCCGCGGCTTCTACCTGGGCAACGCGACCTCGACCGACCCGGGTGTGGTCGCGAAGGACGAGCAGCTCAAGGAAACCGGCAATCTCGTCGAGCTGGCGACGTTGGCCGGCTACAACGTCCTCAACGTCGACCGCACGCTGAACATCCCCGTCTACACGGTCGTCGGACAGCATGACCCGTTCATCTGCGGTCTGCTCGGCCCGAGCTGCTCGGATTCCGCGGCCCTGGCCGACTTCGAGCGCCCCTTCTACGGTCCTGACGCGACAGTCCTCGCCGACGTCGTCCCGAACACCGCCCACGACCTCCAGCTGGAGAAGAGCGCGCCGGACAGCAATGCGCGCATGCTCGACTTCGCGGACAAGTACGTCGGGGCCGGCACCGCGGTCCGCGAAAGCGCGCCCGGTGCCGCTTCGCCCGTCCCCACGCCGCCGAACCCCACCCCGAGCCTGGCGGCACGGGCGGTCAACGCCACGGTCGTGCAAGCCGCCGTCCCGGCCATCGCGCTGCTTCAGCGCAGCAGCAACGTCGTCCCCGGCCTCGGCGGCAACCAGGACCCGATCCCGGGCATGTCGCAAGCCCTCTCGACGATCGGCAACCTCACCGACACCCTCGTGGGCACGTTCCCGGAAGAACTGATCAGCGGCAGCTGAGCCGAGCCGGCCACAATGACGCCACAACGAAATCGGCGGTTCTCACTCGCGAGTGAGAACCGCCGATTCGTTTACGTGAAGAATGTGCCCTTGGCAGGATTCGAACCTGCGACACCTGCCTCCGGAGGGCAGTGCTCTATCCCCTGAGCTACAAGGGCGCATCGCTGCGCGACGACGTCAGCTTAGCGCACCCCGGTTCGCCCGGTGTTCCGCAGGGGGTCACCTTCGGGGCCGACACTGCTAGCGTTGATCTTGCTGACGGAGGGAGCAAGGGTGGCAGCGGAACCGTTCGAGGCCCACGTGACCGAGGCCGACATCGCGGACCTGCGGGAACGGTTGCGCCGCACGCGGTGGCCCGAGGCCGAGACGGTGGACGACTGGTCCCAGGGTTTGCCGCTGGCCTACGCGCAGGAGCTGTGCCGCACCTGGGCTGAGGACTATGACTTCGGCTTCGCCGAGAGGCTGAACGAGTTCCCGCAGTTCCGCGACACCGTCGACGGGCTCGGGATCCACTTCCTGCACGTGCGCTCACCCGAGCCGGACGCGTTCCCGCTGGTGATCACGCACGGGTGGCCCGGCTCGGTGCTCGAGTTCCTCGACGTGCTGGGCCCGCTCACCGACCCGCGCGCCCATGGGGGAGACCCGGCGGACGCGTTCCACGTGGTCGCACCGTCGCTGCCCGGGTACGGGTGGAGCGACAAGCCGGCGAAGGCCGGGTGGGGTGTGGAGCGGACCGCGCGGGCGTGGGACAGCCTGATGGTTTCGCTGGGCTACGAGCGCTACGGCGCGCAGGGCGGCGACTGGGGCTCGGCCGTGACCGGAGCGCTCGGCGAGGTCGCGCCGGAGCGGGTGGCGGGCGTCCACGTGAACATGGCGGCCGCGCCGCTGGGGCAGTTCGACGACCCGACGCCCGAGGAGCAGGCCGCGCTCGCCGCGGCGCAGGAGTTCGGCCGCACCGGGCGCGGCTACTCCGGGCAGCAGTCCACCCGTCCGCAGACGCTCGGCTATGGCCTCACCGACTCGCCCGCCGGTCAGGCCGCCTGGATTGCCGAGAAGTTCTGGGCGTGGACCGACAACAACGGCCACCCGGAAGACGCGCTGACCCGCCGGCAGATCCTCGACGCGATCTCCGTGTACTGGTTCACGGCCTCGGCCACGTCGTCGGCGCGGCTGTACTGGGAGAGCTTCGGCACGGGGTTCCGGAACAAGATCACCGCGCCTTCGGGGATCTCGTTGTACCCCAAGGAGATCACGCGGCCCTCGCGCCGCGAGGCCGAGTTGCGGTTCACCGATCTGCGCTGGTTTGAAGAGCTGTTGCACGGCGGCCACTTCGCCGCAATGGAGGAGCCGGAGTCGCTCGTCGAGCAGGTGCGCGGGTTCTTCCGCCTGGTGCGCTGATCCCACCAGGCGGGAGTGCTCATCCGGGGGATGGGTATCGGCCTGTGTGCCCGATTACAGTGCACTTAGGCTTACCTGTATTGCACATATGCGCATGCGACTATATATTGCCAAGGGGACCTTGCGACGGGCCCTGCACCGGTGGTGACCTGCGGAAACGATGGGAGGCGGAGTCATGGGCCACGGACACGGACATGGGCACACCGCCGCCCCGGCGAGCGCGTCCGGTCGCTACCTGCGCGCGTTGCTGATCGCCCTCGTCATCGGCGCGGGCTTCATGGTGCTCGAGTTCGTGGTGGGCTTCACCACGGGCTCGCTGGCCCTGATCTCCGACGCCGCCCACATGTTCACCGACGTCCTGGGCGTCGGCATGGCGCTCACCGCGATCGTCCTGGCGCGCCGCAGCGGGCCGACGCTCAGCCGCACGTTCGGCATGTACCGCGCCGAGGTGCTGGCCGCGCTGGGCAACGCGGTGCTGTTGTTCGGCGTCGCGGGATACGTGCTGGTGGAGGCCATCGGCCGCATCACCGACCCGCCCGAGGTGGCGGGCTTGCCGGTGATGCTGGCCGCGGGAGCCGGCCTGGTCGCCAACATCGTGTCGTTCTTCGTGCTGCGCTCGGGCGCGCGCGAAAGCCTCAACGTCCGCGGCGCGTACCTCGAGGTGCTCGCCGACCTGATCGGCTCCGTCGGTGTGCTGATCAGCGGCGCGATCACCCTCACCACGGGCTGGCGCTACGCCGACCCGATCATCGGTGTCGCCATCGGCCTGTTCGTGCTGCCCCGCACGTGGACCCTGGCCCGGCGCGCGCTGCGCATCCTGTTCCAGCACGCCCCGAACACCGTCGACGTCGGCGCGATCAGCACGGAGCTCGCGGCCCTGCCGGGCGTCTCCGACGTCCACGACCTGCACGTCTGGACCCTCACCTCCGGCATGGAGGTCGCCTCGGCCCACCTCACGATGAGCGACGAGGCCGAGCAGTCCACCGTGCTCACCAAGGCGCAGGACCTCCTGTCCGCCCGGTACTCCATCAACCACGCGACGCTGCAGGTCGAAGGACCGCAGTGCGCGCGCCGGTGCCAGGAACTGTCCTGGTAGCCCGGTTTGACCCGGGATGGGCGTACGCCTGCCTTGGCGCTGAGCCGAATCCGGCGGGATCTGACCCGTTCACCGGTGGCCGGTTCCCCGCGTTCGAGGCAATCTTCAAGCGGCGCAACAGATAAGCAGGCGGGAATGAGCGCGCCTGCCGAACAGACCACCAAGGGGAATGCTCGTGAGTGAGCGCATCAGTTCGCAGCGGCAGGAATTCGGGATCGGCGTGATCGGGGGGCCGACCACCGTCGTGGACATCGCGGGCCTGCGGTTCGTGATGGACCCGACGTTCGACGAACCGGGTCCGCGCGCCTACTTGACCAAGCTCGAGGGCCCGGCGGTCGACGAAGCCGGGCTCGGCGACGTCGACGTCGTGCTCGTGAGCCACGCCGCCCACCCCGACAACCTGGACGTCAGGGGCAAGGAATACGCCCTGGCCGCCAAGACGCTCCTGACCGGCGCCAACTCCGCGAAGCTGCTCGGCGCCACCGCCAAGGGCCTCGAGGCCTGGGAGACGATCACCATCCCCCGCGGCGACGGCGGCGGCGACCTGACCGTGCAGGCCGTTCCGGCCGAACACGGTCCCGCCGACGGCGACCGCGACGACACCGGCCACATCAACTCCCAGGTGATCGGCTTCGTGCTCTCGGGCACCGGCCTGCCGACGGTGTACCTCAGCGGCGACAACGCCTCCGTCCGCGTGGCGGCCGAGATCGCGAGCAAGGTGGGGCCCATCGACGTCGCGGTCCTCTTCGCCGGCGCCGCCCGCGTCGCGGCGAAGTTCGACGGCCGCCCCCTGACGCTCACCTCCGAACGCGCCGCCGCCGTGGCCGCGGTGCTCGGCGCGAAAACCGTCCTGCCCGCCCACATCCAGGGCTGGGCCCACTTCTCCGAGGGCATCGACACGTTCCGCCCCGCCTTCGACGACGCCGGTCTGGCCCATGTCCTGGCGC
Source organism: Amycolatopsis sp. NPDC050768 (assembly GCF_040654155.1). NCBI lineage: Bacteria > Bacillati > Actinomycetota > Actinomycetes > Pseudonocardiales > Pseudonocardiaceae > Amycolatopsis > Amycolatopsis sp. NPDC050768. Next base: position 29,773 of record NZ_JBFAHL010000013.1, read on the forward strand.
TGGCCGAACCGGGCGAGTGGAACGTCGTGGGGAAGCAGTCCTGACGTCTTCTTCCTCTGCACAGGAGCCGGTAGCGGTGGATGAGGTGCGCACCTCGTCCACCGTGGCCACCTGGTAGACCAAAGGGCATGCGCAAGGACTTCGATCCCGCCGACGTCGCCCCGTTCGCCTTCTACCGCCTGCTGACCGCGACCGTGGTGCCGCGGCCGATCGCGTGGGTGTCGAGCACCTCGGCGAGCGGCGTGGACAACCTGGCGCCGCACTCGTTCTTCACGGTGGCCTCGGCCGCGCCGCCGGTGCTGCAGTTCACGTCGGTGGGGCGGAAGGACACGTTGCGCAACGTCGAGGCCACCGGGCAGTTCGTGGTGAACCTCGCGCCGGAGCACCTCTTCGAGAAGATCAACGACACGGGCACCGACTTCCCGCCCGACCACAGCGAGTTCGACGCCACGGGTCTCACGCGCGAGCCCAGCACGAAGGTCAAGCCGCCGCGGGTGGCGCAGTCGCCGGTGGCGTTCGAGTGCGAGCTGCACAGCACGGTCGGGTTCGGCACGTCGACGGTGGTGTTCGGCCGGGTCGTGCACGTCGCGGTGGCCGAGGACGTGCTCGACGGCGACCACCCCGTGATCGGCCGGCTGCGGCCGCTGGCGCGCCTCGGCGGCGACGAGTGGGGCACCGTCGGCGACGTAAAGGAGATCCCGCGCGTCCGGTTCGCCGACTGGGACAAGCGCTGAAAAAAGGGGGCCGCCCCAAGAAGGAGCGGCCCCCGGCAAGAAATACCTCAGGACGCCGGAAGCGGAGCCGCCCCGCGCGCCTGCAACATCAGCTTCATCTGGTTGATCTCCGCGCCCTGCGACACGAGGATGCTGCGGCACAACGCCTTCAGCGCCGGCAGGTTCGAGTGGTCCTGCGCGTACTCCGCCATCGCCGTGCCGCCCTGGTGGTGGCGCAGCATGAGCTGAAGGAAGTCGACGTCCATCGCGCGGCCGGTCAGCGAACGCAGCTTGGCGATCTCCGCGTCGGTGGCCATGCCCGGCATCGGGGCGCCGTTGGCCGGCGAACTGGTGGGCATCTGCATGCCCGCGTGGCCCATCGGCTCGGTCATCCACGTCATGTACGCGCCGGGCGCCTGCTCGGGCTGGTCCCACAGCATGAGCCAGCCCTTCATGCGCCCGACCTGCTCGGTCTGCGACGACTCGATGTCGAACGCGAGCTGCCGCACCTCGGGGTCCGTGCTGTGGTCGCGGGCCCAGTTGGCCATGGTCACGGCCTGCAGGTGGTGCGTCGACATGTCCTGCGCGAAGCCGACCTCGACCGAACCCGCGCCGGGGGTCGCCGGCGCGGCGTCGCTGCCGTCGGTGAGCCGCGCGGCGAACACGCCGATCGCCACGCCGATGAGCAGCACGGCGAGCATCGACCCGCCGATGACGACCCAGCGCGACCACGTGGGGCGCTCGCCGGGCTCGTCGACATCCGGTTCGAGGTCGGCTTCGGTGCTCACCGCGAGATCACTGTCCTGCCGGAGCCGACGGCGCCGTCACCGGAGCGCTGGGCTGGCCGGGAGTGCCCGGCATGCCGCCCTCCGGCACGGCACCGGAGCTGCCGCCGTAGTTCATCGGCTTCGCGTCGGGGCCGGGCTTGCTCGGGTCGAACGGCGGCGGGTTGCTCGGGTCGAACTGGCCCGGGCCGAGCGCGTCGCACGAGGCGCCGATCTCGGGGTACACGCCGTTGGGGTTCGTCCGCAGCGCGGCGATGAACTCGTCGATGCGCGGGTCGTCGGCCTTGTCCAGCTTGAGCTGGTGGCCCCACGACTGCAGCGAGATCGGCTTGTCCAGGCCGGGGTAGGGCGACATCGAGATGTAGGTCTTGCCCTTGACTCGCGCGGCCAGCAGGTCCACCTGGTCACCCTTGACGAGGTCCGGGTTGTAGGCGATCCAGACGGCGCCGTGCTCGAGCGTGTGGACCATGTTCTCGGTGCGCACCGCGGTCGGGTAGACGACGCCGTTGCAGGCCGCCCAGTTGCCGTCGTGCGGGCCGCCGAAGGGCGGGCTGTGGTCGTACGCCACGCGCTCGGTGGGCAGCACGTGCACCGAACCGGTGTAGGTCGCGGTGATGACGCCCGGGATCTTCTTGGACGGGTCGGGGTCGCTGGCCGTCGGCGCGAACGACGAGGCCGCCTCCTCGCGGGACTTCTGGTCGCGCTGCGGAGCGGATTTCACCATGTAGTAGGTGACGACGCTGGCCAGGAGGGCCACCACCACGACGACACCGACGATGGTGCCCCACGGAGTGCCCTTCTTACCCACGACGGACTTGCCACGCGCGGCCTTCACCGCGTTCGCGGACTTGCCGCGCGCTCCGCCGGCGGACGTCCCCTTCTTACTGGTTGTCCCTTTCGCCATGGTTTGCCGCGATCTCCTCGTGAGATGATGGAGGGATCCGGACGGACCCTGCCCGTCGGCCAGTGTAGAGACCGGACGTCTGATCACCGTGAACGCCTCTCACGATCACTTCAGGGTGATGTGCGACAACCGCAGGTCGGACCGGCGTAAGCGTCCGACCTGGGCACACCTAGAATTCAGCGAGTGACTCCCGCCGCTCTCGCCGACCTGGTCCGCGCCTCCGCCGTGCAGGTGCTCGACGCCCGAGGCGTCGACGCCGCCGTGCTGCCGGAGCAGGTGACCATCGAACGCCCGCGCAACCCCGACCACGGCGACTACGCGACGAACCTCGCGCTCCAGGTGGCCAAGAAGGCCGGGCTGAAGCCGCGCGAGTTCGCCGAGGCGCTGGCGGAGGTCGTGGCGGCCGCCGACGGCGTGGACGCGGCCGAGGTCGCCGGCCCGGGGTTCCTCAACTTCCGCCTCGCCGCCGACGCGCAGGGCGAGGTCGTGCGCCAGGTGCTCGCCGCGGGGGAGGCCTACGGCCGCGGTGACACGCTCACCGGCCGGAAGATCAACCTCGAGTTCGTCTCCGCCAACCCGACCGGCCCGATCCACCTCGGCGGCACGCGCTGGGCGGCGGTCGGCGACGCGCTGGGTCGCGTCCTGGCCGCGCAGGGCGGCGACGTCACGCGCGAGTACTACTTCAACGACGCCGGCGCCCAGATCGACCGGTTCGTCCGGTCCCTGATCGCCGCCGCCAAGGGCGAGCCCGCTCCCGAGGACGGCTACGCCGGCGGCTACATCAACGACATCGCCGCCGAGGTCCTCAAGCAGGAGCCCAGCGCGCTGTCGAAGCCCGAGGCCGAGCGGCACGAGACGTTCCGCAGCGTCGGCATCGAGCTGATGTTCACCGAGATCCGCCAGAGCCTGCACGAGTTCGGCACCGACTTCGACGTGTACTTCCACGAGAACTCGCTGCACGAGTCCGGCGCCGTCGCCGCCGCCGTGCAGCAGCTCAAGGACTCGGGCAACCTCTACCTCGCCGACGGCGCCTGGTGGCTCAAGTCCAGCGAGTACGGCGACGACAAGGACCGCGTCGTCATCAAGAAGGACGGCAACCCGGCCTACATCGCCGGCGACCTCGCCTACTTCAAGGACAAGCGCAACCGCGGCTTCGACCTGTGCATCTACATGCTCGGCGCCGACCACCACGGCTACATCGCGCGCCTGAAGGCCGCCGCGGCCGCGTTCGGCGACGACCCGGACACCGTCGAGGTCCTCATCGGCCAGATGGTGAACCTCGTGAGCGACGGCAAGCCGGTGCGCATGTCCAAGCGCGCGGGCACCGTGATCACGATGGAGGACCTCGTGGAGGCCGTGGGCGTCGACCCGGCGCGCTACGAGCTCATCCGCTACTCCGTCGACTCCACTTTGGACGTCGACCTCGACCTGCTGCGCAAGCACAGCAACGACAACCCGGTCTACTACGTGCAGTACGCGCACGCCCGGCTGTCTTCCTTGCAGCGCAACGCCGCCGATCTCGGCCTGCGGTCCGAAAAGGACGCGGCGGACGTCGATTTCGGACTCCTGACCCTGCCCGCCGAGGGTGACCTGATCCGCACCATCGGCGAGTTCCCCGCCACCGTCCGCCGCGCCGCCGAGATGCGGGAACCGCACCGCATCGCCCGCTACCTCGAGGAGCTGGCCGGCGCGTACCACAAGTTCTACACGGTGGGCCGGGTGCTGCCGCAGGGCGACGAAGAGGCCACCCCTCTCACGTTCGCCCGGCTCGCCCTGTGCGAGGCCGCCCGCCAGGTGCTGGCGAACGGCCTGTTTTTGCTCGGTGTCTCAGCTCCGGAACGGATGTAAGAAATGGCGCACCCCGCGGGCCCCCGCCACGCCGACGTCTACCCCCATGCCGACGCCTCCGGGTTCCCGCCCGCGAGCGCAGAGGAACTCGACAAGCTGCCCGCGAAAGTGTGGCCGCGCAACACTTATCGCGCCGGCGACGGCATCGTGCGCATCGCCGGCATGGACGTGCGCGACCTCGCCGAGACCTACGGCACGCCGCTGTTCGTGGTCGACGAGGCCGACTTCAAGTCCCGATGCGCCGACTACGCCGAGGCGTTCGACGACCCGGCGCTGGTGCACTACGCGTCGAAGGCGTTCCTGTCCATCGAGATCGCCCGCTGGGTGGCCGAGCAGGGCCTGAGCCTCGACGTGTGCAGCGGCGGCGAGCTCGCCGTGGCGCAGCGCGCGAACTTCCCGGCCGAGCGGATCACCTTCCACGGCAACAACAAGTCGATCGCGGAGCTCGACGCGGCGGTCGAGGCCGGCGTCGGCACCGTGGTGGTCGACTCGTACTACGAGATCGCCCGCCTCGCCGAGATCGCCGCGCGCCGCGAGGTCGTGCAGGCGGTGCTCGTGCGCGTGACGGTCGGCGTCGAGGCCCACACGCACGAGTTCATCGCCACCGCCCACGAGGACCAGAAGTTCGGCTTCTCGCTGGCTTCCGGCGACGCGGCCGAGGCCGTGCGCCGGGTGCTCAACGCGCCGTCGCTCAAGCTCGTGGGCCTGCACAGCCACATCGGCTCGCAGATCTTCGACGCCGACGGCTTCGAGGTCGCCGCGCGCCGCGTCGTCGGGCTGCTGGGCGACCTGGCCAAGGAGCACGGCCGTGAGCTGCTCGACCAGCTCGACCTCGTGGACCTCGGCGGTGGCTTCGGCATCGCCTACACCGAGAAGGACAACCCGCCGCCGCCCGCGCAGATGATCACGCAGATCCGCGAGATCGTGCGCAAGGAGTGCGCGTACGCCGACCTGCCGGTGCCGCGCATCGCGGGGGAGCCGGGCCGCGCGATCGCCGGCCCGGGCACCATCACGCTGTACGAGGTCGGCACCATCAAGGACGTCGCGCTGGGTGACAACAGCACCCGCCGCTACGTGAGCGTCGACGGCGGCATGAGCGACAACATCCGCACGGCGCTCTACGATGCCGTGTACGACTGCCGGGTGGTTTCCCGCTCCGCGAGCGAAGGTGACGAGCCCGTGCTCGCCACTCTGTCCCGAGTCGTGGGAAAACACTGTGAATCCGGCGACATCGTCGTCCGAGACTGCTGGCTACCCGACACTCTTGCTCCCGGCGACCTGCTGGCCGTCGCGGCGACCGGTGCCTACTGCTACTCGATGGCGAGTGGGTACAACCGGCAGCCGCGCCCGGCGGTGGTGGCCGTGCGCAACGGCAGCGCCCGCGTGCTGCTGCGGCGGGAGACGACGGACGACATGCTGCGCCTGGAGGTTTGAGAAGTGTCCACAGTGTCTCCATCGGACGGACGAGCGATCAGGGTCGCCCTCCTCGGCTGCGGCACCGTCGGCAGCGAGGTCGTCCGGCTGCTCACCGAGCAGGCGGACGAACTGGCGGCGCGCGCCGGGGCCGCGGTGGAGCTGGCGGGTATCGCCGTGCGCCGCCCCGACAAGCACCCCGAGCTGCCGCAGGAGCTGGTGACCGACGACGCGGCCGCGCTCGTCGTCCGCGAAGACGTCGACGTGGTCGTGGAGCTGGTCGGCGGCATCGAGCCGGTCCGCGGCTGGCTGCTCTCGGCGCTGGGCGCCGGCAAGGCCGTGGTCACGGCCAACAAGGCGCTGCTCGCCGAGCACTCGGCGGACCTGTTCGAGGCCTCCGACGCCGCGGGTGTCGATCTGTACTTCGAGGCCGCCGTGGCCGGCGCCATCCCGCTGCTGCGCCCGCTGCGCGAATCGCTGGCCGGCGACCGCATCACGCGCGTGATGGGCATCGTCAACGGCACCACCAACTACATCCTCTCCGCCATGGACACCACGGGCGCGGGCTACGCCGAGACGCTCGACGAGGCCGGCCGCCTCGGGTACGCCGAGGCCGACCCGACGGCCGACGTCGACGGTTACGACGCCGCGTCCAAGGCCGCGATCCTCGCCTCGCTCGCGTTCCACACGCGCGTGACGGCGAAGGACGTGCACCGCGAGGGCATCGCCGACGTCACCGCGGCCGACCTGGTCGCCGCGCGCGTGCTGGGCCGCACGGTGAAGCTGCTGGCGATCTGCGAGCGCGTGACGGCCGACGACGGCGCCGAGTCCGTGTCGGCGCGCGTGCACCCGGTGATGATCCCGCGCAGCCACCAGCTCGCGGGGGTCAGCGGCGCGTTCAACGCCGTCTACGTGGAAGCCGACGCGGCGGGCGAGCTGATGTTCTACGGCCAGGGCGCCGGCGGGGCCCCCACGGCGAGCGCGGTGCTGGGCGACCTCGTCGCCGTGGCCCGCAACCGCGTGATCGGCGGCCGCGGCCCGCGCGAGTCGGCGCACGCCGCGCTGCCCATGCGGCCGATGGGCCAGACGCCCACGCGCTACCACGTGAGCCTCGACGTCGCCGACCGCGCGGGCGTGCTCGCGCAGGTGGCGCAGGCGTTCGCGGGCCACGGCGTGAGCATCGCGGCCGTGCGCCAGCGCGACGCCAACGACACGGCGAGCCTCGTGGTGGTCACCCACCTGGCGCCCGACGCGGCGCTGCAGTCCACTGTGGACGAGATCGCGAAACTCGATGTGGTGCACCAAGTCGTCAGCGTGATGCGGGTGGAGGGTGAAGACCAGTGAATGCAGCCGGATTGACTGCCTGGCCGGGAATCATCGAGGCGTACCGCGATCGCGTCCCCGTGCCGGACGGCGCGCAGGTGGTGACGCTCGGCGAGGGCAACACCCCGCTGCTGCCCGCCGCGCACCTGTCGGAGCTCACGGGCTGCACGGTGTACCTCAAGGTGGAGGGCGCGAACCCCACCGGCTCGTTCAAGGACCGCGGCATGACCGTGGCCATCACCCACGCGCTGGCGAGCGGGCTCAAGGCCGTGATCTGCGCGTCGACGGGCAACACGTCGGCCTCGGCGGCCGCCTACGCGGCGCGCGCCGGGCTCACCTGCGCGGTGCTCGTGCCGCAGGGCAAGATCGCGATGGGCAAGCTCGCCCAGGCCGTGCTGCACGGCGCGCGCATCCTGCAGGTCGACGGCAACTTCGACGACTGCCTCGAGCTCGCGCGCAAGACCTCGGCCGACTACCCCGTGACGCTGGTGAACTCCGTGAACCCGGTGCGCATCGCGGGCCAGAAGACCGCGGCGTTCGAGGTCTGTGACGCGCTCGGCCAGGCGCCCGACATCCACTGCCTGCCGGTGGGCAACGCGGGCAACATCACCGCCTACTGGGCCGGGTATTCGGAGTACGCCGAAGACGGTGTGGTGAAGAACACCCCGCGGATGTTCGGCTTCCAGGCGGCCGGCGCCGCGCCGCTCGTGCTGGGTGAACCGGTCGCGGACCCCGACACCATCGCGACGGCGATCCGCATCGGCAGCCCGGCTTCGTGGACGAGCGCGGTGAAGGCGAAGGAAGAGTCCGACGGCCTGTTCGAGGCGATCACCGACGCGAAGATCCTCGAGGCCTACCGCCTGCTGGCCGGACGCGAGGGCGTGTTCGTGGAGCCCGCGTCGGCCACCAGCGTCGCCGGCCTGCTCGCCACCGCCGCGGACGGCCGGCTGCCGAAGGGCAGCACGGTCGTGTGCACGGTCACCGGCCACGGCCTCAAGGACCCCGCGACCGCGCTCGAGGGCAACGTCGAGGTCGAGCCCCTCGCCGTCGATCCCACGGCGGTCGCAGCGGCCCTGGACCTGCGGTGACGAGCTCCTCGGGCCGGTCGGCGGGCGCGTCGTTCCGGGCCGTGGTGCCGGGTTCGACGGCCAACCTCGGCCCGGGGTTCGACGCGCTGGGCCTGGCCCTGGCGCGCCGCGATGTCGTCGAGCTGCAGGTGATCGAAGACGGCCTCAAGGTCGAGGTGGTCGACGCCGGCGCCGGCGGGGTCGCCGACGTCCCCACCGACGAGACGCACCTCGTGGTGCGGGCGATCCGCCGCGCGTGCGCGCACTTCGACGTGCGCCCGCCGGGCCTGCACCTGCGCTGCTTCAACAAGATCCCGCACGCACGCGGGCTCGGTTCCTCGGCCGCCGCCGTGGTGTCCGGCGTGGCGCTGGGTTACGCGCTGGCGGGCGTCGCGCTCGACGACGAGGCTTTGCAGCTCGCGGCCGAGTTCGAGGGCCACGCGGACAACGCGGCCGCCAGCCTGCTCGGCGGGCTCGTGGTGGCGTGGTGCGACAACGGGCGCTTCCACGCCGAACGAGTGGAGCCCAGCACCAAGATCCGTCCTGTGGTGGCGATCCCGGCGCTGAAGTCGTCCACGGACGCCACGCGCGGCCTGCTGCCGCAGCACGTTCCGCACGCCGACGCGGCGCACAGCGCGGGCCGCACAGCGCTTTCGGTGCTCGCCATGACGACCAGACCCCAGCTGCTGCTGGCGGCCACGGAAGACCGGCTGCACCAGGAGTACCGGGCCAGCGCGTACCCCGCGAGCTCCGAATTGGTACGCACACTCCGTGCTCACGGCGTGGCGGCGACGATCTCCGGCGCCGGTCCCACTGTGCTCGCCCTCACCACGACGGGAATATTGCCGCCGGAATGCGACGTTGAAGGGTTCGACGTCGCCGAGCTGGGCGTGGACCTGACGGGTGTTCAGGTTGCGGCTCAGTAAAGCCCCGGTCACGTGGCGGGCGGAACGTGCGCCACGCGGGGGGTGGTTGTTGCACCCGCCCACAGGGCGGTCTACCCTCGGGGGCGTTCGATCACCGTGCGTTTCCGCACCCGATGCCGGTCCTGTTCGCTCCTCGCGAGCCTCCGGTCCGCATCCTTCGTCGATCCGCCAGCTCTGCGCCGCCTGGCAAGCGGGACGCGGAGGGACGCAGGCGGGTTTCCGGTTTCGGCGGTGCCGAATTCCGTTTCCTCCGTTTGGGGGAGGCAAACATCCCTGTGCTGGCGACGCTCTCGCTGTGTTCCGCACGGCTAGGCGCGACTCGCCCGCATCGGAAGCAAATGCCGTTTCGCGATCAGACGCGATCGGCGGCAGTCCGCTGATCCACCTGGAGGCGTGGATCGGTCAGGAAGGACATGTGTGAGCAACACCGATCTGTTGAGCGGCGACGTGGAGACCCCCGCCGCGGCCGCTGAGACGAATGGGGCCGCGGCCGCTCCGAAGCGCCGCACCGGGGGCCTGTCGGGGATGGTCATCGCCGAGCTCCGCCAGCTGGCGGGCGAACTGGGTGTGGGCGAGACCACGGGGATGCGCAAGGGTGACCTGATCGCCGCGATCCGCGAGCGGCAGGGCAAGACCAAGAAGCGCACCGCCACGGCGGAGACTCTCCCGCTCGACGGCGTCGGCGACACTCCGGCTCCCAAGGCCTCGAAGGCCGCGAAGACCGAAGAGCCGGCCCGGGCCGAGAAGAAGCGCGAGGAGACCCCGAGCGCCGAGGCGTCGGCTCCCAAGGCCGAGACCAACGGTTCGGCTCCGGCAGCCGAGGCGCCGGCCGAGAAGCCCGCGCAGCAGGAGCGCCAGGACCGCGACGGCGGCCAGCAGAACTCCGACGGGCAGCAGGAGGAAGGCGGCCGCAGCCGTCGTCGCCGCGGCTCGAACCGTGCCGCGGGCGCGCCCGACGGCCAGCGTGAGCAGCGCGAGCAGCGTGAGCCGCGTGACGGTGGCCAGCAGCGTGACGGTGGCCAGCGTGGCGACCGTGAGCAGCGTGGTGACCGTGAGCAGCGTGGCGACCGTGAGCAGCGTGGCGACCGTGGTGACCGCGCCGAGCGTCAGGGCGGCCGCGACAACAACCGCGGCGGCTCGGACAACCGGGACAGCCGCGACAACCGCCAGCGCAACAACCAGCAGGACAGCGGCAACCGCGGCCAGCAGGACAACCGTTCGCAGGGCCCGGAGGACGATGAAGAGGGCGGCCGTCGCGGCCGTCGCTTCCGCGACCGCCGTCGCCGGGGCAGCGGGGGCGGTCGCGTCGAAGGCGGTTCGCCGGACACCGAGATCCGCGAGGACGACGTCCTGCTGCCGGTCGCCGGCATCCTGGACGTGCTCGACAACTACGCGTTCGTGCGCACGTCCGGCTACCTCGCCGGGCCGAACGACGTGTACGTGTCGCTCTCGCTGGTCCGCAAGTACGGCCTGCGCCGCGGTGACGCCATCACCGGTGTCGTCCGCCAGCCGCGTGACGGCGAGCAGCAGCGGCAGAAGTTCAACCCGCTGGTGCGCGTCGACTCGATCAACGGCCTGGAGCCGGACGAGGCCAAGCGCCGCCCCGACTTCACCAAGCTGACCCCGCTCTACCCCAACGAGCGCCTGCGTCTCGAGACCGAGTCGCACAAGCTCACCACCCGCGTGATCGACCTGATCATGCCGGTCGGCAAGGGGCAGCGCGCCCTGATCGTGTCGCCGCCGAAGGCCGGTAAGACCACGATCATGCAGGACATCGCCAACGCGATCACCACGAACAACCCTGAGTGCCACCTCATGGTCGTGCTGGTCGACGAGCGGCCGGAAGAGGTCACGGACATGCAGCGGTCCGTGAAGGGCGAGGTCATCGCCTCGACCTTCGACCGCCCGCCGGCCGACCACACCTCGGTCGCGGAGCTCTCGATCGAGCGTGCCAAGCGCCTGGTCGAGATGGGCCACGACGTGGTGGTGCTGCTCGACTCGATCACCCGCCTCGGCCGCGCCTACAACCTGGCCGCGCCCGCGTCGGGCCGGATCCTGTCCGGTGGTGTCGACTCGACGGCGCTGTACCCGCCGAAGCGTTTCCTGGGTGCCGCGCGCAACATCGAGAACGGCGGCTCGCTCACCATCTTCGCCACGGCGATGGTGGAGACGGGCTCCACGATGGACACGGTGATCTTCGAAGAGTTCAAGGGCACCGGCAACGCCGAGCTCAAGCTCGACCGCAAGATCTCCGAGCGCCGCGTGTTCCCGGCGGTCGACGTCAACCCGTCCGGCACCCGCAAGGAAGAGCTGCTGCTCTCGCCGGACGAGCTCGCCGTCACGCACAAGCTGCACCGCGTGCTCCACGCGCTGGACTCGCAGCAGGCCATCGACCTGCTGATCTCGCGCCTGCGCAAGACGAAGACCAACATCGAGTTCCTCATGCAGGTCTCGAAGACGGCCCTCGGCGCGAACGACGAGGACTGAGCTCCACCGTTTCACCGTCCGTGAAGGGCACTGTGAGGGAATCCGATTCCCCCACGGTGCCCTTCACGGCGTCTGGGGCTGACGGCTCCTGGGGCGAGGAATACCAGGCCAGGAGGGTTGGTTGAACTCACCGTCAGCCTGTCTGGCACAATGACCCGCTGAAGTCCGGCACCGGTTCACCCCGATCCTGGGGACCCGGGGCCAACAAGAGAGGACACCATGAAGAGCGGCATTCACCCTGAGTACGTGACGACTCAGGTCACCTGTAACTGCGGGAACAGCTTCACCACCCGCAGCACCAAGGACTCGGGCGCGATCCACGTCGAGATCTGCTCGAACTGCCACCCGTTCTACACCGGCAAGCAGAAGATCATGGACACCGGTGGCCGGGTTGCGCGCTTCGAGAAGCGCTACGGCAAGCGGCAGAAGAACGACGCCAAGTAGCTTCGCCCACGGCGCCCACTCGCACGTGCGAGTGGGCGCCGTTTGCTGTCCGTCGGTGAAATTCTGTCGTTGGTGGTACTAGGCCCGGAAGAAGGCGCGGAAGTGGATTCGACTTCGCTCAAGGGGCTGCTCGCCGAGCACGCCCAGCTGGAAGAGCAGCTGGCGGACCCGGCCGTGCACGCCGACCAGGCCAAGGCCCGCAAGCTGGGCCGCCGCTACGCGGAGCTGAGCCCCGTCGTGCGCGCCGTGCGTGAGCTCGACCAGACGCGCGACGACCTCTCCGCGGCCAGGGAGCTGGCGGCCGAGGACTCGACGTTCGCGGAAGAGGCCGACGAGCTGGCCGCGAAGATCCCCGACCTCGAGTCCCGCCTCACGGAGCTGCTGCTGCCGCGCGACCCGTACGACGGCTCCGACGTGGTCATGGAGGTCAAGTCCGGCGAAGGCGGCGAGGAGTCCGCCCTGTTCGCGGGCGACCTGGTGCGCATGTACCTGCGCTACGCCGAGCGCCACGGTTGGAAGGCCGAGGTCCTCGACTCGACCGAGTCCGACCTCGGCGGCTTCAAGGACGTCACGCTGTCGATCAAGAGCAAGACCGCCGACGTCGACGGCGTCTGGTCGCGCCTGAAGTTCGAGGGCGGCGTGCACCGCGTGCAGCGCGTGCCGGCGACCGAGTCGCAGGGCCGCATCCACACGTCTGCCGCCGGTGTGCTGATCTACCCCGAGCCCGAAGAGGTCGAGGTCGAGATCGACCCGAACGACCTGCGTATCGACGTCTTCCGCTCCTCCGGCCCCGGCGGCCAGAGCGTGAACACCACCGACTCGGCCGTGCGCATCACGCACCTGCCGACCGGCATCGTCGTCTCGTGCCAGAACGAGAAGTCCCAGATCCAGAACCGCGCCCGCGCGCTGCAGGTGCTGCAGGCGCGCCTGCAGGCCATCGCCGAGGAAGAGGCCGCCGCGAAGGCCTCGGACGCCCGCCGTTCGCAGGTCCGCACCGTCGACCGCTCCGAGCGCGTGCGCACGTACAACTTCCCGGAGAACCGCATCTCGGACCACCGGGTGAACTACAAGGCCTACAACCTCGACCAGGTCCTCGACGGCGACCTCGACGGCGTCCTGGACGCCCTGGCGACGGCCGACCGTGAAGAGCGGCTCGCGGCCCAGTCGGGTTGAGCCAGTCCGGCTGAGCGACGCCGGCTCAGACGACGGCCGCGATCTCCTCGGTCAGCGGCTCGTCGTCCTCGCGTTCCCCCTGCGGCGTCGGCGCCTCTTCGGCGCGCGGCAGCAGGCTGAGGATCGCGAACGCGAGCGCCAGCACGGTCGGGAACAACGTGAGCAACTGGTGCTTCACGCCTTCCACGCCTTCGCCCAGCGCGGACAGCCCGAGCTGCCCGACGGCGAACAACGTCAGCATCAGCACCACGAGGCCGTACTCGCGCCGCCCCCTCCGGAACGCGCGCGCGGCGGCCCAGATCATCAGCAGCCACAGGGGAACCAGCACGAACAGCCCCGCGGGCGCGGCCAGCGTGGCGAGTCCCGAGAACACCGGCACGCGGTACTCCTTCGACAGCCGCGGCTGGCCGGAGAGTTCACCGAAGCTGCCGAGGTTGTCCGGCCGTGCGGTGAGCGTGTTCACGCCGCCCTGCTGCAGGATCTGCGCGACGCGCTCGGGGTGCGTCGAGTAGTACCGCACCACGTTGCGGCGGCTGATCTTGTCGCGGTACCGCGGGTAGAGCGGGTCGGTCTTGGCCGCGCCCGGAGTCCACCAGCCGGTGCCGACGTACTTCGCGAACGATTGTGGAAGTCCGAGTGCCGCCAGGTCGGCGTTCGTGTCGTGCTTGCCGTCCACAATGGAGTCGAAGATCGCGTTGTACACGTTGGCCTCGCGGTACTCCGCGTTGGCCGGGTCGCCGTGCGACTGCACCGCGAGCGTCCCGGCGCCCACGAACACAAGCACCGCGAGCAGCAGCGACCAGCGGGCCTTGCCGTGCGCGCCGTTGGGTTTCACCAGCAGAACGGCGAGCACGAAAAGGGGGATGAGCAACAGGGTCTGCGATTTCGCGTTGATACCGATCAGTCCACCGAGGACGGTGATGACGGCGCCGGCGTAACGCCGGCCTCGGTCGCGGTGCATCAGCAGGAGGCCGCCGCAGATCAGCAGCATGCCGAGGAAGGCCGCGCCCTCGCTGAGCGTGGAGGCGAAGTAGCCGAAGAACGCGGAGTCGCCCATGACGAGCAACAGCAGGACCGCCGCGATGACCTGGCCGCGGCGCTTCAGGTCGAGCCCGGCCACGGCGGCGGTGATGGCGACCGCGACGAGCACGCAGGTGCCGATGCCGAGGACCATCAGGTTCAGGATGGCGTTCGAGCCGAAGAGGTGGCCGGCTTTGCTCGCCAGCCAGTCGAGCCAGTTCTGGCTCGAGACGTAGTCGCTCGTGCAGGGGACCCCGGCGCCGTAGCTGAAGCGGACGAAGCCCTCCGCCGGGCGGTCGAGCTGCTTGCCGCCGAGCTTGCACAGCAGCCGCCAGCCGTCGCCGTTGTCGGCCATGCCGATGGGTCTGGGGACGAGGAAGCGGACCAGGAGCAGGGCGAGGGAAGCGCCGAAGATGGCGAGACCGAAGCGGAGGTCTTTGGTTCGCACCCGGCCGAGTGTAGGCAGGGGAGTGCCGGGCCGCAGTGTGTGCGGGCAACCCGGTCACCGCCACCAGGCCGGTGCCGGGGCGCCCGTCGTGCTCAGCCGGCCCAGTACCCCGACACGAAGCGCAGGAAGATCAGCGCGCCGATCGTCGTGTTCGCGTACAGCACGCCGTAGACCACGCCGCGCAGCTTCGGCCTGCGCTCGGCGAACAGCACCAGCGCCACGTACATCACCAGGCACGGCAACAGGTAGCGGTGCACCGACACCACGTTGTTGTTGATCGTCAGCATCACGATCGACGCGATGCCGAACAGCGCGAGCGGGATTCCCTTGGCGCGCAAGGCGATGAAGATGTACACAGAGGACACGAGCAGCAGCACCAGTCCGATGGTGGGCAGCACGTGGCTCATCAGCGTCCACCCGTCCATCGGGATGTCGCCGAGCAGCGCGTGAGCCGTCAGCTTCGCCTCGGTCCAGCCGGTGGCGAAGATGTTCGGGTTGAACTTGTGGTATGACCAGGTCGCCACGCCCTTGAGCGCGTTGAAGCTCGCCATGGCGCTGCCGGTCTGGATCTTCATGTACAGCATGTGCGCGCCGAGGCCGAGGAACGCGGCGGGGAACCACAGCAGCCGCCAGTTCAGCAGGCCGCGCACCTTCCAGTCCTTCGAGCGCCAGAACTCCAGGAAGCACAGGCCCACGAACACCGCCGCGGTGATCCGCGAGGCCGTGAGCGGGATCAGGCACAGGCCCATCCACAGCCACTGGCGCCGCAGAGCGAACAGGTAGGCCCAGAAGCCCAGCGCGCAGAAGACCGCTTCGCTGTAGAACGAGTGCAGGAAGAACGCCGTGGGCGCGGTGAGGAACGCGGCGACCACGAGCCACTGGGCGCGGGCGCCGGTGAAGTAGAAGCGGGCGATCTTGAGCAGAGCCGTGGTGGCGAGCCATGTCGCGACCACGTTCACCAGGAAGCCCGCGACGAGGATCCCGATCAGGTGGAAGCTGATCGTCTGTACGAGCCACACGCAGATCGGGAACACCGGGTAGAACGCGCGCAGGGGCACGTAGCTGCTGGTGTAGGCGTGCTGCGCGATGTCGCCGTAGTTGCCGGCGTCCCAGCGGTAGGTGTGCGCGAGCAGGCTCCAGGTCGAGCCGATGCCCGTCTTCGGCACGCCCTCGCTCACCGGGGACGACGGGCCGAACAGCCACGCCACCGCGATCAGCACGACGTTCCACGCGAGAACCACGGCCAGCACGCGGGCGAAGTCGCCCGTGAGCCAGCGCGGCACGCGCGAAACCGCGACGGGCTGCTTCGGTTCGTCCTCGGAGGTGAGCTCCTCGGCGGTCACCGTGGCGGTCATACCGTGCCTCCCGGCTGTTCGGTGGCGGCAACCGGGACCGGGGTCCGCTGCCGGAAGACGACCTTTTGGTAGAGCACGTAGTTCCACACCAGACCCACGGCGATGCCGGCGAACTTCGGCACGAGCACCGTGACGTGGGGCAGCAGCGACCCGACCGCGAAGATCACCGCCGCCTGCACCACCCACAGCCCGAACGCGGTGATGGCGAAGAACAGCAGCACCTGCTTGCGGACGTCGCCTTCCTTGGCGCGGAAGGTGAAGTTGCGGTTGAGCACGAAGCTCAGCAGCATGCCCGCGGTCGTCGAGCACAGGTTCGCGACGAACAGCGGCAGCCCGACGCTGGAGTACAGCAGCGCGAAGCCCACCGCGTCGACGAGCGTGTTGGCGACGCCGACCACACCGAAGCGGATCTGCTGCGGAGTCAGGAGCTTCATCAGGCCCGGCTCTCCGCCTGGACCGCATCGACGGTGTCGACTGTGTCCATGGGGTCCACAGCGCGCCCGGTCGGGTTCGAGGTGACGCGAGCGTCGGAGGCGAGACCCGTCCGCACCGAGGCGACGCCGTACAGCGGCCGGTTCTGCACCTGCGAGTACGTGCGGCCGATGTAGCTGCCGAGCACGCCGAGCATGATGATCTGGATGCCGCCGAGGAAGAACATCGCGATCGTGATGAACGCCCAGCCGGGCACCGCGGTCGCCGGCGCGAACAGCTTCACGCCGATCACGTAGAGCACGCCGACGAAGCTGAGCGCGGAGATCAGGTAGCCGAGACGGCTGATCATGCGCAGCGGCGTGACGGAGAAGCCGAGGATGCCGTCGGCGGCGAAGCGCAGCATCTTGCGCAGCGGGTAGCCGGTGACGCCCGCGTGGCGCTTGTCGCGGTCGAACAGCACCGCGGTCTGGCGGAACCCGATGTAGGAGACCAGGCCGCGCAGGAAGCGGTCGCGCTCGCGGTACTTGCGCAGCTCGTCCACGACCTTGCGGTCGATCAGCCGGAAATCGCCGGTGTTCTTGGGGATGTCGACGGCCGCCATCTTGCGCAGGAACCAGTAGAACGCGCCGGCGGTGAACCTCTTGAACGCGCTGTCCTGCCGCGAGCGGCGCTGCGCGTAGACGACGTCGTAGCCCTCTTCCCACCGCTCGATCAGCTCGAGCGCGACGCGCGGCGGGTCCTGCAGGTCGCTGTCCATGATGATCGTCGCGTCGGCGTCGACCAGGTCGAGGCCCGCGGTCACGGCCATCTGGTGGCCGAAGTTGCGCGCGAGCTCGATCACGGTCACCCGCTCGTCGCGCCGGGACAGCTCGGTGAGCAGAACGAGCGAGCTGTCGCGGCTGCCGTCGTCGACGTAGAGGAAGCTGAGTTCGTACCGGTCGGCCAGCGGCCTGGTGACCTCGTCCACGGTCCGGTGGAGCAGGTCGATGTTGCCTTCCTCGTTGAAGATGGGGAAGACGAACGCGATCCGGCGTCTGTCGCTCGAGGGCTCCGAAGACACGCCACTCATGACGGGACTCCCGTTTGACTCAATGGATCGGGCGAACGCGCTGATCCGCGGCCCGGAGGACCTGAGGATCTTAAGAGATCACGCTCACGGTGCTTCTTCGGGCCCGCATCCGGGCCCGCCTGCGGCCAGGCGGCTCCGGAAGCGCGCCGGAGGTCGATACGCTGGGCGGAGGATTTTCGACGTGAGGGAAAACTTGTGAATCGGCAGCCGCTGCGCCTGGCCATCATGGAGGCCACCCGCATCCTCACCGAGGCGGGCGTGGAGTCGCCGCGGACGGACGCGGACCTGATCGCCGCGCACGTGCTCGGGGTCGATCGCGGGCGGTTGCCGATGGTGCCGCTGGTCGACCCACCCGTGATCGAGGCGATCGGGCAGCTCGTGGCGCAGCGCGCGAAGCGGATCCCGCTGCAGTACCTCACCGGGTGGGCCGCGCTGGGCAACATCACGGTGAACGTGGGCCCCGGCGTGTTCGTGCCGCGCCCGGAGACCGAGCTGCTGCTGGACTGGGGCCTGAAGTTCCTCCACGGACGCGAGTTCCCCGTGGTCGTCGACCTGTGCACGGGGTCCGCCGCGCTGGCCCTGGCGCTGGCGCACGAGCGGCCGGACGCCGTCGTGTACGCCGTGGACGTCGACCCCCAGGCGCTCGCGTGGGCCCGGCACAACGCCGACGTGCACTCCGACGCCGGGGACACCCCCGTGCGCCTCTACTCGGGCGACATCGCCGACCCGACGATGTTCGCCGAGCTCGACGGCCTCGTCGACCTGGTGCTCTGCAACCCGCCGTACGTCCCCGAAGGCACGCCCGTGCCCCCGGAGGTCGCCGAGCACGACCCGGCGCGCGCGGTGTTCGCCGAGGAGAGCGGCCTGGCGGTGATCCGCCACGCCATCGCGGCCGGCGCCCGCCTGCTGCGTCCCGGCGGTGGCCTGGCGATCGAGCACGACGACACCCACGGGTCGGCCGTGCCGGCGCTCGTGCGGGCGCGCCGCGTGCTCACCGCGGTCGAGGACCACCCCGACTTCACGGGCCGGGCCCGCTACGTCACGGCTCGCCGGCTGGGCTGACGCCGGGCCGAAACCGCGCGGTTCGCCGTAGTCTCTCGCGCATGGCCTGCCGGATCACCGAACTCGTCATCGACTGCGCCGACCCCCAACGTCTGGGGGACTTCTGGTGCGAGGTCCTCGGCTACGTCGAGCTCGGCTGGGAGGGCGCCGACCTGGAGATCGGCCCGCCCGGCGGCTTCGGCGGGCCGCTGCCGACCCTCGTGCTCAGCCGCAGCGACGAGCCGAAGCGCGGGAAACTGCCGCTGCACCTCGACGTCAACCCGACTGATCGCGACCAGGACGCGGAGCTCGAGCGCCTCCTCGCCGCGGGCGCGCGCCCGGCCGACGTCGGGCAGACGGGCGAGGAGTCCTGGCACGTGCTGGCCGACCCGGAGGGCAACGAGTTCTGCTTGCTCCGCCGCCGGGTCGACGCGGTGGGCAGCCCGAGCACCGCCGGCTGAACCGAGCCGGAGCGGCCATCTCGAACCCGCGCCCGGCTCGTCCCGTCTGCCGTTCGAACGACAGGTTCGGGCGGTACGCCACCTCTGTCCGACTTTCGTCGTGAGGCAATGGGGCGGATTTCGTTCGCAACCCTAACGATCCGCGGTCGACTGAATACCGTCGATCTTCGGGCCCGCCCGCCCCGGGGCGGCCCGATCGTGAAGGGGAGTGTGGATGAGACCCTCCTGGATCCCTGTCCGGCGCACGACGAGGCGCGTCTCGAAGGTCGCCGCCGTCGTCGCGGCCGTCGCCTTGCTGCCCGGGCTGACCGCCGGCACGGCGAACGCCGACACGTTCACCCGCGGCTGGCCCGCGCCGCTGGACTCCGCGCACTGGGCCGACCAAGCGGCCATGACGTGGAACGACTACCGCAAGGTCCCCGGCACAAACTGGGCCGACCCGTCGCTCGAGCCCACCGAGCGCACGTTCAAGGGCGCCGTGGTGCTCGCGGACTACCCGGACGAGGACTTCGTGGTCACGAAGGCGCCGCACTCGACCGTCTTCGGCAACCCCGGTCCGTCCGCCAGCAACCTCGCGCGCGAGAACGTGGCGCAGTACTACCAGGACTTCCTCAACAAGCCGGAAACCCTCAACCACGGCCACACCATCAACGAGTACTGGATGGAGGACTCCGGCGGCCGCTTCGGCGTGGACCTCACCGCGTTCGGGCCCTACCGCATGCCGGGCAAGTCCTTCGAGTACGGCATGGAGTTCCAGGACAACGCGTGCCCACAGGGCTCGACGTGCGACCGCGACCTGCGCACCGACGCGCGCGCCGCGTGGAAGGCCGACGTCGGCGCCCTGGCCGACCAGTTCGACTTCGTCTTCTTCCTCTCCGCGGGCCAGGACGAGAGCTCGACGTGGCAGGAGTTCGGCGAGATGAAGTTCGGCAGCCAGGACGCCGTGCCGGACGAGTTCGGCCCGCCCGGCGACGAGAACCTGCCCAACTGGGCCGACACCCGCTACGTCCCGTGGACGTCGTGGGCCTCGGCGTCGAGCATCTGGCCCAACGCGCAGAACGGCTCGTCGACGCAGGCCGAATCGTCCGGCCAGGGCACCTACGCCCACGAGTTCAGCCACATCCTGGGCATCGGCGACAACTACAACAACCCGTTCGGCGTCCCGCCGCAGCGCGCGTACACCGGCCCGTGGGAGATGCTTTCGCGCGGCAGCTTCAACGGTCCCGGCGGCCCGCACACGCGCTGGCAGATCCCGGCCACCGAGGGCGGCTCGATGGGCGCGCACCACATGCTGCGCAACAAGCTCAAGCTCGGCATCGTCGACCCCGCCGACGTGCTGCAGCTCGACCGCGACCAGCTCGCGAAAACCGGTCCCGTGACGGCGCGGATCACCGCGCGGGAGGCGGCACCGGAACCGGGCGCGTACACGGGGCTGAACATCGCGCTGCCGGGCGGCGACAAATCCCCGAAGTGCGACCGCAACACCGACCCGCTGTGCGACGGCGGCGGTTACGACAACTACACGCTCGAGGTCGTCGACCGGATGGGTTCGGACTCCTTCGCGCCCGACTCCGGCGTGCTGCTGGCCAAGACCAAGAACAAGGACGCGGCGCCGTTCGAGTGGATCGTCGACGCGAACCCGCAGGACATCGGCCTCACCGACTACGTGAAGCCGGACGGCACGCCGGTGAAGATCACCGTCGGCGACTACCGGCAGCTCAACGACGCGGCGTTCAAGGCCGGCACGGGCTCCTCGGGCGCGTACGAGTACACCGACGAGGCCAACCGGCTGCACTTCCTGGTCACCGACCTTGCGCGCGACCGCAGCGGTGTCTTGTCGTACACGGTCACCGTCGCTTCGCTCGACGGTGCGGGCCCGCAGGCGCGCGGTGCGCACCTGTGGCCGGCGCTGCCCGCGTTCACCAAGGGCGGGCTCGCCACGTGCGACTTCCGGCTGCTCAACTCCGGTTCCGCGCGCGGGGCGAAGGCGCCGTACGACAGCGACACCTACCGGCTGAGCGCGAGAACCGACGCGAAGGGCTGGGAAGTCCGGTTGCCCAACGAGCTGGCGACGGCGAAGTTCGGGCAGACCGCCCAGATCGCCGCCTACGCGAAACGGACACCGGGCGCGCCGTACACGGCGCGGGTCAAGCTCACCGCCACGTCGGTGAGCGATCCGGCGAAGACGAGCACCACCACCTGCACGGCCATCGGGTTCTGACCCGGCGTCCCCGGCACCTGACCACCGCATTCAGGTGCCGGGGACGAGGGCTAGGCTTCGCGGCATGAGTGCGGTGTACGACTGCAGCAAGCGCGAGTCCCGGGCCGAAGGGCTGGCCGCCGCGGCGTCAGCGGTGAGGTCGAGCAGGTTGGTGGTTCTGCCGACCGACACCGTCTACGGCATCGGTGCCGACGCCTTCGACGCGGGCGCCGTGCAGGCGTTGCTGCGCGCGAAGAACCGCGGCCCGGACATGCCCGTGGGTGTGCTCGTCGGTTCGTGGTCCACAGTGGACGGTCTTGTGCTCGGCCTGCCGCCGCAGGCGCGGGCGCTCGTGGAGGCGTTCTGGCCGGGCGACCTGTCGATCGTGCTCCCGCACGCGCCGAGCCTGCAGTGGGACCTCGGGCAGTCGCGCGGCACCGTGATGCTGCGGATGCCGCTGCACCCCGTGGCGCTGGAGCTGCTGCGCGACGTCGGCCCGATGGCCGTGTCGAGCGCCAACGTCTCCGGCCGCCCGCCCGCGTCCACCGCGGCCGAGGCGCAGGACCAGCTGGGCGACTCGGTGTCGGTGTACCTCGACGGCGGTTCGAGCGGCGAGGCCGTGGCGTCGTCGATCGTGGACCTCACGGGCGAGAATCCGGTGGTGCTGCGCGAAGGCG
Organism: Amycolatopsis sp. NPDC050768; assembly: GCF_040654155.1. Lineage (NCBI taxonomy): Bacteria > Bacillati > Actinomycetota > Actinomycetes > Pseudonocardiales > Pseudonocardiaceae > Amycolatopsis > Amycolatopsis sp. NPDC050768. The sequence continues at coordinate 51,559 of NZ_JBFAHL010000013.1, forward strand.
CGGTCACGCGCGCGGCGATCGCCGAGGTCATGGGCGTGCCCGCCGAGTCGCTCGCCTGAGCGGTCCACAGGGGAGGCTCCGCCAAACCGCGTCACATCCGGTCGCGGTAGCGTGACGCGGTGACTCGGACCCCCCGGCAGGCGTGACGCGGTCATGCCCCCTGTGCAAGGACTTCTCCCCATCCGGGAGTACCTCCTCGTCGCGCTGACCGCGACGGCGGTGACCTACCTGCTCACCGGCGTGGTCCGCCGCGTCGCGATCCGCATCGGCGCGATCGCCAACCCGCGCGCCCGCGACGTCCACGTGACGCCGATCCCTCGCATGGGCGGCGTCGGCATCTACCTGGGCGTGGCCGCGGCGATGGGCCTGGCGCACCAGTTGCCCGCGCTGAGCCACGGCTTCGACGCTTCATTGGACTCCGTGGGCGTGCTCCTGGCGGCCGGCGTCATCTCGCTCATCGGCGCGCTGGACGACCGGTTCGAGCTCGACGCGTGGACGAAGCTCGCCGGCCAGGTCATGTGCGCGGGGATCCTCGTGCTCTTCGGCGTGCAGTGGGTGTCGTTCTGGGTGCCGTGGGGCGGCACCGGCGACTCGTTCGGCTCGGTGCTCGTGCTGGACAAGAACCAGGGCGCGCTGCTGACCGTGGTGATGGTCGTGGTGATGGTCAACGCGATGAACTTCGTCGACGGCCTCGACGGCCTCGCGGGCGGCCTCGGCTTCATCGCCGCGACGGCTACGTGCGCGTTCTCGCTGGGCCTGCTCGACAGCACCGGCGGCGACTTCGGCACGTACCCGCCGGCCCTCATCGCGGCGACGCTGGCGGGCGCGTGTCTGGGCTTCCTGCCCTACAACTTCCAACCCGCCAAGATATTCATGGGCGACTCCGGCTCCATGATGATCGGCCTCGTGCTCGCCGGCGCGACCACCTCCGCGAGCGGCCGCGTCAGCTACACGCGCTTCTCGGCCTCCGACGCGCTCGCCCTGCTGTCGCCCTTGGTCGTGGTCGTGGCGGTGCTCTTCGTGCCCGTCCTGGACCTCGTGATGGCCGTCATCCGCCGCACCCGCCGTGGCGAAAGCCCCTTCGCGGCCGACAAGATGCACCTCCACCACCGCCTGCTCGAGATCGGCCACTCCCAGCGCCGCGCCGTCCTGCTCATCTACTTGTGGGCCGGCATCCTGGCCTTCGGCGCGGTGTCCGTGACGCTCTTCGACGACACGGCCGTGTTCTGGGTCATCGGGGCGGGTCTGGTGGTGGCCGTGCTGGTGTCCTTGGTGCCGCGGTTGAGGGCGCGGCGCCGTTCCGCGGGCTGAGTGTTCGCGAATTCCGGTTCACCTCCTCTCGACGTCTCCGGCGCCTCCTTGTGAATGTCCGGTGGGGCGAGGAATCGAGGTGAAAATGCGCCAAATCGCGGTGGTCCTGTCGGCTGCGGGTTCGATGATGGCGACCTTTCCCGGGGCTGGCGTCGCTGCCGAGCCGACGGGGGCGAGTCCGGCCGAATCACGAAAAACGGTGCTGTGGACCAGGCGTCCTCGATCGGGCACGCGAGTCGCTCGCGCTGAAGTGGTCGGACTCGGTGCCGCCGGCACGGCCCGAACGACGGCCGCTCGGTGCGGGTTCTCGGTCCGCTTTTCCCAGCCCGCAACGCGTTCGGCCACGTCAGTCCCCATCGGACGGTTTCGGTCGGCATCGTGACCGCGACCAGTCTCGGCGGGATCGCGCTGGCGTGCACCAATCCCTGCCGTCCCCGGGCCGCGTGAACCGTTTCCGATGAATTCGCCGCGGCAGTTGTCTCGCGGGTCATTCTTGTTCAATTCCGCGACCGATCATTCCGTCGCGAAAATGAATTCGGCCGCCCCGGGTTCGCGCCGGCGTGGACCCGGGGCAGCCGCTTGTGCTGCTGGCCGCAGGCCGGGGGTCAGGAGACCAGGTCACCAGGTTCTCTACACTCGATGCCGAACCGAGTAGGGAGCCCAGCTGTGAGCGAAACCGAAACCTCGACCGACGCGACGGAGAACCCGCACGCCAAGGTGGTGCTGCAGGCTGCTCGCGCGATGACGAAGGCTTCGCTGCTGGTCACGCTGCCGGCGGTGATCGTGTGCATCGCGGTGTTCAGCATCATCTACGGGCTGCACGGTTTCCTCGGCTCGCTGGTCGGCGCGGTGCTCGCGATCCTGGCGGCCCTGTCGACACTCGGGCTCATGCGCTTCAGCGCGGGCCAGGACCCCATGTTCGTCATGGTGATCGCGCTCGGTGGGTACGTAGTCAAGGTCGTGGTGCTGTTCATCGCGCTCAAGTTGCTCAAGGGCGTGACCGAGCTGCACCCGTTGTCGCTCGGCATCACGATGATCGTGGCGATCATGGTGTCCGCCGCGGCCGAGTTCGTGGCCTTCCGCAAGACGAAGATCCCGACGATCATCCCGTCCTGACGCGAACCCGGCACCCTCGGCTACCGACAGTGAGAGCGCGCTGCGGCATCCGCGTGTGACCTGAAACACACCAGCCGACTTTCGGGTGGGTGGCGCACCTCGCCGAGGCGCTCACCTGTGGTGTTGCGAAACCGGTCGCGCGCGTCCCGGACTTGGGTCCTGGATGGACTCGGGACCTAAGTCCTGAGCTGATCGGTTGGTATGAAGTACGCGTGTACGGCACCGATTGACCTGCTGGTAGGGTCCGCTTCAAGGGTGGCGGCCTCGCCCGCGCACTCCCTCAAACGAACCGCGACCAGCAGTGTGGCGACCCGATGGTTCCGCCCCTCAGCCGCTGGTCCGAAGTGGATTGCAGGGCAGTGCTCTTGCGAGCCAACCTCTGTGCAGGGCATGAGAATCATTCACTGCGCGGTGGGGCTGGCCGCCTCCGGCGTGCTCGTGCGTATCGGGTACGTTAAGTCCAGATCGTGACGATTCCCCCGGCGGAGTGAACGCCGGCCGGGAGAACCGGGAGGAGCGCAGTGATCGCGCTGGTACTGACCGAGGGTGCTGTTTTCACGCCCCCTGGTACTGATGCCTTCGAGCTGCCGCCGTTTTTGGGGTCTGGCGACTGGGGCTTGAACAAGCCGAAGCTGCTGGTGATCATCGCTTTGATCATCGTCGCCGGCTACTTCTTGGTGGCTTCGCGCAAGCTGAAGATCGTGCCCACCAAGGGACAGTTCATCGCAGAGTCCGTCTATGACTTCAGCCGCAACAACATCACGCGGCAGCAGATCGGCTCGAAAGAGTTCAAGCCGTTCATCCCGCTGGTTCTCGCGTTGTTCACCTTTATCTTGGTGAACAACCTCTTCGGGATCATTCCCTTCTTCCAGTTCCCGACCATGGCGCGGATCGGCTTCCCGCTGGCCATGTCGCTTCTGGTGGTCTACCCGGTGTACCACTACGTGGGCATCAAGAAGTACGGGCTGGGCGGGTACCTGAAGAACCAGCTGACGCCGGCGGGGATCCCGAAGTTCGTGCTTCCGCTGTACAGCCTGATCGAGTTCATGCAGAAGTTCTTCATCACCCCGATCACGCTGGCCATCCGTGTTTTCGCCGCGATGTTCGCCGGCCACCTGATCATCATCGTGTTCACCCTGGGCGGCACCTTCCTGCTCACGGAGACCACGGGCTGGGCCCTCAAGCCGGTGTCGATCCTCGGCTGGGTCCTGGCGATCCTGATGACTTTCCTCGAGGCCTTCATCCAGGTCCTGCAGGCCTACATCTTCGCCCTGCTGTCAGCCGGGTACATCGGCGCCGCGCTGGCGTCGGAGCACTGAGAAACACACAAGCCCCCGATCCGCGCGAGTGCGCGGACCGAAGTGAAGGGAAACGCAAGTGAGCGCCAACATCGTTCTCGCCCAGGCCGCCGACGCCGCGACCAACATCAACCCCGGCCTCGCCGCCATCGGCTACGGCCTGGGCGCGATCGGCCCGGGTATCGGCATCGGCCTGATCTTCGCCGCGGTCATCAACGGCACCGCGCGTCAGCCGGAGGCCCAGGGCAAGCTGCAGGGCATCGGCTTCTCGACCTTCGTGCTCACTGAGGTCCTCGCGCTGATCGGTATCGTCATCTTCTTCATCGCCTCCTGAGCGAACCGCTCATCTCTCATCACTAAGGAGACGTCGTGCTGAAGAGTGACTTGGTGTTGGCGGCCGAAGAGCACACCAACCCGATCATTCCGGACATCCCGGAGCTGATCCTCGGCATCGTCGCCTTCCTGATCCTGCTGTTCATCCTGAAGAAGTACGTCGTCCCGCGTTTCGAGACTGCGTACGAGGAACGGGCGCAGAAGATCGAAGGCGGCATCGAGAAGGCCGAGAAGGCCCAGGCCGAGGCCGAAAACGCGCTGGCCGAGTACAAGGCCCAGCTGGCCGAGGCCCGGTCCGAGGCCGCGAAGATCCGCGACGACGCCCGGCTCGAAGCCGAGCAGATCAAGGCGGAGCTGCGGGCCGAGGCCGAGTCCGAGTCCCAGCGGATCGTCGCGCAGGGGCAGGCCCAGCTGCAGGCCCAGAGGGCGCAGATCATCGCCGAGCTGCGGGCCGACATGGGCCGCAACGCGGTGGAGCTGGCGAGCCGCATCGTCGGCGAGTCGCTCGAAGACGAGGCGCGCCGCCGCGGCACCGTCGACCGGTTCCTGACGGAGCTCGAGACCGCGTCGGCCACCAATGGAGCGGGGAAGTAACCAGAGATGACGCTGCATGCTGCGAGCCGTGAAGCGCTCGACCTCGCCGAGACCCGTCTCGGCGAGGTTCTGGCCGACGCGGGTACCGACCCCGCGACGGCCGGGGACGAGCTGCTCTCGGTCGTCGACCTCCTTGACCGCGAAATCGGCCTGCGCCGGGCGGTCAGCGACGCTTCGGCCAGCCCGGAGAGCCGCCAGGGCCTCGTCCGCCGGCTGTTCGACGGAAAGCTGAGCGAACCGGCCCTGAAGGTGCTCGACGCCGTGGCGGGCAGCCGCTGGTCAAGCCCTCGCGAGCTGGTGGACGGGATCGAGTCCCTCGGCCGCTCGGCGCTGCTCACCTCCGCCGAGAAGACCGGGAACGTCGAGACCGTCGAGTCCCAGCTGTTCCAGGTTGCACGGATCGTCTCGGGCTCCTCGGAGCTCGAGGCCGCGCTGTCCGACCTGGCCGCTCCCGCCGACGCCAAGCGGACCCTGGTCCGCGGGCTGTTCGCGGACAAGGTCGACGTGGTCACCGAGACCCTCGTCGAGCAGGTCGTGCGCCGCGCCAAGGGGCGCGGGGTCGGCAACGGGCTCGACAAGCTGGTCGCGCTGGCCGCGGAACGGCGTGAGCGTTCGGTCGCGTACGTGACCAGCGCCAACGCTCTCACCGACGAGCAGCAGGCCCAGCTCGGGTCGAAGCTCAACGGCATCTACGGGCGGACCCTCGCGCTGCACGTCGAGGTGGACCCCCGGCTGGGCGGCGGGCTCGTCGTCCGCGTCGGCGACGAGGTCATCGACGGCAGCACGGCCGGCCAGCTGGCGGCGGTGCGCCGCAGGCTGAGCCGCGCCTGACGGGTGCGCCCGCACCACAGACTTTGCACACTGGACAGAACAGAAGCGAGAGCGGGAACGAAATGGCGGAGCTGACGATCTCCTCGGACGAGATCCGCAGTGCGATCGAGAACTACGTCTCGAGTTACGCCCCGGATGTGAACCGGGAAGAGGTCGGCGTGGTCGCCGACGCCGGTGACGGTATCGCCCACGTCGAGGGCCTCCCCTCGGCCATGGCCAACGAGCTGCTCGAGTTCCCGGGCGGCGTCCTCGGTGTGGCGCTGAACCTGGACGCCCGTTCGATCGGTGCGGCCATCCTCGGCGACTTCGAGACGATCGAAGAGGGCCAGCAGGTCAAGCGGACCGGCCAGGTCCTGTCCGTGCCGGTCGGCGACGGCTACCTCGGCCGGGTCGTCGACCCGCTGGGCGCGGCCATCGACGGGCTCGGCGAGATCGAGACCACGACCCGGCGTCCGCTGGAGCTCAAGGCCGCCTCGGTGGTCGAGCGCCAGCCGGTGTCCGAGCCGCTGCAGACCGGCATCACCGCCATCGACGCGATGACGCCGATCGGCCGTGGCCAGCGCCAGCTGATCATCGGTGACCGCAAGACGGGCAAGACCGCCGTCGCCGTGGACACGATCATCAACCAGAAGGCCAACTGGGAGACCGGCGACCCGAAGAAGCAGGTCCGCTGCATCTACGTCGCGATCGGCCAGAAGGGCTCCACGATCGCGTCGGTCAAGAAGTCGCTCGAGGACGCGGGCGCGATGGAGTACACGACCATCGTCGCCGCCCCGGCTTCCGACTCGGCCGGCTTCAAGTGGATCGCCCCCTACACCGGCTCGGCCATCGGCCAGCACTGGATGTACGAGGGCAAGCACGTCCTGATCGTGTTCGACGACCTGACCAAGCAGGCCGACGCCTACCGCGCGATCTCGCTGCTGCTGCGCCGCCCGCCGGGCCGCGAGGCGTTCCCCGGCGACGTCTTCTACTTGCACTCCCGTCTCCTCGAGCGGTGCGCCAAGCTGTCGGACGAGCTGGGTGCCGGCTCGCTGACCGGCCTGCCGATCATCGAGACGAAGGCCAACGACGTGTCGGCCTACATCCCGACGAACGTCATCTCGATCACCGACGGTCAGTGCTTCTTCCAGTCGGACCTGTTCAACGCCGGCCAGCGCCCGGCCATCGACGTGGGCATCTCGGTGTCCCGCGTGGGTGGTGCCGCGCAGGTCAAGGCGATGAAGTCGGTCTCCGGCTCGCTCCGCATCGACCTGTCGCAGTACCGCGAGCTGGAGTCGTTCGCCGCCTTCGCCTCGGACCTCGACGACGCGTCGAAGGCGCAGCTCGAGCGTGGCGCGCGCCTGTACGAGGTGCTCAAGCAGCCGCAGTACTCGCCGATCCCGGTCGAGGAGCAGGTCTGCACGGTGTGGCTGGGCACCAACGGCCACTACGACTCGGTCCCGACCGAGGACGTGCGCCGCTTCAACCACGAGTTCCTCGACTCGGCCCGCCGCAAGCACACCGAGGTCCTCGGCGCGATCCGCGACAGCGGCAAGTTCGAGGACGCCACGCGCGACGCGCTCGTGAACGCGGTGAACGAGTTCAAGAAGGAGTTCACCACCTCCGAGGGCAAGCCCCTGGAGTCGAACGCCGACGCGATGGACGCCGACAAGGTCGGGCAGGAGACCGTCAAGGTCAACAAGCCCGCCCCGAAGAAGTGAGCTGATAGCTCATGGCCGCACAACTCCGGGAACTTCGGTCGCGCATCAAGGCGACCAAGTCGATCGGCAAGATCACGAAGGCGATGGAGCTCATCGCCACCGCGCGTATCACCAAGGCGCGTGCGAAGGTCGCCGCTTCCCGGCCGTACGCGGACGAGATCACCAAGGTGCTCTCGGCGCTGGCCGGTGCGGCGGCGAACCTCGACCACCCGCTCCTGGTCGAGCGCCCCAACCCGAAGCGGGCCGCGGTCCTCGTCGTCACCAGCGACAAGGGCCAGTGCGGTGGGTACAACACGAACGTGCTGAAGGCGACCGAGGAACTCCTCGCCCTGCTCCGTGAGGAGGGCAAGGAGCCCGAGGTCTACGTCACCGGCAACAAGGGCCTGAACTACTACCGGTTCCGGGGCCGCGAGGTCGTCGACAGCTGGACGGGCTTCTCCGACCAGCCGGCGTACACCGACGCGGTCGCGGCGGCGGAGACGCTGGTGGAGTCGTTCCTCTCCGGCACCGACGCGGGTGCGCCCGGCGCGCTCGCCGGGGTCGACGAGATCCACGTCGTCTACACCGAGTTCGTCTCGATGCTGACGCAGCGCCCGATTGCCAAGCGGGTCGCCCCGCTCGAGGTCGAGTACACCGAGGGTGAGGAGCAGAAGCCCGAGGGCGAGCTGCTCCCCAGCTACGAGTTCGAGCCGAGCGCCGACAAGCTGCTGGGTGCGCTGCTGCCGAAGTACATCAACACGCGCCTGTACTCGGCGCTGCTGGAGTCGGCGGCGTCCGAACTGGCAGCCCGCCGCACCGCGATGAAGGCCGCGTCGGACAATGCGAACGACCTGGTGGGCAACCTGACGCGGGAAATGAACCAGGCCCGCCAGGCGCAGATCACCCAGGAGATCTCCGAAATCGTCGGTGGCGCGAACGCGCTCACCGCAGCAGGAAGTGATGATTGATGACCAGTACTGAAACCCCGCGCGCCAAGGGGCGCATCGTGTCGGTGACCGGTCCGGTCGTCGACGTCGAGTTCCCGCGTGGTTCCGTGCCCGACCAGTTCAACGCGCTCAAGGTCGAGATCGAGTTCGAGCAGCTGCGCAAGACCGTGACCCTCGAGGTCGCCAGCCACCTCGGTGACAACCTCGTCCGCACGATTTCGCTGCAGCCGCAGGACGGTCTCGTCCGCGGTGCCGAGGTCACCGACACCGGCGGCCCCATCACCGTGCCGGTGGGCGACAAGGTCAAGGGCCACGTCTACAACGCCCTCGGCGAGTGCCTCGACGAGCCCGGCTACGGCGACGACCTCGAGCGCTGGGGCATCCACCGCAACCCGCCGCCCTTCGACCAGCTCGAGGGCAAGACGGAGATGCTGGAGACCGGCCTCAAGGTCGTCGACCTGCTCACCCCGTACGTGCAGGGTGGCAAGATCGGCCTGTTCGGCGGTGCGGGCGTGGGCAAGACGGTGCTCATCAAGGAGATGATCACCCGCGTCGCCCGGAACTTCGGTGGCACCTCGGTGTTCGCCGGCGTCGGCGAGCGCACCCGTGAGGGCAACGACCTCTTCCTGGAGATGTCCGAGGACGGCGTCATCAACGACACCGCCCTCGTGTTCGGCCAGATGGACGAGCCGCCGGGCACGCGCATGCGCGTCGCCCTGTCCGCGCTGACGATGGCGGAGTACTTCCGCGACGTGCAGAACCAGGACGTGCTGCTGTTCATCGACAACATCTTCCGGTTCACCCAGGCCGGTTCCGAGGTGTCGACCCTGCTGGGCCGCATGCCTTCGGCCGTGGGTTACCAGCCGACGCTGGCCGACGAGATGGGTCAGCTGCAGGAGCGGATCACCTCGACCCGAGGCCGGTCGATCACCTCGATGCAGGCGATCTACGTCCCCGCGGACGACTACACCGACCCGGCCCCGGCCGCGACGTTCGCCCACCTGGACGCCACCACCGAGCTGTCGCGTGGTGTCTTCCAGAAGGGCATCTTCCCGGCGGTGGACCCGCTGGCGTCGACGTCGACGATCCTCGACCCGGCCATCGTCGGTGAGGACCACTACCGCGTGGCTTCCGAGGTCATCCGGATCCTGCAGAAGTACAAGGAACTGCAGGACATCATCGCGATCCTCGGTATGGACGAGCTCTCGGAAGAGGACAAGCTCACCGTTCAGCGCGCGCGCCGCATCGAGCGGTTCCTGTCGCAGAACATGCTGGTCGCCGAGGCGTTCACGCAGATCCCGGGCTCGACCGTGCCGCTGGCGGAGACGATCGAGTCGTTCGACCGCATCGCGAAGGGCGACTTCGACCACTACCCGGAGCAGGCGTTCCTGGGTATCGGTGGCCTCGAGGACCTCGAGAAGAAGTACAAGGAAATCACCAAGAAGTGATTCTCTGAGCGCGGCGGGGGCTGGGTCCACTGTGGACACCCGCCCCCGCCGTTCTCGTAACCGAAGCCGGACCTATTACACTCGGTGGTGACACCCCGAGCGAAGGAGTGCTACGTGGCTGAGATGTCCGTGGAGCTGGTGGCCGTGGAGCGCCGGCTCTGGTCGGGTACCGCCACCTTCGTGGTGGCGCAGACCACCGAGGGCGAGATCGGCATCATGCCCGGCCACGAGCCGGTGCTGGGCCAGCTCGTCGAGGGTGGCGTGGTGAAGGTGAACACGACTGGCGGCGAGATCCTCACGGCCGCCGTGCACGGTGGGTTCCTGTCGGTGACCGCCACCGGGGTGAGCGTGCTCGCCGAGAGCGCCGAGCTCTCCGACGAGATCGACATCGACGCGGCCAAGGCGGCCCTGACCGCGGACGACGAGGCGGAGCGCACGAGGGCAACGGCCCAGCTCCGCGCGGCCGGTCAGACAGTCTGATCGAGCGACGAGCAGGAGCCGGGCCGTGAAGATCGCCATCGTGGTGCTGGGGCTCCTGATCGTGCTCGCCGTGCTGGCGGCCTGGTACGGCCAGCGGTGGATCCGGATGCGCCGCGGCGGTGGCGTGAGCGTCGCGCTGCGGTGGCGTCCGGACAACCCGCGCGCCAGCTGGCACCTCGGGCTCGGGCGCTACGAGGGCGACGAGTTCGTCTGGTACCGCGTCTGGAGCCTCCGGTCCGGCCCGGACCGCGTGTTCCAGCGCGAGAGCATGCAGATCGCCGACCGGCGGGACCCGTCCGGCACAGAGGCGTACGCGGTGCCTGAAGGTTCCACTGTCCTGCGGTGTGAGTCGCCCACGCAGGAAGCGATCGAGATCGCGATGGGGCCCGGTGCGCTCACCGGGTTCCTGTCCTGGCTGGAGTCGGCTCCGCCGGGACGAATGCTGCCGCACGCGTCCTGAACTGCGGTTATCCTGGGACCATGGACGCCCGGGAGCAGGCCGAGCGCAAGCGCCGGTGGGCCGAGCTGCCCGAGCCCGTGCGGCTCGCGGACATGAGCACCACCCAGGACGTGGACCCAGGCCGCGATTCGACGTGGGACGTCGACTACGAGCGGTACTGGGCCGCCCAGGAGCGGCTCTGACGCGCTCTCCCTAGCCGCCCGGCTTCCACAGCACGTCGCCGTCCGGGTTGGCGAGCCGGCCGAGGATGAACAGCAGGTCGGACAGCCGGTTGAGGTATTTCACGGCGATCGGGTTCGTCGTGTCCGGCTCCGCCTCCACGAGCACCCACGCCGAACGCTCCGCGCGCCGCGTGACCGTGCGCGCCTGGTGCAGGTAAGCCGCGCCCGGCGTGCCGCCCGGCAGGATGAACGACGTGAGCTTCGGCAGCCGCTCGTTGAACTCGTCGCACCAGCCCTCCACGCGCTCGAGGTAGGCCTCGGTGATGCGCAGGGGCTCGTACGGGGGATTTTCCTGGATCGGCAGGCACAGGTCGGCGCCGACGTCGAACAGGTCGTTCTGTACACGCTTCAGCACGCCGGCGATCTCGTCGCTCAGGGAACCCATCGCGACGGCCAGCCCGATGACGGAGTTGGCCTCGTCGGTGTCGGCGTAGGCGCCCAGGCGGGGCGAGGTTTTGGGGATCCGCGAGCCGTCGCCGAGCGCTGTGGTGCCGCTGTCGCCGACCTTCGTGTAGACGCGGTTGATGCGAACGACCATGCCTTCGACTCTACCGGCCCCGCGTGTGCCGAAACTGGGCGAGAGGGCATGATTGGCGGCCATGAGCGAGCACTTCGACGTGCACGGCGGGGCACGGCTGGTCGGCGAGGTCGACGTGGTCGGAGCCAAGAACAGCGTGCTGAAGCTGATGGCCGCGGCCCTGCTGGCCGAGGGCACCACCACCATCACGAACTGCCCGCAGATCCTCGACGTGCCCCTGATGGGCGACGTTCTGCGCAGCGTCGGCTGCGAGGTCGAGATCAACGGCGACACGGCGCGCATCACCACGCCCGCCGAGCTGTCGCACCGCGCGGACTCGGCGGCGATGGGCAAGCTGCGTGCGTCCGTCTGCGTGCTCGGGCCGCTGGTCGGACGGCTCAAGAAGGCCGTGGTCGCGCTGCCCGGCGGTGACGCGATCGGCTCGCGGCCGCTGGACATGCACCAGAACGGCCTGCGCAAGCTCGGCGCCACGAGCACGATCGAGCACGGTTGCGTGGTCGCCAACGCCGAGTCCCTCGTCGGCGCCCAGGTCTGGCTCGACTTCCCGAGCGTCGGCGCCACCGAGAACATCCTGATGGCCGCGGTGCTGGCCGAGGGCACGACCGTGATCGACAACGCGGCGCGTGAGCCCGAGATCGTCGACATCTGCACGATGCTCATCGAGATGGGCGCGAAGATCGAGGGCGCCGGCACGTCGACGCTGACCGTGCACGGCGTGGAGCAGCTGCGCCCGACCGAGCACCGCGTGATCGGCGACCGGATCGTCGGCGCCACCTGGGCCTTCGCCGCGGCGATGACCCGAGGTGACCTGACCGTGCGCGGCGTCAACCCGCACCACCTCGACCTGGTGCTGGACAAGCTGCGGCTCGCGGGCGCCGACGTGACCACGTTCGACGAGAAGGGCTTCCGCGTCGTGCAGCCCGAGCGCCCGAAGGCGGTCGACTGGGTGACGCTGCCCTACCCCGGCTTCGCCACGGACCTGCAGCCGTTCGCGGTCGCGCTGTCGGCCGTGTCCGAGGGCACGTCGATGATCACGGAGAACGTCTACGAGGCCCGGTTCCGCTTCATCGAAGAGATGATGCGGCTCTCCGGCGACGCCCGCACCGACGGCCACCACGCCGTGGTCCGCGGGGTCGAGCAGCTCTCCAGCGCGCCGGTCTGGGCCTCCGACATCCGCGCCGGCGCCGGCCTCGTGCTCGCCGGCCTGTGCGCCGAGGGCGTCACCGAGGTCTGGGATGTCTTCCACATCGACCGCGGTTACCCGCACTTCGTCGAGAACCTCAACCGCCTCGGCGCGCGCATCGAGCGCGTGGCGGGGGAGCCCGAGCGCGCGTAGTCAGTCCACGGGGCGGGCGTCGAGTGCGCGGAGCACGTGCTCGACGACCCGGTCCAGAAATTCGGGGCCCGGGGGCTCCCGGCGTACCACCAGACGCCAGTAGATCGGCGCCGCGAGCAGGTCGAGCCCCAGCTCCACGTCCACATCGGCCGGAAGCTCGCCGCGCTCGACGGCGCGTTCGAACAGCGGCCGCGCGGCGTCGCGGCGAGGGCCGCCGATGCGAGTGCGCAGGTCGTCGGCCGGCTCCGGGTCGCGGACGCCCTGAGCGATGAGGTCCGGCAGGATCCGGGCGAACCGCGGGTGCGCGAGCCAGTCGTACACCGCCTGCACCGATTCGCGCAGGTCACCGCGCAGTGTGCCCGTGTCGGGTTCCGGCGCGCGGCTCACGCTGAACTCCGAAACCACCGCCGAGATCATCTCGTGCTTCGAGCGCCACCGGCGGTACAGCGCGCTCTTGCCGACGCCCGCGCGCTTGGCCACGGCCTCCATCGACAGCCGGCCGTAACCCACTTCCGCGAGCTCGTCGAGCACCGCTTCCGTGATCGCCTGCGTGACGTCGGGCTGCAGCACAGCCGCCCCGGTGGGCGTGCGGCGAGTTGTCATGATCGCATCCTAGCGGGTGGACGAGACGGTATCGTTCCATGTAGCTTGACGTCGGGACGGTACCGTATCGTCCGGTCATGAGGAGGGCTCGATGAAGCAGCTGCTGTTCGAGGACGACCCCCAGTTCTGGTTCGAGACGCTCCGCGTGTTCGGCCACGCGAGCTACGGCGGTTCGGACTTCGGCGAGGTCGTCGCCACCGCCTCGCGCATCAAGCCCGGCGACTACGACAGCTGGCACGACGAGTGGCTCGCCGCGGCGGAGCGCCTGGCGGCCGAGGCCGACGGGGTGGCCGCTGCGCACCCGATCAGCGCCCGTGACGCGTACCTGCGCGCGTCCACCTACTACCGCTCGGCGGAGTTCTTCCTGCACGGCAATCCCGCCGACCCGCGCATCGCCTACGCCTACGACCGCAGCGTCGAGTGCTTCCACCGCGCGATCGAGGGTTTCGCGGGCGTCGAGCGTGTCGAGATTCCGTATGAAGGACACGTGCTGCGCGGCTACTTCTACCGCGCGCCCGGCACTGGCCGTTGCCCGATTCTGGTGGCGCACAACGGTTTCGACGGCAGCGCGGAGGAGGTGCACTTCTTCGGCGCGGCCGGGGGACAGGAGCGCGGCTACCACGTGCTGGCGTTCGACGGCCCCGGCCAGCCGAGCGCGATCCACCGCGACGGGCTCGTCTTCCGGCCCGACTGGGAGCACGTGGTGGGCCCGGTGCTCGACTTCGTGCTCGCCGACCCGGGCGTCGACCCGGACAAGGTCGCGCTGCTGGGCCTCAGCCTCGGCGGCATGCTCGCGCCCCGCGCCGCGGCTTTCGACGAGCGCATCAAGGCGGTCGTCGCCGTGGACGGGGTGTTCGACGCCGGCTCGGCGGTCACGGCTTTCCTGCCGTGGGACCGCGCGGAGATCGAACGCCGCGCCAACGCACCGCACGACGAAGAGCTCGACAACCTGCTGGCCGCCGGCCGCGCCGCGAGCCCCACGCTGCGCTGGGCCACCGACCACGGCCGGTACGTGACGGGCGCGGCGACCGACCGCGAGTTCCTCGCGAAGTACCTGGCCTACACGCTCGACGGCGGCGTGGCCGAGCGCATCAAGTGCCCGGCACTTGTCTGCGAGGCCGCCGACGACCTGTTCTTCAACGGCGACGGCGAAACGCAGCCCGAACCCCGCCGGCTCTACGAGCGGCTCACCGGCCCGAGGACGCTGCTCTCGTTCACCGCCGAGGAGGGCGCGGACGCCCACTGCCACGTCGGCGCGCAGCGGCTCGCGACGGCCCGCGTCTTCGACTGGCTCGACGAGACGCTCTAGGCCTCCAGCGCCAGCCCCACGCCGAAGCCGATGAGGACCGTGCCGGTCACGCCGTCGAGAGTGCGGCGCACGCGGCGGCGCTCGAGCCAGCCGCGCACGCGGTGCACGAGCAGGAGCAGCAGGATCTGCCAGACCGCACCCACGGCGGCGACGGTATACGCGAGCAGCAGGGCGTCGCCGGTGGTGGTGACTCCGGGCGTGAGGAACTGCGGCAGCACCGAGAGGTAGAGGACCAGCACCTTCGGGTTGGTCACGTTGGAGAGGAACCCCTCGCGCCAGCGGCGGAACGCGCTCTGGCGGGCGCGTTTCGCCTCGGCGAGCGACTGGTAGTCACCACGCCACGCGCCGCGCAGCGCCTGGAAACCGAGGTAGCAGAGGTAGGCGACACCGAGCCACTTCACGGTTTCGAAGATCGGGCGCGAGTTCGTGATCACGGCCCCGAGGCCGAGCGCGGCGAGGGTGCCCTGCAGGAAGTTGGCCACGGCGATCCCGGCACACGCCCACGCGCCACCGCGGGCACCGCCCGACAGCGCGTTCTTGAGGACCACCATGCTGTCGGGCCCGGGCGCCACGGCGAGCACCACCATCATGGCGAGGAACCCGCCGTACACACCCCACGTCATGCGGCGAACGTTAACCCGGGTCAGGACTCCAGGGCCAGGGCCGCCCCGAAGCCGACGAGCGCGGTGCCGGTCACACCGTCGAGCGCGCGGCGCACCTTGCGCTGCTTGAGCCACGCGCGCACGCGGTGCACGAAGAACAGCAGCACCAGCAGCCACACCGTGCCCAGCACCGCAACGGTGTAGGCAAGCACGAGCGCGTCCCACGTGGTGGTGCGCACGGGGTCGAGGAACTGCGGCAGCACCGACAGGTACAGCACGAGGACCTTCGGGTTCGTCACGTTGGACAGGAACCCTTCGCGCCAGCGGCGGAAGCCGCTCGTGCGCTTGCGCTGGGTCTCCTCGACTTGCGCGTAGTTGCCGCGCCACGCGCCGCGCAGGGCCTGGAACCCGAGGAACACGAGGTACGCCGCGCCGAGCCACTTGAGCGTGATGAACACCGGCTGGGACCGGGCGATGACCACGCCGAGCCCGAGCGCCGCGGCGGTGCCCTGCAACGCGTTGCCGGCGAAGATGCCGGCCGTCGCGAGCAGCCCGCCGCGGGCGCCGCCGGACAGCGCGTTCTTCAGCATCACCATCGTGTCCGGTCCCGGCGCCAGGACGATGAGGACCACGATGACGAGATAACTGCCGTACCCACTCCAAGTCACGTTGTTCCACGGTAATCGCCGCTCACAGCGGAGTCTCGCGGATTTCGGTCACAGCACTTCGCCGCGGGGGACAACCCCGGCGAACCGGACGACGTACTCATTCCGGGGAGCGGGGGAGGCGCGATGTATCCGATCGAGCCGGACGAGACGGTGTTGTGGACGGGACGGCCGCAGCGGTACTACTGGCGTTACCGCGACTACCACTGGTTCGTGGTGGTCGTGGTGATCATCGTGGTCGGCGTCGTCCTGACGGGCATCTTCGACGCACCGGAGTACGGCATCCCGGTCATGGCCGTGGCGGTGTCGGGCATGACCGGCTCCGCGATCGCGCGGCACCGGGAGCGGGCGAGCCGGGTGGGGGCGACCACGTACGTCGTGACTGATCGGCGCTTGGTGTTCGTCGTGTACTGGCCACAGGGCGCGGAGTTCCGCTGGATTCCCTTGGCGTACCTGCGCCGGCCGCGGGTCCGCGACATCGGGGGCGAGCTCGGCATCGTCGACTTCCGGCCGACCGTGTCGGAGTGGCTCAAGGACCAGGAGTACCGGCCGCGGCCGGTGTGGTACCCGGAGCTGCCCGAGCTGATGGGGATCCGCGACGCGCACGAGGTCGCCGAGCTCATCTCGCGCAACTCGGGACACTCCTCGGTCGTCGGGTGAGTTCGCCGCGCGGGGCAACCCCGGCGAACCGGGCAGCGTGCTCATTTCAGGACTGGGAGGGCGCGATGTTTCCGATCGAAGAGGGCGAGACGGTGTTGTGGTCCGGCCGGCCGCAGCGCTACCACCGGCGGTTCCGCGACTACTACTGGTGGGTGGTGCTCGCCGTCCTCGCGTTCGGCGGCAGCTTCGTGATCGCTTGGTTCGACGTGCTGAACGCGGCCTTCTACGCGTGGATCATCGTGCTCGCGCTCGTGGCCGGGTTCGCGGTCGAGCGCCCGAAGGAACGCCGCGCGTTGCTCGCCATCACGACCTACTTCGTCACCGACCGCCGGCTCGTGTTCGTCGCCCACGGCGGGTCGGGCTCGGAGTTCCGCTGGGTGCCGCTCGCGGCTCTCCGGGCGCCCCGCGTGCACGACCTCGGCGACGGCCTCGGGACGATCGACTTCCGCCCGACCTGGTGGGAGTGGGTCAAGGACCAGGAGTACCGGCCCCGGCCCGCGTGGCACCCGATGCTGCCGGAACTGGTCGCCGTCCGCGATGCCGCCCAGCTCGCCGACCTGATCGCGCGGAACGCGGCCCGCCCGTCGCACGTTGGGTGAGACGTGCAGGTCATCATGTCGATCGCCTTGCCCGCCGCGACGCTGCTGCTCGTGATCGTGGGCGCGTGGGAAGTGCGGCCGGGCCGCAAGCCGTCGCGGCTGAAGCGGCGGCTGTCCTCCACGTACCTCGACGAGGTCACCTCGTTCCTCTACGGCACCAAGCGCAACGAGCTCGAGCACCGCGACTCGGTGGAGATGACCCTCGACCAGGACGCTCAGGGCGCGCCGCCGCTGGGGATGATCGACCTGGACCGCGGCGTGGCGATCGTGCGTCCGGTGAACCAGGACAAACGGGCCACGGACTGAAAGCTCTCGAACACGCATTGTTCCGGCCGGTCAATTTACGGTAACGGCTGGCGCTTATCGGCTGTGCTCGGCGTGCCTCGTACCCGGTCGACACCTACGTTCGACGCACGGAAATGTGATCGAAACGAGGTGCTGTGATGAAGCACGACGAATGGTCGCGACGGCAGTTGTTCCGGAGATCCGCACTGGTGGGAGCAGTCGTACTGGGTGGTCCGGTGCTTCTTTCCGCATGTACGTCGACGTCGTCCGGTGACGCGTTGCAGGCGGCTCAGTCCGCCAAGAAGATCAAAATCGGAATCGCGAACGAATCCCCCTACGGATTCACCGATCAAAGCGGAAAAGTCACGGGCGAGGCCCCTGAAGTAGCGCGAGTCGTATTCCGGAACTTGGGGATCGACAACGTCGAAGCGAGCGCTGTTTCGTTCGATCAGCTGATCCCGGCGCTCAACGCGAAGCAGTACGACGTGGTGGCGGCGGGCATGAACATCACCGCGGCACGCTGCGGGCAGGCCGCGTTCTCCATCCCGGACTACTCGGCGCTCACCGCTCTGCTCGTGCCGAAGGGCAACCCGCAGCAGGTGCTGACGTTCCAGGACATCGCGGCGAAGAAGGTCAAGGTCGCGGTGCTGTCCGCGGCGGTCGAGAAGGGTTACGCGACCAGCGCCGGTGTGTCCGAGGACCAGATCCAGACGCTGGACTCCCAGGACAACATGCTGCGCGCGGTCACCGACGGCCGCGTCTACGCCGCGGCGCTCACCGACATCTCGCTGAAGGACGTGCTGAAGAAGAACCCCGGCGCCGCCGCCGAGGTGACGCCCGGGTTCGACCCGGTCGAAAACGGCGTGCCGGTGATCTCGGCGGGCGGGTTCGTCTTCCGCACGGCCGACAAGCCGCTGGTCGACGCGTTCAACACCGAGCTGAAGAAGCTGCACGACAGTGGGGAGTGGACGAGGATCGTCGCGCCCTTCGGCTTCACGCAGGCGAATCTGCCGAAGCCGGACGTGACGACCGAGAAGCTCTGCGCCGCGTGACGGGCGGCGCGCCGTGTCGAACGTGCCGCACATCATCTCGTCCATCCTCGCCGGGCTGGGCACCACAATCGAGGCCGCGGTCGGCGGGATCGTTGTCACCATTGTCGTCGCGCTGATCGCCGGACTCGCCCTGCTCTCACCGAGGTGGCCCGTCCGCGCGGTCGCGCGGGTGTACGTCGAGGTTTTCCGCGGAACGTCCGAGGTCGTCCAGCTGTTCTGGCTGTATTTCGTGCTTCCGGTGCTCGTCGGGCTCCAGCTGGTGCCGTTGTTCGCCGGCATCCTGGTCCTTGGCCTGAACCACGGCGCATACGGGGCCGAGGTCGTGCGCGGCGCCGTGCGGTCGGTGCCGAAGGAGCAGTACGAAGGGGCTGTCGCGCTCAACTTCTCGCCGGCGCAGCGGATGGTGCGAGTGCTCCTGCCGCAGGCGTTCGCCGAGATGCTGCCGCCCTTCAACAACCTGTTCATCCAGCTGCTGAAGAGCACCGCGCTGCTGTCCTTCATCTCCGCGGGCGAGATCACCGAACGCGGTGAGCTGTTGCGGCCGGTGTTCGGCGCGGACATCGGCTGGATCTACGGCACCGAGCTGGTGCTCTACCTCCTGCTCGCCATCCTGATCACGACCGGGATGCGCGCGCTGGAGCGGTGGGCGGCACGCCGGCTCGGCCGCGCACCGGTGGCGAGCACGGCCCCGGTGCTCTCGGTCGGGGGCGGAGGTACCGGATGAACTGGGACTGGCAGGCCGCCGCCGACGCGATCCCGTTGCTGCTGAAGGGATTGCTGGTCACGGTCGAGCTCACGCTGCTCGGTTCGGCCGTCGCGTACGCGCTCGGCTTGGTGCTGGCCTTGCTGCGCCGGGCCGGGATCCCGGTGCTTTCGCGCTTGGTGTTGTTCTTCATCGAGTTCATTCGCAGCACGCCGCTGCTGATCCAAGTCTTCGTACTGTATTGGCTCGTTCCGCCGTTGACGGGGATCACGATGTCGGCGTTCGTCACCGGCGTCGCGGCGCTCGGCGTGCACTACGCGACCTACACCGCCGAGGTCTACCGGGCCGGGATCGAAGCCGTCCCGAAAGGACAGTGGGAGGCGGCGGTGGCGCTGAACCTGCCACGGCAGCGGGTGTGGACGGCGGTCGTGCTGCCCCAGGCGATCCCGCGGGTGGTGCCGGCGCTGGGCAACTACACGATCTCGATGTTCAAGGAAACGCCGCTGCTGCTGGCGATCGGCGTGCTGGACGTGCTCAACCGCGCCAAGGAGGTCGGTGCGGAGACCTTCCGCGTCGTCGAGCCCTACACCCTGGCCGGGGTGCTGTTCCTGCTGGTGAGCCTGCCCTCGTCACTGCTGGCCCGACGATTGGAACGCCGTGCCGAACGAGCCTGACACCGCGATGATCCGGTTTTCCGGTGTGGTCAAGAAGTTCGGCGACCACGTCGTGCTCGACGACCTCGGCTTCACCGTGGCGCCGGGGGAGTTCGTCTCGCTGATCGGTCCCAGCGGATCGGGCAAGACGACGATCCTGCGGCTGCTGATGACGTTGGAGAAGGTGGACGGCGGCACGATCGACGTCGGCGGCGAGTGCCTGAGCCACACTCGCCGCGGCGACCGGCTGGTGCCCGCGGACGAGAAGCACCTGCGGCTGATGCGGCGGCACATCGGCATGGTGTTCCAGCAGTTCAACCTGTTCCCCAACATGAACGTGCTGCGCAACATCACCGAGGCGCCGGTGCGTTCGCTCGGGGTGCCGGCGGCCGAGGCCGAGCAGCGGGCGCGTGAGCTGCTCGGCCTGGTCGGGCTCGAGGACAAGGCCGACGCGCATCCGACGCGGCTCTCCGGTGGGCAGCAGCAGCGGGTCGCGATCGCCCGGGCCCTGGCGATGCGGCCCGACGTGCTGCTGCTCGACGAGGTCACCTCGGCGCTGGACCCGGAGCTCGTCGCCGACGTCCTGCGAGTGCTGCGCGACATCGCGACCACCACGGACATCACCATCCTGTGCGTGACGCACGAGATGCAGTTCGCGCGGGACGTTTCGGACCGGGTGATGATGTTCGACCACGGCCGGGTGCTGGAGGAGGCGCCGCCGGAGAAGCTGTTCACCGCTCCTTCGCACGAGCGGACGAAGGAGTTCCTGCGGGCGGTGATCGACCGGCGCTAGCCGAGGATTTCCTGGGTGCTGCGGACGGTGGCGAACTGGTTGTGCAGGTTCGCCGCGGTGACGTGGGAAAGCTCGTCGGCCGTCACGGTCGTGCCGTCGAGGGCGGGCAGGTCGAACGTGAAGGTCGCGTCGAGCGCGAAGGTCACGTCGTAGCCGAGGTTGCCGCCCATGCGGGCCGTGGTCTCGCAGCAGAAGTTGGTCTGGATCCCGGCGAGGACGAAGCTCGTGATGCCGTGGGTCTTGAGCCACGCGTCGAGGTCTACGTCGCCGAGGAAGGCCGAGTTCACCTTCTTGCCGAAGACCAGGTCGGGGCGGGCGCCGTCGAGCTCGGGCATGAAGTCGTTGCCCGACTGGCCGGGCCGCAGTGGCGAATCGGCGTGCACGGAGTCGTGGTGCACGAGCACCACGGGCAGGCGGCGCTGCTGCCACGCGTCGAGCAGGGCCTTGATGTTGGCCTCCGCGCCGGGGTTGTTGCGCGGGCCCCAGAACTGCTCGTCGGAGAACCCGCGCTGGACGTCGATGAGGATGAGTGCGGTCATACCGGTGAGTCTCGCCGGGCCGCGGGCGCCGAGGGGAGTGGCAGAAGGCGCGCGATCCGGTACTTTTCTGCCATGCGGACGATCGGGGTGCTGCTCCTGCCGGGTACGCGCGCGTTCGACCTCGGGGTGATCGCCGAGGTCTGGGCACAGGACCGCAGCGAGAGCGGCATCGGCCCGTTCACGGTGCGGCTGTGCGGGGCGGGCCGGCGGCGCACCCCGTTGTCCCCGTTCGGAGAAGTCACGTCGACGCACGGATTGACCGGACTCGACGGCTGCGACCTCGTCCTCGCGCCCGGCCGCGACGATCCGCACGCCCCGGTGCCGCCCGCCGCGTCGGCCGCGTTGCGCCGGGCCCACCGTTCCGGCGCGACCGTGGCGGGTCTGTGCTCCGGCGCGTTCACCCTCGCGGCCGCGGGCCTGCTCGACGGCCGCCCCGCGACCACGCACTGGTGGGACCTCGACGCACTCGCCGTCGCGGCGCCGCAGGCCGAGCTGCAGCGCGACGTCCTGTACACCGAGTCCGACGGCGTGCTCACCTCGGCGGGCGTGGTCGGCGGTCTCGACCTCTGCCTGCACCTCGTGCGCCGCGACCACGGCGCCGATGTCGCGGCGAAACTCGCGCGGCGCCTCGTGATGCCGCCCGCGCGCGAGGGCGGCCAGCGCCAGTACGTCGAGAACCCGTTGCCCGCGGCGCCTGCCCGGCCGGGTCTGTCGTCCACTATGGACTGGGCGCTGGCGCGGCTGGCCGAGGAGATCGGTGTGGCGGACCTGTGCGGCCAGGCCGGGATGAGCGAGCGGACGTTCCACCGCGAGTTCGCCGCGGCCACGGGCGTCACGCCGGGGCGGTGGCTGCGCGTGCAACGGGTGCGGCTGGCGCAACGCCTGCTGGAGACCACCGAGCTGCCGGTGGAGCGCGTCGCACAGCGGTCGGGGCTGGGCACGGCCGCGAACCTGCGCCGTCGACTGCGCGCGGAGGTCGGCGTCGGGCCCGATTCGTACCGGCGCACGTTCCGTTCCGCGCCCGGCGGCGTTACGGTCGGGGTATGGCCGAGTACGAGCACATCCTCGTGAAGCGCGACGGTGACACGATCACCATCACGATGAACCGCGCCGCGCGGCGCAACTCGCTGTCCGCCGACCACCTGACCGAGCTGCTCGCGGCGTTCCGCGAAGCCGGCACCACCGACGCGACGGGCATCGTCCTCGCCGGCGCCGGCCCGGTCTTCTCCGCGGGCCACGACTTCGGCGACGTCGCCGCGCGCGACCTCATGGGCGTGCGCGAGCTGCTGACGTTGTGCACCGAGCTGATGCGCACCATGCAATCGCTGCCGCAGATCGTGGTCGCACGCGTGCACGGCCTGGCGACCGCGGCGGGCTGCCAGCTCGTGGCCTCGTGCGACCTCGCCGTCGCCGCGTCTTCCGCGGGTTTCGCCCTGCCCGGCGGCAAAGGCGGCTGGTTCTGCCACACCCCGGCCGTCCCGGTGGCGCGCTCGATCGGCCGCAAACGCTTGATGGAGCTGGCTCTGACCGGCGACGTCGTCGACGCCGCCACCGCGCTCGACTGGGGTCTGGTCAACTCCGTCGTCCCGGACGAGGAGCTGGACGACGCCATCGCCGCCCTGCTCGCGCGGGCCACGCGCGGCAGCCGCGCGAGCAAGGCCATGGGCAAGCAGACGCTGTACGCCCAGCTCGACCGCCCGGAAGCCGACGCCTACGCCATCGCGTTGGAGGTCATGGCCTCGGCGTCGCAGCTGCCGGGCGCGCGGGAAGGCATGGCGGCGTTCCTGGAGAAGCGCAAGGCCGAGTGGCCGGACTGAGAAGTCCCAGCCGCGTTCAACGACGCTCGTGCAGCAGCAGGAGCGCGTACGCGGCGATCGACTGCGCGTCGGTGATGCCGCCCGTCGAGATCATCTTCTCGACCTCAGAGCGGGTGAACCACGCCGTGGTCATGTCCTGTTCCTCGAGCTCGCGTTCCGGCTCGCCCTCGGTCAGGTCCGTGGCGAGGTAGACGTGGCCGCGCTGGCTCGACATGCCGGGCGCGACTTCCAGCATCCCGATCTCCGTGACGGTTTCGGCGCGCAGGCCCGTTTCCTCGCGCAGCTCGCGGCGCGCGAGCTCGGCGGGCGGCGTTTCGGCGAGGTCGGGGGCCGTGCCCTGGCAGAACTCCCAGCGGCGCTCGCCGACGGGATAACGGAACTGGTCGACCAGGAGCACGCGGTCGCCGTCCATCGGGATGATCAGGGCGTAGGTCGGTTTGTCGACCACGCCGTAGATGCCTTCGCTGCCGTCGGTGCGGCGAATGGCGTCCTCCCGCACCGTCATCCAGTTGTTCCGATACACCTCGTGGGTCGCGACACGCTGAATGGGGTCCACTCGCCCAGTATCGCCGAGCCTGTCCTACCCTCGGCGGGTGCGTCTCGTGATCGCTCGCTGCCAGGTCGACTACGCCGGCCGCCTCACCGCCCACCTGCCGATGGCCACGCGCCTGCTCCTCGTCAAGTCGGACGGTTCGGTGTCCGTGCACTCGGACGACCGCGCGTACAAGCCCCTGAACTGGATGAGCCCGCCCTGCTGGCTCATCGAGGACGGCAACCTGTGGATCGTCGAGAACAAGCAGGGCGAGAAGCTCGTGATCTCGCTCGACGAGATCTACCACGACCACGAGCAAGAGCTGGGCGCCGAACCGGGCCTGCAGAAGGACGGCGTGGAAGCGCACCTGCAGGAACTGCTCGCCGAGCACATCAAGACCCTCGGCGACGGCTACACCCTCGTGCGCCGCGAGTTCCCCACCGCGATCGGCCCGGTCGACATCATGGCCCGCGACGCGGATGGCAAGTCCGTCGCCGTGGAGATCAAGCGCCGCGGCGAGATCGACGGCGTCGAGCAGCTCACGCGCTACCTCGAACTCCTCAACCGCGACCCGCTCCTGGCCCCCGTGCAGGGCGTCTTCGCCGCGCAGATCATCAAGCCCCAGGCCCGCACCCTCGCGGAAGACCGCGGCATCCGCTGCCTGACCCTGGACTACGACGCCCTGCGCGGCATCGAATCGGACGAGTTCCGCCTGTTCTGAGCCGCCGGCGCAACCCCCGACGACCGTCCTGAGTGGACGATGTGGTGCCTTGTGAGCGCATCTGCGCGTTCGTGAGGTTCCGGTCACCGGTGCCCGAGCCGTCAAGATCACACTCCCCGAACGCCCGCGTTTCCCCAGCTCATCGCCGTGGCGAGAAGGCGTTTTCCAAGATCGCCCGTGTCGGGGTGCCGCTCCGGAATCCATGCAGTACTGTCCGGATCTAACAGGACGCTGGTGTTTCCTGTGGGAAATTGTTGAATTCGGAGGTGGCTCGCGTGGAGGTCCTTGCCGACGCGAACCTGCGGCTCGACGCGAGTGCGATCGACTACATCGAGCTGGCGTTCTATTTCGTGCTGGTGCTGGGCATCGGCTATCTCGCCCGCAAACAGGTGTCGAGCAGTCTCGACTTCTTCCTCTCCGGGCGCTCGCTCCCGGCGTGGGTGACCGGCCTGGCGTTCATCTCGGCCAACCTCGGCGCGATCGAGGTCATGGGCATGTCCGCCAACGGCGCCGAGTACGGCCTGCCGACGGCGCACTACTTCTGGATCGGCGCGATCCCCGCGATGCTGTTCCTCGGCGTCGTGATGATGCCGTTCTACTACGGCTCCAAGGTGCGCAGCGTTCCCGAGTTCATGCTCCGGCGCTTCGGCCCCGCCGCCCACTGGGTCAACGGCAGCAGCTTCGCGCTCGCGCAGATCCTCATCGCGGGCGCCAACCTGTACCTGCTGGCCAGTGTCGTCAACCTGCTGCTGGGCTGGCCGATCTGGGTCTCGATCATCATCGCGGCCGTCATCGTGCTCACCTACACCGCGCTCGGTGGCCTCTCCGCGGCCATCTACAACGAGGTGCTGCAGTTCTTCGTCATCCTCGCGGCGCTGATCCCGCTCACGATCGTCGCCCTGTACAAGGTCGGCGGCTGGAACGGCCTCATCGAGAAGGTGACCAACAGCCCGGGCGGCGCCGCGCAGACGCACTCGTGGCCTGGCAACCAGCTGACCGGTTTCGGCAGCAACTTCCTGTCCGTGCTGGGTCTCGTGTTCGGCCTCGGGTTCGTGCTCTCGTTCGGTTACTGGACCACGAACTTCGTCGAGGTCCAGCGCGCGATGGCGTCGAAGAGCATGTCGGCCGCGCGGCGCACGCCGATCATCGGCTCGTTCCCGAAGATGTTCATCCCGTTCCTCGTGATCATCCCGGGCATGGTCGCCGCGGTGACCGTGACCGAGCTGCAGGGCGCGAACAAGCAGGCCCTGCTCGACGGCAAACCCGCCCCCAGCGGCGCGACGTTCAACGACGCGCTCCTGCTGCTGATGCGTGACGTGCTGCCCAACGGCATCCTCGGCGTCGCGATCGCGGGGCTGCTCGCGTCGTTCATGGCCGGCATGGCGGCGAACCTGAGCTCGTTCAACACCGTGTTCACCTACGACATCTTCCAGACCTACATGGTGAAGAACCGGCCGGACAAGTACTACCTGAACACCGGCCGCGTGGTGACCATGGTCGCGACCGTCCTGGCGATCGGCACGGCGTTCATCGCGTCGACGTACGCGAACCTGATGGACTACCTGCAGACGCTGTTCTCGTTCTTCAACGCGCCGCTGTTCGCCACGTTCATCCTCGGCATGTTCTGGAAGCGGATGAGCAAGGCGGCCGGCTGGTCGGGCCTGGTGTTCGGTACGGCGGCGGCGATCGTGGTGTTCGTGCTCGACAAGACCGACGTCTTTTCCCTGCCCGGGCAGGGCGCCAGCTTCGTGGCCGCGATCGCGGCGTTCGTCGTCGACATCGTGGTGAGCGTGGGCGTCACGTACTTGACGCCGCCCAAGCCGGAGTCGGAGCTGGTGGGCCTGGTCTACTCGCTCACGCCGCGCGATTCGCTCAAGCACGAGACCACCGGCGAAGACGCGGGCTGGTACCGCAAGCCGGTGCTGCTGGCCGGTATCGCCGCAGTCCTCACCCTCGTCCTGAACTTCGTCTTCTAGGAGGACGGCCGCCATGGCAACCGAATCCACACCGCGGGCGCGCAAGGCCGGCGCGTTCGACATCCGCCTGATCATCGCCCTGCTGACCGGCGTGTACGGCATCATCCTCACGGTGATGGGCGCGGCGTTCGAGACCGAGGCCGACCGCGTGAAGTCGTCCGGGGTGAACATCAACCTGTGGGCGGGCATCGCCCTGCTGATTTTCACGGCGTTGTTCATCCTGTGGGCGCGGCTGCGGCCGATCGTCGTGCTGGACCAGACCGAGCAGCCCGACGAGGACGAGACCACCGAACCGCCGGCAGCCGGATAGGCGGGTTGTCCGGACAGCCGGGGCCGGCTGCCGCTACCGTGCTCCGCGTGGCGCGCGATCTCAAACTCGGCCGGCTGTTTCCCCTGGTGGTGGCCGGTGTCCTCGTCCTGACTGCCTGTGGCGGTCCGCAGCTGGGCAAGGAGAACTTCCCCCGGACCACCGTCCCCGCCGCGAGCGGGGACGGTGGCAGCGGGCCGATCACCGATGCCGCGGTCGCGGCGGGTTCCCTGCGCCAGGTGCTGCCGTGCCAGTTCCTCGACAAGGCGTCGCTCTCCGCGCTGGGCACTCCCGAGGGCGAGCCCACGGCGTCGAGCGTCCGGTTCGACGAGTGCAGCGCCAAAGTGCGCGACGCCGGTGGCAAGGAGCTCTCGGTCGACGTGCAGCTCGGCGCGATCGTGCTGTTCGCCTCCGACAAGACCACGGGCCAGGTCGGCGGCCTGCCGCAGGTCGAGGTGCCCGACACCACCGGCGGTTCGTGTGAGGTCAGTGCGCTCACCTCGCGCGATCCGAGCCTCGGCATCGCGTTCGAGATCGATTACCCGGGTGGCGATCCGTGTCGTGCGGGACGAACCTTGCTCGCTCCCGCCGTGGACAAGGTGCACAACTCCCCGCTGAAATACCCGGACGTCAAGGGATCCGTGCTCACAGCCGACGCGTGCGCGGTGCTCGACCAGTCCGCCGTGGACGCAGTGCTGAAGGGCACGAAGGGCGGGGCGACCGGGCTCCACAGCTGCCAATGGGGCGACAGCCCGAACGTCACGGTGATGTTCTTCCCGGCCCTCCCACCGCTGGAGGGCGACGGCTGGCTGAAGGCCGACGTCGGCGGCGCGAACCAGGCGTACGCGAAAAAGGGCACGGCGGGGACGGACTGCAAGGTCGAGTGGCAGCACCGGGCGTGGCAGGGCGACCACGTGGAAGTCGTCCAGGTGGGGTTCACCGACTACGACCTCAAGCCGGGTACCGGCGACCCGTGTGCGACGGCGACCACGCTGGCGAAAAGCGTCGCGGGGAACCTGCCGCGGGCCTGAAGCTTGGCGGTGGGCCGGTGTCGGCGGCTAGGTTGGTGGCATCCACCACGCCGATGTGTCGGAGGTCTGCCATGAAGAAGATCATCAACGATCCGGCGACAGTGGTCGCGGAGTCCTTGAGAGGCCTCGCCGTGGCCCACGCCGACATCCTCCGTGTCCAGGACGATCCGGCCGTCGTGGTGCGGGCCGACGCGCCGGTGCCGAGCAAGGTCGCCGTCATCTCGGGTGGCGGCTCCGGCCACGAACCGCTGCACGGCGGGTTCGTCGGGCGGGGCATGCTCGACGCGGCGGTGCCCGGCGCGGTGTTCACGTCCCCGACGCCGGACGGGGTGCAGGCCGCGGTCGCCGCGACGACCGGGCCGTCCGGTGCGTTGCTGATCGTGAAGAACTACACCGGTGACGTGCTGAACTTCGAGACCGCCGCCGAGCTGGCCGCGGCTGAGGACCTCGACGTGCGCAGCGTCGTGATCGACGACGACGTCGCGGTGAAGGACTCCACGTTCACCGCCGGCCGCCGTGGCGTCGGCGGGACCGTGCTGCTGGAGAAGATCGTGGGCGCCGCCGCGGAGCGGGGCGACTCGCTCGACGCCGTGGAGGCGCTGGCGCGCAAGGTCGTCGGGCAGGTGCGGTCGATCGGGGTGGCGTTGAGCGCTCCGATCGTGCCGCACGTCGGCGAGCCGAGCTTCGACCTGGGACCGGACGAGATCGAGTTCGGCATCGGCATCCACGGCGAGCCGGGCCGCGAGCGCATCCCGGCCGAGCCCGCCGACGCGCTGGTGGCGCGGATGGTCGAGGCCGTGGCGTCGGATCTGCCGTACGAGGCGGGCGACAAGGTGCTGCTGTTCACGAACTCCATGGGTGCCACGCCGTTGCTGGAGCTCTACCTCGCGCACGGCATCGCCGAGCGGCTGCTGGCCGAGCGTGGGATCGTGGTCGAGCGCAGGCTGGTCGGCCCGTACATCACGAGTCTCGAGATGCAGGGGATGAGCCTGACGCTGCTGAAGCTGGACGACGAGCTGACCGAGCTGTGGGACGCGCCCGTGTGGACGTCCGCGCTGCGGTGGGGGATCTGATGGGTTGTTCTTCCGAAGGAGTCGCGGCCGCGCTGCGAGCCGCGGCCGAAGTCGTGGCCGAGCACCGCTCCGAACTGGTGGAGCTAGACCGCGCCATCGGCGACGGCGACCACGGCGAGAACATGAGCCGCGGGTTCACCGCGATCGTGTCCGCCCTGGAGACGGAGGTGCCCGCCACCCCGGCGGGCGTCGCCAAACTGGCGGCCACCACGTTGATCTCGAAGGTCGGCGGCGCGGCGGGTCCGTTGTACGGCACGGCTTTCCTGCGCGCGTCGACGAAACTGGGCGACGCGGCTTCGATCGACGTGCCGCTGCTGGTGGCCGCTCTGCAGGCCGCTTTGGACGGTGTGCAGGCGCGCGGCAAAGCGGTGGGCGGTGACGCGACGATGGTCGACGCGCTCATCCCGGCCGTCTCCGCGGCCGCCGCTTGCCCCGCGGACGCTTCGATCGCGGACGTGCTGACCGCGGCGGCCGACGCGGCCGACCGCGGCGCCGAGTCCACAGTGGACCTGGTGCCTCGCAAGGGCCGGGCTTCGTATCTGGGCGAACGCGCCGTCGGCCACATGGACCCCGGCGCCCGCTCCACGGCGCTGCTGCTGCGCGCGTTCGCGGAGGCCGCCCGGTGACCGTGGGGATCGTGCTCGTCTCGCACAGCGCCAAACTGGCCGAAGGCCTGGCCGACCTGGCCGCCCAAATGGCCCCCGACGTCCGCATCATCCCCGCCGGCGGCCTCCCTGACGACGGCGGCATCGGCACCGACTACGACGAAGTCGTGGCCGCCACCCAACGCGCCGACTCCGGCGACGGCGTGGTGCTGCTCTACGACCTGGGCAGCGCGCAGATGACGGCGGAGCTCGCGGTGGAGTCGCTTTCCGGCGGCCTTGCCGCCGTGGTCGCCGACGGTCCACTGGTGGAGGGCGCCATCGCGGCCGCCGTCGCTGCTCAGGGTGGGGCGGACCGCAAGGCGGTGGCCTCTGCCGCTGCGGGTGCCGGCCTGGCTCCAGACCTCGCCGCAGTGGACTCTCCTGGTGATGCCCAGGAGAAGGAACTCACGCTGACGAACGAGGTCGGCCTCCACGCCCGCCCCGCCGCCGTCCTGGTGCGCAGCCTGGCCTCCCTGGAAGCCGAGGTGACGATCCGCCTGGGCGACCAGGAAGCCGACGCCCACAGCGTCCTGGCCCTCATGTCCCTCGGCGCCCGCCAGGGCGACCACATCGTGGTGCGCGCCCGGGGGCCCGAGGCTTCGGACGCGCTCGCCAAGGTGACCGGTCTGGTGGAGTCGAACTTCGGGGAGTAGCGGCGGCCGGGAAAACACCCCCGCCCTCCCAAGGGGGCGTGCCCATGTCCATTCTATCGGCCCACTCCGACAAATTCGGCGACTGAGCGCCGGATCGCCTCAGTTGTCCACAACTCGGCATGCCTGTGGACAACTGAGGCGATCCGGGCGTTCTCCGCCACCGCCCACTCGTGCATTCCGGCAATTCACAAACCGGAATCCCCTCACGCCGCCAGTGCGATCCCCAGCCAGATCGCCCCGATCACGGCCGCCCCGCACAGCGCCGCGAGCAGCAACATCACCGTGCTGATCTGCCCCGGTTGGCGCGGCAGTCGCATCGGTTGCGTCGGCGGTCCCCAGTAGTCCTGGGAATTCTGTGCGGCCGGTCCGGTCGTGCTCGTCATGGCGCTACCTCCGTCCCTCGACCGGCAAATCCTTTGTGGTCCGGACGTCGGGCCGGCCGCGTTGTCCGTTACCGGAATCGACGACCGGGTTTTTGACCGATTCCCGATCGAAAGGAATCGTCGCGGTCGGTATTCGCGCTGTCCTCCGGAGTTGTCGGTGCTGAGCGATACCCTCGCGCGGTGAACCTCCCCACCGAGTTCAGCGCTCTGATCGAGCGCGCGCGCACCGCGGTGCGCCTCCACCCCGTGGACGGCGAGCCCGCCGTCGGCGAAAGCCACCTCGGCGGCCCCCTGCTGTGGCCCGCGAGTGAGCCGTGGCCGACGTGCCCCGTCACCTGGCCGCCGCGGCCCGAGGCGTCCGACGACGGCTGGACCGGCGGCCACCCAGACGACGAGCCGGCGCCGGCGATGATCGGCGCCGCGCAGTTCTACCACCGCGACTTCCCGGAGTTGCCGTTCCCCGAGGGCGCGGACCTGGCGCAGGTGCTGTTGTGCACGACTCTGCACGAAAGCAAGCACCACTACGGCCCCGCCGTGCGCCTGCTCTGGCGAGACTCGAGCACCGTCGTCGAAGTCGCCGAAGCGCCGGAGCCACCCGAAGAAGCGGACGACATGTTCCTGCCTCAGCCACGCGTCCTGCACCCGTGCCGGCTCCGGGAATTCCCCTACGTCGAGGAGTTCTCCCCGGACCGCCGGGCGCAGCTGGGGTTGCCGGCGAGCGGCGATGACGTCGACTACGAGCTCGGCCAGTTCTCGAAAGTCGGCGGCTGGACGGCTTGGTATGCAGGGGATCCGGAAGACCTGAGCTGCCGCGAGTGCGGCGCGCGCCTGCGTCAGGCGATCGCGCTGGCGACGCAGGAGGACGAGGTGCCCTGCGGGTGCGAGCGGAGGGACGACGAGGAAGCCGGCTGGGAGTTCGGCGAGCAGGGCGCGTTGAACATCTTCCTGTGCCCCACCG
This sequence comes from Amycolatopsis sp. NPDC050768, assembly GCF_040654155.1. Classification (NCBI taxonomy): domain Bacteria; kingdom Bacillati; phylum Actinomycetota; class Actinomycetes; order Pseudonocardiales; family Pseudonocardiaceae; genus Amycolatopsis; species Amycolatopsis sp. NPDC050768. The sequence continues at coordinate 82,709 of NZ_JBFAHL010000013.1, forward strand.
ACCCGCGGCACCCCGTCAAGGTGCGGACGGAGTAGGCGGCAACAGCGGCCCGCCACTCCAGTGCTGGAACACCAGGTTCGTGTGCACGCGCGCGACCTCGTCGCGGGCCGTCAGCTCGTCCAGCACGAGCCGTTGGAGTTCGGCGGCGGAGCTGGTGGCCACGTGGGCGAGGAAGTCGTCCGGGCCCGTGAGGTGGTAGACGGCGCGCACCTCGGGCAGGGCGAGCAGGTCGGACACGAACGGGTCCACCAGCTCGCGCCGGTGGGGCCGGACCTGTACGAACAGGAACGCCTCCAGGGGCCGCCCGAGTTTGGCGGCGTCGACGGAGGCGTGCTGGCCCGTGATCACGCCCGTCGAGCGGAGGCGGGCCACGCGGTCGAGGCAGGTGGACGGCGCGACGCCGACGGCGGCCGCGAGGTCCTTGTTCGACGTCCGCGCATCGTTCTGCAGCACGCGCAGAATCTCAAGGTCCACCGTGCTCAGTTCGACGGAATCGCTCATCCGCGAATGATATCCGAAACCGTTGCGGCAAAATCGCACGATGGCCGACGCTCAACGCCATGACGAACGCGCTGCGCACCCGAGCCGTCCACGCCGGCCGCGACGACCTGACCGACCTGGGCTTGCACGCCGTACCCCTCGATTTCTCGACGACGTACCCGTCCCGCGACAGCGCGGCCGAGGCCCTGCGGATCGACGAGTTCTCGACCGGCGGCGAGGTCTCCGGCATCTACGGCCGCGTCAGCAACCCGACCGTCGAGCGGTTCGAGCGCGCGCTGGCCGAGCTGGAGGGGTTCGACCACGCGGTGGCGTTCGCGAGCGGGATGGCGGCGGTGTCCGCGTGCCTGCTTTCCGCCGTGTCGCAAGGAAAGCGGCACGTCGTGGGCGTCCGGCCGCTGTACGGGTCGACCGATCACCTGCTGACGTCCGGGTTGCTCGGCACCGAGGTCACGTGGGCGGCGCCCGGCGAGGTGGCCGCGGCGCTCAGTCCGGACACGGGCCTGGTCTTCGTCGAGACGCCCGCCAACCCGACGCTGACCGAGCTCGACGTCAAAGCCCTCGTCGACGCGTGCGGCGACGTGCCCGTGCTCGTCGACAACACCTTCGCCACGCCCGTCCTGCAACGCCCCGGCCGCCACGGCGCGCGCCTCGTGCTGCACAGCGCGACGAAGTTCCTCGGCGGCCACGGCGACGTGATGGGTGGCGTCGTTGCGTGTGACGCGGAGGAAGCCGCGCGGCTGCGGGGAATCCGCTTCGCCACGGGCGCCGTGCTGCACCCGCTGGCGGGGTACCTGTTGCTGCGCGGGCTTTCCACGCTCCCGCTGCGCGTGACGGCGGCAAGCGAGACCGCCGCCGTGCTCGCCGAACGCCTTGCGCAGCACGAAGCGGTGACCGCCGTGCACTACCCGACGCTCGGTGGCCCGCTCGTCGCGTTCGAGGTGGCGGGCGATCCGCACGCGCTGATCGCCGCCGTCCGGCTGGTCACGCCGGCGGTGAGTCTCGGCAGCGTCGACACGCTCATCCAGCACCCGGCGTCGCTCACGCACCGGGTCGTCGCCGAGAGCGACCGCGAGGAGGCGGGCATCACCCACGGGCTGATCCGGCTCTCGGCCGGGCTCGAGGACGTCGAGGACCTCTGGCACGACCTCGACCAGGCGCTGAAGGCCTGCTGACCGTCAGCCGCCGCAGCACCCGCCGCCGCAGCAGCCACCCGACGGTGCGGGGCTCGCGGCGGAGCCGGTGAGCGCGACGGTGGTCAGCAGCTTCACCGTGTCGGTGTGCCCCTCGGGACACGGCGCCGGCGCGCCGGACTCGCTCATCGGCCGTTGCAGCTCGAACGTGTCGGTGCAGTCGCGGCAGCGGTAGGCGTAAGTGGGCATGCGTCGATTATCGCTGCCGCGCAGGCGGGTGGGAAGCTGTCTTCGTGGACGTTCCCCAGATCACGGACCTCCCGCACCTCGGCCAGGTCGTCCCCGCGGTGCTGGGCGCGCTCGGCGTGCCGGGCGAGGCGGGTTCGCTGGCGTTGCCGGAGGCGCGCAGTGCGTGCGTGCTGCTCATCGACGGCCTCGGCTGGCAGCTCCTGGCCGAGCACGCGGCCGACGCGCCGGTGCTCACGGAGCTCGCGAAGAGCCCGTTGCGCGTCGGCTTCCCGTCGACGACGGCGGCCGGCGTCGCCGCGATCGGCACCGGCCTGGCGTCGGGGGAGCACGGGATGGTCGGGTACACGTTCGAGGTGCCGGGCACGGGCGTGCTCAACGCCTTGCGCTGGCGCTCCCACGAAGACGGCAGCGACTTGCGCGGCGCCCTCCCGCCTCGCTCGGTCCAGCCGCTTCCGACGACTTTCGAACGCGCTGCCGCGGCGGGCCTCGACGCCGTCGTCGTGTCCTCCGCCCAGTTCTCCGACACGGCCCTGACCCGCGCCACCCAGAGCGGCGCCCGCTACGCCGGCGTCCACGCCCTGGGCGACCTCGCCGCGCGGACGCTGGAGGTGCTCGCGGCACGGTCGTTCTGCTACGCCTACCACAGCGAACTCGACCTGCTCGGCCACCTCTACGGCCCCGGCTCCACCGCCTGGCGTATGCAGCTTCGGCACGTCGACCGCCTTGTCGAGTCCATTGTGGACGGCCTCCCCGCGGGCGCGCTGCTGGCCGTCGTCGCCGACCACGGCATGGTGACCGTGAACGACAAACTCGACCTCGAGGACACCCCGGAGCTGCTGGACGGTGTCCGCGCCTTCGGCGGCGAGGTCCGCGCCCGCCACGTCTACACCGAATCGGGCGCGGCCGCCGATGTCCTGGCGGCCTGGCAGTCCGTCCTCGGCCCGCGCGCCTGGGTCCTGCCCCGCGACGAGGCCATCGCGCAAGGCTGGTTCGGCACCGTGAGCGACCGCGTGCGCCCCCGCATCGGCGACGTCGTCGCCGCGGCCCAGGGCACGTTCGGCATGGTCCGCGGCCTGGCCGAAGCGGTCGAGACGTCCCTGATCGGCCAGCACGGCTCGCTGACGGAGGCTGAGCAACTGGTGCCACTGGCCCTCGCGCAGGGCTGACGCGGTTCATGGCGTTGGCACTCGGGCAGGGCGATCAGTTGGTACCCGCGGCCCGCGCACGGCTGAGCCGACTCGGTCTGGGTTTGTCGCCGGCGCGGCAATCCTGAGCCTGCCGGGCCGGCCAACCTGATCCGAGCCCCGAAGGCCGCGATCGGGAAACTCGGCGACGTGGATCGGCCTCCCGCTTCGCTCGACGCCTGGCATACCCAGCCGGCAACCGCTTGTCGCGCGGAGCGAACCAGTATCGGTCGGTGTGGCTGCGTTCGGCGAGGGCTGCTCGACCGGCACCACGCCAGGCCGGCCAGATCGACCGGGTCTGGCACGCAGCAGACCTGGTCGGGCGATCCACATGGTGTGCATCTCGCCGCGAGGTTTGGTGATCGAGCCGCCCGGGCCGAGGACCACTTCGGCGTCGTCGGAGCGGAAGCCGATCTGGCCGGACCAGATCCAGCGGTGTGGCTCGCATCAGCCGGCCGCGGTCAGGCCGGAGCGGCAAGGTGGACCACGCTCTGCAGCCCACCGATCCCGCCGGTTAACGTGTTTCCCGTGCCCCGACACAATCGCCCCGGCAGAGACCGGCATGGTCGTGACGAGCAGCCCGACCTCGGCGCGGCCAGCGGCTGGGCACACGCCGAGTCCGGCCCCGACGGCGAGTGGCTGGTGCGCACCGTGCCCGGCTCGCACGCGACCAAGACGTACCGCTGCCCCGGCTGCGACCACGAGATCCGGCCCGGCACGCCCCACGTCGTCGTGTGGCCCGCCGACGAAACCGGTTCCGTCGCCGACCGCCGCCACTGGCACCGCACCTGCTGGGACGCCCGTGCCCGGCGGCGCCCGAACCGGCGCTGGTAGCCCGAAACCGCAACGGGTGACGGCCGGGGAACCGGTGCCGGAACCCTCTAAGACCTCGAAGCACACCGAAGCTCACCGGCGGAAATGTCGCGAAACCGCCCCCTCGTACACCTCCTCCTCGAACTGCGTGAACCCCAGCCGCTCCACCACCCGCAGCGATGGCGCGTTGGTCGAGTTCACGCTGATCAGCACCGGAATCTCCGGCAGCTCCCGCTCAGCCCACTCCACGGCGGCGCTCGCCGCCTCCACGGCGTACCCCCGGCCCCACGCCGACGGCGCGAAGCGGTACGCCAGGTTCAGCACCCGCTCGCCCCGGAACAGCCGCAGCCGCACCCCCGTCAGGCCCAGCACCTCGGCCCCGCCCTGCTCCCGCACGGCGCAGTACCCGAACCCGTGCTCGGCCCAGTGGGCGAGCCACGAGTCGAACAGCAGGTCGCCGGTCGGGGTGTCCGGTGGGTCCGGGTTGAAGCGGTGCGTCGCCGGGTCCGTCTGGATGGCGACGACGGCGGCGCGGTCCTCCTCGGTGAACGGGTGCAGCACGAGCCGCGAGGTCTCGATCTTCCTGGGCATCTCCCTCAGCACACCCGGCACGCTAGCGGCGGGGTCCGACAGAATCGCCGTCATGACCGAACTGCCGCTCCTCCTGCTGCACGCCTTCCCCCTCGACGCCCGCATGTGGGACCCCGTCCGCGCGCCCCTGGCCGAGCGCCTGCGGCTGATCACGCCGGACCAGCGCGGCCTGGGCCGCAGCCCGCTGCCGGAGACCGACCGCGAGCCGAGCCTCGACGACGCCGCGCGCGACGTCCTCGCGCTGCTCGACCGGCTGGAACTCGACGAAGTGGTGCTCGGCGGCTGTTCCATGGGCGGTTATCTCGCCCTCGCGGCGGTGAAAGCAGCCCCCGAGCGCGTCGCGGGGCTCGTGCTCATCGACACCAAAGCCACGCCCGACTCGCCCGAAGCGGCCGAGAACCGCCTCAAGGTCGCCGAGCGCGCCGAGGCCGAGGGCGTCCAGGGTTGGCTCGCCGACGCGAACCTGCCGAACCTCCTGCACAACCAGGAACCCGCCGAACGCGTACGCGAGCTCATCGACGCGCAGCCGCCTGCCGGGGTCGCGTGGGCGGCACGCGCGATGCGCAACCGGCCCGATTCGCTGGACGTGCTGCGCAAGTCCGACGTGCCCGCGCTCGTCATCGTCGGCGAGGAGGACAAGCTCACCCCCGTCGAGGAAGCCGGCAAGATGATCGACGCCCTCGACGAGGCCAGGCTCGTCGTCCTGCCCGGCGCCGGGCACCTCACGCCGCTCGAAGACCCGGCGGGCGTCGTCGAAGCGATCCTCGGCTGGTTCGCCTAGAAGTAGTCCGCCAGCGCCGCCCGCGCTTCGCCGAGCCGCGCGGGCCAGCGCAGCGCGAGCAAATACCGCCACACCACCACGAACAGCTCGCGCAACCGCAGACACGCCTCGACGGAAGCCGAATCCACCGCGTCCGGATAAGCCGCCAGGAACGACGGTCCGCCCTGTTTCGCCAGGATCGCGAGGTCCCAGGCAAGCGGTCCGCGCCAGGTGTCCTCGAAATCGAGCCAGCACGGCCCTTCCGCGGTCGCGATGACGTTGCCCGGGTGCGCATCGCCGTGCAGGGCCTGGATCCGGTCCGCCGGCAGCGCTTCCGCGAGCCGCAACGCCTCGGCGCGCAGGGAATCCGCGGCACCGTCCATCGTGGCGCCGTGCCGGTCGAGCGCGCCCAGCAGCTCGTCGACGGGCCCGCGCACGGGAAGTTCACCCGGATAGGCAAGCAGTGCCGCGTGGACGGTCGCGAGTGAACTCGCGACTTCTCCCGGCGTGTGCCGATGGTCCGGATCGTGCGGCGTCCAGTGCCAGAGCGTCACCGGCAGCCCGTCGGCGAAATGGGGCCCGGCCGGGGGATCCGTGGTGGGTGAGACGACGAGCACACCACTCTGCGTGAGGTGCCGCGAAACGGCGACGTCGCGCTCGAGCCAGGCCGTCGCGTCGGGCCGCAGCAAGCGTGTCGTCCCGGGCACCCTCGCGACGACGGAACCCAGTCTCACCAGCACGTTCGAGCGTTCGTGGAGGACCTCGGCCGACCCCGTCGCGAGGCCGAGGCGGCGGGCCGCCGAGAGGGCCGCGTGGAGCGCGGAAGCCGTGTACGGGTCGGCCATGCGGTGATCTAACCAGCCGGTGCGAGCGACGGTGGGTAGCGAGGGCTACCATCCCTCTAGCCGTCGGATCGGGCCTGTCCCGACCCGCGGCGACCCGGACGATGACCACCACAAGGTTTCAGTGTTGGAGGCAGGAGTGACGGCCGTAGCCCCCAAGCCGATCGCAACGCGCCCATACCCCGCGCGCGAGACGGTTAAGGGTTCGTACCTGCTGCGGTTGTTCCGCACGACGGACCACAAGCAGATCGGCATCATGTACCTGGTCACCTCGTTCGCCTTCTTCATGGCGGGCGGAGCGATGGCCATGCTGATCCGCACGGAGCTGGCCCGCCCGGGCCAGCAGTTCCTGTCGCAGGAGCAGTACAACCAGCTCTTCACCATGCACGGCACGGTGATGCTGCTGCTGTACGCGACCCCGATCCTCTTCGGGTTCGCCAACTTCGTGCTGCCGCTGCAGATCGGTTCGCCCGACGTCGCGTTCCCGCGGCTCAACGCGTTCTCGTACTGGCTCTACCTCTTCGGTGGGCTGATCGTCCTTTCCGGATTCCTGACGCCGGGTGGCGCCGCCGACTTCGGCTGGTTCGCCTACACCCCGCTGTCGGACGCGATCCACTCGCCGGGCGTCGGCGCCGACCTCTGGATCTCCGGCCTGATCGTCTCCGGTCTGGGCACGATCCTCGGTGCGGTCAACATGGTCACCACCGTGGTCTGCCTGCGCGCCCCGGGTATGACGATGTACCGGATGCCCATCTTCACCTGGAACATCCTGGTCACCAGCATCCTGATCCTGCTCGCGTTCCCGATCCTGACCGCGGCCCTGTTCGGCCTGCTGGCGGACCGGCATCTAGGAGCGCACGTCTTCGACCCGGCCAACGGCGGGGTGATCCTCTGGCAACACCTGTTCTGGTTCTTCGGTCACCCAGAGGTGTATATCGTCGCCCTACCGTTCTTCGGGATCGTGTCGGAGATCTTCCCGGTCTTCAGCCGCAAGCCGGTGTTCGGTTACAAGGGCCTGGTCTTCGCGACGCTGGCGATCGCGGCCCTGTCCGTGGCGGTGTGGGCGCACCACATGTACGCCACCGGCGCCGTGCTGCTGCCGTTCTTCTCCTTCATGACCTTCCTGATCGCGGTCCCGACCGGGGTGAAGTTCTTCAACTGGATCGGCACGATGTGGAAGGGCCAGCTGTCCTTCGAGACGCCGATGATCTTCTCGATGGGCTTCATCGTCACGTTCCTCTTCGGTGGCCTGACCGGCATCCTGCTGGCCGCGCCGGCCATCGACTTCCACGTGTCGGACAGCTACTTCGTGGTGGCGCACTTCCACTACGTCCTCTACGGCACGATCGTGTTCGCCACCTTCGCCGGCATCTACTTCTGGTTCCCGAAGATCACGGGCCGGATGATGGACGAGAAGCTCGGCAAGTGGCACTTCTGGACGACGTTCATCGGCTTCCACGGCACGTTCCTGGTCCAGCACTGGCTCGGCGCCGAGGGCATGCCCCGCCGCTACGCCGACTATCTGGCCAGCGACGGGTTCACCACGCTGAACACGATCTCCACGATCGGCGCGTACATCCTCGGTGCGTCCACGCTGCCGTTCATCTGGAACGTGTTCAAGAGCTACCGCTACGGCGAGATCGTCACGGTCGACGACCCCTGGGGCTACGGCAACTCCCTCGAATGGGCCACGTCGTGTCCGCCGCCGCGGCACAACTTCACCGAGCTGCCGCGCATCCGCTCCGAGCGCCCGGCGTTCGAGCTGCACTACCCGCACATGGTGGAGCGCATGCACGCCGAAGGTGAGATCGGCTTCTTCGGCAAGCCGCGCCACCAGGCCGCGCCGTCGCAGAAGCTGGTCGACGCGACCATGCCGGGCGACCACGGCAAGGACAACTCGGGCGAGCAGTAAAAGCCCGTTTGATCATCGGGGCGCGTGCCCGGCTTGTGTGAAGCCGGGCACGCGCCCTTTTTGCGCTCGGTCATCCGCGCCAGACTGAGCGTGCTCGCACAGCGCCGAACGAGGGATAGAGCCCAGTGACCCAGACGCCCGTCCTGATCACCACGACCGGTCCCGACAAGCCCGGTGTCTCCTCCGTGTTGTTCGCCGTGCTCACCCGCCACGACGTCGACGTGCTCGACGTCGAGCAGGTCGTGATCCGCGGACAGCTCGTGCTGGGGGTTCTCGCCGGCGTCTACCGCGACCCGGAGGGCCTGCAGGAGTCCGTGGAGCAGGCGATGGCGACCGTCGGCATGCAGGTGGAGGTGAAGATCGGCGACGAGATCGGCGCCGACCCGTTCGCCCTCGGCAAGCAGGACTCGTCCCACGTGCTGGTGATGCTGGGCCGTCCGGTGACGGCGCGGTCGTTCTCCGAGGTCGCGGCGCGGCTGGCCGCCCTCGGCGCGAACATCGACTCGATCCGCAGCGTCGCCGACTACCCGGTGACCGGGCTGGAGCTGTACGTCTCGGTCCGCGAAGACACCGAGGCCGCCGACGCCGAGCTGCGGTCGGCGCTGGCCGACGCCGCCTCGACGGCTGCCGTGGACGTTGCGGTGGAGCGCGCGGGCATCAGCCGGCGCGCGAAGCGGCTGGTGGTGTTCGACGTCGACTCCACGCTGGTGCAGGGCGAAGTCATCGAGATGCTCGGCGCGCACGCCGGCGTCGAGGCGCAGGTTCGCGAGATCACCGAAGCCGCCATGCGCGGCGAGCTGAACTTCACCGAGTCGCTCGAACAGCGCGTCTCGCTGCTGGCCGGGCTGCCCGCGACGGTGCTCGACGAGGTCGCGGCCTCGATCGAGCTCACGCCAGGCGCGCGCACGACCGTGCGCACGCTCAAGCGCATGGGCTTCCGCTGCGGCGTGGTCTCGGGTGGGTTCACGCAGGTCATCGACCACCTCGTGGACGAACTCGGCCTCGACTTCGCGGCGGCCAACGAGCTGGAGATCGTCGACGGCAAGCTCACCGGCCGCGTAGTCGGCGAGGTCGTGGACCGCGCGGGCAAGGCGAAGGCGCTTCGCCGCTTTGCCGAGGACTACGGCATCCCGCTGGGCCAGTGCGTCGCCGTCGGCGACGGGGCCAACGACATCGACATGCTGGCGGCGGCCGGCATGGGCGTGGCGTTCAACGCGAAGCCCGCGCTGCGCGAGGTCGCGGACACCGCGCTTTCGCACCCCTACCTGGACGCGGTGCTGTTCGTCCTGGGCGTCACGCGCGCCGAGGTCGAGGCGGCCGACGCCGCCGACGGGCTGGAGCTGGTCAGGCCGTGAACCACGTGCTGGAGCCGCTGGGCAGCCGCTACGCCTACTGGCTCGGGTTGCCCGCGGAGGACACGTCCGACACCTCGGACGAGGACCCGGCCCAGGTGCGCGCGATGCCGGTCATCCTGCGCATCGAACGCGCTGAGCCGCCCGGACGCACGCCCCTGCTCGAGGCGGCCGCCGCCGCGGCGCTGGCCGTGTGCCTCGACGAACGCTCCGAGCCCGGCGGCGAATGGGCCGAGCCGATGCACGCGTGGCTGGACAACCGCATCCGCAAGGTCGCGCGGCGAGCCCGGGGCACGCACTGGCAGGCCGTGCTCGACCTGCCGGGCATCACCGTCGAGGTCGACGGCGCCGAGGTACGGGCGCTCGTGCCCGGACTGGTCAGCGAGACGCCGAAGGAGGTGTCGCGCCTGCAGATCTCCGGCAGTGAGCTGCCGCCCGACACCCCGGGTCCGGCACCCGAGGGCGTGCCGCTGCTGCTGCTCAACCCGGAGGTGCCGATGACCGTCGGCAAGGCCTCCGCGCAGGTCGGGCACGGGACGATGATCCTGGCCTCCCTGCTGTCGGAAGCCGAGCTGGCGGCGTGGGCGGCGCAGGACTACCGCGTGGCCGTGCGGACGCCGTCGCCCGCGCGGTGGAAGGAACTGTGCCCCGTGGACGACCCCGAGGCCGGCTGGCGCGAGGACCGCGTGATCGCCGTCCGGGACGCGGGGTTCACCGAGGTCGATCCCGGCACGATCACGGTGCTGGCGCAGTACCCGGCGTGAGTGCGGTGCGTCTCGACGCGGAACACCGGTGTGCCGCTTGCGGTTTTGATCAGTAGACGACGTCGTGAGGAGCGGGCGATGACCCTGGAAGTGCAGCGCGAAGGCGAGCACCAGTTCGTGGGACGCAACGAGCGCGGCGCGGAGGTGCGAATCGGGCGCAAGGGCGCGGAAGGCTCGTTCTCGCCGGCCGAACTGCTGCAGATCGCGACCGCGGGCTGCTCCGCCGTGACCGCGGAGAACCTGATCACGCGCCGCATCGGCGAGGACTCGAAGTTCCGCGTCGGCGTCACGGCTGATCGCCGCGAAGGTGCTTCGGAGCTCGACGGCGTGCACGTGACTTTCGACGTCGACGTGTCTTCGCTCGACGCGGAACAGCGCGAAGCCCTCGCAACCGCGGTGGACCGCGCGATCGACCGCCTGTGCACCGTGAGCCGGACGCTGAAGAAAGCCATCCCCGTCACGGAGTCCTTCCCGACCGCCTGACGCAGCAAGAGCCGAGGCCCCACGCGAGGGCCTCGGCTCTGCTCTGTGCTGGAAAGTCAGCTCTGCCAGACCACGTACGCCTGGTCGGCGTCCGTGGTCATGGCCTCGATGAACTTCTCGTTGTCGAAGCCGGGCAGCGACTGGAGGCGCTCGATGAGGGCGTCGGCCGCCGGGTCTCCACTGGGGACGGCCGTGCCCCTGCCGTCGTTGCCGACGAGCATGAAGAACACGTCCTCGTTCCACGGGCCGTCCGGGATCACTCTGACCATCACGGACGAGAGCTCCGCCCACTGGACGGCCTCTTCGCTGCCATCGGCGAGACGGCGCCGCACCCCGGTGTCGTCGACACTGACGGTCCGGGATCGTGCGCTGGACGAATCCTGGGTCAACCGGTGCTCCCTGTCGTGTTCGTTCTCTTCACCGTACCCGCCCGGGTTGTGCGCGCCGTCACGCGGGCGCCGCCGCGTCGAGCCGCTTCAGCGCGTCGCGTGCGACTTGGGGATCCGTGGTGGGCCAGAAGGGCGGCAGCGACGCGCGCACGAAACCGCCGTACCGCGCGGTTGCCAGGCGCGAGTCCAGCACCGCGACCACACCGCGGTCGGTCATCGAGCGGTGCAGCCGACCCGTGCCCTGCGCGAGCAGCAGCGCCGCGTGCGTGGCCGCGACCGTGAGGAACCCGTTGCCACCACGAGCTTCCACGGCTCGCTGGCGTGCCGACAGCACCGGGTCGTCGGGGCGCGGGAACGGGATCCGGTCCACCACCACGAGCTGCAGCGACGGCCCCGGCACGTCGACGCCCTGCCACAGCGTGAGCGTGCCGAACAAGCACGTACGCGGCTCGTCGGTGAACTGGCGCACCAGCGTGGGCATCGAGTCGTCGCCCTGGCACAGGATCGGGTAGTCGAGCCGCTCGCGCATCGCTTCGGCGGCCTGCTTGGCCGCGCGCATCGAGGAGAACAACCCCAGCGTGCGCCCGCCCGCGGCCTCGACCAATCCGGCGAGTTCGTCCATTGTGGACTCCGCCAGCCCGTCGCGGCCCGGCGGCGGCAGGTGCTTGGCGAGGTAGAGGATCCCGTTGCGCCGGTGGTCGAAGGGCGAGCCGACGTCGAGGCCCGTCCACTTCGGTCCCTTGTCCTCGTCGGCCGGCGCTTCCTTGTCCGTGGCCGTACCGGGCGCCTTCGTGACGCGCGCGCCGCCCGGCGGCAGGCCCCACTGCCGCGCCATGGTGTCGAACTCGCCGCCCAGGGTCAGCGTCGCCGAGGTGAGCACAGTGGTGTTGAGGTTGAACACGCGCTCGCGCAGCAGCCCCGCGACGCCCAGTGGTGCCACCTTCAACGCCGGCGGCCTCGGGTTCGCCGAGTAGCGGTCGCCCGTGAGCCACACGACGTCACGCTGGTGCGCCAGATCCTCGTCGTACGCGTCGAGCAGGCGCGCCGCGGTGTCGTGCACCTCTTCGAGCAGCGAGCGCGCCAGCTTGCGCGCGGTGGCCCCGTCGACGTCTTCCTTGCGGTCTGAACCCAGCGCCGTCAGGCAGGCCTTCGCCGCGTCGCGCACCGCGGGGATCGCGCCGTTCAGCGCCTGCGGCAGCGTATCCAGCCGTCCGGCCGGGAGATCGTCGAGGATCAGCGCGAGGCCGTCGCTCGCTTCCAGCAGGCGGTCGGCCACGTCGGCGTCGATCAGCCGCCCGCAGCGGCGCGCGGCCGCGGACACCATGGCGCTGGTCAGCTCGCCCGTGGCGACGGACGTGACGCGGTCGACCAGGTCGTGGGCCTCGTCGATGATCACGAGGTCGTGGTCGGGCAGCACCTGGTAGCCCTGCAACGCGTCGATGGCGAGCAGCGCGTGGTTGGTCACGACCACATCCGCGCGCCCGGCCTCGGCCCGCGCGCGTTCGGCGAAGCAGTCGGTGCCGATCGGGCAGCGTGCCGCGCCGAGACATTCCCTGGCGGTCACGGAAACCTGGCGCCACGCCTGGTCGGAGACACCCGGCACGAGCTCGTCGCGGTCACCGGTCTCGGTGTCCGAAGACCACTCGTGCAGCCGCGTGACCTCCTTGCCCAGCCGGGAAACGGCGAACGGGTCGAACAGCTGCGCGTCTTCGGGCTCGTCGGGCGCGCCCGTGTCGAGCCGGTGCAGGCACAGGTAGTTGCGGCGGCCCTTGAGGATCGCGAAGGTCGGTTCGCGGCCCAGCGGCTTCTTCAGCGCCTTCGCCAGGCGCGGCAGGTCGCGGTCCACGAGCTGGCGCTGCAGCGCGATCGTGGCCGTGGAGACCACGACGGTGGCTTCCTTCTCCACCGCGTGGCGGATCGCGGGCACCAGGTACGCCAGCGACTTCCCGGTTCCCGTACCCGCTTGCACGGCGAGGTGTTCACCGGTGCGGATGGCGTGGCCGACGGCGTCGGCCATCTTCACCTGGCCCGGCCGCTCGGCTCCGCCCACGGACTCCACAGCATGGGTGAGGAGTTCGAGGACGCCGGGGAAATCACTTCGAGCGGGCACAGCGATACACGATAGCCGCCGGGGCCGACAGGTTTGGCGCTCCGGCACGAACGGGCCGCTCGTGCCGGAGCGCCGCGCACTCAGTCTTCCTTGTGCAGGCGCGCCACCGCGGCCCACGCGAGCGGCAGGACACCCGCCGCGACCACGATCTTCAGCGCGTCGCCGATCAGGAACGGCACCACGCCCTTGGCGAACGCCGTCGAGAAGTCGAAGCCGGCGGCGGCCATCAGCCACGGCACGCCGAACGCGTAGATCACGACGTTGCCGAGCACCATGGTCCCCACCGTGCGCAGCGGAGTGCGGTCACCACCGCGGCGGGCGAGCGCGCCCACGAGCGCACCGGCGAAAACGAACCCGACGACGTACCCGGCCGAAGCGCCGGACAGCCCCGACGTCGCGCCCTGGAACCACGGCACGCCGGCCGCGCCGACGAGCAGGTACAGCAGCATCGAGGCGGCGCCGCGGCGCATGCCGAGCGAGGCGCCCACGAGCAGCGCGGCGAACGTCTGGCCGGTCATCGGCACCGGGCTGCCCGGGACGGGGATGACCAGCTGCGCGGCCACGCCGGTGAGCAGGGCGCCGCCGGCGACCAGCGTCAGGTCGCGCACCAGGGCGCCGGGCACGAGGTCGGCCAGCACCTGGCGGCGGCCGGTGAGGGACAGCGACGACACGGAGACCTCCCACGATCGAAAACGGACGTTCGAGGAGGCTAACGCTCGTTACCCCGGGTTTCCCCGACAAGTTGCGTTCCTCACCACACCACTCGTCCGGGTGGTGTAGGGGTTGTGACGTTTCGCGGGGGTGCCCTGCTGCCGAGGATGCAACCACAGGTCGAAGGGAGCACGGGTTATGCGCGGACGGGTCTTGGTCACGGCGACGGCACTGCTGGGCGCGGCCGCCGCGGGACTACCGGCCCCGGCGCTCGCCGACGGCCCCACCTCCACCGGCTGGGGCTCGTCGGGCAGCGTCGACGTCCTGGTCGACAACCAGCACGTGGTCACCGGCGACCTTGCCCGCTGCGACGCCGACGGTCCCACCACCGCGCGCACCAGCGGCGGCGACACCGGCGACGTCGCGGTGTTCGGCCTCGGCGCCACCACGTGCGGCCGCAACGGCACCGTGGCCACCGTGGCGACGGGCGGTCAGCGGTTCGAGGCCGACGTGCTCAAGCGCTTCGGCGGCCCGGCGATCACCGTCCGCACCTACTCCGCGGGCTGCTCGACCACCAAGAACGGCAGCAGCGGCACGGTCTCGATCGGCGAGGTCGGCGGGTTCACCGTGCCGTCGTCGATCCCCGCGAACTACCGCGTGCTGATTCCCGGCGGTGAGGCGGGCACGGCGCTGGCGGCGGTCACGATCAACGAGACCGTGACTCCGCAGCCCGCCGACGGCAGCCTCGTGACGCACGCCGTGCACATCCAGCTGTTCCCGCAGGGCGGCCCGGCCAGCGGTGACATCTACCTCGGCACCGCTGCCTGCAACCCGTTCGGCAAGGGCGGCGCGCCGCAGCCGCCTGCCTGAACGCGCTGAGCGTCCACTCAGGACGCGGCCGGCACCACCGCGGTGCCGGAGTAGGTGACACCGGCCTTGTCGAAGTCGGCCAGCGTCGCGTCCACGGTCGGCTGCGAACCGCCGACGGTGAGGTCCAGCAGCACCTTCACGCCGAACCCGGCCTGCGCGGCGTCCAGCGCCGTGGCGCGCACGCAGAAGTCCGTGGCGATGCCGACGACCTCGACCTCGGTCACGTCGTTGGCGCGCAGCCACTCCTCGAGCGACCGGCCGTCGCCGGACTTGCCCTCGAAGCCGGAGTACGCCGCGGTGTACTCGCCCTTCGAGAACACGGCCGTGATCGGCACGACGTCGAGCGACGGGTGGAACGACGCGCCCGCGGTGCCCGCGACACAGTGGCGCGGCCAGCTCGTGGAGAAGTTCGGCGTGTCGCTGAAGTGGTCGCCCGGATCGACGTGGTGGTCGCGGGTGGCGACCACGTGGTCGTAGCCCCCTTCGGCGGCCTGGCGCGAGATGGCCTCCGCGGCGGCCGCGCCGCCGGGCAGGCCCAGCGAGCCGCCCTCGCAGAAATCGTTCTGCACGTCCACCACGATCAGCGCGGTTCCCATTTCTCGGCTCCCTCTACAGAAACGTCGTCGGTATCGCGGGCTCGCCGTGCGAGAGCTTGAGCCCTTCCCACGGCAGGCTGATCTGTGCGCGCCGCAACCGGGCCCGCGCGTCGTCCAGCGTGGGCAGATCATCCACCGCGCGGCCGCCGCGCACCAGGGGGATCTGCAGGTCAAGATCGTGTTCCTCGGGCTTCGGGCGGCCCGATGCCTCCGTCCACACGACCTCTTCCACGGCCGTGCCGGTGGAGCGGTGCCGCCGCAGCGAGTGCTTGCGCCCGCCGCGGGATTCCTTGTGCGCGCTGCGTTTCGCAACGGGCCGGCCGTCGACCTCCACCAGCTTGTAGACCATGCCGGCGGTCGGCGCGCCCGAGCCGGTGACCACAGAGGTGCCCACGCCGTACGCGTCCACCGGCTCCGCGCGCAGCGCCGCGATGGCGTGTTCGTCGAGGTCGCCGGACACGACGATGCGGGTGTCCTTCGCGCCGAGGGAGTCGAGCTGGTCACGAGCCTTGCGCGCGAGCGGGCCGACGTCGCCCGAGTCGATCCGGATCGCGCCGAGCTCGGACCCGGCCACGCGGACGGCGGTCTCGATGCCGGCGGTGATGTCGTAGGTGTCCACGAGCAGGGTCGTGTCCGGGCCCATCTTGTCCACCTGCGCGCGGAACGCCTGCTCCTCGCTGTCGTGCAGCAGCATGAAGGCGTGGGCGACGGTGCCGCGCGTGGGAATGCCGTAGCGGCGCCCGGCCTCGAGGTTCGACGTGGTCGCGAAGCCCGCGATGTACGCGGCGCGCGCGGCGGCGACGGCGGCGTACTCGTGGGTGCGCCGCCCGCCCATCTCGATGATCGGGCGCCCGTGCGCGGCGCCGGCCATGCGGGCGGCGGCGGAGGCGATGGCGCTGTCGTGGTTGAGGATCGACAGCGCCAGCGTCTCCAGCACCACGGCCTCGGCGAACGTGCCGCTCACGGTGAGGATCGGCGAGCCCGGGAAGTACAGCTCACCCTCGGGATAGCCCTCGATGTCGCCGGAGAACTCGTAGCCGGCCAGCCACGACAGCGTCGCGTCGTCGACCACCGCCGTCTGCTCCAGCACGGTCAGCTCGGCGTCGGTGAACCGGAAGTCGGCGATCGCGTCGAGGACGCGCGCGGTTCCGGCGACGACGCCGTAGCGCCGCCCGTCGGGCAGCCGGCGCGCGAAGACCTCGAACACGCAGGGCCGCTCCGCGGTCCCGTCGGCCAGCGCGCTGCCCAGCATGGTCAGCTCGTAGTGGTCGGTGAGCAGCGCCGTGCTGGCGCTGGTTACCGGCTCGGGTGCACCCATGGGGCCAGCCTATTCACCCACATGGCCGGACCTGGCGCGGCGTACCCCGTGACCCCCGTGACACCATGGGGTGCATGTCCACGCCTGTCGCATCCGAACAGACGCAGGTTGATCCACTCGGGGCAGAGGTCGCCGAGGAGGACAAGCCCTGGCGGACCGTCGTGTGGAACGATCCGGTCAACCTGATGTCGTACGTGACGTACGTGTTCCAGAAGCTGTTCGGCTACAGCCGGGACCACGCCACGAAACTGATGCTCGACGTGCACCACAAGGGCAAGGCGATCGTGTCGTCGGGGTCCAAGGAGAAGGTGGAGACGGACGTGGCGAAGCTGCACGCCGCCGGGCTGTGGGCGACGATGGAGCAGCCCTCGTGAAGGCGTGGCGCCGCAAGGGCGACGTGATCCTCGCCGGGTTCGAGCAGCAGGAGGCCGCCGTGCTGCGCGGCCTGGTCAGCCAGCTCGAGGACATGCTCCAAGCGCGGGCCGAGGAAGCGCCGCAGGACGAGCTGGCCGAGCTCACCGGCATCCGTACCGGCCCGTCGGAGTCGCCCGACGACCCGGTGCTCTCGCGGCTGCTGCCCGATTTTCACAAGCTCGACCCCGACAACCCCTCCCGCGAGGACCTCGACTCCGCGGCGGCCATGCGCTCGCTGCACGAGCCCGAGCTGCTGGAGACGAAGGTCGGCGTGGCGAAGGTCGTGCTCGACACGCTGCCGCGCGACGGCGGCGACGTGCACCTGGACGTCGAGCAGGCCGACGCGTGGCTGGGCGCGCTCAACGACGTGCGCCTCGCGCTGGGCACGGCGCTCGACGTCACCGAGGACATGCCCGACGAGCTGCCCGACGACGACCCGCGCGCCCCGCACCTTGGCGTCTACCACTGGCTGACCTGGGTGCAGGAGACGCTGATCCAGGCGCTGACCGCGTGATCACCGACGTTCCGGGTGTCCTCGTCGGGCACCACCACCGCCTCGGCGACGGCTGGGCCACCGGCACCACCGTGGTCCTCGTGCCGGACGGCGCGACGGGCGCGGTCGACCAGCGTGGCGGCGCGCCTGGCACGCGCGAGACCAACTTGCTGGAGCCGGAGAACCTGGTGCAGCGCGTGAACGCCGTGTGCCTGTCGGGCGGCAGCGCGTACGGGCTGGCCGCGGCCGACGGCGTGATGCGTTGGCTGTCCGAGCGCAACCTGGGCTTCCCCGTCGGGCTCCAGCCGCACGAGGTCGTGCCCATCGTGCCCGGCGCGGTGCTGTTCGATCTTCCCCGCAGCGACTGGGGCAACCGGCCGGACGCGGCTTTCGGTTACGCCGCTTGCGAAGCGGCCTCGAAGACGTTCACCTCGGGCACGGTCGGGGCCGGCACCGGGGCCGTGGTCGGGTCGCTCAAGGGCGGCATCGGCTCGGCGAGTGAGGTGGTCGACGGCGTGACGGTCGGGGCGCTGGCGGCCGTGAACGCCGGCGGCGAGGCCGTGGACTTCGCGACCGGGCGCGCGTTCGCCGCGGATCACGAGGTCGCGGGCGAGTTCGGCGTCCGCTGGCCTTCGCGGCCGGGCGCGGTGCCACCGGCACGGACCGACCTGAACACCACGATCGGCGTGGTCGCGTGCGACGCGGCGCTGTCGAAGGCCGAGGCGCGCCGACTCGCGGTGGCGGCGCAGGACGGCCTGGCCCGCGCCGTGCGCCCGGCCCACACGATGTTCGACGGCGACACGGTCTTCGCCCTGGCCACGGGGGCTCGCGAGCTGCCCGCCGGCATCGGCACGTTCGCCGACGGGCAGCGCGCGGCGGCGCTCGACGCGTTGTGCTCGGCCGCCGCGCGGGTGTTCGCCCGCGCGATGGTCCACGGGCTGCTCACGGCCACCGCGGCCGGTGGGGTGGCGGCGTACCGGGACGTGTGGCCCGAGGCGTTCGAGGGTTAGAGGTCCGGCAGCGGGTCCTGCGGGGCCCACACGCCGTCGCGTTCGAGGTCGGCGGCCCGGATCGCGACGATGTCGGCCTCGTCGATCTCCAGCACGAGGTCCGCGAACGAGACCGTCGGACCCAGCGAGGGGTGTTCCTCCACCGGCCCGAGCTCCGTGGAGCGCGGCAGTACCTCCCACACCGACTTCGGCCGCAGCCGCCTGAAGCGGCCGCAGGCGAGCACGACCACGCGGCGATCGGTGACCACCACCAGGAAGCCGTAGAGCGCCGCCATCCCGTTGAGGTAGAGCGAGTTGCCGGCGAACACGTACTGGATCCGGTCGCCGTCGGGCAGGAACGGCAGGCAGCGGTCGCGGACCTTCGGCGGTACAGGCACGCCTGAAATTGTCCCCGACCAGGTGCCTGAGCGGAAGGTCTCACAGTCTGGACAGGGTGGGTCCACCACCTAAGATGTCGAATGTGCTCCGGATCCGCCGTGAATTCGTCGACGAGATCGTCGCCCATGCCCGCCGTGACCACCCCGACGAGGCGTGTGGGGTGATCGCCGGTCCCGTGGGCTCCGACAGCCCCGAACGGTTCATCCCGATGCTGAACGCGGCGCGGTCACCGACGTTCTACGAGTTCGACTCGGGTGACCTGCTCAAGCTCTACCGCGAGATGGACGCGAACGACGAGGTGCCCGTGGTGATCTACCACTCGCACACCGCGACGGAGGCCTACCCGTCGCGCACCGACGCGAACATCGCCGCCGAACCCGACGCGCACTACGTGCTCGTCTCCACGAAGGACCCCGATTCGCACGAGTTCCGCTCGTACCGGATCGTGGACGCCGAGATCACCGAGGAGCCGGTCGAGATCGTCGACTGAGCTGCCGGAATAAGGGCTGCGTCCCGCGCGTCAGCTTCACAGAACCCACTTCGGAGGTAGAAAACCATGGCCGTGACCGTCTCCATCCCGACCATCCTGCGCACGCACACCGGCGGCGAGAAGTCCGTCGAGGCGGCGGGCAAGACCGTGCTCGAGGTGATCGACGACGTCGAGTCGCGCCACTCCGGGCTGAAGGCGCGCCTGGTCAAGGAGGAGAAGCTGCACCGCTTCATCAACGTCTACGTCAACGACGAGGACGTGCGCTTCGCCGGCGGCCTCGCGGCCGAGGTGAAGGACGGCGACACGCTGACCATCCTGCCCGCCGTGGCCGGCGGCGCGCGCTAAACCCATGGCCCGCTACGAGTCCCTGCTCGACGCGCTCGGCGGCACGCCGCTCGTGGGGCTGCCCCGGCTCTCGCCCACCCACGACGTGCGGTTGTGGGCGAAACTCGAGGACCGCAACCCGACCGGTTCGATCAAGGACCGGCCGGCGCTGGCCATGATCGAGGCCGCCGAGCGTGAGGGCCGCCTCCGGCGTGGCTCGACGATCCTCGAGCCGACCTCGGGCAACACCGGTATCTCGCTCGCCATGGCCGCGAAGCTCAAGGGCTACGGCCTGGTGTGCGTGATGCCGGAGAACACCTCGACCGAGCGCAAACAGCTGCTGCAGGCCTACGGCGCGCGGATCGTGTTCTCACCGGCGGCGGGCGGCTCGAACGAAGCCGTGCGACGGGCCAA
This sequence comes from Amycolatopsis sp. NPDC050768, assembly GCF_040654155.1. Taxonomy (NCBI): domain Bacteria; kingdom Bacillati; phylum Actinomycetota; class Actinomycetes; order Pseudonocardiales; family Pseudonocardiaceae; genus Amycolatopsis; species Amycolatopsis sp. NPDC050768. Next base: position 102,747 of record NZ_JBFAHL010000013.1, read on the forward strand.
GGAACTGGCCGAGCAGAACCCCGACTGGGTGATGCTCTACCAGTACGGCAACCCGGCCAACGCCGACGCGCACTACCGCGGTACCGGCCCTGAGCTGCTGAAGGACCTGCCGACGATCACCCACTTCGTCGGCGGCCTCGGCACGACGGGGACTTTGGTGGGTGTCGGGCGGTACCTGCACGAGGCGAAGCCGGGTGTGCAGATCATCGCGGCCGAACCGCGCTACGGCGAGCTCGTGTACGGCCTGCGCAACCTCGACGAGGGGTTCGTGCCGGAGCTGTATGACCCCAGCGTGCTGAACGGGCGCTACTCCGTCGGCGCGTACGACGCGCTTCGGCGGACGCGTGAGCTGCTGGAGAACGAGGGCATCTTCGCGGGTATCTCGACGGGCGCGGTGCTGCATGCCGCGTTGGCCGTCGCCGAGAAGGCCGCCGCTCGCGGAGAGGCCGCGGACGTCGCCTTCGTCGTGGCGGACGCCGGCTGGAAGTACCTGTCCACGGGCGCGTACGCGGGTTCGCTCGACGAAGCCGCCGCGCGGCTGGACGGGCAGCTCTGGGCGTGAAGACGATCGGGCTCCTGGGCGGCATGAGCTGGGAGTCTTCGGCGGAGTACTACCGCCTGGTGAACGAGCGCGTGCGGTCGGCGCTGGGCGGGTACCACTCCGCGCGGGTGGTGCTGTACTCCGTGGACTTCGCGGAGATCGAAGCGCTGCAGGCTTCGGGTGACTGGGCGGCGGCGGGGGAGTTGCTGGCCGCCGCCGCTTCGGCCTTGGAAGCGGCGGGCGCGGACGTGATCGTGTTGTGCACCAACACGATGCACAAGGTGGCTTCGGCCCTGCGGCTGCGGGTGCCGTTCCTGCACCTGGGGGACACGACGGCCGCGGCGGTGCTGTCCGCCGGGATTTCCTCGGTGGGCCTGCTGGGGACCGCGTTCACGATGAGCCAGCCATTCTACCGTGAACGCCTTGCGGCACATGGACTCTCGGTGCTGGTTCCGTCCGAAGTGGACCAGGAGCTGGTGCACCGGGTGATCTACGACGAGCTGGTGCACGGCGTTGTCCGGCCGTCTTCGCGGGCGGCGTATCGCGAGGTGATCGCGCGGCTGGTTCTCGCGGGAGCCGAGGGCGTGATCTATGGCTGCACGGAGATCGAGCTGCTGGTCGACCAGTCCGACAGCTCGGTCCCGGTCTTCCCGACCACGCGGCTGCACGCGGAGGCCGCGGTGGACTGGGCGTTGGCGCTTCGGGAGCTGCCACCGGCTCCGGCCTGAGCTTCTGGCAGCGTGCTGGCAGGGCGTGCCAGGTGGGTGGCAGCGCAGTGTGCGCGCCGTGCCAGTGGATCACGGCAACCTTCGGTTCGAGGGCAGCTCGAACGGCTGCTCCGAACCCGAAGGAGCCATCATGAACACCGTCACGATCATCGGCGCCGGCCTCGGCGGCCTCATCCTCGCCCGCGTGCTGCACGTCCACGGCATCCCGGCCACGGTCTATGAAGCCGAGGACTCCCCGTCGTCCCGCGCACAGGGCGGCATGCTCGACATCCACGACTACAACGGCCAGATCGCCATCGAAGCCGCCGAACTCTCCGACGAGTTCCGCGGCCTCATCCTCGACGGCCGCCAGCAGACGCGGTTCTTGGACCGCGAGGGCACCGTGCTGTTCGACAAGGCCGACGACGGCACCGGAGGCCGGCCCGAAGTCCAACGCGGGGAGCTGCGGCAGCTGCTGCTCGACTCGCTTCCCGCCGGCACGGTTCGTTGGGGCCACAAGGTTCTCGAGGCCCGCACCCGGGAAGACGGCCGGCACGAAGCCACCTTCACCGACGGCAGCGTGGTCGTCAGCGACCTGCTGGTCGGCGCCGACGGCGCGTGGTCGCGCGTCCGGCCGCTGCTCTCGTCCGCCGTCCCCGTGTACTCCGGCACGGCGATGGTCGAGACCTACCTGTACGAGGCCGACACCCGCCACCCCGCCACCGCCAAGGCCGTCGGCGGCGGCTCGATGGGTGCCATCGGGCAGGACAAGGGCATCATGGCCCACCGCGAAAGCGGTGACACCATCCACACGTACGTGTCACTGACGCGGCCGCTCGACTGGTTCGCGGCCGTCGACTTCACCGACCCGGCCGGTGCCGCCGCCCACGTCGCGCAGGAGTTCACCGGCTGGGCCCCGGAACTGACGGCACTGATCACCGACGGCGACACCCCACCCGTGCTGCGCCCGCACTACGTCCTGCCGCTCGAGCACCGCTGGGACCGCGTGCCGGGCGTGACCCTCATCGGCGACGCCGCCCACCTCATGCCCCCCAACGGCGAAGGCGCCAACCTCGCCATGCTCGACGCCGCCGAACTCGCCCAGGCCCTCGCCGCCCACCCGGGCGACGTCGAGGCCGCGCTGTCCGAGTACGAGCAGGCGATGTTCCCGCGCAGCGCCCGAATCGCGATCAGCAGCGCCGAGTTCGAGGCGGCGACGGCCGGCCAGACCGAGGAGGCCACGGCGGAGCACCTCATCAAGGTCTTCTCGGAACTCGCGGCGGGGGAGAGCCCGTTCGATCACAGCCACTAGCCTCGATCCCGTGCCCGGCACCTTCGAGACCGCCATGCGGATGATGCGGCGCCACAACCCGCAGACCCGGGAAGAGGGCTTTCAGCTGCTGCTCGCCGAGGTCACCGAGGACGTCGAGGCGCTGATCGGGGAGTTCGAGCGGGAGACCGAGGACCTCGGCTTGCGCTGCTGGCTGCTGGAGCTGATCGGCGAGGCGGAGGCGCCCGAGGCGCTGCCCGTCCTCGCCGCCCAGCTCGACAGCCCCGACGAATCCTTGCGCGGCTGGGCAATCCGCGGGCTGGAGCGCCTGGACACCCCCGAAGCCCGGACGGTTTTGTGGCGGGCGAGGGTCAACGGGACGATCACCTAGGTCGCGTCCGGTTCGGGTGGAGGGCATCGGCCCGGGGTCAGACGATGGGCCACCGCAACTGGCCGTGGCGGCCGTTCTGCGTGCGGCGTGGCTGGGGCCGGTAGGTGGGCCACCGTGCCGCAACGCCTGCCGGCAAGGGCAGGCCGGACGTCGCCGGGTCGAGGCCGCACCGCCGTGCACGCCCGTGGCGTAGTGGTCTGGCGAGCTGGCCCCGGCACCGTCGCGGCGGTCGTGAGAACGGCCCTGAACTCGAACATCAGGGAATTCACCCGAGGCCACCCGGACCGGACGGACGTAGCCTGGAACCCGTGAGCACACTCCCACCGCAGCCCATGCCGTTCGGGGATCAGCCGGCGGACAAGGCGAAAGCCACCGACGTGGCGAAGCGCATCCTGCCGCCCAACCCCAAGGCGGCGGCGATCGTCGCGGTGGGGTTCACGCTCGTGCTCTACCTGGTGGAGCTGCTGGACGTGATCCTGCCCGCGAACCTCGACCACGGGGGCATCGTGTCGAGGCAGGCCTCAGGGCTCGACGGGATCCTGTGGGCGCCGCTGCTGCACGCCGGGTGGGGGCACCTGTTCTCGAACACCGTGCCGGTGCTCGTGCTGTCGTTCCTGGCGATGGCGGCGGGGATCGGGCGCTGGGCGGTGGTCACGGCGATCATCTGGATCGTGTCGGGCCTGGGGGTCTGGCTGGTCGGGCCGTCGAACACCTACACGGTGGGCGCGTCCGGGCTGGCGTTCGGGTGGCTGGCGTTCCTACTGGTCCGCGGCATCTTCAACCGGGCGTTCGGGCAGATCGTGGTGGCGGTCGTGCTGCTGGGCGTGTGGAGCGGGATGCTGTGGGGCCTGCTGCCGGGCAACCCCGGCATCTCCTGGCAGGGCCACCTGTTCGGTGCGCTCGCCGGTGTTCTCGCGGCCTGGCTGACGGCGCGGGGCGACCGTCCCAAGAAGAAGGCGGCCGGTAGCCTCGAGGTGTGAGCACCCCGACCGCCGACGCGCCCATCGGGGTTTTCGATTCCGGCGTCGGCGGTCTCACCGTCGCCCGGTCGATCCTCGAGCTGCTGCCGGCCGAGCAGCTGCGCTACGTCGGCGACACCGCACGCAACCCTTACGGCCCCCTCCCCATCGCGACGGCCCGCCAGTACGCCCTCGAAGCCCTCGACGACCTCGTCGAAGGCGGCGTGAAAGCCCTGGTCATCGCGTGCAACACGGCCTCGGCCGCCTGCCTGCGCGACGCCCGTGAGCGCTACGACGTCCCCGTCATCGAGGTCGTCCTGCCCGCCGCTCGTCGCGCCGCGTCGGTCACGCACAGTGGCCGCGTGGGCGTGATCGGGACCGAGGGGACCGTTCGCTCGCGCGCGTACGACGACGCTTTCGCCGCAGCGCCCGACGTGCAGCTCACGAGCGTCGCGTGCCACCGGTTCGTCGACTTCGTGGAGCGCGGCATCACGTCCGGGCGCCAGATCCTGGGCCTCGCGCAGGGCTATCTGCAGCCGCTGCTCGAAGCCGAGGTCGACACGCTCGTGCTCGGCTGCACGCACTACCCGCTGCTTTCCGGCGTGCTCCAGATCGTGATGGGTCGGGACGTCACGCTCGTCTCCAGCGCGGACGAGACGGCCAAGGACCTCTACCGCGTGCTCACCGAACTCGACCTCCTGGCCGAGCGCGACACGCCGCCGCAGCACGAGTTCCTGGCCACGGGATCGCCGGAGCCGTTCACGCGGCTGGCGGCGCGGTTCATGGGATTCGCGCCGGGTGTCCTCGCGCCGACCAGCGCCTAGGCTGAACCACGTGCGACTGACGATCCTCGGCTGCTCGGGCAGCGTCCCCGGCCCGAACGCCGCCGCGTCCGGGTACCTGCTGGAAGCGGAGGGGTTCCGGCTGGGCCTCGAGCTCGGCAACGGCGCGTTCGCGCAGCTGCAGACGGTGCTCGACCCGTTCGACCTCGACGCGCTCGTCCTGTCGCACCTGCACTCGGACCACTGCGCCGACGTCAACTCCCTCACGGTGCTGCGCCGCTATCACCCGGCGCCGCCGTACCCGGCCCGGCCGCGGCAGCTGCCGCTCTACGCCCCGGCGGACGCGCCCGCGCGGCTGGCCCACGCGTACGCCGCCGACGCCGACGAGCGCGCCGCCGTGGACCTGTCCGACGTCTACGCCTTCCACACGCTGCGTGAGGAAACCGTGCGGATCGGGCCGTTCGACGTGACGGCAGCCGTGGTGCAGCACCCGACGCCGGCGTTCGGCCTGCGGATCTCCTACGGCGGCGCCATCCTCGCCTACACCGGCGACACCGGCCCGTGTGCCGCGCTGGGCGAGCTGGCCGACGGCGTCGACGTGTTGCTGTCCGAGGCCTCCTGGACGGACGCCGCCGACCGGCCCGATGGCGTGCACCTGTCCGGAAAACAGGCCGGTGAGCTGGCGAAGGACGCAGGCGTCGGGCGGCTGCTGCTCACGCACATCGCGCCGTGGACCGACAGCCGCGCGGTGCTCGCGGAGGCCACGGCGGTGTTCCCGGACAGCGAGCTCGTGACGCAGGGCGCCGTCTACGACATCTGAGCGGCGGACTGTCGGGCGCACCTTCTAGAGTGCACCCCGTGACGAGGAAAGATGGCAGGAACGACGACCAGCTCCGCGACATCAAGATCACCCGCGGGTTCCAGAAGTGGCCTGCCGGTTCGGTGCTCATCGAGTTCGGCAACACGCGCGTGCTGTGCGCGGCCAGCGTCACCGAGGGCGTGCCGCGCTGGCGGGCCGGCTCGGGGCTCGGCTGGGTCACGGCGGAGTACGCGATGCTCCCGTCGGCCACCAACACCCGCGGCGACCGCGAAGCCGTGAAGGGCCGCATCGGCGGCCGCACCCACGAGATCTCCCGGCTGATCGGCCGGTCGCTGCGCGCGTGCATCGACCTCGCGGCGCTGGGCGAGAACACGATCGTGATCGACTGCGACGTGATCCAGGCCGACGGCGGCACCCGCACCGCCGCGGTCACCGGCGGCTACGTCGCCCTGCGCGACGCCATCACGTGGCTCGGCGCGGCCAACCGGCTCAACGACCCGCAGCCGCTGTCGTCCTCCGTCGCCGCGGTGAGTGTCGGCGTGGTCGACGGGCGCGTGCGCCTGGACCTGCCGTACGAGGAGGACTCGCGCGCGGAGGTCGACATGAACGTGGTCGCCACCGACGCCGGCACGCTCATCGAGGTGCAGGGCACGGGCGAGGGCGCCACCTTCGCACGGTCCACTTTGGACACTATGCTTGACCTGGCGCTCGCCGGCTGCGCGACGCTAACGCAGCTGCAGAACGAGGCACTGGCGCTGCCGTACCCGGGTGAGCTGCCGCAGCCGCGCCCGGACAGGAAGAAGGGCGCCAAGTGACGAAGCTGCTGCTGGCCACGCGCAACCAGAAGAAGCTCGGCGAGCTGCGGCGCATCCTCGAGGCCGAGGGCATCTCCGGCATCGAGGTGCTGGGCCTCGCCGACGTCGACGAGTTCCCCGAGGCCCCGGAAACCGCGCCGGACTTCGAGGGCAACGCCGTCGCGAAGGCCCGCGACGCGGTCGCGGCCACGGGTTTGCCCGCCGTCGCCGACGATTCGGGCCTGGCGGTCGACGCGCTGAACGGCATGCCCGGCATCCTCTCCGCCCGCTGGTCCGGCCGTCACGGCGACGACGACGGCAACCTCGACCTGGTGCTCGCCCAGCTCACCGACACCCCCGACGACCGCCGCGGCGCGGCTTTCGTCTGCGCCGCCGCCCTCGTCCTTCCGTCCGGCGAGGAAACCATCGTCCGCGGCGAATGGCGCGGCACCCTGCTGCGCGAACGCCGCGGCACCAACGGCTTCGGCTACGACCCCATCTTCCTCCCGGACGGCGAGTCCCGTTCGTCGGCGGAACTGGAACCGTCCGAAAAGGACGCGGCCTCCCACCGGGGCCGCGCGTTGCGGGCGCTGCTGCCGGCGCTACGCGACCTCGCCAAGGCCTGACGAACGGTACCGACCCTGGTGTGGCGGTTGAGGAAACCAACGCCACACCAGGGCCGCTACTTGTCGCTCGGTCCCATCACCTGGACTTCGCACCCCTGCTCGATCTTGTCCGAGTTCGGCGGCTGGTTGTTGCTCGTGTAGTGCCACGGGGACTCGTCGTCGTCCGGGTCTTCGGCGACGTGCATGCCCTGTGAGGTCATGCATTCGACCCAGCGGTGCAGGTTGTCCTTGTACGCCGGGTTCGCCGGGTCCTCGCCCCACGGCAGCAGGGGCAGCTTGGACCGGCACGCGTCGCCGGCGGCCTGGTGGTCCTTGGACCACTGTTCGGCGCCCGCGATGCTGTGGGGCTGCTGGTCGACGTCCGCGTCGTGGTCCTTCATGCAGGTGCGCCACGGTTCGATGAGCCGCTGGGAGTCTTCCGGCGATTCGTCGACGCGGTGGCGGGGGCGGCCGCCATCGGCGTCGGTCGAAGGAGGCGTCAAGGACGACGCGGTCACCGACGGCGTACCCAGCGAAGCGACGTGAGGGCTGGACGGCGCGGGCGACGAACACGCTGCGAGAACCAGCGCCGGCCCCGCGAGCCAGACCACTTTGGACATTCGAAGCTCCCTCATGTCGTTGCCAGCGCCTGCGTCGGGGTTAGCCGAGACGCGCGGATCGACGGATGGATCCCCGCCAGCGCACCCACCACCAGCGCGCCCGCCACACCGCCGGCCACGGACAGTGGCGGGATCACGGGCGGCCACCCTTGGTACGTCGTGTAAAGCAGCGTCACCACGATCCCCAGCACCGTCCCCGCCAAACCGCCGAGACCGGACAGCGCCACCGCCTCAGTGAGGAACTGCCCGCGGATCTGCCCCCGCGTCGCCCCCAACGCGCGCCGCAAGCCGATCTCGCGACGGCGTTCCAGCACCGAGATGAACATCGTGTTGGCCACGCCGACACCACCGACCAGCAGCGCGACCCCCGCCAGCCCGAGGAACAGCGCGGAGAACGTCGTCTGGCTCGCCTGCTTGGCCGCCAGCGCGTCCGACGGCCGGCTCACCGAAACCAACCCCGGCAGTTGCGGGTACAGCGTCGCGGGCAACACCGCGCGGACGTCGGGAATCGCGTCTTCGCGCGCCTTCACGTAGATCACCGTCGGGTGGCCGTCGAAGCCGAGGAACTGCTTCGCCGAACCCCAGCCGACGAGCACCGCGCGCTCGATGTCCGGCGCGAGCGGCATCGGCGCCAGCACGCCCGTCACGGTGTACCACTGCTCACCGATCATCACGATCGGCGCGGGCCGGCCGGGCGTCACCGCGGGGATGCCGAGCCGCGACGCCGCGACGTACCCGAGCACGACGGCGGGCAGGTTCTGCGTTGCCGCGTCGAGGAACTTGCCGCTCTGCACGGTGCCGTTGAGCGCGGACAGCAGGTCCGGGCTGCTCGCCAGCACGGCGAGACCCGAGCCGTCGAGCGGGTCGGTCAGATCGGAGCGCCGCACGGTCTGGTGCGTGTTCGCGACGGCCGCCGCCGTGGTCACCGGGCCGATCCGCGCGACGCTGCCGACGGACGACTCCGGCAGCAGAACCGGCGGCGTCTGGTTCGGCTGCGGTTCGGCGCGCAGCATGTTCGTGCCCAGCGCCGTCAGCTTGTCCAGCAGCGCGGCCTGGCTGGAGGCGGGAATCCCCGTGACCACGATCATCGTCGCGATGCCGAGCGAAATCCCGAGCGCCGACAGCGCCGCGCGCAGCCGCCGAGTGCTGATCCCGAGCAGGCCGAGACGCAGGACGTCGCGCAGGCCCAGGCGCACCGGGCGCGTGTCGAGTGCCGTGCTCACGCGGCACTCACCACGAGGTCCTGCACGATCCGGCCGTCGCGGAACTCGATGCGCCGCGGCAGGCTCGCCGCGATGTCGCGGTCGTGCGTGATGATCGCGATGGTCGTTCCTTCGGCGTTGAGGCCGTGGAGCAACTCCAGGACGGCGTGGCCGTTGGCGGTGTCGAGCGCGCCCGTCGGCTCGTCGGCGAGCACGAGCGCGGGGTCGTTCACCACGGCCCGCGCGATGGCGACCCGCTGGCGTTCACCACCGGAAAGCTCGTGCGGCCGGTGGTCCACGCGGTGCGCGAGCCCGACCCGGCCCAAAGCCTCCAAAGCGAGGGGACGACGTTGCTTGCGCGGCACCCCGGCGTACAGCAGGCCGGTGGCCACGTTCTCCGCCGCGCTGAGGCCGTCGGTGAGGTGGAACTGCTGGAACACGAACCCGAGCCACCGCCCGCGCAGCGCGGACAGCCGCCGGTCGCTCAGCTGCGTCACATCCTGGCCGCCGAGCTCGACGGTGCCGGAAGTCGGGAGGTCGAGCGTGCCGACGATGTTCAGCAGCGTCGACTTGCCCGAACCGGACGGTCCCACGATCGCCAGCAGCTCACCCTCGGCGACGGCCAGCGACACGTCGTCGAGCGCCTTCACACCCCCGGGGTAGTGCTTGCTCACCCCGTGCAGAGCCAGCACCGGCGTCACGAGGTCGTCACCACCCGCAGGCCCTCGGTGATACCCGGGCCGCTGATCTCCACCTGGTCGCGGGCGAACATGCCCGTCTTCACCGGCACGAGCTTCCCGCCCTGCAGCTGCACGGCGTAGCCGCCTTCGCGCAAGGCGACCAGCGCACCGAGCGGCACGGCCAGCACGCCGGCGTGGGTCTCGGTGGCCACCTGGACCTGCACCGACGCCGAGTCGAGGTCGCCGACGTCCGAGGCGTTCACGGGCACCACGGTCACGTTGATCTTCGGCGGCCCCTGCGCCGGGTCGCCGCCCGACGGGTCGCCGCCGGTCACGGCGGTGCTCACCGAAGTGACCTTCGCCGGGATCTCCTTGCCGTCCGGGCGCACCATCGTCACGGCCATGCCGGTCTTGACCGAGCCGACCTCGGCCGCGTCCACAGGCGCGATCACGACCTTCGCCGTCGGCGTCGTGGTGAGCAGCGGGCCTGCGGCGGGGTCGCCGAGCTGGGCCGTCACGCTGTTCACGCGCGCCTCGCCGGGCAGCACCGCGACCTGGCCGACGTCGAGCGTGCCCGTGTCCGGCAGGCCGGCCTTCTTCTCCCACTTCTTCAGCGCGTCGGCGAACGTGAACTTCGCCTTCTGCGGATCCTTCGCGCGCGTGCCGACGGAGTAGCCGAGGCGGGCGAGGTTGTCGGCCACCGTGGCGACGTCCGGGCCGGTCAGGTCGGGGTTGTCGAGCTTGCGGAACAGCGGGGTGTCGCCGAAGAACACCGGCACTCGCACGCCGTTCACGGAGTACAGCGGCTTCCCGCGCTGGGCCACGGTGCCGACGTCCGGCAGCTGCGTGACCACGCCGGCGCCCGCGCCCTTGAGCGGCTCGGGCGTGCCGAAGCCGAGGGTGCCGGTGAACGTCCGGGTGTTCGACAGGTCGGTCCTGGCCACGGCGACGGTGGTCACGGCGGGCGGGGGAGCCGCGGCTTCCGCCGTGCCGCGGCCGTGGTCGATGGCCACGTACGCGCCGACGCCGAGCAGCACCACAACGGCGGCCGAGGCTGAGACGGCGATCGCGCGCCGCCGGGACTTACCGGCCACTGACGGCCTCCATCATCGTTTCTCCGCTTCCACTCACCCGGCGCGTCCGAAGTGGACTGATCCGGCGGGTCCGGAGGCCACTATCGCGGCGAATTGTCAGGAAGCCGTCAGGAAGCGGTGCTGATCCGGTGTTCCCGCGGCGCTGGGTCGCCTGCGTCGGCGGAGATCCTTATGCTCGCAGCATGTGCGCAGACATCGTGCTCGCGGAGGACGACCCGAAGCAAGCGGAGCTCGTCCGCCGCTACCTCGAGCGGGAACGCCACTCGGTGGTGGTCGTGCCCGACGGCCGCGAGACGCTCGACCTCGTCCGCCGCCGCCCGCCGGACCTGCTCGTGCTCGACGTCATGCTGCCCGGCATGGACGGGCTCGAGGTGTGCCGGATCCTGCGCGCGGAGTCCGACGTGCCCGTGCTGATGCTGACCGCACGGTCCACAGAGGACGATCTGCTGCGTGGTCTGGACCTCGGGGCCGACGACTACATCACCAAACCGTACAGCCCCCGCGAGCTGATGGCTCGGGTGCGGACTTTGTTGCGCCGCACCAAAACTGCCGTTCCCCCGGATGGCCCGCTGCGCGTCGGCGCGCTGACCGTGGACGTCGGCCGGCACGAGGTGGTCGTGTCCGGGCAGCTGATCGAGACCACTCCGGGTGAGTTCCGGCTGCTCGAGGTGATGGCCGCGCACCCGGACCAGGTGTTCACGCGCGGGCAGCTGCTGGAGCACTTGCACGGCTTCGACCGCTACATCACCCAGCGCGCGATCGACGTCCACGTGATGAACCTGCGCAAGAAGATCGAGGCGGCGCCGCGCAAACCCAAGCGGCTGCTGACCGTGTACGGCGTCGGCTACAAGCTTACGGCTGGGCCGCCCGATGCGGCGTAGCCTGCTGGTCCGCCTCATCGCGGTGTCGGCGCTGGTCGCGGTGTGCGCGATCGCGGCCACGGCGTGGCTCGCCGCGCGCACCACCACGGGCGCGATCCGGCAGGAGCAGGGCCAGGTCTTCGCCGACGACGGCACCATCTACCAGGGCCTGCTCGGCTACGCAGCCACGCACCCGAACTGGGACGGCGTCGGCAAGGTCGTGACCACCTACGCCGAGAGCACCGGCCGCCGCGTGGTGCTGGCGACCCCGCAGGGCAAGGTGATCGCGAGCTCCGACCCCGACCCCGGACGGTTGCCGCCGCAGCCTTCGGTGGTGGTCGACCCGTTGTCGGTCGATCCGGGGCTGGGCGTGCAGTCCACACCGGACCGGATCGACCCGGAGGCGGTGGGGCCGTATGCGTTGCCGCAGGACGAAAAGGCGAGGCTGACGGGCGTCGCGCAGCGCGTGCTGCGGTGCGTGCAAGAGCGCGGGAGCGTCGGCAGCATCGAGGTGTCGCCCGGTGGGCACCCGCGAGTGGTGGCCGACGACCCGTACGCGCTGACGCGGTGCAACGGCACGAGCCTCGAGCAACCCACCGACACCGAACAGGCCGCGCTCGACAAGCTGCAGGACCTCGTGAACGCCTGCCTCGGCCGCAGCGCGCAGAGCGCTCCGGCGGCGCAGCTGTCGCTGTCGTGGACGTTCATCGGGCCCGAGACCGGCGCGACAGACGCGACGGACACGACGGCGCAGAACTGCGTGACGTCCGCGCGTCATGAGCAGCTGGCGTCGTACGTCGCGCCCCCCGCGTGGCTCTACATCACGGAGAAGGGCAGTGACCAGCCGCCGAGCGGGTTCACGCTGTCGTCGGACAACCAGGTGCGCCTGGCCGAGGTGGCGGGCGCGATCCTCGTGCTCACGGTCGTGGCCACCGGGCTCGCGTCGATCCGGCTCATCCGGCCGCTGCACGCGCTCACGGGCGCCGCGCAGCGCATGGAGGCGGGCGAGGCCGGGGCGCGCGTGAAGGTCAAGGGCAAGGACGAGATCGCGCGGCTGGCGCGGGCGTTCAACGACATGTCCGAGGCGCGCGAGAAGCTGGAGATAGCGCGCAAGGCCATGGTCAGCGACATCGCGCACGAGCTGCGCACGCCGCTGTCCAACATCCGCGGCTGGCTGGAGGCCACGCAGGACGGCGTGAGCCGGCTCGACGACGAGCTCGTCGTGTCGCTGCTCGAAGAGGCGCTGCACCTGCAGCACATCGTCGACGACCTGCAGGACCTCGCCCTCGCCGACGCCGGCGCGCTGCGCGTGCACCCCGAGCCCATCGATGCCAACTCCCTGCTCACCCAGCTCGCCGCGGCCCACGCCGCCCGCGCCGACGCGGCGGGCGTTCAGCTGGTGGTGCGGTCGATGGCCGACCCGGCCGTCACGGCGGACCCCGTACGCCTGCGGCAGGCCATCGACAACCTCGTGTCCAACGCCGTCCGCCACACCCCCCGCGGCGGCTCCGTCACGGTCAGCGCCACGCGTGCCGATTCGGACGTCGTCTTCTCCGTGGCCGACACCGGCGTCGGCATCGCCGCCGACGATCTGCCCCACGTCTTCGACCGCTTCTGGCGCGCGGACAAGGCCCGCACCCGCGGCGCGAGCGGCGGCAGCGGCCTGGGCCTCGCCATCGTCCGCAACCTGGCGGCCGCCCACGGCGGCACGGTCTCCGTGCGCAGCACGCTGGGCGAGGGCTCGACGTTCACGCTGCGCTTCCCCGCCGCCGGCCCGCCCGAGTGAACCGCTCACCCGGGCGGCGGGCTTCGTGGCTCAGGCGGCGATGCCGAGGTCGCGGATCAGCTTCGCGACGTGACCGGTCGCGCGGACGTTGTAGAAGGCGTTCGCGATCTTGCCCTCCGCGTCGACGATGAAGGTCGAGCGGATCACGCCCTGGTAGACGCGGCCGTAGTTTTTCTTCTCGCCGAAGGCGCCCCATGCAGTGAGGACGTGCTTGTCCTCGTCGGAGAGCAGGGGGAAGGTCAGCTGCTCGTTCTCGACGAACTTCGCGAGCTTCGCCGGCTTGTCCGGGGAGATGCCGAGGACCTGGTAGCCGGCGTCGTTGAGCTGGGCGAGGCTGTCGCGGAAGTCGCAGGCCTGCTTGGTGCACCCGGGGGTGCCGGCGGCCGGGTAGAAGTACACGACGACGGCCTGGCCGCGGAAGTCGCTGAGGGAGACGCTCTTGCCCGTGCTGTCGGGCAGGGTGAAGTCGGGGGCGGCGTCGCCGGAGGAGAGTCGCTGCTCGGTCATGAACGCAGCGTACTGTGCCGATCGTTACCAATCCGACCACAGTCACGGCCGAATGGCTTCGTAGCAACGGTTACGTGCCGCGCGGGGGTCGGCCTGCTTTTGGCCGGATTAGTAATTCAGACGGCCCCGCAGTACGTGGCCACGGCGGGCTCGCTCGCGCTGGGTCGCAGCTGAACCGTGAGCTGCGTGGTGCCGTCGGGCACGGCGAACGCGAGCGTCAGCTGCGCGGAGCGGCCCTGCTGCAGGTCTTTGCCCGCGTCGGTGATGCCGCCGAGGCCCTGGGTGGCGTCGACGACCTGTTTGGTCGGGCGTCCGTCGATCATCGCGGCGACCGTGAAGCCGGAAAGCCGGTAGGAATCCGCGCCGTTGTTGGTGATCTCGATGCCGAACGACGCTGCACGCGAGCTGCGCGGGTACGCGGCGGGGCTGGGCTGGAACGACTGCGGGGCGGAAACCGAGATCGTGATGCCGCTGGCGAACCGGTGTTCCGCGCCGAACTGCAGGTCACGCGACGTCTGCGCGGCCGCGGCCTTCGCAGGGCCGCCACCACCGCCGAGCGTCGCTGTGCCTTCCTGCGCGTCGACCCCGCAGGCCGCCACCGCCATCAGCAAACAGGCGGAAAGCAACAGCTTGGGGGTGCGCGCGGGCGCCATCTCGGTTTACTCCAGTCGGGGCGGGGGCTCAGGCCGTTCGGCGTAGTGACCGAAGGCGACCCGCTCCACTGTCCCTGCATGTGCACGTGCGCGCGCACGAAGACGCGGACCTGGTGTACAGCCGTGGCCGATCCGTGACCGAAAGGGCACTCCGGGTGACAGTCGTCACCGATGTGCCACTTAAACGGCGAAGGCGAACAACAGGATGAAGATCGCCACGCCGGCGCCCCACGCGACCATCAGCCACCCGAAGTCACGCACCGGGTCGACCGCGCGGCTCTCCTCGCCCGGGATGTACACGCCGCGGTTTTCGAACCAGTCCGTCCACTTGCGCAGCAAGCGCAGCGGATTGCGTGACGGCACGACTCACCTCCCGGATCGGCTTCGCTCCTGCCAGCCTACGGGGGACTCGCCCACCCGGTGAAGGAGCGTCGAGCGTGCGGAAAAGCGTGATCCTGCTGGCTCTCACGACCGTGTTCGGCCTCGCGGCCGCCGTCCCGGCCGTCGCCGCGCCTGGTGTCGCCCCGCCGGGCACGGCGCCGCTCGACCACCCGGTGTGGGTGTGCCTGCCCGGCATGGCCGCGAACCCGTGCAACCAGAACCTGGCGGGTGACCCGCAGATCGCGACGCCCGGTGGCGGCTTCACCGTCGGCTACCCCGCGTCGCCGGGTCGGGTGACGTTCGACACCACTCGGGTGGAGTCGGGCGCGAGTGTGGTGGAACCGTTCGAGCCGCCGGCGGCCCCTCCGGTGGACTGCTTCTTCGTCTACCCGACCGTCGACCTGCTCTCGAATCCGACGCTGCAGATCGGCTCGCTGCCACCCGGCCCGGACGACGCCGCGCCCGCCGTGACCTACGCCCAGGTCGGTCCGTTGCTCAACCACTGCCGCGTGTTCGTGCCCGCGTACCGGCAGGCGCCGCTGGCCGCGCACATCGTCGGCGTGCTCACCGGAACGGCACCCGACTACGCGCTGGGCCTCGAAGACGTCGAACAGGCGTGGGACACGTACTGGCGCGACTACAACATCGACCCGGTCACGCACCGTCGCCGCGGGGTGGTCGTGATCGGCCACTCGCAGGGCGCCGCCGACGCGGCCTCGCTCTTGCGCGACCGCGTGGACGGCCACCCCGACGTGCAGCCCTCCTTGGTGAGCGCGCTGCTTCTCGGCGGCAACGTCCAGGTCCCCACCGACCGCCCGGCCGGCGGCGGCTCCGATCCGGACGCGGCTTTCCAGCACCTGCCCGTGTGCGCTCGCGCTTCGGCCGCGGCGCCCGTGCCGGTCGGCTGCGTGGCCGGTTACTCGTCGTACAAGCAACCGGCCGGAACGGTCCCGCCGCCCGGCTCCACCTTCGGCCTCTCTTCGACGCCCGGCCACCGCATCCTCTGCACCAACCCGGCCGCCCTGCTGACCGGCGCCGCGCCCGACGCGACGACCCCGCTCGACACCCGGCTCCCCACCCGGACTTTGGTGCAGGGCAACGCTCTTCTCCCCAACGGCCACCTCACCGCCGTCCTCCTCGGCACCTCGCTGCCGGTGTTCCCCACCGGCTTCGCCCGCTATCCCGACGAGTTCACCGGCGCGTGCGAGTTCCGCACCGTCCCCGGCGGCACCGCGTCCTGGCTCCAGCTCTCCGGCGGCGACGCCCTGGTGGGCCCTCCGAGCAGCGGCGGCCTCGGCCTCCATGTCGACGACTTCTCCCTGACGTTGGGCGACTTGACGGCTCTGGTCGACGCGCAAACGGCACAGTGGGAGGCGGTTTCGCGGTGAGACTTCCGCGAATCCGCCTGGCTGCAGGGGCAGGGTTTCGTTCGACCGAGAGGGTTCGGTCCCGCTCATGAGTCGGGCACGGCTGCTTCGTGCCTGCCTCGCGGAGCTCCTGCCTTCGGGCCGATGGGCGACGTCGGTGACTTGCTCGGCGAGACGTTGCCGGGCGGCTAGGCGAAGTCGGCCAGGCGTGCGGCGATGCGGGGCAGGTCGAGGTGGCCCTGGACGACGTCGTGGACGAAGGGTTCGGCGGCGTCCTCGTCGAGGGGCGTGCGGAGGGGTTTGTCGTTGAGGCCGAGGAAGAACCAGGTGGCGGTCCAGGCGAGGCGTTTGTTGCCGTCGATGAGGGGGTGGCCGCGGCCGAGCGACTCCATGAGCGCGGCGGCCTTCTCCCACACGCCGGGATAGGCGTCCTCGCCGAAGACCGACGTGCGCGGGCGCGCCGCGGCGGCCGCGAGGATGCCCGTGTCGCGCACCGCGAGCTCACCCCGCACCACCCGGCGCGCGACGACCATCAAGTCGTGGATCGTCAGGTACTCGGTCATCGCGCCAGCCGCTCGTTGAGGCCGGCGCTCGCTTCCAGCACGTGGTCGAGCACCGTCGCGCGCTGGCGGGCCCGCGAAGTCACGGCAGTCATCAGCGTCTCCCGCACGTACTCCTGAAGGCTCCGCCCCTCGGCGGCCGCCTGTCGCTCGAGCTCCCGCACCTCGCCGTCACTGAATTCGACGGGCAGCACCTGACCCATGTCCTGAACCTTAAGGCCTCACTCCGCTTGGCGAACCCCGGTTTTCCCGCCCCCGACCGGACATCGCTCAGTGGGGCGCCGGCGGATACGGCCCTGCCGGTGGGTACTGCTGCTGCGGAGCCCCCGGCGCATCGGAACCCGGCATCGGCTGTCCTGGCGGCATCGAACCCGGCCAAGGCTGTCCGGGCTGACCGTGCGCCGGGACGGCACCGGACCACGCCTGAGCGGGTGCCACAGACCCCTGCGACGCCGGCCCGGGCGGCGCTGCGCCGGCTTGCCAGGCTTGGCCGGGTTCACCGGCGCCCGGCCATTGTTGCGCGGGAACGGACCCTGGCATCGGCTGTCCGGGGTTCTGTCCTGGCACTGCGCTGCCCTGCCAGGCTTGGCCGGCCCCGCCAGCGCCCGGCCACTGCTGCCCGGGAACGGACCCTGGCATCGCCTGTCCAGGAACCTGCCCCGGCACCGCGCCGCCCTGCCAGGCTTGGCCGGGGTCAACGGCAGCAGGCCACTGCTGTCCGAGAGCTAGGCCCGACATCGCGGCTCCGGGAATCTGTCCCGGAACCGCGCCCTGCCAGGCTTGGCCGGCCCCGCCAGCGCCCGGCCACTGCTGCCCAGGCACCGGCCCGGCCATCCCCGGAACCCCTTGCCACTGCTGCCCAGGAACCGCCCCCGGCATCCCCGCACCCTGCCAACCGGCCGGCCCGCCGTATCCCGGCTGCCAACCCGGCCCACCGGCGAACCGCGGCATCACCTCCGGCAAAGCCACCGCCACCGCGGGCAGCCACAGCAGTACCGCGATCACCGCCGCCAAGCCGGCCGGCAGGAACACGTCCTCGAAAGCACTCGACCGCCGAATCCCCAAGAGCAGCATCGACCCGGGCACCGCGAGAACCACCTGCGCAACCGCACCCAGCATCAACACTCGAGCCACCCGTGGCCGTCGCGCGGCCAGCAGCGCCGCGCCCACGAGCACGCCGAGGCCGAGCAAAGCGATCACCAGGTGGAAATACGGGCCGGGATTCAGATCGAAACGCCGGCTCAGCTCAGCGACCTCATTCCACACCAGCAGCACTTCGCACACCCCGGCAACACCCGCGAGCACAAAAGCCAGCACGCGCCCCTGCGGCGTCGGTGAGTGAACCACGCCCGATCCCCCTCCGTCATCAACCGGACACGCACAGCATAGAGGCCACCCCCGACAATCCAGCGCGATCACGAGGCGGTCGCGGCCGGGAGAACTCTCGCCGCGGCCCGCCGGACGCCCGGAAGACGTCCCTACGCTGGGCGAGAACCGACCGGAAGGGCGCCGATGCAGATCGACCTCGTCGACGCCTGGGCGTGGTGGGCCGGCGGCGGCCCGGGCCTGCGCGAGGCGCACCTCTGGGGCCTCGCCGTGAAGTGGTGGGGGCTCCTGGGCAGTCTCGTCCTCCTGACTGTCACCATCGCCCTCGTCGCCGACGTCGCGAAAATCCCCGAGAAGCACCGCCGCAGAAGCCGGGCCACCAAGATCCTCCGACGGCTGACCGCGCTCGCCATCGCCGTCCTGGTCGTCGTCGGCGCCGTCAACGCCGTCCGCGAAGAAGCGCGCGACACCGGTACCTCGACGGCGACCGTCCTCCTCGCCGGCAACGACGGCATCGACTGGGCCGGCGCCCCACGCTGGTTCGTGCTTCTGTTCGCCGGCCTCGTCGTACTGGCACTCCTGTTGTGGCAAGGCCATCGCCTGAGAGACTGGGTGGGCAACACAGTCCAAAAAGGACTGACCGCGATCGCGACAAGGCTGGCGGCCGCGATCGTCGCACTGGCGGCGCTGAGTTTCGCCGTCCTGGCCGGCTGACTCACACCGGCGTCGGCCGCGTCACCCGCTTGCTCTCCTCCAGCAGCAGATCCAGCAGCGGGTTCGAGTTCTCCCGCAGCCAGATCAACGCCAGCCCCAACGGCGTCGCGTCCTCCAACGGCCGCCACACCAGCCGCGGGTACGGGAAGTACGCGGCCGTCGACGCGGGCGCGATCCACGACCCGCGCCCGGCCGCCACGTGGTGCAGGCACTCCTCCGGCGTCCGGCCCTGCGGCCCGTAGACCGCGCGGGTGCCGTCCGGCCGAGGGTCGATGAACCAGAACTTCACCACCGCCTCGGGCATCCCGTCGCGCGGCCCGACGATCGGCTCGCACGCCAGGTCGGACACCTTCAGCGACGCCCGCGTGGCGAGGCGGTGCCCCGGCGGCAGCGCGACCCAGCGTGGCTCGTCGAGCAGCCAGTGCGTGACGAAGCGGCGGTCGTCTCCGATGGGCAGCCACAGGAACGCGGCGTCGGCGGTGCCCGCGGCCAGGGCGTCGAGCTCGTCGGGCAGCGTGTGGACCGCGAGGGCGTCGACCTCCACGTCGGGCGCGACCCGGCGCAGCGACGACTCGACGTCCGGCAGGAAGTGCGCGGTGCTCTGCGCCTTGAACGCGATCCGCAGCCGCCCGGACAGTCCCGAGCCGACGAGCCGCGCTTCCGAGACCATCGCCGAACACGCGGTGAGCAGTTCGCGCCCCTGTTTCAGGAACACCTGCCCCGCCGCGGTGAGCTCGACGCCATTGGACCGGCGCCGGACCAGCGGGGTGCCGGCCACGCGCTCGAGCTGCCGGATCTGCCCGCTGACCGCCTGCTGGGTCATCATGAGCCGCCCGGCCGCGCGGGTCATGCTGCCCTCGTCGGCCACGGCTTCGAGGGCTTTGAGCAGGCGCAGATTCAGGTCCACCGCACGATCCTCGTCACAACGGTTCGTTGTGGCAACCACAAGGATCCGGTGTTTCCCTTTCCCGCACCCCGGCCGGACCATAGCTGTATTGACACAGGGGAGCACCTATGAATCTCAGCGGTAAAGTGGCCCTCGTCACGGGCTCGTCGAAAGGCCTGGGCAGGGCTATCGTGCTGCGGCTGGCGGAACAGGGCGCCGACGTGGTCATCAACTACTCCCGCGACGCGTCCGCCGCGGAAGAGGTGAAAAAGGCGGCCGAGGCCCACGGTGTGAAGGCACTGGTGCACGCCGCCGATGTGTCTCAGGTGGACGGAATCGTCGACCTTTACGACGCGGCCGTCGCCGAGTTCGGCAAGATCGACATCGTCGTCGCCAACGCGGGCATGGAAAAGGTCAACATCCCCGTCACGGACGTCACCGAAGAGGACTTCGACCTCCTCTTCCGGGTGAACACCAAGGGCCCGTACTTCGTGCTGCGAGAGGCCGCCCGCCGCATCGCCGACGGTGGCCGCATCATCACCATCTCGTCGAACACCACGACGGTTCCGCAGCTGGGCGTCGGCCTCTACGGCACCAGCAAAGTGGCCACCGGTTACCTCGTGAAGGTGCTCGCGATGGAGCTCGGCCCGCGCCGCGTCACCGTGAACACGGTGGTGCCCGGCCCGATCGACGGCGCGGGGATTTTCACGGACCCGGCCAACGACGATTACAAGCGCAGTTTGATCGAAATGGTCCCGATCGGGCGACTGGGCACCACGGAAGACGTCGCGGGTGTAACGGCATTTCTCGCCGGAGACGAAGCTGCGTTGATCACCGGACAGCAGCTCGTCTGCGACGGCGGAATGCACTGACCACCGAAAGGAATTGTGGGAAAATGACAGGGACAATGCGCGCGGCTCAGGTTCAGCAAGCGGGCGGCCCGTTCGTGCAGGTCGAACTGCCGATCCCCGAGCCGAAGCCCAACCAGGTGCGGGTGAAGGTGCACACGTGCGGCGTGTGCGGCGGTGAGATCATCCCCCGGATGGCCCTGTTCGGCACCAAGTTGCCGCGGGTGCCCGGGCACGAGATCGCGGGTGTCGTCGACGCGGTCGGCGACGCCGTGACCCTGTGGAAGGTCGGCGACAAGGTCGGGGTCGGCTGGTCCGGTGGCGTCGACTTCACGTGTGAGTACTGCCGCCGCGGTGACTTCGTCAACTGTGACAGCCGCACGATCACGGGCACGTCCTTCGACGGCGGTTACGCCGAGTACATGGTCGCCCCTGAGGACGCGGTCGCCCGTATCCCCGAAGGCCTCTCGTTCGAAGAGGCGTCGCCGCTGATGTGCGCCGGCATCACCGCCTTCAACGCGTTGCGCCATGCAAAGGCCGGCCCCGGCGATCTCGTCGCCGTGCAGGGTGTGGGCGGCGTCGGCCACCTCGCCGTCCAGTTCGCCAACAAAATGGGCTTCCGCACCGTCGCGATCAACCGCGGCCGCACCAAGGAAGAGCTGGCCCGCAAGCTCGGCGCGGACGAGTACATCGACAGCAACGAAGGCAGTGTCGGCGAGTCCCTGAAGAAGATGGGTGGCGCGTCGGTGATCCTCGGCACCGTCGACCGCGCCGAGATGCAGTCGGAGCTGATGAACGGCATCCGCCCCAACGGCCAGGTGATCGTGCTCGAAGGCCAGAACCCGATCCAGGTCACCGGCCACACGCTGGCGGACTACCGGCTGAATCTCTCCGGCTGGTACAGCGGCGTCGCCCGCGACAGCGAGGACACGCTGAACTTCTCCGTGCTGCGCGGCATCCGGCCGGTGTACGAGGTCTTCCCGCTGGAGAAGGCCGAGGAGGCCTACCAGCACATGCCGAAGGCCAACATCCGCGTCGTGCTCAAGATCGCGGACTGACGCCTCGGTCCGAAAACGCGCCCACTCTTCCCCCGGGGGTGGGCGCGTTTTCTCATGCCGGCCTTCTCATGTCAGCCGCAGTGCGACGCCGTCGAGCAGCGAGCGCAGGCCGAGCTCGAACAGCTCGTCGAGATCCAGGTCGTAGCCGTCCTCTTCCAACGTCGTCAGCATCCGCGTGAAGACGGGGTGGCGGCCGCCCGCCATGATCGCCGTGTGGCCGGGCGCCTGAGTGGCCAGCCACTCGTCCTCGGTCAGCCCGGACGTGCCGGCCGCGTGCCGCTCGCGTTCGAGGTGGATGGCGATGCCCTGGATGTAGCTGAAGAACAGCACGTGCAGGTCGCACAGCTGCGTCGCGGACAGGCCGAAGCCGTCGAGCGCCGAAAGCGCCTGCTCCGCGTGCGTGGCCAGGTTGGCCAGCGGCAACGGCCGCGTGATCGGCGACAGCTGCGCGAGCCACGGGTGCCGCCGGTACAGCGACCACAGTGTGCGCCCGGTGAGCTCGAGCCGCGCTCGCCAGTCGCCTGAAAGGCGCGCGGGGTAACCGCGTTCGCCGAACGCCGCGTCGGCCATGAGCAGTACCAGCTCGTCGCGCCCGGCGACGTAGCGGTACGGCGCCATCGCCGCGACACCGAGCCGCGCCGCCACTCCCCGCATGGACAGCGCGGCCAGCCCCTCCTCATCGGCGATCGTGATGGCCGTCCGCACGACCCGCTCGCGCGAGAGGCCCGGCGGCCGCGGGCGGGCCTTCGGCTCGGCCTTCCGGCCTGCGACGACGGTTCCGGACCGCGGTTCGGCTCGCACCAGCCCTTCCTGGCCGAGCGCGGCGAGCGCCTTGGCCGCGGTGGCCGTCGCGACGCCCCACTCGACGGCGATCCGGCGTGTCGACGGCACCTTCGCGCCCGGCACGAGCTCCCCGTCGGTGATCCGGCGGCGCAGCTCCGCGGCGATCTCCAGGTAGCGCTGCTCGGCCATCCCCGGCTCCGATCTGTACCAGTACAGCTGACCATTTGTACTAGGTCAGTTTTGGCATGGTTGCCTGGCCGAAGCCAGTGTGTGGTCCGTGAGGATACGACGAACACCTGGAGGAAACCATGCGTAACGTCCTCGTCTCCGGCGCCGGCATCGGCGGCCCGACGCTGGCCTACTGGCTCCACCGGGCCGGGTTCTCCGTGACCGTGGTCGAGCGCTCGCCCGGCCTGCGGGAGGGCGGGCAGGCGGTCGACGTGCGCGGGGTGGCGCTCGACGTGGTCGACCGGATGGGGCTCGGCGAGCAGGTGCGCGCGATGCGGACGCGGATGCGCGGAATGTCCGTGGTGGACGGTTCCGGCACCGAGCTGTTCCGCTCGGAGGAGCACACCTACAGCAGCGGCCGCCTGGACAGCCCCGACGTGGAGCTGGTCCGCGATGACCTGGTTTCCCTGCTGTACAAGGCAACCGAGCACGACGTCGAGTACATCTTCGACGATTCCGTCACCGCACTGGACCAGGACGAGCACGGCGTGCGCGTGGAGTTCGAGCGCGGCGGCTTCCGCACGTTCGACCTCGTCGTCGGCGCCGACGGTCTGCACTCCGCCATCCGGCGGCTGGCGTTCGGCCCGGAGGAGCGGTTCGCGCAGCACCTCGGGCAGTACCTGGCGATCTTCCCGGCGCCCAACGTCCTCGGCCTCGACAACTGGCAGGTCTGGTTCCGCGACGCGGAGACCGGCGGCGCCGTCTATCCGGTGCGGGACAACACCGAACTGCGGGTCACGCTCGGGTTCGGTTCGCCGCCGCTGTCGTACGACCACCGCGATGTTTTGGCGCAGAAGGAAATTGTCGCGAAGCAGCTGGCCGGCACGGGCTGGGAGGTGCCGCGTCTGCTGTCTGAAATGGCCGGTGCGCCCCACTTCTACTTCGACGCGATGCAGCAGATCCACCTCGACTCTTGGAGTGCCGGCCGGGTGACGCTGCTCGGGGACGCGGGCTACTGCGCGTCGCCGCTCTCGGGCCAGGGCACCAGCCTCGCGCTCGTCGGTGCGTACGTGCTCGCCGACGAGCTCGCCCGCCACGACGACCACACAGCCGCGTTCGCCGCCTACGAGACCCGGTTGCGGCCGTTCGTCGCCGCGAACCAGGCGCTGGCGACGGAGAACCCCGGCGGTCCGGCGGCCGAGGAGTCGGTGGATCGCGCCAAAAACGCGATCAGTCTCACGTACTGTGCCGATCGTTACTAATCCGACCACAGTCACGGCCGAATGGCTTCGCAGCAACGGTTACGTGGCGCGTGGGGGTCGGCCTGCTTTTGGCCGGATCAGTAACACCGACGACGCCGGCAGAGCTTGGTCCGGCGTTCAGCCTCCCCATGTCGGTGCGTCAGATCGGCGTTACCCGAACGGGTGAAGGTTTGAGGGTTCAGCTTCTCGAATGGAGGAACCCGATGGTCGACGAGCCCTGCCGGCACGATGGATTGCACCGAAGGGCGTTTTTCGGGCTCGCCGCGGGGGCGGTGGCGGCTCCGGCGCTGGCCACGTTGCTCGGCGCCGCGCCGGCGGGCGCCACGCCCGGCCGGCCGGGCCGCAAGTTCACGTTCGCCGCCGTGTCGGACACGCACGTGAACACCACGAGCCCTCAGTCGACCACCTGGCTCACGCAGGTGTACGCCTCGATAGCGCGCCGTGACCCCGACCTCGTGCTGCACTGCGGCGACATCACCGACACCGGCCTGCCCGACGAGTACGAGCAGTACGGCAAGGTGCTGCCCGCCGCGCTGCGCGGGAAGATCCACTACTCGCCGGGAAACCACGAGACGCGGTGGGACCCGTCGGCCAAGGAGGAGTTCCACAGCCACTTCGGCCCGACGCCGTACTCGTTCGACGCCGGCGGTGTCCACTTCGTCGGCTTCGACCCGACGCAGGTGCTGCAGGAGCCCGGGCACTACGGGCGCGCCGGCCTCGACTGGCTCGAGCGCGACCTGAGCCGCGTGCACCGGGACACGCCGGTGGTGCTGTTCCAGCACTTCCCGTTCGGCAACCAGTTCTACTACGTCGACGACCAGCCGGCGGTGCTCGACGTGCTGGCGGAGCACAACCTGCGCGGTGTCATCGCGGGCCACGTGCACCGCGAGGACGTCACCCGGTTCAACGGGCTCACGCAGGTGACGCTGAACGCCGTGCGCAACGGCCCGATCTACTACTGGGCCGAGAAAACGACGGCCGCCGACGGCACCGCCGTGCTCGACGTGCGGCGGGTCACCGTCGCTGCGGACGGGACCGACACCGAGGCGCCGTTCGCGACCGTGCCGCTGACCGGCGGCGGGCAGGGTCGCGAGCAGCGGCCGCGATACGTCCACGTGGGCAAGGTTTCCGGCGGCTCGCTGCCGGTCGAGGTGCGCGCGTCGGCCACGCCGCAGGTCGGCGTGCAGCCGTACCCGCAGGCTGTATTCGGCGGCACGAGCCCCGGCGCGTGGCAGCCGCTCGCGGGTTCGGGCGACCGCTGGACCGGCAGCGTCGACGTCTCGGCGCTGGCGCCGGGGCGGCAGCGGCTTCAGGTGCGCGTGAACGCGGCCGACGGCAGCTGGTGGGAGCAGGTCGCGCTGTTCACGGTGCCCGCGGTGGCCGGCGACCCCGTCGACCGGTGGCAGCAGCAGCTCTCGGGTTCGGTGCAGGGCGGCGTGACCCTCGCGGACGCGCGCAGCGGCCTGGTGCTCGCCGCTTCGTCGGCTGGTGAGGTGACCGCGTTGCGGCGCGGCGGCCACCGTGAGTGGCGTACGCAGCTCGGCCCGGTGTACCGGCGTCCGGCGGTACACGGGACGCTGGCTTTCGTCCCTTCGGCCGACCACCACCTGTACGCGCTGGATGTCCGGAATGGACGGCGGGTGTGGGCGTTCGACGCCAAGGCTCCGGTCGTCAGCGCGCCACTGGTCTCCACTGTGGACGGAAACGAACAGATCGTGTTCTCCGCCGGACAGGCGTTGTTCGCGGTCGGGACCGACGGCCGCCGCCGCTGGTCCGTGCCCGCGCGCGGGTTCTCGTCCGGTCAGGCCGCGAGCGACGGCGAGCGCGTGTACACCTCGGCGGCCGACGGTTACGCGCGGGCACACGACGCGCGGACAGGCAAGGAATTGTGGGCTTACCAGATGGTGTCCGGTGTCGAGAACCGGGTCGCGCTGTACAGCGGGTGGGACGCCGTGGTGGCGCTCGGGGGTGACGTGGTCGTCCTGGCCACGGTTTCGAGTGCGATCGCGCTCGACCGGGCCACGGGTGCGCTGCGCTGGACGGTGGCCGGGAGCGCGATGTACGCGCCCGCGCTGATCGTCGGCACCAGTGTGCTGCTGACCACGGAGTGGGGTGTGCTGACCCGCGTGGACCTCGCCACGGGGAAACCGTTGTGGACGACGAACCTCGCGCTGCGCGTGTTCAACGCCGGTGTCGCGATCAGCGACGGCACGGCGTGGGTCCTGACCGTCGACGGCAAGGTGATCGGCGTGCGGCTCGCCGACGGCGCCCGGCTGGGCTGGCTGCAGCAGAGCCTCGTCTACACCTTCGGCCGCCCGGTGATCGACGGCCGCACCCTCGTGGTCGGCGATCAGAACGGTGTCGTGCACGGGATTTCCCTCCCCTGAATTCCCTTGAGTTCCACCGCGCCGAACCATCGGCGCCGGTGCCCGGAAGAAGGACAGAGATGGGCCTCACCCGAAGACAGTTCATGGTGGCGGGCGGCGCGATCGCGGCGTCCGGCCTCGTGGCCACGCCGGCCGTCGCTGCGACCCAGGGACTCCCGCTCGGCGGGTTTCCCTTCGGCAGTGGCGAACCGAAGGGCCAGTGGCTCGTCGGCGACACGCACGTGCACGACGACCACTCGGCCGACGGCAGCCTGCCGCGCCAGACGTCGAAGCAGGCGATGCCGGGCAACCTGCCCGTCGGCGACCAGATCGGCCAGGCCGAGAAGACCGGGCTGGATTTCCTGCCGCTGACCGACCACCGCACGTACGACCAGCACTGGGATCCACAGTGGACGTCGGAACGACTGCTGCTGATTCCCGGCGAAGAGGCCAACGGCTCGCCGCACGCGATCGTGCTCGGCGCGGTGGACAACGTCGTCGACGGTGCGAACCCGCCCGGCTCGGCGGCGTTCCGGCACGTGCAGCAGTCCATTTGGGACGCTCGTTCGCAGGACGCGGTGTGGCACATCGCGCACCCCGACGACGGTGAGTACACCCGTGCGGCGGGGCCGAACGACAACGCCAGCGTGCAGGGCATCCACAACATCGAGGTGCTCAACGTCTCGACGAACCCCGACGCGCAGATGGACTTCGCCGAGACGCGCTGGAACCGCGGTTACGTCACCGGCGTCACCGCCGCCAGCGACTGCCACTTCCGTGAGCTGTGGGACATTGCAGGCCCCGGCCAGCCGGCCACGCGCGTGTTCGCCGGCGACCGCAGCGTCCGCTCGATCCTCGACGCGCTGAAGGCCGGCCGGACCACGGTGTCCTCCGGCGTGTCGGGACCGTTCGTGACGATCGAAGCCGACCTCGACGGCGACGGCCGGTTCGAGGCCATCGGCGGCGACGAGACGGTGGTCGGTTCGCGGAAGCTGCCGCGGCGCGCGGCGCTGCGCGTCCGGGTCCGCCAGGGCGCCGGGACACACCTGCTCGTGTACGGCACGCCGGGCCGCTCGGCCAAGGCCCTGCTGGACACCACCGTGCGCGGCAACGACGACACCCGCACTCTGCCGTTGACCCTGTCCGGCGACCACGTGTGGTTCCGCGCCGAGGTGCGCTCGCCCGGCAGCGCGTCCGGCGCCGACGCCGACCCGACGCTGCCCGACCAGCTGCGCGCGGCGACGTCACCCGTGTTCGTCTCCGTCGGCCGCGTGGCCACGCCCGCGCCGGAGATCCCGTTGCCCGCCATGCAATCCGGGCACGACAACGCGACCGCGGTGCTCGGCGGGACCGGTGAGTTCACGGGGTTCGCCGACGTCGCGGTCGCCGGCAACGACGTGCACGTGGTCGCGCAGCGGCATTCCGACGGCCGCAGCCGGATCGTTTACAAGCGCGTGGACCGGCGCGGCTTCGGTCTCTTCGAGGTCGAGCTCTCCAGCGGTTCGGGCACGGCCACGGCGCCGCGCGTCGCCGCTTCCGGGCGCGACGTGTGGGTGGTCTGGCAGGACGAGCGCGGCCACGAGCAGCCCCACCGTCCCGCGATCTACCTGCGCCACAGCAGCACCGGCGGCCTGCTGTTCGGCCCTGCCGTGCGGCTCGACGCCGGCACCGGCCGCGCCGTGCACCCGGCGATCGCGCTGCTTTCCGGCGGACAGCCCGTCGTCACCTGGGCCGACAACACCGCCGGCGCGTTCGACGTCTACGCCCAGGTGGTCGGCGTCGACCGCAAGCCGGTCAACCTCTCGGCCGCGGGCAAGACGGTCAGCGCCGGCAACCGCGCCGTCGACGCCCGCTCGCCGCGCTACCCGGCCTCGGTGTTCCCGACCGTCGCGGTGGGCCACGGCGACCGCATTCTCGTTGCGTGGCAAGACGACCGCTTCGACCCGGATCCACTGTGGACGGGCCACACTCCGCCCGCAGGCCAGGCCGCGTCCGGCGGCACGGACCCGGACAACTGGCAGATCCTCGCCACCACCCGCGCGGGCACCCGCGGCGGCTGGGGCGCTTCGGCCCAGGTCAGCGCCGCCACCGACCGCGCCGACCGCCACCCGAGCGCGGCCGTCGACCACTCGGGCGCCTTCGTCGTCGCCTGGGACAGCGGCGCTTTGCAGAGCTCGGGAGCGAACCTGTCCCTGCGCTCGGCCCGCTCCGCCGACGGCCGCACCTGGTCGGCCGGCACGCCGTTCGCCCTCGAGTCGGCGGCGATGAGCCAGCGCCCGCGTCTGAGCCACGACCCGGACGGCACCGTCCGCGCCGTCTGGTACGACTCCCGCGCCACGGACTGGCGCTGGAAGGTCTTCACGGCGCGCCTCACGCCGGCCGGCTGGTCGGCTCCGGTACAGCTCACGAAAGCGGGCAACGCGACCTACCCCGCGGTGTCCGCGGGCCTCGTGGCTTTCGTCACGGACCGTAACGCTGTTCGGGGTCAACGCGACACTACGCAGCAGATTTACGTCGTGGACACGGGTGGCCACTGACGTGGTTGCCTGCCCGGCCGCCGTCCGACGGCGGCCGGGTCTGCCACGTCATCCTCGCCGAGCGAGGGGGAGGGGTTCCCTTGTGGTTCTGACGAGACGCGATCAGTCGGCGTGAGTCGCGTTTCCCGGCGGCCCGGTCTGCCGCCGGGATCAGTACCGGACGCGAGTACGCCAGTGCCGCCCGCGTCGCCGGGTCCGCGAGTGCCGCCCGGTCCAAGGGCTGTCGGCGACGTCCAGGCGCCGAGCGGCGAACGCGTCCGCGCCGAGACCCATCAGCACCGGGTACGTGATCTGTCCGTGGAGCGCCTCGGTGTCGCGCACCCGGCCTTCTTCGCGGAACCCGAGCCTGGCGTGCAACGCGAGCGAGGCGAAGTTGCGGCCGTGGACACTGACCTCGCACTTGCGGTAGCCGGCCGGCCCGAACATCGCGGCGAGCAGCGTGGTGACGGCGTCTTCGGCGTACCCGCACCGCCGGTGCTGCGCGCCGATCCCGACGCCGTAGCTGAACCGGCTCGCCGCGGGGTCCGTCCGGACCCAGATCGACCCGACGAGCGCCCGGCCGTGCAGCGTCTCGATCGCCAGGTGGCGATCCCCGCCGGACCCGGCCACCTCCGCCCGGTGCGTCGCCCAGTGCCGGTAACCACCGCCACCGTCGCGATCGAACCCGACCAGGGCCCGCCGGTCGTCGGGGCGGATCTCGCGCAACCGCACCTGCCGGCCGACCCAGTTCTCGCGCACAGCGGCGCGGCTGCCGGACAGCACCGGACGGGCGAGGTTCACGGTCATCGGTACGGCACGGTACCGGGTTGCTCATCGGCGTCTCGAAGGGCCGGCCGCCCGGCGCCCGGGATGGGGAGGTCGGCGTCGCGCAGACCGATCCCGGGCCGCCAGCCCAGGCGGCGCGAGATGCTGAACGCACTGGCGAGCACAGGCGCGACGACCGTGGCCAGGTCGAGCGAGCCCGTGCGCACGACGACCGAGAGCGCCGCGACGACCCGGCCGTGGCCGTCGGTGATGCGGGCGCCCACCGAGTCCGCGTCCTCGGTCATCTCGCCGCGCACCATGGCGCTTCCGGACCGCCGGCACGCCGTCAGCTCGGCCCGCAGGTCCGCCGGGTCGGTCACGGTCCGCGCGGTGAACCGCGCCGGCCCGGCCGCGAGGTAGGCCTCGATCAGCGTCCGGCCGGCGTGCGCGAGCAGCACCTTGCCGACGGCCGAGCTGTGCAGCGGCAACCGGCCGCCGACGTGGGAGGCCAAGTCGACGGCGTCGCGCGCGGAGAAGCGCTCGATCACCACGGCCTCGTGCCCCTCGAGGACGGCGAGCTGCACGTGCTGGTGGAGCGCGGCGTGCAGGTCCTCCAGGAACGGCAGCGCGACCGTGCGCAGCGGAACCGACAGCGGCGCGAGTGTGCCCAGCTGCCACAGGCGCAGGCCGACGGTGAACCGGCCGTCCGGGGTGCGGTCGAGGGCGCCGGCCCTGAGGAGCTCGTGGACGAGCCGCCGGACCGTCGCGTGCGGGAGCCCGGTGCGGCGGGTCAGGTCGGCGAGGGTCAGTGCGCTGTCCTCGGGCGTGAAGGTGAACAGCACCTGCAACAGCCGCGAGCTGACGCTTCGGCCGGGCTCGTTCGTGCGCGGCATGGTGCTCGCAGCCTACGTCGATGTCCATTGGATGAACATCGACGTTCCTCGACGGCCTAGCGTGCGGTCATGCTCATCGACACCCAACGAAGGAGGCAACGCCGGTGCCTGAACTGCGAATCGCCGTCGTCGGAGGGGGAATCGGGGGACTGGCCGCCGCCGCGTTCCTCGGCCGGGCGGGGCTCGCGTGCACGGTCTACGAGCAGGCCGCCGAGCTCGGCGAGGTCGGGGCGGGACTCGTCGCCGGCCCGAACCTCGTGCGCCTGCTGCGCCGTCTCGGTGTCCTGGACGAACTGCTCGCGCGAGCCGTGGCGATCGACGTCGGGTGGGAGTTCCGCCGCTGGGCGGACGGGACCGTGCTGTCGGCGGAGAACCTCGCCGAGTCGTGCGAAAAGCTCTACGGCGAGCGCACATACACGGTGCACCGCGCCGACTTGCTGAGCGTCGTCCGGGCCGCGGTGGCGCCGGACGTGCTCCGGCTCGGCGCGAAGTGCGTGGGCGTCGAGATCGCCGACGACGGCGCGGTCCTGTCGTTCGCCGACGGCACCGCTACGACCGCCGACGTCGTGATCGGTGCCGACGGCGTGCACTCGACCATCCGCAACGCCTTGCTCGGGCCGTCACCCGCGACGTTCTCGGGACACTGCGCCTTCCGCGCCCTCGTGCCGGCCGCCGACGCGCCCGCGTTCGCGCTGCGCAACGCCCACACGCTCTGGCTCGGCCCCGACCACCACCTCGTCCACTACCCGATCTCGGCGGGCAGGCTGATCAACATCGTCGCGTTCGCCCCGGCCGGTGAGGACGTCGTCGAATCCTGGAGCGCCACCGCGACCCACGAGGAGTTCGCCGCCGAGTTCGAGGGCTGGGACCCGCGGCTGCGCGAGCTGATCGACGCGGCCGGCACCCCGGGCCGCTGGGCACTGCTCGACCGCGCCCCGCTCGCGCAGTGGAGCCACGGCCCGGTGACCCTGCTCGGCGACGCCGCGCACCCGATGTTCCCGTTCTTCGCCCAGGGCGCCGCGCAGGCGGTCGAAGACGCGGCCGCTCTCGCGCTGTGCCTGGCGGCCGATGCCACCGCACCGGCCCGCGCGTTGCGCCGCTACGAGTCCGCCCGCCGCGCCCGCACCGCCCGGCTCCAGACGGCGTCGCACGAGCGCGCCCACCTCAACCACCTGCCCGACGGGCCGGACCAGCAAGCCCGCGACGCGTCGTTGTCCGCTCAGGATCCGCTGGCCGCCAACGCTTGGATCTACGGCCACGACGCGGAACTTGTGCCCTGACCCTCCTTTGTGGAGGCTTGAGGCGCGGGTGCGCGCGGGTCGGCCCATGCTCTGTTCAGGAACGCCGGACCGGCCCTCGACAACGCGAAGCGGCGCGGCACCGCCGAGTGTGAGCTCCTCGGCTTCGCGCTCCCGTACCTCGGCTGCTCAGCGCAGCACGGCCGCCAGCAGGTCGGCCCCCAGCGCCGTCAGATCGGGGAGGTTGAGGGTGTAGCGGACGTAACGACCGTGCCGGCGGGTCGTGAGCAGGCCCGCGCGACGCAGGACGGCGAGGTGGCGGGAGACCTCCGGAGGAGAAAGCTCCCAGGCGTGGGCCAGCTCGCCGGTGGTGTGCGGGCCGCGGGCCAGGGTGCGCAGCAGCCGCAGCCGTACCGGATGCGCGAGTGCCTCCAGCCGTAGGGTGACCGTTTCCAGCGATACCGGCTCCGATGGGCTCGCCTCGGCCACGGGGTACTGCACCACCGGCTGCCATCCGGGCGCGTGGATCGCCACCAGGTGCGGGCGGCCGAAGACGCTGGGGAGGAAGGTGATCCCAGTGCCGTGGGCGGTGGTCGTCTTGTCCTGCAGTTTGTCCACGATGATGCAGTTGCCGTCCGGTGCCAGGGTCACGGCGCCGGAGACCGACGCGAGTGCCGCCCCGATGCCCTGGCGCTTCAGCAGGTCGTTCTTCAGGCGCAGGTCGCTGGCGAGCCGCGCGGTGATGCCCGTCCAGGCGGCGTCGAAGAAGGCTTCGCCGCACTGTTCGAGGGTGTGGCGCACCCGCGCCCGGACGGCTGTGGGGTCCGCGAGAAGCCGTTCCGCGAAGGCCTCTTGGAGCGCGCCGCGGGCCTGGGCGCGGTCCAGGGCTTGCCGTCGCGCCGTCGCGTCGGCAAGCGGTGACGGCGCGGCGAAGTGGACCCGGTTGCTGCCGCACGTGGTGATGAGCGCGGCGTTCACATAGGTTTCGTCGTCGATCCGGTCCACCTCGTCCAGCTCCTCGGCGAGGGTCGGCCGGGGGCGAGCGGGGACCAGGAAGTCGGCTCGTGAGGAACGCCAGAGGAATTCCGCCTCCCTGAGCCGCTCGGCCAGCTCCGGCCGCAGCCCAGCCCAGACGTCCGCGGCCCAGCCGGCGAGCCGCGGGTGATGCCCGGGTTCGGCCAGCACGTGCAGCATCGCGGTCAGCTCGGCCAGCGGGGAGGCAGCGAACCGCAGTCGCCCGGACGGCAGACCTCCGATGTCGATCCTCAACGTCATCCCCCCATCATCGCTGGTCGGATGGCCGGCGACCGAGTCGATTGACGGTGTCCGTCAACCGACGTGGCGAGCTGGAAGACGCGACGCACCGTTGACGCCATGGGAACCACCACCAAGATCCAGCCGCGTGCCCTCGTCCGGGCTTCCGGAGGCCCCCGCTACGCCGTCGCCCTGGCCGTGGACGCGCTCGGCACCGGCTTGCTGCGGCCCTTTCTGCTGCTCTACGGGGTGACGGTGCTCAGGCTCTCCCCGCCCGTCACCGGCATCGCCATGACGGTCGGCGCCGTCGCGGGTCTGGTGTGCATGCCCGCTGTCGGCCGCTGGCTGGACCGGGGTGCCCGCAGCACGGTCGTGGCAGCGTCGATGCTGGTGCGGGTGCTGGGCGTGGCGCTGCTGCTGGCCGCCCCGGCGGGGCACGTCTGGCTGTTCGCGACGGCGGCGCTCTTCCTCGGCATCGGCAACCAGGCGTGGCCGGCCGCCCACGCGGCCCTGGTGGCCACGGTCGCCCACGGCCGGGAACGGGACGCGGCGCTTGCGGGAGGCCGCGCCCTGCGCAACGCCGGCCTGGGCGTGGGCGGCCTCCTCGCCACCGCCTGCCTGACGGGCGGCACCAACGCACTGCAAGCGCTGGCAGCCGTCACCGGGCTCGCCTATCTCGCCGCGGCAGCCTTGGCCTGGTCGGTCCACCTGCGCACACATCCGGCCGCTGATCCGGCCGAGGACAGGGCCGGCGAGCCCGCACCTCGGATGCGCGCGTTGCTGGCCGCCAACGTGGTCTACGTCTTCTGCCTCAACGTCCCCGAAATCGCGCTGCCGCTGGTCCTGGTGACAAAGCTGCACGCATCCCCGGTGTGGTCGGCAGCCATCTTCGTGGCCAACACGGTGCTGGTGGTCGCCCTGCAGGTTCCGGTCACCGTCCTGCTGTCCCGCTTCCCCAGGCGGACCGTGCTGACTCTCGCCGGCGTGGTACTCACGGCGTCCTACCTCGGCTTCCTCGCGGCCACCTCACTGGGACACGGCTGGGGCGCCCCTGCCATCGCCGCGGTGTCCGTGGTCTGCACCATCGGCGAGATCATCTATGCCGGCAGCGCCACCGCGCTCGTCACCGCCCTCGCCCCGGCCCCTGTCCTGGGACGCGCCCTCGCCCGCTTCCAGCTCTCCACGGGCTTCGGCCTCGCCGTCTCCCCGGCGGCCATCACCGCGCTCGCCTCCCACGGCTCGGCCGCCCTCTGGAGCAGCCTCTCCGCCGCGACGCTCCTCTCCGCCTCCGCCGTTGCGACCGAGAAGGATCGCAGGAGTGGGTTGTAAGTGGTGGCGGGGCGCCACCGCCGTAGCCGAAGCCGGTGTTGGACGGTGGCTTCGGAACCGGGTCGGTGCGCAGTCCGCCGTCGGACATAGGAGTGAGCGCGAGCAGGGTGGTTGCCGAGGCGTAACGACGGCGCTGTCTTCGGCGACTCTGTACGGTCGGGCGCCTAGAGCGAAGCAGGGGTGGGACCTCGACGTTTCCAGTCGGTGGGGGAGACGAGATGACCGATGGACTGGTGCTGCCAAGCGGATCCGGGCAGTCGATCACTTCCGCTGGGATGACACTCAAAGTCGGTGCCGACCAGTCGGCCCGGTGGTCGGTGTTCGAAGCGGACGTCGGGCCGGGGTTCGACGTGGGCGCGCACCGGCACGGTGAGGCCGAAGAGCTGTTCTACATCATCGAGGGCGAACTCGACCTGCTCGCATTCGAGCCGCGAATTCGCACCGCGGGCGACTGGCAACGCTGGGAGTCCGCCGGCGGCCAACGAGTCGTTCGGGGCGGTCCGGGCAGCCTGATGTACGTGCCCGCCGGCTGTCCGCACGCCTTCGCCAACCCCTGCCCGGCACCAGCCAGGATGCTCTTCCTCGTCACGCCGGCCGGCCACGAGCGGTACCTGCGCGAACTCGCCGAGCTACTCACCGCCGACGGGCCTCCCGACCAGCCCGCCATCGCAGCGCTGCGGTTCCGCCACGACATCGAGCAGCTCACCCCACTCAAACCAGGCCGAGCTTAAGAACAGTGCCGCCCGACCGAGTCCGGCACGGGCGGCTTTGGCCCGTTGCAGCCGTTCGACCGAACCCGCGGTATTCGTCAGGCTCCGCCAGGCCCGGGACCAGCCGCAGGAATCATTACCTGCCAGGTAATCGACTGGCCTCTCGGCTTCAGCGAACATTGGGTCATAAACCAATGGTGAGGAGCTGAAAATGCCTTTCTTCGACGTCGGTGACGGGACCCGCCTGTCATACGAGGATTACGGTGCGGGCGCGCCGATGGTGTTCGTCTCCAGCTGGGTTCTGAACGCCGGAATGTGGGAGTATCAGGTCCCGTTCTTCGTGGAACAGGGATTCCGGTGTGTCCTGCTGGACCGGCGGGGGCATGGCCGCTCCGACCGCCCCTCCTCCGGCTACGACGCGGACACCGGCGCCGACGATCTGGCCGCTCTGATCGAGCATCTGGACCTGCGCGGCATCACGCTCGTCGCCCACTCGGCCGGCGGTGGCGAGGCCGCACGCTATCTGTCCCGGCACGGTGAGGAGCGGGTCTCCCGTGTCGCGTTCCTGGCGTCGACGTTGCCGTACCTCAAATTGACCGAGGACAATCCCGAGGGAATTCCCGAGGCGCTCAATGAGGCGACGCTGGCACAGTTGCGCAAGGACCGGCCGAAGTGGTTCGCCGATCGAGCGCAGGGGTATTTCGCCACGCATCTGGGCAACGACGTCTCACCGGCACTGATCGAGCATGAGATCCGGCGCTGCCTGTCGCCATCGCCGTTCGCGACGGCCGCGATGTTCAACTCGAACTTCCACACCGATTTCCGCCCTGACCTGCGTCACATCACCATTCCGACGCTGGTTGTGCACGGAGTGGCCGACCAGTCCGCACCCATCGACGTCACCGGCCGTCGTACCCGGAAACTGGTGCCCCATGCCGTCTACCGGGAATATCCCACTGCCGGGCACGGCCTGTACGTCACCCACGCTGAACAACTCAACGCCGATATCTTGGAGTTCATCAAGAGCTGAGATGGTTTCCCTGCCGCGTGCGAGTACAACGCGGCCAAGCTCGCGGCGGCCGACGAGCCCTCGGATGCGCTCAAGGGTGCAACCACGCGACGATCGCGACCGCACCCTCCGAGATTCTCGATTCCGGTGCGGAAGTCGGGACGCTGTCAGCAGCGGCGCGCGCGCTCCGAGCCGTCGACGGGCGCGATGCGGTCCACCAGTGGGCCGCCGGCCCGTAGCAGTGCCTGAAGTGTTTCCAGCGGCTCGGGGACGAGGCTGTACCAGCTCCACGTGCCTCGGCGTTCGCGGGTGAGGATGCCCGCGGACACGAGGACGCGCAGGTGATGGCTCAGCGTCGGCTGGGGCATGTCGAACTCTTCGGCGAGGTCGCAGAAGCAGGCTTCGCCGCCGGGTGAATGGCGGATGAGGGACACCAGCCGGATGCGCAGCGGGTCGGCGAGGGCTTTGAAGAGCTTGGCCGCGTCGCTGGCGTCGGTTTCGGCGACGACGGCGGCGGGCTCGGCGAGCAGAAGGGTGACCGGGACCGGGGTCCGGTGCTCGACCGTCATGCGCCCTCCCGTCGTGTCGTGCGTGTCTCCCATCTGACCATACCGCGTGGATTGACAAAGTTCGATCCAATCGCGTTCACTTGGATCGAGATAAGTCAATCCAAGGAGAGCGTCATGGTGCAGCCTGCTCGGGGCCTGCCCGCGCACGAGGCGGACGCCCAGGTCGAGCGGATCGTGGACGAGCTGGCCGACCGATTCCGCGGGACGTTCGCGCGGGAAATGGTCGCCCGGTTCGTGCACGAGTCGTACACGTTGCTGGAGGCGACGGCGACGGTGCAGACCCATCTGCCGACGCTCACGGCCCGGTTCGCGCGGGAGCGGCTGCTGGATCGTGGGCGCGCGACGGGTTTGGTGCGGGTCGAGGTGCCGCAGGTGTTGTTCGTGTGTGTGCACAACGCAGGCCGTTCGCAGATGGCGGCAGCGCTGCTGGATCACCACGCGTTCGGGCGGGTGTCGGTGCGCTCGGCCGGCTCACGGCCGTCGCGCGGAATTCCCGAGGTGGTCACGGAGGCGATGGCCGAGCTGGACATCTCGCTGACGTGCGCGTACCCGAAGCCGCTGACCGACGAGGTGGTCCGCGCGGCCGACGTGGTGGTCACGATGGGCTGCGGCGACGCGTGCCCGATCTACCCGAGCCGGCGCTACCTCGACTGGGATGTGCCAGATCCGGACGGGCAGCCGTTGGCGGTGGTGCGCCACATCCGCGACGGGCTCGATGCCCGCGTGCGCGGACTGCTCGGCGAGCTGTCGTCTTGACGTTCCCTTGTGCTGAAAGGAAAAACACGGTGACCCGAGTGCCCGAAGTGTTGTTCGTGTGTGTGCACAATGCCGGCCGTTCGCAGATGGCGGCGGCGCTGCTGCAGCACCACGCCCTGGGCCGGGTCGCGGTCCGCTCGGCGGGCTCGGAGCCGGCGGACAAGGTCAACCCGGCCGCCGCGCAGGCGTTGGCCGAGTGGGGGCTGGACATCGCCGCCGAGATCCCGACGAAGCTGTCCACAGAGGACGTCGAGGCGTCTGACGTGGTGATCACCATGGGCTGCGGCGACACGTGCCCGGTGTTCCCTGGCAAGCGCTACGAGGACTGGCCGCTGGACGACCCGGCCGGCCGGGGCGTGGACGCCGTGCGCCCGATCCGCGACGAGATCGACCGCCGTGTCCGCGCCTTGATGGCCGAACTGCTCGACGCCTGACATCCCCGTCCCGACTTCTGGAGGCCCGGTCCGTGACCCAGACCGCTGACAACACAACAACACCGGCCGAGGGCGATGTCCTGCGCCAACTGTCCTTTCTGGACCGTTTCCTGCCCGTGTGGATCATCGTCGCGATGGCGCTCGGGCTGCTGCTGGGCAGTGTGATTCCCGGCCTGCAAGGCGTGCTGGACGCGGTGAAGATCGGGCAGGTGTCGCTGCCGATCGCGCTCGGGCTGCTGCTGATGATGTACCCGGTGCTGGCGAAGGTCCGCTACGACAAGGTCGGTACCGTCACGCGTGACAAGCGCACGATGGTGCTCTCCCTGCTGCTGAACTGGATTCTGGGTCCGGCGCTGATGTTCGCGCTGGCCTGGCTACTGCTGCCGGACCTGCCCGAGTACCGCACCGGGCTGATCATCGTCGGCCTCGCCCGATGCATCGCCATGGTCATCATCTGGAACGACCTCGCCTGCGGCGACCGCGAAGCCGCCGCGGTGCTGGTGGCGCTCAACTCGGTGTTCCAGGTGATCATGTTCGGGGTACTGGGCTGGTTCTACCTCGACCTGCTGCCCGGCTGGCTGGGCCTGCAAAGTCAGAGCATCTCGTTCTCTCCGTGGGAGATCGCGCTGTCGGTGGTGATCTTCCTCGGGATCCCGCTTGCCGCCGGTTACCTGTCCCGCCGCATCGGGGAACGGACCAAGGGCCGCACCTGGTACGAAGGCAAGTACCTGCCCAAGGTCGGGCCGATCGCGCTGTACGGGCTGCTGTTCACCATCGTCATGCTCTTCGCGCTGCAGGGCGACAACATCACCTCGCGCCCGCTGGACGTCGCGCGAATCGCGCTGCCGCTGCTGGCCTACTTCGCGATCATGTGGGGCGGCGGCTACCTGCTGGGCAAAGCTGCGGGGCTCTCGTATTCGCGCACGACGACGCTGGCGTTCACCGCCGCGGGCAACAACTTCGAGCTCGCCATCGCCGTCGCGATCGGGGTGTTCGGGGTGACCTCGGGGCAGGCGCTGGCCGGGGTGGTCGGGCCGTTGATCGAAGTACCGGTGCTCGTCGGCCTTGTGTACGTGAGCCTGTGGCTGCGCCGGCGCTGGGCCGATCCGACCCCGCAGGCTGAAGGAGAACACCCATGACCCGCGTGCTGGTGATCGGCGGCAGCGATGCCGGGATCAGCGCGGGTCTGCGCATCCAGGAACTGGACACGAACGTGCGGCCCACGCTCGTGGTGGCCGACGCCTACCCGAACTTCTCCATCTGCGGCATCCCCTACCACGTCTCCGGCGAGGTCCCCGACTGGCGCGCTCTCGCGCACCGCACCCGCGCCGACCTCGAAACCGCGGGTCTGGGCCTGCGGCTGAACACCCGCGCGACCCGCATCGACCCGTTCGCCCGCACCGTCACCGTCGTGGACCACGACGGCCGCCACCAACTGCCCTACGACGAGCTGATCATCGGCACCGGCGCGGTCCCGATCCGTCCACGCATCGAAGGGATCGACACGCTCGGCCCAGCTGACGGGGTGCACCTGCTGCACACCATGGAGGACACCTTCACCCTCACCGACACCCTGGCCCGTCAGCCGGAGTCGGCCGTGGTTGTCGGTGCCGGCTACGTCGGCTTGGAGATGGTCGATGCACTGCGCGCCCGCGGAATCGCGGTCACCCTGGTCGAAACGCTTCCCGAAGTTCTGTCCACTGTGGACTCCGAGTTGGGTGCTCTTGTGCGCGCCGAACTTCGGGCCCACGACGTCGACGTGCACACCGGAACCACGGTGCACCGCGTCGAACGGCACGCGGGCCGATTGCGGGTGCACGGCAGCGACGGCTTCATCCGCACCACCGACGTGGTGCTGGTGGTCGTCGGCGTCCACCCGGACACCGCGCTCGCCGAAACTGCCGGAGTCAAGCTCGGCGTGCGGGGCGCGATCGCCGTCGACCGCTGGATGCGCGCCACCGTCGACCACATCTTCGCCGCCGGCGACTGCGTGCAGACCTACCACCGCCTCCTCGGCACCGACACCTACCTGCCGTTGGGCACCACCGCGCACAAACAAGGCCGTGTCGCCGGGGAAAACGCACTCGGCGCCGCCCGCCGGTTCGCCGGCTCGTTGGGCACGCAGGTGGTGAAGGTGTTCGACCTCGCGATCGCCCGCACCGGCGTCCGCGACCGCGACGCCGTCGGCTTCCGCCCCGTCACCCACGAGACGGTCGCCGACGACCACAAGGCCTACTACCCCGGCTCCCGCCCGATCCACCTGCGCATCACCGGCGACGCGACGACCGGCCGGCTGCTGGGCGCACAGCTGGTCGGGCACCGCGACAGCTCGGTGCACAAACGCGTCGACGTCCTCGCCACGGCGATCCACCACGGCATGACCGTCAGCGACGTCGAAGACCTCGACCTTTCCTACACCCCGCCCCTGGGTAGCCCGTACGACGCGGTCCAGGTCGCCACCCACGCCTGGACCCAGCAGCACGGCGACTGACAACGCCTTGCGAAGATCACCTGATGCCCGACTCGACGCCTCCGCCCACCGCCTCCGGCGCGCCGTTGGCGAAGGCGCCGCTGTCGGCCGAGCACGCCGTAGACCTGGCGACCGGGTTCAAGGCCCTGGGCGACCCGGTTCGGCTGCGGCTGCTGTCGCTGATCTGCGCGTCGAATGGCGATACGTCCGTGAGTGATCTGGCTGCGGCGTTCACGCTGTCCGGGCTGACGATCTCGCACCACCTGAAGGTGCTGCGCGAAGCCGGCCTGATCGAGGCGTCGCGCCGCGGCACCTCGATCCACTACCGGCCGCGAGGCGCGGCGCTGGACGGATTGGCCGGCCGGCTGGCAGCACCTGGATCCTGAGAGATCAGGGAGTTCTCCGAGCCGGGGTGGCTGCGAGGGCCAGGACAGCCGCGGCGACGTTCACCGCGGCGAGGACGAGGAACGCCGGGGTGTAGCCGCCGAACAGGGTGGCGAGGCCGGCGCCGGCGAACGGGGCCAGGGCCATGGTGATGGTCATCGGCGCCGAGAGCAGCCCGTTGAGGCGGCCGTAGTGCGTGGCGCCCCACCGGTCGGTTATCGCGGTGGCTTGCAGCAGGGTGAAGATCCCGCGCGCCATGCCCGCCACGATCGCGGCCGCGATGAGCGCGGCGGTGGAGGTGAGCACGCTGAGCAGGGCGGTGGTCAGGGAGGTCGCCAGCAGGATCAGCGCGGTGCGGGTCCGAACGCTGGTGCGCCGGGTGAGGGTGGCGTAGCCGAGCCGGCCCAGCACCTGCCCGGCGCCGCCGAGGCCGAGCGCGAGCGCCGCGGTGCCGACGCTGACGCCACGTTCGGTCAGCAGCGGCACCAGGTTGACCACGACGGCGAACACCGAGAACGTCGCCAGGCTCATCGCCACCACCAGCGTGCGGAACGCCCCGCTGCGCGCGACCTGTGAAGGATCGGCGTGCTGACGCTGCTCGGTGTGGTGCTCGGCGTGTGGCCAGGGCCCGCGCAACCCCCAGAAGTGCCCGGGAACCGTGATCACCGCCAGGATTACCAGCAGCACGAGATAGGTCCGGCGCCAATCCAGATCTGCCGCGAGCAGCGCGGTCAACGGGGCGAATACGGTGCTGGCCAGTCCGCCGGCCAGCGTCAGCACGGTCAGCGCCGACACCCGCCGCGGCCCGTACCAACGGGTCAGGGCGGCGAAGGCGGGCGCGTAGAGCACTGCGCTCATCGAAGCCCCGACCACGGCCCACGCGACGATGAACCACGCCAGCGACTGCGCGGTCGCGACCGCGATCACCGCCGGAACCGCGAGCAGGGAGCCCGCGGTCATCACCGCCCGCGGGCCCCGCCGGTCCAGCCACCGCCCGACCGGGATCCCCGCCAGCGCCGACACCAGC
The DNA here is from genome assembly GCF_040654155.1 of Amycolatopsis sp. NPDC050768. Lineage (NCBI taxonomy): Bacteria > Bacillati > Actinomycetota > Actinomycetes > Pseudonocardiales > Pseudonocardiaceae > Amycolatopsis > Amycolatopsis sp. NPDC050768. Next base: position 144,091 of record NZ_JBFAHL010000013.1, read on the forward strand.
TGCGCCCCCGAGAGCGCGGCGATCACCGCCGTGGTCGGCCACCCCGTGTCGCGGGCGATATCCGGGGCGAGCACCGGGAACGCGTAGTAGAGGATGCCCCAGCTGGTGATCTCGGTCAGGCACAAGACCGCCAGCACGCGGCGCAGTCCCGACGCCGGCAACGTGCCCGGGTGCGTGGTGGACTCGGTCGTCACCGGGTTCAGTTCCCGCGCGCGGGCGGCGCCGAGAGCGTCAGCACCTCCGGCTCTGCCGGACCGCAGCAGCCACCAGCGGCGGAATCCTCATCGTCGAACAGCCCGGCGCCGCCGCACACCCCGGTTTCGGCCAGGATCAGCTCCACCCGCGCGGCGGCCTCGTGGTCCCCGGCCAGCTCGGCGGCGATGCTGCGGACCTGCTCGTAGCCGGTCTGGGCGAGGAACGTCGGCGCGCGGCCGTAGCTCTTCATCCCGGCCAGGTAGAAATCCTGCTCCGGGTGCGCGAGTTCCTTGGCGCCGTGTGGGTAGACGGTGCCGCACGAGTGCACGTTCGGATCCACCAACGGCGCCAGCCGCACCGGTGCCTGCAACGTCGGGTCCAGCTCCAGCCGGATCTCCGAAAGCCACGCCAGCTGCGGACGGAACCCGGTCAGCGTCACGACTTCGTCCACCTCCTCGAGCCGCTGCCCGGCCGCCGACACCAGCGTCAGCCGGCCCGCGGCGTCGCGCTCGACGGTCTCGGTGCGGAACCCGGTCACCACCGTGATCAGCCCCGCCTCCACCGCGGCCTGCGCGCGTTTCCCCAGCGCGCCCCGCGCCGGCAACTGGTCCGCTTCACCGCCGCCGAAGGTGTTCCCGATTCCACCACGTCGCAGCACCCAGCTGATCCGCGTCGAGGAGTCCTGCTCGGTCAGCCCGGACAATGCCACCAACGCTGTCAGCGCGGAATGCCCGCTGCCGGCCACCACGATGTGCCGACCGGCATAGCGGTCACGCGTCGCCGTATCACCCAGATCCGGGACGCGGTAGACGATCCGGTCCGCCGCCGCGGCCTCACCGATCGCCGGCAACCCTTCACCGCCCAGCGGATTCACGCCCACCCACGTGCCGGACGCGTCGATCACCGCCCGCGCGAAGACGCGCTCCTCGGCGCCGTCGGCTGCCCGCACGTGCACCGAGAACGGCTCGGCGTCGCGACCGCTGTCGACAACTCGATCCCGGCCACGGCGCGCGACGCCCACGACTTCGGCGCCGAACCGCACCCGCCCACCGAGCGCGTCGGCGAGCGGCCGCAAGTACGACTCGGCCCACTCGTGGCCGGTCGGGTAACCGCTGCTGTCCGGGCGAATCCAGCCGGTGGGTTCCAGCAGCCGGCCCGCCGCCGGGTCGACCAGCTCCGACCACGACGAGAACAACCGCACGTGGCGCCACGCCGCGACCGCCGCCCCCGCACGATCCCCCCGCTCCAGCACGAGCGGCTCCAGCCCCCGCTCCAACAGCTGCGCCGCGGCCGCGAGCCCCACCGGGCCCGCGCCGACCACCACCACCGGCAACTCGCTCATCCCCACCACGCTCCATCGATCGGGCTCGATTAATACGGTTCGGACTGTATCGACGCGAATCGATGGATGCAACCATCGATTCGGATCGATACACTGGCGGGCATGCCGATCGCGCTGCCCCGGGCCCAGGTCCTGCCCACTACGGACGCCGCCACCTACGCCGAGTGGTTCGCCTGCCTGGCCGAACCCGTGCGCGTGCGGCTGCTGCACGCCGTGGCGACCACCCCGCGCGGCCTGACAGTCGGCGCACTCACCGAGATCCTCGGCACCAGCCAATCCACCACGTCCCACCACGTGCGCAAGCTGGCCGACGTCGGGTTCGTGCACCTGGAGAAGATCGGCACCGCCACCGTCGTCACCGTCAACGAAGCCTGCTGCTCCGGCCTCCCGCACGCCGCCGACGCCGTCATGGGCCTGCTCGGCCCCCGCCCCTGCTGCCCTGACGACATCCCGGCCGACGTCACCGTCCGCGCCCTCGAACCCGGCGACTGGGCCGCCGTGCGCCGCATCTACGGCGAAGGCCTCGCCACCGGCATCGCCACCTTCGACACCACCGTCCCCACGCGCGCGAGTCTTGACGCGAAGTGGCTGCCCGAGCACCGCTGGATCGCCGAAGCCGACGGCCAGGTCGTCGGCTGGACCGCCGCCAGCCCTGTGTCGTCGCGGGAGTGCTACGCCGGCGTCGCCGAAACGTCGGTCTACGTCGCCGAAACCCACCGCGGCCGCGGCGTCGGGAAAGCCCTGCTGCGCAAGCAAGTCATGGCCGCCGACGACGCCGGCATCTGGACCCTGCAAACGTCGGTCTTCACCGAGAACCGCGCCAGCCTCGCCCTGCACCACTCGGCCGGCTACCGCACCGTCGGCATCCGCGAACGCATCGCCCAGCGCGACGGCAAATGGCACGACACCGTCTTCCTCGAACGCCGCAGCCCCGTCAGCTGACCAGCCCACCACCGCCGTCGGCGACGCCCACAACACTGTCGTGTCGACGGGGGCGCGTCTTGAGCACGACTGTCCAAAGCGGCAGGTGTTCGGGTGTTTCGGGGGAGTGGGCCTAGCGCAACACAATCCGAACTCTTCGGTCCTGGTCGAGGGGTCGGCGATTGTCATCAAGCCGGTCGGAATCCCGACCAGGGGAAGCCAGTCCGACGCTGTGCGCAGCGTGAGGTGAAGCAGCGTCTCGACTGTGGCCACGTCGGCTCTGCGTTGGCATCAGGGACTGTTGCCGCTGGTCCGGATGGCGTCGACGTGCGATTACCAGGTCTCCAGCCAGTCGGTGTACCAGCTGCGGAAGTTGGGGCTTTCCGGTACGAAGCCGCCCCAGTCCGGATCGGTCTGCCAGACTTCGCCGGCGAGTGGGCCGTTGAGGATAAGCCGGGAGAACATGCCGCCGCCCTGTTCGGCCAGCACGAGCGTGCCTGGGGTCAGCGCATCGACGGCGGTTGCGTTGATGGGGCCGGGCCGGGGTTCGGTGAGCGGGAATGGCTTGGCGAGCCGGCCCGGCAGCCGGTCTTGGTCCCACTCGTCGTCGACGGCCCATTCGTCGCCGGCTTCCGGGCGGAGGACGGTCAATGGCATCAAGCCGTGGTGGGGCCCGGCGGGGCCATTGCCTACCACTGAGACGAAGGACCGGTACTCGACCGGTAGATCGATGCCGTGAGATTCCTCGAACGCTCGGATCTGTACTTCCGGAAGGGGAGGTGCCAACTCGTACCGGTGTGTGCTCGCCCCGAACCGATCCCTCCCTGGGGCACGAACTGCCATCGCCCGTAGCCGTGCGCGTACGCCGATCGCGTCCCAGCCCGCCATCCAGCGACCGTAACAACACGCCCGTTTCCCATCCGCCACACTGCCGCGATGCGCGCGTCGACACGGACTGATCTGGATCGTCGGCACGTGGACGGCTTGGGTCTCAGCGAAGCTCAGGCGCACGCCTCCGTCGGCTGGGTGCCCGTCGGGACCGCGCGTCAAAGCACAGCGAGCCGGTCTACCAGCAGTTCCACCCTCGGCTCGGTGCCCTCCGGCGGCAGCCGTCCCGCTCGGGTCAGGGTGGCCAGCCCGTGCAGGGCCGCCCAGAACGCCTCGGTGAACAGTCCAGGGTGGACGCCGTCCCCGGCGACCTTGCCGAGAGTCTCCAGCAGAGTGGCGAAGGCGTCCTTCAGCGGCTCCGGGGTGTCCTCGTTCGCGAACATCAGGCCGCCGTCGAGCTGGAACATGGAGTCGTAGACCGCCGGGTTGTGCTCGGCGAAGTCGAGGTAGGCGCGGGCGAGTGCGGTGACCCGGGCGCGCGGGCCGTCCGCGGCGGAGGTCGCGGCCCGCAGCGCCGCGGCCATCTCGGTGGCTCCCTCGAGGGCGACGGCGCCGATGATCTCGCGCTTGCCGCGGAAATGGCTGTAGAGGACGGGCTGGCTGTACTCGATGCGCTCGGCGAGCAGGCGGGTGGTGACCGCGTCCCAGCCCTGCTGCTCGGCGAGTTCGCGGGCCGTCGCCACGATGAGGCGTTCGCGATCCGCCCGTTCGCGTTGCTTGCGTTCCTGTACCGACATGGTTGAAGTCTAGCACCGCTAGACAATCGAGCGGCAGTAGTACTAGCGTTGCCTCAGCAGCTAGCAACACTAGATTTTCTGGAGGGACATCATGCTCGGCACGCTCGAGGTCGTCACCATCGTGGTGGTCGGGGTGATGGTGGGGGTGGAATTCTCCGTCGCCTTCGTCATGAACCGGATCTTCAGCGGACTCCCCGACGACAGCAACCAGGCCGCCCGCTCCCACGGGGGCCGGATGCTCGGCGCGCTCATGCCGTTCTGGTACATCGGCTCGCTGGTCCTGAGCGCGGTCTGGGCCATTACCGGATGGCAGCACCCTGGAACCGGTCTCGTCGTCATCGCCGCCGCGCTGCTGATCGTGAGCGTGATCATGTCGCTGCTGCTGCTCGTCCCGATCAACAATCGGGGCAAGACGTGGACCGCTGACAACCGGCCCGCCGACTGGAAGCAGCAGATGGACCGCTGGGACCGCTACCACTACGTCCGCGTCACCGTCATCATCGCCGCCTTCGCCCTGCTGGTCGCCGCTCTCACCTGAGCCTGCGGGCTCACCCGCCCGGTTAACCCCAGGACGCGGGCGCCGGCGACACCCACTGACCGATGATAGAGAGAGGAAGTGCCGAGAATGGCCAAGCTGCAGAGCCTGGACCCGAATACGCCGATGTTCGCGCAGTTCAAGGAGAAGACCGGACCCATCGTCCTGGTCAACACCTTCTTCGTTCCGAAGGAGGGGGCTGAAGCGTTCTTGGCCCTCTTTCGGAGGCAGGCGGAGTTCATGAAGGCTCAGCCGGGATTCGTCTCCCTGCAGATGCACAAGGGAACGGCGGACAGTCGACTTCTGATGAACGTCGCGGCCTGGGAGTCGACCGAGGCTCTCGCCACGGCGTTCGGCAGCCCCGAATTCCAGCGCATGGCGGCGGAGTTCCCAGACGACATCGTGTCGTACCCGCACATCTTCGAGCAGATCGACGTATGACACGGCAGTTGTAGCCGGGGGAGGGCAGCCGGGAGAAGCCCTGCCTTCTCCCGGGCAGTCACGCATCCATGCACCATGCCGGGTCGCCGACCCCCTGGCACTGTCCTGACACGGAATACCCCTTACCCGCCCTCGCCTTCCCGGGGAACCAGCACGTGGTGGTGAGGTGTGCCGCGTGCGCGGTCACCTGTGCGCGGTGCTGGGCTGCGCTGTCCGATGGGGAATTGAACCCCTGCGTTGCCCGCCACGCGCCAGGAGCCGGATTGGCCGCCGGCCCTCGGCTTGTGCTCGCTTTCCCCGGGCGGTTACCTGCTTCCGTGCCGCCGGTCAGTGGAGGAGGTCGGCCTCCCAGTTGGTGCGCTGGATGTCGATGTCGAGGTGGCGCAGCTCGAGCGCGACGCGGTCGGCCTGCTCACGCAGCTCGGCCACCGAGAGGGCGGCCAGCTGCCTCAGCTCGGACCGCAGCTGGCGCCCCATAGTCTGCCCGCGCCCCGCTGCGGCGTCGGCCGCCCCGGTGAGCACGGAGTGGCGCAGGCGCAGCATGTCGCGGCGGGCGAGGGCGTCGGTGACGGTGCCGTCGCCGAGCGGGGTCTGCGCGTTGGTCCGGTTGATGCGGCGGATCAACGCCTCGAGTTCGGTGAGGACGGTCCCGGCCTCGGTGAGCAGCTCGGCCGCGTCCTCGGACGGTGGCTCGCCTTCCTGGTAGCGGGCGTTCGCGACGATCCGCGTGCGCAGCTGCTCGATCCGCTTTGCCGCGTCGGCACGCAGCGCCAGTGCCTCCGCGAGCTTCATCTCCTCGCTCATGCCGCGAGAGTAACGGCGATCAACTTCGGTTCCTACTCTGGCCTGGCGTCATCGGGTTCACTCTGCTCCCTCGGCGGGCCGGCCGGACTCCCCTCCCAAGGCAGGGGCCCTGTCATCGGGCCCATGCAGGCCCACTCGGGCCTGCGTTCCCGGGCCGCGGCAGCCGCGACGGATGTGGACCCGGTGATTGCCGGGGGGTGAGGAGGACGATGATGCGCGTGACGCAGAGAAACCCAGTGCTCAAACTCGCCGACCTCCGCCAGACCTGTTCCCTGCTGCTGGACGAGATACAGCGCCGATTCGGCGATCAGATCAACCTGGCTGACGTGCCCATCGACTACTACTGGAACGTGGACCTGGCCGCCGCGTTCGACATCCACCAAGGTCCCGAAGCGCACCTCGACTGCGGCCAGAGCAGCGACGACTTTGCCGAAGTGACAGCCGCGGCCCAGCGCGGACCACAAGACGTGATCGCGCTTTGGCACGACCTCGACCACCTGGCCGGAGTCCTGCGGCTGCTGGCATTCCTCGACCTACCCACCAGGCCTGCTCGGTGAGTCGGCCCCGTGGATGTGTCCGTAGCCGATCCGCATGGTCCAGACCGTAAACCCCGAGAACGTGACATTGGCGCGGACAGCGTGCCGCAGTAACGTTTCCCGGCTGCGCGCGCGACCTCAATACGGCAAAGCCGACACGAAGGGGACGTGATGCGAGCTCTTGTAATGGCCGGTGTCGCCGGTCTGCTGCCCTTGACCCTCACCACGCCGGCGGCGGCGTCCGGCGTGCCGGAGCAGTGGTCGACCGGACCGTTCACCGCGCAGGTCGCGGTCAGGGCCGGGGACGTCAACGGCGACGGCAAGGACGACCTCGCCGGCTTCAACGCCTTCCAGAACGCGTGCTACGTGAAGCTGTCGACCGGCTCGGGCTTCCAGCCGCAGCAGGATTGGAGCCTGTGCGCGAATAGCCTCGACGACAGTCCGTACTACGGATACTTCCTCGGCGACGTGGACAACGACGGCCGCGCGGACGCCATCACGGTCCGGCCGCACACGATTGCGACCCCGAGCGTGCGGGGCATCTTCGTGGCGAGGTCGCGCATCTACTACCCCGGCGACGAACGGTTCGAGTTCCCCACACAGTGGCTGGACAACAACATCGCCGGCGACCAGGCGAACCTGACGGCGGACCTGGACGGCGACGGGGACACCGACGTGATCGGCTTGTCCGCCGGGACCCCAGCACTGGCGGCCAGGTCGAACGGCACCACGATGCTGCCATTGACAGCGTGGGGTCCGGACACCCTCCGCGGAGAGAAGGCGACACTGGCGGCGGACGCGACCGGTGACGGCCTGGCCGATTGCATCCTCGTCGACTCGGGCGGTACGCGCGTGGTGCCGGCCACCACCGAGACCCGCTGGTTCGTCACCTCGCCGCAGCAGTGGTCGACCGCGCCGTTCCACGGCACCAAGAAAACCTTCACCGGGGACATCGATGCCGACGGCAAGGCCGACCTCATCGCCGTCAACGACACCGACGTGCAGGTAATGCGCTCCACCGGTGCAGGCTATTCCGCGCCCGAAGTGTGGTACGCGGGCTCGTTCTCCGGCACCAGGGACACCCTCACGGCCGATGTGGACGGTGACGGCGATACCGACCTCGTCGCGGTGAACGACACCGACATCTGGGTGTTGCGTTCGCAGTAGGACTCAGGAGTCCAGCACGACATCCGACGCCTATGCCGTGGGCCGAGTCAGGCTTGTCGGGTGTGGCCTTCGTGTTGTGTCACACTTCGCGAGTTGCGATCGGTAACCCCTTCGAGCCGTAAATCCGCAGGTCAAGAGGCTCGAAGGGGCTACCGATGCTTCGGGGTTGTGGGGCCGGAGAGACTCGAACTCTCACTGGCACGGACCTAAACCGTGTGCCTCTGCCAATTGGGCTACGGCCCCGCGAAAGCCTGGTGAATCGTAGCGCGCGGCACGTTCGGGGTGGCTCGGCGTGGCCAGTGGCCGTGAGGGGGGTGTCGTCCTCTAACGTGGGCGCCTACAGTCCGACGCGGCGAGGAGGGCACGTGGCTCGCGACCCCGAGACCATCGAGCGTGAGATCGAGCAGGCCAGGACGGCGCTGACGGCGACGCTCGACCAGCTGGGCACCAAGGCCAACCCCCAGAAGCTCGCGGACCAAGCCAAGAACGGCATCCGCGCGAAGCTGGACAACCCCAAGGTCAAGTACCCGCTCATCGGCGTCGGGGCGTTGATCCTGGCGCTGCTGGTCCGCAAGCTGTTCCGCTGATCCACCGATACGTCTGAGCGGGCCCGGAGACGGGTCCGCTCAGACGTATGCAGGTATGAAAGATCGACAAAGCGACAACTGGCCCGGCGTGAAGGAACGGCGGTGTCAGGCGCGCGGGGAGACCGTCGGCTTCGAGGTGGGGACGGCGGGCGTCTCCTCGGCCTTGCGGTCCTCGACTTCCTTCGGCAGCTGCTTGCTCGGCGGAAGCTGAGGCTTGGCCGCAGCGGGAACGCCAGCCGAGGAGGAAGCACCAGCCGAGGCCGAAGCGGCGGCAACAGCCGGCTTCGAAGATCCCGACGGCGGCACCTCCAGCGGCTCGATGTCCGGCAGGGTGAGCCGCGCGGTCATGTAGGAGCTGGTGAACTCCAGGGCGCTCCCGTTGAGCAGGTGCACGACCGTGGGTCGCCCGTCCGGGGCGAGCTCGTCGACGAGCTGGTCCGCGCGGTCACGCGCGGCGATGATGCCCGGCGCTTTCGCGGTCCGTGCCCCGCCGCGGCCGCTGACGGTGATCGTCCAGTCGTCGTTTTCGTGCGCGTACGTCGCTGTGATCGTCTCCACTACCTCACCCCTCTCGCCATCAGCATGCGTCACTGGCCGAGACTCGGCCACCGCACACTCATGACGTGATTTCTGCGCCCCCGCGCAACCCGCGACTGTCCATCAGTCTTTCTACAGGGTTCTCGATACCGTAAAGAAACTCTGTGTCACAAGACACGGGAGGGGATTCGCACTGAGTGACGACCGAATGGCCTAGCGCGCGTGCATTTTCACGCGCACCTCAGCGGGCGCGCGGTGACAGTCCGGACCAGAGCATGTTCATGGCGTAGTCGGTCGCCATCTCGGGTGTCACGTCCGGGAAGCGCTCGCACCAGATCGCGAGACGCTCGCACGCGCCGACCACGAACTCGGCCGACGCTTCGGCGCGCAGCTCGTCCGAGTCGTCGAAGTGGCCGCTCATCAACGCCGCGATCAGGTCCGTCTGCTGCCGCCGTGTCTGCTCGATCTCGTCGGCCGCAGGTGTGCCGATCAGTGCCATCTCGTGCCGCAGCAGCGACCAGGCCTCCCGGCGGTCGCGGATGAAGACGAAAAACGCCAGCAGCCCGCGGCGCAGCGCGTCCTCGGCGGAAACCGCGCCCACTGTCGCCTGTTCGGTCACCTCGCGCAGCGCCGCCCGCGACTGCCGGATGCATGCCAGCAGCAGGCCTTCCTTGGAGTGGAAGTACTCGTACAGCATCGGCTTCGACACACCCACGAGCTCGGCGATCTCGTCCATCGACGCCGCACCGTAGCCGCGCTCGGTGAACACTCGTTCGGCGACCTCGATCATCTGCCGTTCGCGCTCGGCCCGGGGCACGCGCTTGCGTTTCGCGGTGGTCACGAGAACACTCTACCGGCGGTAACCTACTCTAAGTAGGATGGACTTCGAGTAACACTAAACGGGAGGGCGCATGGGCAACCGCACCGAGACCGGGGTGATCGTGGTCGGGACCGGGTTCTCCGGCCTGGGCATGGCCATCCAGCTGCGCAAGGACGGCCGCGAAGACTTCGTGATCCTCGAGAAGGCCGACGACGTCGGCGGGACCTGGCGCGACAACAGCTATCCCGGCTGCGCCTGCGACATCCCGTCGCACATGTACTCGTTCTCCTTCGAGCAGAACCCCGGCTGGTCGCGCGCCTACTCGCCGCAGCCCGAGATCTGGAGCTACCTGCGCGGCGTCACGGAGAAGTACGGTCTGCGCCGCTTCTTGCGCTTCGGCCAGGAGATGACCGGCGCACGCTGGGACGCCGACGAGAACCGCTGGCACGTCACCACCAAGTCGGGCGACGAGTTCGTCGCCAAGGCCCTGGTCGCGGGCGTCGGCGCGCTGCACCGGCCGCAGATCCCGCGCCTGCCCGGCATCGAGAACTTCGCCGGGCCGGCGTTCCACTCCGCGCAGTGGGACCACGGCGTCGACCTCACCGGCAAGCGCGTCGCCGTGGTCGGCACGGGCGCGAGCGCGGTGCAGTTCGTGCCACAGATCGTCGGGCAGGTCGAGAACCTGACGCTCTTCCAGCGCACCCCGCCGTGGGTGATGCCGAAAGCCGACCACGACATGCCCGGCTGGGCCCGCGGCCTGTTCAAGGCGGTCCCGCTCGCGCAGCGCGCCTATCGCGACGTCCTGTACTGGATGCTCGAGGCCCGCGCCATCGGCTTCAACGGCCAGCCGTGGGTGATGCAGCTCGGCCAGCGGATCGCCAAGCGCAACATCGACCAGGCCGTGGCCGACCCGGCTCTGCGCGCGAAGCTGACACCCGACTACACCATGGGCTGCAAGCGCGTCCTGATCTCCAACGACTACTACCCGGCCCTGGCCAGGGACAACGTGGACTTGGTCACCGAGGGTGTCACCGAGGTCCGCGAGCACAGCGTGGTCGACGCCGCCGGCGTGGAGCACGAGGTCGACGTGATCATCTACGGCACCGGCTTCCACGTCACCGACGCGTTCGACACGCTGGAGATCGTCGGCCGCGACGGGCGCAACCTCGCCAAGGAGTGGGCGGCCGAGGGGATGCGCACGCACCTCGGCATCACAGTCAACGGGTTCCCGAACCTGTTCTTCCTGCTCGGCCCGAACACCGGACTCGGCCACAACTCCGTGGTGTTCATGATCGAGTCCCAGATCTCCTACATCGCGCAGGCGCTGCGACTGGCGGGCGACCGCGCGATCGACCCGCGGCCACAGGCGCAGGAGGCGTTCAACACCGACGTGCAGCGCAAGCTCGCGAAGGGGATCTGGACGCAGGGCGGCTGCAAGAGCTGGTACCTCGACGCGAAGGGCGTGAACCGCACGATCTGGCCCGGCTTCACGTGGCGGTACTGGCTCGACACGCGCACGGTCCGCCGGGAGGACTACGAGCTGCTGGGCTGACAAGGCAGGGCACAAAAGGGGTACGAAGGGGACTTTCGCGGCAGGGGAGGAGGCGCGAAAGTCCCCTTCGTAGCTTGTGGGGAGGGCAGGAGGGCGCGCCGAACAAGCCCACGGACGGCGGTGGGCGTGCTCGGGTCAGGGATGAGGGGGCGGGGGCTTTCGCGACCCTCGACAACGCGAAAGCCCCCGGCCGGGACCGGCGAAACGGCCCGGGTCAGCTCCGCCCGTGGCTCAGGCGGGTGCGAGTTTGCGCAGATGGCTGATCAGGTCGACGACCTGCAGGTCGCACAGCTCGGCCATCCGCTCGAGCGCGGCCAGGTCGAGCGACACCTCGGCCGGGCCCGAGCTCACCGTGGTCGCGCCGGCTCCCGGATCGCCGCGGCGCAGCCGGTCCTCGGCCCAGCGGCGCAGCGGCAGCAGCTCGGGCGAGGCCTCGGCCACCACTCGCCGCAGGTCCACCCGCACGCGTCCGGGCTCTTCCACGAACACGCGCCGGTGGACCTTGGCCAGCAGGTCCTGGGGCAGCTCGTCCATCGCGACGCACAACTCGACCAGGCGCACCACAGAACACTGCCGCGTGCCCAGCTCGTACGTCGCCAGCGTCTGCAGGGAGATCTCACTCTGCAGATGCGTGTTCAGCTCCTTGCGCGTCCAGCCTCGCCTGCGCCGGAGCTTGCGGAGCTCGTCACCGAGTATCCGCTGGTAGTGCTCAGCGTCGATCACCACTTCCTCGTCCCCTGCCCTGCTCACGCTCTCACACGCGGCGTCCGCTCTCGTGACTGCGAACGCGTGCGCGTCTCACGTGTATGAAAGTGGGCAGTGCGCTTTTCCTTACGCGGTTTCGGGCAAGTCTTTGGTGACGATTTCGCAGACTGCTCCGAACGGAGGAACCGCGGTGCGCTGAACAGGTCAGTTGACGCAGGGAACGCCGTCGGCCGTGATCGGCTTCTGGTCGTCGCCGGCGGCCGGCGGGGGTGCCGGGGTCGACGCGGGCGCGTTGGCCGAGCCGGCCGGCGCACCGGAGCCGGCGTTGTCGGCGCTCGGCTGGTAGTCCGAGCCGAGGAACACCATCACGTGACCGGCGCCGACGCTCTTGTCCTCCTGCACCGTGGCCTTGGTGCCGAGCGCGTCGGCCACGGCGTTACCGGAGTCCTCGCCGCCGGAGGGCACCCAGATCACGGTGGTCTTGCGCGAGGTCGCGTTGGCCGTGTCGCCCGCGGTGAAGCCCTTGCCGGTGAGCTGCTTCGACACGCTCGCGGCCAGGCCCGTGCGGCCCGAAGCGTTGCGGACGTCGACGGTGGTGCCCTTGTTCGCGTCGTTCGCCGGCGGCGCCTGTTCTTGTTGACCCGCCTGCTGGCCGGGCTGCGGACCGGCGAGGCCCTGCACGAACATCTTCACGGCCTGCGGGTCGACCTTGATGGCGTCGCCGTCGCTGGGCGTCTTGTACGCGACGTTCTCCACCGGGATCGTGCGGAACTCGAGCTGTCCGCCGGTGAGGCCCTTCATCTGCTGGGCGAAGCTGAAGATGTCCCAGTTCTGGTTGAGGACCACCGACTTCTTGATGGCGTCGATGAGCGCGTTGAGCTTGCCCGGGTTGGTGAGCGTGCCGGCCGAGAGCACCTTGCGCGCCATCCCGGCCATGAACACCTGCTGGCGCACCACCCGGTCGAGGTCACCGCGCGGCAGGCCGTGGCGCTGCCGGACGAACTCCAGCGCCTGCACCCCGGAGATCGTGTGAACGCCCTTGGTGAACTTCGCGCCGGAGTAGGAGTCGTCGACGTTGTTGTTGAGGCACACGTCGACGCCACCGATGGCCTGCGTGATCTCGCTGAAGCCGAGCAGGTTGATCGCCGCGTAGTTGTCGATCGTCGAGCCGGTGAGCGCCTCGACGGTGGTGATGAGCTCCTTCGCGCCGGCCTGGTTGGCCTTGACGTCGAGCTCCTTCGGGTCCGTCACGCCCTGCTGCTGCAGGTCCTTGCGCGCCTGCAGCATCGCGCGGGGGTACGCGGAGTTGATCTTGTGCTCGCCGAAGCCGGGGATGTTCACGTACGAGTCGCGCGGCAGCGAGATCGCGACGGCCTTGCTGCCGTCGTTCGGGATGTGCACGAAGATCAGCGAGTCGGTGTTGAGCTCGCCGTCGGCCTCGCCCGCGTGTAGTTGGGCGAGCAGCTGCGGGGAGAGCGGGTTGCCCTGTGCGTCGGTGCGGCTGTCGAGACCGACCATCAGGATGTCGCGCGCGCCGTCGGCGGGCTGGTCACCGCCTGACTGAGGATTGATCACGTCGGCGTAGTTCAGGCCGTTGACCAGGCCCTGCAGCGACGCCCACGCGTAGCCGGTGAAGGCCATGACCAGCAGCGACACCACGGCGAGGGTGATCTTCGCGCCGCGGTGCGAGCCGCGCCGGCTCGAGCGCCGCGGCGGCGGGCCGGACCGGCGCTGCGGCGGACGCGACGGGCGGTGCTCGGCGTCGCGGGGGCCGCGCGGCTCGGCGCGGTCACGGGCGGGAGGCGGCACCCGGCGTCCGCTCGCGCGCCCCGGCGGGTCCTGCCAGGGGCGGGCGGGGCGTCGGTCGCCTTGCCCGTTCCGAGGCGGGTGATCCACGCGGTCCGCTCCTTCTGCTCGTCCTTCTGCCTGTCACTGTCCGGTTCCCCGGACCTTGAAGACGCATGGTGCCGGGACGGGGTTGCGGCGGGTTCGCACCTCCCCCGGCCGGTGTGGCCTGCACCACCCATGGTCCGCCAAACCGGGCGCGTTCGCCTGGCCGGTTGTGTGCGTGTCGCGTTTCGAGTTTCTCGTCAAGAAGTCGCGCTCGCAGCGCGGCGCCGGGGAACCAGGCACGAACCGGCCGCGACCAGCGCAAACACCGCCGTCGCCGCGTGCAGGACCACGGTCGGCGGGCCGGCCGACGAGACCATCAGCGCCGGGCCACAGGCGAGCGCGCAGACGAACCACGTGCCCGCCGACGCGGTGGCGCCCGTGCGGACGGTGTGCAGCAGGAGCACGCCGAGAAGCAGGTGCACGAGGCTCTGCACCGGGTCGAGGTGCAGGCCGAGGAAATCGGCGTCGGCGGCGACGTCGCCGAAGCGGGCCAGCGCGAGCCCGAAGACGCCGAGTGTCGCGAAGCCGATGCCGAGCGCGGCGGCCGCTCTCGTGAGCAGCACCGGCCGCCAGCCGGTGGCCGTGCGGGGTCTCGGCGGGGGCGGCGCGGGTTCGCCGTGGCCGCGCGGGTGGCGTTCGAACCACCAGAACACGCACCCCGCCGGCACGAGCAGCAGCGCGATCGCCATCGCGGTGCGCGGCTTCACGAGCCAACTCAGCCCGTCGGCGATCGGGCCCGGCAGGTAGACGACGGCGACGAGCAGCAGCATCGCCGCCAGGAACGCCAGGTACAGGCTCATCGGCGCCCGCAGCACGAACCCGGTCGCGCGGCTGACCCGCGGCCGCGCCGCGACGCGCACCAGCCGTCCGCCGAGCAGGCCCGCCAAGCCGAGCTGGGTCACGCCGAGCAGCAGGACCTCCCACGGCGGCGCTGACAACGCGGCGGGCGCGCCCGGGCTACCCAGCAGGATCGGCGACGCGCCGAGCGCGAAGGTGGCCACGGCCAGCGCGCCCACCCCGGCCACGGCGGCGCCTGCCAGTACCGGCCGGGGGAGCCGCACCCCGTCGGCGTGGGCGAACGCGACCTGCTGGGCCAGCAGCGCGAGCGCCAGGGTGGCGCCGTAACCGGGCAGCGGCGAGCCGGACCAGGCCGCGACGGCCTCGCCCGCGACGACGAGCGCAAGCAGGCCGGCCACCGACCACAGCCCGGCGCGGCGGTGCAGCGCGAGCAGCGCGGGCGCGCAGACGATCGTCAGCAGGTACACGCCCAGCAGCCACAGCGGGTGCAGCGCGATCCGCATGACCGTCGCGTTCGTGCCTGCGGGGATGCCGAGCAGCTCCAGCGCCAGCGGGACGAGCAGGGCGACCACAGCGAAGATCAACGCGGGGCGGAGCAGCGGGCTCGCGCGCTCGGCGAGGTAGTGGCGGTAGCCGCGGTCGCGTTCGGCCAGCCAGCCGGTGACGTTCGCGTAGCCGCCCGCGAAGAACAGCAGCGGGGTGAGCTGCGCGAGCCACGTCAGCGGCCACCACGCGGACTCGGGCGCGCCCGCCCAGTCGGCCAGCGCCGTCGCCGATTCGCCGAGCACGAGCAGCACGGCCGAGGCAGCGCCGAGCACGGCCCAGCGCGTGGGAGGACCGGTCGCGGCGCGAGCGGGTCGCGGGGTGGCGCGCCGGGCCGTGTGCCAGCCGCGCAGCCGGAACACGAGCAGGCAGCCGATCACGAGGACGCCGGCGACCATCGGCCCGATCGGGTCGGCGACCGGCGGTCCCCACCGCTGGTGCCACGAGTTCACGACGAGCCCGGCGGAGTAGAGCGTGGCGACGACCTGGCAGGTGCCCGGCGAGCCCATCGGGTTCACCACGCACGCGTGGTGCATGTCCTGCGACAGCCGCGCGTCGAGTGAGGCCCGCACGCTCTGGTCGAGCGGGTGGCCCTTCTTGTCCGCGTAGCGCAGCAGGTCGTAGCCCAGGTCGTGGGCCTTGCACGGCACCGCGTAGTCCCACTTGGTGTTGTCGTCGCCCCAAGGGGTGGAGCACCCGCCGTCGACGTGGACGGCGCGAACGGTCCCGTCGCGCGCCGCCAGCGCACCCGGCGTCACGCCGCTGACGGCGGTGAAGTCCTCGGGCAGGAGCGCCAGCGCGGTGGGCTGCGGGCCGGGGTGGGTCAGCGCGGCGATGGCGTTCTGCGCGGCCAGCACGTCGCCGGTCGGCGGTCCCTGGTCCGGCGGTGACGCCGGGCGCGAGGCGATGAGCCCGAAGCCGAAGACGACGAAGAGCACCAGCAGCAGCCAGCCCGACGTCGACCAGGGACGGCGGGCGCGAGCGGCGGCCGGAGGACGGTCGTCGGAGGCGGGCATGCGCTCAAGGGTGCCAGCCCCGCCCGTGCGGCGGCATGGGGATGACCCCCGGAAGGGGTGGGGATCTCCCCGGGTTCGGGCCGGGCACCATATTTCAGGGGATGGTGAATTGCATCACAGTCCCTTTTTCGCGACTTTCGGTCACGGAGAGCGAGCTCTGACTGAATTCGCCGTCCGTTTTCGGGGGGTCGCCGGTCCAACGCGATTAATCGCAATTGGTGGCGGGCGGCGATTTCGCTCAGGCCACGCGCGGCGGCGGATCCGCGTCGGCGAACCGGACTTGATTCCGGCCGCCTTCCTTCGCGGTATACACGGCGGCGTCGGCCGCGTGCAGCAACTGTTCCACCGTCGATCCGTTCGGCCCGAGCAGTGCCACTCCGATCGAGGTGGTCCGACCGGTGATGCGGGCGCGCCCGCCGCGTTTGTCGGTGGTCACGATCTGCTGTTCGGCGATCGCGAGACGGATCCGTTCGGCCGCGACCTTGGCGGCCGTTTGGTCCACGTCCGGCAGCAGGATCAGGAATTCCTCGCCGCCGAAGCGGCCGATGATGTCCCTGGGACGCGTGATGTCGTCCAAGGTCTGGGCCACGGTGCGCAGGACGTCGTCGCCCGCGGGGTGGCCGTAGGTGTCGTTGATCCACTTGAAATGGTCCAGATCGATCATCAGCAGCGCCAGCATTTCGTTGCTGCGTGCGGCTCGCGTCAAGGCGCGGTCGGCTGATTCGGACCACCCGCGCACGTTGAAGATGCCGGTCTTCGGGTCCGTGCGCGCCTCGGACTGCAGCTGGTTGATCTCGGCGAGCCGGTTGCCCAGCACGGTGATGAGCACCAGGATCACGATCGCCGGTGGGAAGTTCACCAGGAGGATCGTGGCGATCGTGCCGAGACCGATTGTCGAGAGCTCCAGCAGGTTGTCATCCTTGGTGCCCAGCACGTTGCTCAGCGTCGGGGCGGAAGTTCCGCCCAGTGCGAGCAAGCTGCCGATGACGATCGCCTGCAGCGCCGCGTAACAGAAGCCGACCAGCATGAGGATGCCGAAGAGCCTCAGTGAATTGCCCGGGGAGAGGTTCTCGAGCTCCGCCGAGGCGAAAGTCTGGTAGAGCTGGTGCGCCGCCAAGGCCGACACGGCGTGCGTGAACGAGGTGAACACGAACTTGTGCGGAGGCCGCCGCGAGTTGAACCACCGCTGCCCGCGGACGATGACGATCAGCAGCAGTGTCAAGTGGATCGGCAGCAGCAGTGCGCCGGGGAACACCCAGATCCCCGACAGGTCGATGTGGACGGCCGTCACGCGGTTGCGCCGCCGCTCCTCCTGCCGGCGCGTGAGCTGGATGTGCACCGTGGCGCACACGGCGAGGATGCCGAACCGGGCCCAGTCCAGAGCCGTGGTGGGCCCGCCGGTGACGATCCCGTACGTCAGCAGGCCGACGGCAAGCGCTTCCCAGGAAAGCAGGAAAACGATCATCGGCCGCGGCTTGGTCCACAGATCCCACGACCGCACGGGATTGCCGGAAATCAACTCACCGAGCCGTTTGCCGACACCCTGCGATCGCGCGGTTGCTTTTTGTGTAGCACTGTGTGCATCCCCGGAAGAATCTTGGGACTTCGGTGCGTGATCATGGGAGGGTGTGGGTACCCCGCGATTGGAGTCCGTCGGTTCACCGTGCGCGTGTCCGTTCTCGGGCATCGGGCTCGGCCTCCTCCGGTCTCTCGGGTGGTGCGGGTCTGGTGGTATCCACTGTGGTGCTGTTATCGCTTACCGGTATCATCGCACTCACCGACTTCCCGGCGGTGGGCCCTCCGCGAGGGCTGAATTCGTGTTCCGTCCAACCGTGTGCCTCTTACCCGGAGGTGCCTTCCCCCGATGGCTGGTGAACCCTGAATGCGAATTGCAACGCCAGTCGCTGAGCCGTGCCCTCCAGGAGGTGTTTTCCCGATGCGTGACCGCGAAGCCTGAATCGTTCTTGTCTGTTTGCCCGGAAATTGTCAGTGCACTCAGTTCGAGGAGGTGTCCGACCGTGCGTGACCGCGAGGCGTGATTCCGGTGACCGGCAACCAAGAGTTCGTGACAGCGTGAGCAAAGGAGAGTCGCGATGCGTGACCGCGAAGCCTGAGAACAAGACGCTCCCCGAGACTTCGATCCGGAGGTCAGAACCGGATCGCCCCGGCCGGTGAACGAGCCGGCCACGACTCAGAGCCCGGTATCGGCTGCGACCGCGTGCCGCACCCGGGTCCATGAGAAGGCGGTGGGGATGGCCAGCGCCACGC
Organism: Amycolatopsis sp. NPDC050768; assembly: GCF_040654155.1. Lineage (NCBI taxonomy): Bacteria > Bacillati > Actinomycetota > Actinomycetes > Pseudonocardiales > Pseudonocardiaceae > Amycolatopsis > Amycolatopsis sp. NPDC050768. The sequence goes on from NZ_JBFAHL010000013.1 coordinate 162,376, forward strand.
CGAGCAGACCGGCGAGCGCGATGGCGGTGACCGCGGACCCGGTCACCTGGGCAACCACCCCACCCAGCGCGACCCCGACTCCCTGCGCGACCCGCAGCCCGGTGCGGTAGAGCCCGCCGGCGCCGCCGCGCAGCTCGTTCGGCACCCAGGTGGCGAACGTCGCGGTGACCGTGATGATGTACGCGCCCATCGCACCCGCCAGTGCGAGGAGCACGAGAGCCAGCGCCAGGTTCGGCTGGAGCAGGAACAGCGCGAGCAGGGCCAGCGACGTCGTCGCGAGGATGCCCAGCAGACGCAGCCTGACCTGGGCGGACGCGAACTTCGAGAGCAAGTAGGCACCGGCCACGAACCCCAGCGGGTCGGCAGCCAGCAGCCAGCCGACGGCCGTGGACGACGCGCCGAGCTGCTCCGCCAGCGGAGCCGCGAGCCCTTCGGGGACCACCGCGAGCCCGACCAGCCACGACAGCGCGATCAGGACCCGCAGCCTGCGCTGTCCGAACACGAACCGCGTGGCCCCGAACCACGTCGTCTGCTCGCCGCCCGCGGCCGGGCGATCGTGCACCCACACGCGCACGATGAGCGAGGCAACGGCGAAGCTCACGGCGTCGATCGCCAGCGCCCACGACGTGCCCACGAACGTCACCAGGAGGCCGCCGCCCGCGAGCCCCACCAGCATCACCGTGTTGGTGGTGATCCCGCGCAGGTCCTGGCTGCGCAGGTAGATTTCATCGTCGGTGAACACTTCGCGCGTGATGGCGTTCTGCGCGGCGTTGGCGGGTGACGCGGCCAGCTGCACGGCCACGAGCAGGCTGCACAGCACGGCCAGTGGCATGCCCGGCAGGCTCATCAGCCCCACGAGCACCGCCTGCACCGCGGCGCTCACGCTCAGCACCGCGCGGCGCCGGTAGCGGTCGGCGAGGAAGGACAGCCCGAGCCCGCCGGCCAGCGCGGGGAGGAACGTGAGGGCGTAGACGACGGCGGCCCAGAGGGCCGAGCCGGTGCGGTTGTAGACGAGGATGGCGAGCGCCACCTTCGCCAGCTGGTCGCCCGCGCTCGAAATGGCCTCGGCCGCCCACAGAACGCGGTACTCGACGTTCCGCAGTGGCGCCGTCAGCCGTGGCGTGGCGTGGGTCGTCACAGGGTGACCACTTCCCCCTCCCCGATCGGGTGAACGTGTCCGGTGGGCATTCTGCCTGGACTGTGACGGCGACCCCGAGGGAGTCACAGTTCCCGGCAGCGGGACAACAATCAGTATGCCGCTGATTACGCGCGGGCGAACAGTAGAACCAGCGTTCTCCCGGGTTGGGCTGTTCAAGGGGGCCCGGACCAGGTCGGGCGGAACCCATTCCCGGTCGGTGCTGACCAGTCCGGAGGTACCGGAGGACTGATCGTGCGTAACTCGCTCGTCGCATGACGGACACCGTTCGTCGCCGTCGCCCTGTATCCCGTGCCGAATGGCCCAACACTGGAAATGAGCCCGGCGGAGCGACCCCTCGCCCCGCCGGTGCCTGGCAGTGGGGAGATAGTCATGGACAGGCTCATGCAGGACAAGGCCGTGGTCGTCACAGGCGCAGGCCGGGGACTCGGCGAGGCGTTCGCCGTGCACGTGGCCCGCGCGGGCGGGGCCGTGGTGGTCAACGACGTCGACGCCGGGCTCGCCGAGCGCACGGCCGAGACGATCCGGCAGCACGGCGGCCGGGCCGTCGCGAGTGGACACAGCGTGGCCGACCCGGCGCAGGCCCAGGCGATCGTGGACCTGTGCGTGGGTGAGTTCGGGCGGATCGACGGCCTGGTCAACAATGCCGGGCTCAACTACGAGTCCCTGCCGTGGGACGACAGCGTCGACCAGGCCAGGGAGCTGGTCGAGGTCAACGTCCTGGGCGTGATGTACACGGGGCTGGCGGCGATCAAGGCGATGGTCGCCGGGGGGATTCACGGGTCCATCGTGAATATTTCGTCGGGCGCTTCGCTGGGGCAGCGCAAGCTCGGCGTGTACGCGGCTTCGAAGGGCGCGGTTGCTTCGTTGACGTATTCGTGGGCCCTGGACCTGGAGGAGCACGGGATCCGGGCCAACGCGGTCTGCCCGGTGGCGCACACGCGGATGGTGTGGAAGTCGGAGCGGGCGTTGCGGGCTTGTCCGCCGGAGCGGACGCCGTCCCGGATCGCGCCGGTGGTGTTGTTCCTGCTCGGGGATGGGTCGGCGGGGATCACCGGGCAGATGATCCGGTGCAACGGGCCACAGCTGCATGTGATGGGGCAGCCGTTCCTGAAGCAGCCGATCCTCGAGCGGCAGGTGTGGGACACGGAGACAGTGCAGAACGCCTTTGACGAGGTGTTTTCGGCGCACCTGGAGAACTACGGGCTCGAGAAGCGCGTGCCACCGCGGTTGAGAAAGTGGAAGGACAGCAGCCGGATCGCCTGACGACCCACCCCGGGCGGTGCTCATCCGAACCGCCCGGGGCCGGGGATCAGGACGCCGGGGTGGTGGCGGCGTAGAGGTCCTTGATCGCGGCGTCGTAGCGCTCGTTGATGACGCGGCGCTTGAGCTTCAGCGTGGGCGTGAGCTCGCCGGTTTCGGGCGTCCACGCCTGCGTGATCAGGTGGTAGCGCTTGATCTGCTCGATGCGCGCCAGGCGGCTGTTGGCGGATTCCACCGCGCGTTCGATCTCGGCGAGCACCTGGTCGTGGGCAGCCAGCTCGTCGATGCCCGACGCCTCGATGCCGTGGGCCGTGGCCCAGCCGGGGGCGATCTCGTCGTCGAGGACGATCAGGGCGGTGACGTACGGGCGGTCGTCGCCGATGGCGACGGCCTGGCCGATGAGCGGGTGTTCCTTGAGCAGGCCCTCGATGCGGGTGGGGGCGATGTTCTTGCCGCTCGAGGTGATGATCAGTTCCTTCTTGCGGTCGGTGATCCGCACGAAACCGTCTTCGTCGATGGTGCCGATGTCGCCGGTGGCGTACCAGCCGTCGGCGTCGGTGGCGTCGGCGATGGAGCCGTCTTCCTGCAGGTAGCCGAGAAACACGATGGGGCCGCGCACGAGCAGCTCGCCGTCTTCGGCCACCTTCACCTCGACGCCCTCGAGCGGCTTGCCGACGGTGCCCGCGCGGAAGCCGCCGGCGCTGTTCGACGTGGCCGCGCCGGTCGTCTCGGACAGGCCCCAGACCTCCTGGATCTCCACGCCGAGGCCGGCGATGAAGTACAGGACCTCCACTGGCAGGGCCGCCGCGCCACTGGAGGCGACGAGCACCTTGTCCAGACCGAGCAGCGCGCGCACGGGGGCGAGCACGGCCTCGTCGGTCTTCGCGATGCGCTCGGCGAGCTCGGCCGGCACCTCCTTGCCGTCGGAGCGCAGCTTGTAGCCCTCCTGCAGCAGGGCGTTGGCCGAGAGCAGCGCCTCGCGCCGGTCCTCGGGTACGCCGCCGAGCATGTTCTTCATGCCCGCCACCATCTTTTCCCACACGCGCGGCACGCCGAAGAAGCTCTCCGGGTGCACCTGCCCGAGCGCGGCGACGACACCGGCGGCGTCGGCGACGGTGTGCACGTGGCCCGCCCACAGCAGCGGCAGGTAGATCGACAGCTCGCGCTCGGCGATGTGCGCCAGCGGCAGGTAGGCGATGTTCTTGGCGTGCATGGGCGCGTCGTGCAGGTTCTGCACCGCGAGTCCTTCGTGGACGGCGTTGCGGTGCGACAGCACGACACCCTTGGGGTCGCCGGTGGTGCCGGAGGTGTAGATCATCGCGAGCGGGTCGTCCGGCTGGATCGCCTGCCACGCGGCTTCGAACGCGGCGGGGTCTTCGGCGAGCGCCGCGCGTCCGGCCGCGCGCACTTCTGTGAACGAAACGAACCTTTCGTCGCCGGCCGGGATGGCGGCCGCGTCCATCACGACGACGTGGCGCAGTGCGGGGAGATCGTCGAGCACCGGCAGCCAGCGCTCCAGCTCACCCGCGCCGCCGAGGACGACCACGGGCGCGGCGCTGTGGAGGGCGACGTAACGGATCTGGTCCGGGCTCAGCGTCGCGTATGCGGTGCACGGGATCGCGGCCAGGTGCACGGCGGCGAGGTCGGCGACCAGGTGGTCGGGACTGCTCGCAGCCATGATCAGCATGCGGTCGCGCTTGCCGAGGTCGAGCCCGGCCAGGCCGCGCGAGAACTCGGCGATCGCGGTGCGGAACTCGCTCCAGCTCAGCGTCGGGTGACCCTCGAGGTCGAGCGAGGTGACGGCGGGGTGATCGCCGTACTCGGTGGCGTTGTGGTGCAGCAGGCGGGGGATCGTCTGACCCTCGGCCTGTGCGGCTGCGGACTGCGGGGTGGTCAACGCTGGCCCTCCTCCAGTGGTGCGGATGACCGACCACTGTAGGGGCTCCCGGCCGGTGTGGATAGAGAATCGCGGCCACTCCGCGTGCCTGCGTGGACCTGACCGTGAACTACGCAAAACGGTCTATTCCTCACGCCTCGAGCAAAAGATCCACTTCGGCGGATCCTGCTTGAATGGAAGCCCCCGCCGAAGGAGAGCCTGTGCCCGCTCGTGATCAGTCCGCTCGTGAACTGCTGAGTGCGATCCAGCGCGAGCTCGCGCCGCGCGACGACGACAACCGGCTCGTGCCGCTCGTCGTGTCCGGCCGTGCACCGCGCGAGGTGTTCGCCGCGATCGCCGCCGAGGAGCGATGGATCGTGCGCAGCGACTGGCGCAGCTTCCACGCGCTGGCCGCCCGCGCCGACGAACCGCGGGCGCGCGAGTTCTTCGGTGGCCTCGCGCCGGGGGAGCAGCTCGCGCTGGGCAAGCTCGACGCGTTGGCGGCGGCGGCCGGAGATGATCCGGGGGCCGAGTTGCCGCGTGCGGGTTGTCAGGCATATCCGGCGTACTTCGCTTGGCTGGCGCTGAATGGCGAAGCGGCTGAAGTCGCCGTCGCGATCTTCGCGAACTTCACCGCGTGGAGCCGGTACTGCGCCGCCATCGCCGCGGGGATGCGTGAGCACTACTGTTTTGAGGACGGCGGCTTCTCCGACGACGCGTGCGCGTTCTTCGACTTCTTCGCCGCCGACGTCCCGGAAATCGAAGAGCAGGCGCTCGCCGCGATCCAGGCCGGGCTCGACGCCGGGCGGCTCGACGCGGATCGCGCGCGGACGTACGCCCGGCTGTTCCAGAGCTACGAGCTGATGTTCTGGGACACCCTCGCCGACGAGTTCCCGGCATGACCCTCGCCGAAGAAGCGGCCGAGCTCGACGCCGCCGACCCGCTGGCCGCCAAGCGCGCGGAGTTCGACCTGGACCCGGCCGTCGCGTACTTCGACGGCAACTCTCTCGGCGCACCGCCGAGGTACGTCGCGCAGCGGCTCGCCGACGTGGTCCGCGAGCAATGGGGCGGCCGGCTGATCCGGTCGTGGACCGACGGCTGGTGGGACGCGCCGGAGCGGGTCGGGATGCGCATCGCGCCGCTCGTCGGCGCGGCGCCCGGGCAGGTCGTGGTCGCCGACTCGACGAGTGTCGACCTGTTCAAGGTGCTCGTCGCCGCCGTGCGCGCGAACCCGGGCCGCAGCGAGATCCTGCTCGACGCCGCGACGTTCCCGACCGACGGTTACGTCACCGAGCAGGTCGGGCGCCTCACCGGACACGCCGTGCGGCGCGTGCCGGTCGCCGAGCTGCCCGCCGCGTGCGGTGGGGCGACGGCGGCGGTGCTCGTGAACCACGTCGACTACGTGTCGGGCCGGCTGCACGACATGGGCGCGATCACCGCCGCCGCGCACGCGGCCGGCGCCGCCGTCGTCTGGGACCTCTGCCACAGCGTCGGCGCGATCGAGGTGCGGCTCGACGAGCACGAGGTCGACTACGCGGTGGGCTGCACCTACAAGTTCCTCAACGGCGGGCCGGGCGCGCCCGCGTTCGTCTACGTCGCGAGCCGGCTCCAGGAGTCGTTCGACCAACCGCTCGCGGGCTGGGCCGGGCACGCCGACCCGTTCGCGATGGAGGCCGGCTACCGCGCGGGCGCGGGGATTTCGCGGGCGCGGGCAGGCACTCCGGACATCCTGTCGCTGCTCGCGCTCGACGCCGCGCTGGACGTGTGGGACGACGTCGATCTTGCCGTGTTGCGGGCGAAAGGCTTGGCACTGGGCGATTTCTTCCTGCGCTGCCTCGACGTACTGCTGCCCGGCGCCGACGTGCCGACGCCGCGCGACCACGCGCGCGGCCACCAGATTTCGGTGCGGGTGCCGGACGCGCCACGGACCATGGCGGCGTTGCACGAACGCGGCGTGCTCGGCGATTTCCGTCCGCCCGACGTGCTGAGGTTCGGGCTCGCGCCGCTCTACGCGAGGTACGAGGAAGTGCTGCGCGCAGTCACGGCGTTGCATGAGCTGAGCTGAACGAAAAGGCGAACTGAATTCACGGAAAATCGCGGTTTTCGTGGCTGAATGGATCCACGCATAGCCCCTTCGGGTGAGCGACCGGGACAGTTCCGCGTGGTTGCCCGCTATGATCGGACCCTGCTTTTCCGCTGGTGGGCGCACCGCGGACCGGCGCGATCCCGTGCTCGTGCGGCACGGGGAAACGTCGGCGCGGTTGCCGGGCGAAGGGGGCGGCGATGGCCGGTGCACGGGTTCGCGAGGTGCCGATTTCGTATGTCGGCACACTCCTGGTCGGGGTAATCATCGGAATTCTGCTCGCCGAATTCGGCGACCTGTTCGTGCGCTTCCCGGTGGAGTCGGTGCTCGTGCTGGTGCTGGTCTGCTCCGTGGCCGTGCTCGGCTGGGCGTGCCGGGAGATGCTGCACGACCTCCTCCGCCGGGGCCGGCGCGGCGGCTCCGCTCGCCGGGCCGACCACGAAGACGACCCCGACTGGCCCGACGTGCCGCGCTTGATCCTGCACCGCGACGGCGACTCGCATCCGAACGGCGTTCGGCGCTGAAAAGTGGTAATCGCGCCGGTGCGAACAGCGATTCCGCGGCCGGTGTAGTCCATTTCACGCCTTTTCGTCCTCGCGTGGAGTTCACGGCCGCGCGTAAGGTGACCGTCACGGACTGTCCGTGCCTTCCGTGATGGACCTCACCGAATGATTTCGGTGTTCCTCACGCGTCGATCACCTCGCCGATAGCGCGTTGCAGGTCGCGGCGACACCGCCGTCCGGCCCATTACCCGTGCGACCAAGCTCACCCTTCGCGTGGCGGATTTTCCAAAGTACTGCGGGAAGTTGTGAGTGGATCACGGGAACGTGACCTGGATTCGCATCCGGACTTGACGTGTCTGCCCGGCCTGCCTAACGTCGTCGCGGGCGATGGACCACGGTGAGTTGATCCGGCTGGTCGGAACCGGGTGAGAAAACCCTGGGAGACCCGAATACCTTGTACTGCCGGAAGGAAAACGGACCACGGTGAAGCAGAATTCTGTTCGTCGCAACCGCGGCTCGTCGATTCGATCACGCGTGCTCGCGATCGCGTTGATTCCGAGTCTCGCTCTCCTGATCGTCGGCGTCGCGCTAGCCGGCTACCTGATCACCGACGCGCTGCAGGCGCGCGACTACGCGCGGAAGATCCGCAGTTCGGAAGGCCCGGGCATCCCGTTCATCGTCGCCGCCGAGCAGGAGCGGCAGCTGTCGATGAGCCTGCTCGCCGGGCAGAGCGGCGCGCGTCAGGCGCTGCAGGCCGCGCGGCCGAAGACCGATGCGGCGGCCGCGCAGATCAGCTCGATCCTCGAAGGCAACTTCGCCGACGACGACACCGTGCCCGCGAGCGTGAAGCAGAACATCGCCACGTTCGCCGGGCTGTACTCGAAGGTGCCGCAGGTGCGTCAGCAGGTGGACGCGGGGCAGCTGCCGCTGCTGCAGACGTTCACCTTCTACAACCAGATCATCGACCAGTTCACGCAGGGCGTCGCCGGGCTCGCGCAGGCCGCGCGCGGTGCGGAGAACGCGTTCGCGCGCCTGTCGGCGATCCCGATCTTCAACGCCGCCGAGGAGATGCAGCGCAGCGACGCCCTGTCGGCGGCCGGGCTCGCCTCGGGCGGCCTGAACGGCGACGAGCAGCGCGCGTACATCGGGCAGATCGGCGCGTATCACGCGCAGCTGGAACAGTCCGTGCCGCAGATGCTGCCGCAGGTGCGCGCGAGCTACGACAAGCTCGTGGCCGGACCGGACTGGCGCACCGTCACGCAGGTCGAAAACGCGTTCCTGGCGGGCGAAAAGCAGCTGCCCGTGCCGCAGCAGCAGTGGCGCGACGCCGCGCACCAGGTCGCCACCACGTTGATGACGATGTTCGTGACGCAGAGCGCGGCCGCCACCAACGCGGCGATCGCCGACGCCGACACCACGCTCACCAACTCGATCATCGCCGGCGCCGCCGCGGTGCTCATCGCGATCATCGTGGTGCTCATCGCACTGCGCCTGTCGCGCCGGTTCATCGCGCGCCTCGCGCGGCTGCGGGAGGACACGCTCGACGCGGCCGAGGTCCGGCTGCCGGAGCTGGTGGAGCGCGTGCGGGCGGGCGAACCCGTGGACCTCGAGGAGGGCGGGCACTTCCTCGACCACGGTGACGACGAGATCGGCGAGGTCGCCGAGGCGTTCAACAAGGCACAGCAGGCGGCCATCGCCGCCGCGGTCGAAGAGGCGAAGACGAGGGAGGGCACCAAGACGGTGTTCCTCAACATCGCCCACCGCAGCCAGGTCATCGTGCACCGGCAGCTGAAGGTGCTCGACGCGGCCGAGCGCAAGCAGGAGGACCCGGACCAGCTGGACACGCTCTTCCAGCTCGACCACCTGTCCACGCGCGCCCGTCGCAACGCCGAGAACCTGATCATCCTCGGCGGTGGCCAGCCGGGCCGGCAGTGGCGCAACCCCGTCGGCCTGGCGGAGCTGGTGCGGGGCGCGGCGGCCGAGACCGAAGACTTCTCGCGCGTCAAGACGGCCGCGCTGCCGTCGATCGCCGTGCGCGGTCCGGTGGTCGGCGACCTCGTGCACCTGCTGGCGGAGCTGATCGACAACGCGACGTCGTTCTCGCCGCCCGAGGCGCGCGTCGAGCTGCGCGGCAACATCGTCGGCAAGGGCGTGGTGATCGAGGTCGAGGACCAGGGCCTCGGGCTGGAGAAGGAGCAGGCGGACGAGTTCAACGCGATGCTCGCCGACCCGCCGGACTTCGGGATCATGGCGCTGTCGGACGAGCCCCGGCTGGGCCTGTTCGTGGTCGCGCGGCTCGCGTCGCGCCACGGCGTCTCCGTGCACCTGCGGGAGTCGGCCTACGGCGGCACGCGCGCGATCGTGCTGGTGCGCCGGGATCTGCTGGCCCCACTGGCCGAGGCGGCGCCGGACGTCGCCGAGGAGCAGGCCCCGGTGCCGGTGCCCGAGCGGCCGGTACAGGACCCGGTGCGCATGAGCCGCGTCGGCCGGCGGGCGGCACGGTTGCGTCCCGAGCCGGCTCCGGTCGCGGCGGTGGAACAGCCCGCGTACGAACCGCCCGCGCCGCCGGTCGAGCAGCCCGCTCCGCCGCGTGCCGCCCGGCCGCCTCGCCCGCCCCAGCCGGCGTGGCCCGCGCACGAGCCGCGGCCGGCACCGGAGAACGGCCGCCCCCAGCAGCCGCACCGGCCGGAAGCACCCGGACGCCCGGCGCTGCCTCAGCGCCGGCGTCAGCAGAACCTCGTGCCCCAGCTGCGCGAGGACCGTCCGGCGCACGAGCTCCAGGATGCCCGGGAGGACACGCCGGAACTCGCCCGCAACCGCCTCACGGCGTTCCAGCAGGGCACCCGGCGCGCCCGGGAGACGGAAGTCGACTACGACGACAACAGGTACGGAGATCGCGACTGATGGCCAACAACGGCGTCAACGAGCTCGACTGGTTGCTCGACGACCTCGTCAAGCGGGTCGCCGGTGCCGAGCGGGCAGTGGTGCTTTCTTCCGACGGGCTGCTGATCGGCCGGTCGAGCAACCTGTCCGAAGAGGACGGTGAGCACCTGTCGGCGGTCGCTTCGGCGTTCCAGAGCCTCGCGAGGGGCACCGGACGTCACTTCGGCGGCGGCAACGTGCGGCAGACGATGGTGGAGATGGATCACGCGTTCCTCTTCGTGACGGCCGCCGGCCGCGGCGCGTGCCTCGCGCTGCTGGCGAGCGCCGACGCGGACATGGGGCTCGTGGCGTACGAGATGAACCTGATGGTCAAGCGGGTCGGCGCGGTGCTCACGGCGGCACCGCGGGCCGGAGTGGTCCAGCGGACCTCGCCATGAGCGGCCGGCACGAGTCCTGGTTCGACGACGAGGCCGGGCCGCTGGTCCGCTCCTACGCCGTCACGGGCGGGCGCACCCGCTCGGACACGCTCGGGCTGGACCTGATCACGCTCGTGGTCGCCATGCGCACCGCGCGCGAGGTGGCCGCGATCGAGCCGGAGTACGCGCAGATCCTGAGCCTGTGCCAGAAACCGACGTCGGTCGCCGAGGTGGCCGCGCGCGTGGACCTGCCCCTGCCTGTGGTCAAGGTTCTGCTGAGTGATCTGATCGAGCAGAACCTGGTGCTGTTCCGCACCGCTGCACCACCGACCGAAGCCCCGAACAAACACGTACTCCAGGCGGTTCTCGATGGCATCCGGAAACTCTGAACCCCGGCGCGCGCTGACCGCGACCGCGGTCAAAGTGCTGATCGCCGGCGGGTTCGGGGTCGGCAAGACCACGATGGTCGGGTCGGTCAGCGAGGTCCCCCCGCTGCGCACGGAAGAGGTGATCACCACCGCTTCCGAAGGCGTCGACGACCTCTCGGGCGTGGAGCAGAAGACCACCACCACCGTCGCGCTGGACTTCGGCCGCATCACCATCAACCCCGAGCTGATCCTGTACCTGTTCGGCACGCCCGGGCAGGACCGGTTCTGGTTCATGTGGGACGAGCTGGCCGAGGGGGCGCTGGGTGCCGTGGTGCTGGCCGACACGCGGCGGCTGGAATCGTGCTTCGCCGCGGTGGACTTCTTCGAGCGGCGCGGCCTGCCGTTCATCGTGGGTGTGAACTGCTTCGACGGCGCGTACCGCTACGGCACGGAAGAGGTCCGGGCCGCGTTGGACCTCGACCCGGACGTTCCCCTGTTGCTGTGCGACGCCCGTGAACGGGAGTCCACCAAGCAGGTGCTGACGATCCTCATGGAGCACGTGGTGAAGTACAGCGACCTGGCGGCCGCGGGCTACTGACGCGCTTTCTCGGCCCGGTTTCGCAGGCTGCCCAGGGCGAACGCGCCCGGACCGGTGAAGGCGATCGTCAGGAAGATCCACGAGTACAGCGCGGCCGGCTCGCCCATGTTCTGCATCGGCAGCAGGCCCAACGGCGCGTGGACGGTGAAGTAGGCGTAGGCCATCACACCGGACAGCACGATCGCGGCCGGTCGCGTCGCCACACCCAGCAGGATCAGTACGGCGCCGACGACCTCGATCGCGCTGGCCCAGAAGCCGGGGAAGCTGCCGAACGGCACGGCCCCGCCCTGCCCGTCGATGCCGCCGAAGAAGCCGAAGCCGGCCAGGCCGTGGATCAGGAACAGGGCGGACGTGACGACTCGGAACAGGGCCAGCACGATCGGGCGGACGCGCTCGACGAGCTGCGGCTTCGTGGCCGACGCGGTGGACGGGGTGGCCTGGGTGCGGGTGATGGTGGTCATTTTCCGGTTCCCTCCGAGTGTTTTTCCCTTTTGCCGATGCGTCGAACCGGCTCGACGCGGATCGACACGGGTGCGGAAACTTTTTTCGGAGGGGTTCCGGCAGACTGTCGCGATGGCTGCCAAACACAGCGCTGGGCTGCTGCTCTTCCGCCGGCGCGACGAGGTCGAGGTGCTGCTCGCGCACATGGGCGGGCCGTTCTGGGCAAAGAAGCACGAGGCCGCATGGTCGCTGCCCAAGGGCGAGCTCGAGGACGGCGAGGAGCCGGTGGCCGCCGCCCGGCGCGAGTTCGCGGAGGAGCTCGGCCTGCCCGCGCCCGACGGAGAGTGGCTCGCGCTGGGTGACGTGCGGCAGTCGGGGAAGGTCGTCACGGCGTGGGCCGTGGAGGCGGACCTGGCCCCGGCGGCGGTCGTGCCGGGGACGTTCGAGCTGGAGTGGCCGCCGCGCTCGGGGCGCAAGCAGGAGTTCCCGGAGGTGGACCGCGTCGAGTGGTTCGGGCTGGACGACGCGCGGGTGAAGCTCGTGAAGGGGCAGCGGGCGTTCCTCGACCGGCTGTCCGAATTGGTCTAGCCCAGGAGGTCGAGGACCTCGGCCAGCGGTTTGGCCGTGAACGACGGCAGCACCAGGTCGGCGTGACCGAAGTCGAGCACGGTGGTGATGGCGTTCGGCACGGCGACCGTCGGAATGCCCGCGGCCTTGGCGGCGCTGACGCCGTGGGGCGAGTCCTCGAAGGCGATGGCCTGGTCGGCCGGGACGTCGAGCGTGGCCAGCGCGGCGAGATAGGTGTCGGGGCGCGGTTTGGCGGCGTGGCGGTCGCCGGTCTCGACGGATCCGAACCGTTCGGCGAGGCCGAGGCGGGCGAGCTGGCCGTGGACCCAGGTGCCCGAGGAGCTGGACGCGACGCCGAGCTTGAGGTTCCGGCTCGCGGCTTCGTCGAGGTAGCCGAGCACGCCCTCGCGCGGGCCTTCGGCTTCCAGCAGCTGGTGGACGCGGGCGCGCATCCCCGGACGCAGCTGCTCGGGGTCGATGTTCGCGACGCGCTCGGCCAGCAGCTCGAACATCGTGGCGGCCGTGTTCTGCGTGCCGATCACGGTGTGCCAGACCTCCAGCGGGAGCTCCGTGCCGTGGTCGCGGAACATCTCCTGCCACGACTGCAGCACCGCGGCTTCCGTGTCGGCCAGCGTTCCGTCGAAGTCGAAGATCAGCGCTCGCGTGGCCACCCGGTCAGCTTGCCGTACGGCCGTTCGCGGTGTCAGCGAGGTGTGAAGAACTCCGCAAGCACGGGGGCGAGCGCCTTGGCCTTCACGAGGTGGGCCTGGCCCGGGAGAGTGCGGTAGGTGGCGCCCGGCAGGGTACGGGCGAGTTGCGAGACGCCGGCGCGCATCCACTGGGGACTCTTGCCACCGTCGATGACGAGTGTGGGCGCGGCGATGCCTGACCAGCGTCCTTCGGGGAGCGGCCGGCCGGCTTGGTTGCCGTCCATCAGGGCGTTGTCGTAGGGGAGCGTGTGGGCCACGCGCTTGAGCTTCGGCCACGCGGGCATGATGCGCATCATCGCGACCATGGGCGCGGGCAGTTCGACGCCGACGCGCATGAAGAGGCGGACGGCTTCCGCTCGGTTGTCGCCTTTGACGGCCTGCTCGAGCTTCTCGGTGTAGTCGCGTTCGAGGGGCTTGCGCGACCCGTCGACGACGAACGGCGGCTCGTACACGGCGAGTTTGTTCGTCGGCACCCCGCGCTGTGCTGCTTCGAGCGCGAGCACGGCTCCCGAGGAGATCCCGAAGAGGCCGGCTTCGCCACCCGCCTCCTTGACGACGGCGGCGACGTCTTCCACCTCGCGCTCCACGTCGTAGGGCAGCGTGTTCCCGCTTTCGCCCCGGCCGCGGCGGTCGAAGGTGAAGACGGTGAAGCGGCCGGCGAGTTCCTTCGCGATGGCGTCGTTGGGCGTCGAGCCGCGGTAACACATCGCCCCGTCGACGAGCACGAGCGACGGCCCGGTGCCGACGCGGGTGTAGCCGAGGGTGGTGCCGTCGGCGGAAGCGGTGGTGGGCATGGGTTTTGCCTCCTTCAGTGGTTGATGGTGCGCTTGGTGGGGACTCCTCGGTTGGTCGCTTGGGGAGAAGACTGTCACCGATCGTTGTTGTCGTCAAGACAAAAAAATTAGTCGGTTGGGCGAGCTGAAAGAGGTGCGGTGGGGGTCGGCGTTGGTGATTTCAGGCGAAAAGCGCCGGGGTTGAGCGTGACGAGGTCGCGTGCGGCGCGCCGAAGCTCTCGCCGGGCCTGTCGGTGATCGAGTCGGGCCGGGAGGTCGGGGGTCGGCGGTGCTCAGGTCAGGCGTGGTGGCCGGGTTGGGGTCAGGCCAGTTTTTGGGCGAGCGGGGCCGGTCGGGCGGCGCGGCGGATCGCTGGGTCGCGCGGAAACACTTGCCCGGCCTGCTGTTGCTCGCGTCAGGCCAGTCGGTCGGCCGTGCTCAGGTCAGGCGTGGTGGCCGGGTTGAGGTCGTCGACGGCGGGCCTGGCCGGGTCGCTTCGAAGCGCTCGCCCGGCCTGTCGTTGCTCGCGTCAGGCCGGGCGGTCGAGGGCCGGTGGTGCCCAGGTCAGGCGGCGCGGCGGAGGGTGAGGAGGCTGATCTCGTTGGGGGCGAACACGCGGAACGGAGGGCCCCAGAAGCCGGAGCCGCGGCTGTTGTAGAGCTGGGTGCGGGGGCCGTGGGGCGTGAGGCCGGAGAGGGTGGGCTGGTCGAGGCGGACGAGCAGGTGGAACGGCCAGATCTGGCCGCCGTGGGTGTGACCGGAGATCTGCAGGTCGACGCCGGCTTCGCGGGCCTGTTTGACCTGCTTGGGCTGGTGGGCGAGGAGGACGACGGGGACGTCCGGATCCGCGCCGGCGAGGGCGGCGGGCAGGTCGGGGCCGTGGCCGGGCAGCCCGGAGGCCGCGCCGGTGGGGTCGTCGATGCCGGCGAAGAGGATGCGGTCGCCGCCGCGTTCGACGAGGGTGCTGCGGTTGTGGAGGGTGTCCCAGCCGAGGCTCGCCATGTGGTCGAGCCAGGCCTGGGCTTCGCCGAAGTACTCGTGGTTGCCGGTGATGTAGAAACGGCCGAGGCCGGCCTGCACGCCGCCCAGCGGGTCGACCTGCTTGCGGCGCTTGGCGACCGACCCGTCGGCGAGGTCGCCCGCGTGGCAGACGACGTCTGCCTGCAGCCGGTTCACCTCGGCGACCAGCTTCTCCGACCACTTGGTGCGGTCGAGGGGGCCGTAGTGCGTGTCGGTGATGACCGCGACGCGCAGCCCGTCGACGCCCGCGCCCAGCCGCGGGATCACCACGTCCACTTCCTTCACCGGCGGCACCCGCATCGCGATCCGGTTGCCGACCACGAGCAACACCACCGACACCACCAGGCTCGCCGCCGCCACGATCCGCGGCCGCGCGGGGTCGTCGACACCCGCGACCAGCAGCGCCAGCCGCAACACGTGCCCGAGGACGCTCCAGGTGAACAGCACCCAGGCGGTGCCCAGCATGACGTCCCCGGCCCGCGCCGCCGCATCGCTCTGCCTCGGCCCGTGGCCCTGGAACATCAGCACCGGGAACGCCACCATCGCGCCCGCGAACACCACCGTCCCCGCGACGGTCCCCGCCACCGGCCACCCCGGCAACAACACGAACACCGACCAGGGCTCCCCGAACAACAACAGCAACGCAACAACCAGGGCGGCCGCCCGACGAACCCGACGCATCACGGTCGCCATCCCTTCGACATGGTCTACCCAGAGTAGCCGGACTCTTGAAGCTAACGGCCCAATGGGCTGTTAGGGCTGCTTCGAGTCGCCGAGCTGAGCTGGTCGAGTCGAGCGGAACCGGGTCGAGCTGGCCGAGTCGAGCTGGTTGAGTCGAACCGAACCAGGTCGGTCGAGTCCTGTGGCCGAGCCGGAGTCGAACTGAGCCGAGGCAGTCGAGCCGAGGCCGGCCGGCCTCGGCTCGACCTGGGGCAGGCTTGGCTCAGTGGATCCGGAAGTCGAACGGAGCCCGGCCGGGCGGGCCGAATCGAGCCGGGCCTGCCGAGTGCGGTAGCCGAGGCGAGTCGAGCTGAGTCCGTTGGCGGAACCGAGCCGGAGGACCGCGAGCCGAACGATTCGGCTTGACCGAGCTGGCAGCCAGAGCCGGGTTGGTCGAGCGAGCCGGGTTGGGCGAGCGGGCGAGCGGGCCGTGTCGGAGGACCCCGCTACTCGAACCGTGTCGGTGGGCCGAGTCAGGGCAGTCGTGAGAGTCGACTGCGCGATCGCCGTCGCTGCTGATTCAGTGACCCGCGCCGAGACCACCCGATTCAGCGACTGCGTTGTCGATCAGGTGTTCGATACAGTTTTTGGCATGAAGTCCTCCACTGCTCACACAGCCACCGAGATCTCCCGCCGTCTGGCCCTGTCCCATACCGAAACCGAAGCCGTCACGGCTCTTCACGCCGCCCTCGCGTCACATCTGCCGACCACTCTCACTGCCCTCCGCAACGGCACCATCGACATCATCACCGCCGCCGGCCTCGCCTATCTCGCCGGTTTCGTCTCGGCCACCCAAGCTCACCTCGCCACAGAAATACTCACCCCCGGCCGCCACGAATGGCGCTGGGTCACTTAGGTCCTGGCGCGGACACTCTCTTGTGGACACTTGGGCCCGGCCGCACTGTCCACACGGGAGTACCGAGCAGGTCCCGGGCCATCGCTCGCTCCGGGGCGGTGTCAGCAGGGGCAGGCCGAGCGGTGGGGAGGGAAGGCAGGCGAACTCCTCATCGCAGGAGGGAGCCGGCGTGGGTGCCGGCGAGGTGGCCGAGGCCGAGGGCGGCCAGGAGGCCGTTGCCGGAGCTGTAGCCGGCGCCGCCGGTGTGGCCGCTGATGCCGGTGGCGACGCCGCCGACGGCGTAGAGGCCCGGGATGGGGCCGGTGTCGGTGGTCGGCCGGGCGTGCCCGTCGACGAGCAGCCCGCCCTGGGTGTGGAAGAGACCGGGCACCGACCGGACGGCCACGTAGGGCGCGTGCAGCGGGCCGAAGCCCCAGTCCGTGCGGCCCCACTCGTCCTTGTCGTCGCCGGAGGCCACCGTCGCGGCGGAGGCCAGGGTGGTGGAGAGGGCCGAAGGGGAGACGCCGCAGAAGGTGGCCAGTTCCTCCACCGACGCGCACTCCCGCGCGCCGCCCATGGCGACGAGTTCCGCGAACTCCTCCTCGTGGCTCGCCACGTAGTCGCGGATCTTCGTGTCGAACACGACGTGCCACGGGCCGGGAGTGCCGAGCACGGCGTCGGCGTAGCCGGAGTAGCCGCGGGATTCGTCGCCGAAGCGCCGGCCGGCGCCATTCACGAGCACGCCGCCCATCTCCACCGTCGTCCACGAGGTGATGGAGCCGTGGGGATACGCGACGGCCGCGTATCCTTGGTACGCCGTCGGGTTGCCCAGCCGGGCGCCCAGGTCGAGGGCCCACTGCAGCGACTCGCCCGTGCTGCCGTGCGCGCCGAAGTACTCGAAGCCGGCGATCGCCGGGGCCCACTCGCGCAGGAGGGCGCGGTTGGCCGCGAAGCCGTTGCCGGCCAACACGACGGCGTGGGAGGTGATCTCGTAGGTGCCACTGCGCGGCCCGGAGACCCGCACGCCCGTGACCCGGCCCTCGTCGTAGAGCAACGCGGCCACCGGCGTGTGCACGAGCACCTCGGTGTCCGTCGCCCGCACCGCGCCGAGCAGGTCGGCGACGAGGTCGCGGCCCTTGCGCGAAGGCGGCGCGTGCAGCCGGGGCACGGAGTGGCCGACGTGCTTGTAGTCGGTGATCAGGCGCAGGTCGACGCCGTGCGTGTCGATCAGCCACTCCACCAGCCCGGCCGAACCGGCGGCGAGCAGGCGGGCGAGGTCGTCGGCGTCGTGGCTGCCCGACTGGGCCAGCAGGTCCGTCGCGAGGCGGGCGGCGGAGTCGTCGATGCCCGCCGCGGCCTGGAAGCGCGTGCCCGCGCCCGGCACGGAGCCCGTGGACAACGCGGTGTTCCCGCCCGCGTGCTCCGCCTTCTCCAACACGACCACGCTGGCGCCGGCGTCGTGGGCCGCCAGGGCGGCGGTGAGCCCGCCACCGCCGGCCCCGACCACGATCACGTCGACGTCGGTCACGCCGAGACCTCCGAAAGGGCCGCGAGGATCCGGTCCGTGCTGGCGACGTCCGCGTACTTCTGCGCCATGTCGAACAAGTTGGCCTGGTGCACGGTCGGCGTGCGGTCGTACACGGCGTCGTGCGGGACGGCGACGCGGAAGTTGTACGCGAACGCATCGACCACACTGGATCGCACGCAGCCGCTGGTGGTGCAGCCGGTGACCACGAGTGTGTCCACGGCCCGGTCGATCAAGTAGCTGACCAGCGGCGTCCCGAAGAACGCGCTCGGGTGCCGCTTCGGCAGCAGCACGTCACCCTCGGCCGGCGCGACCTCGGCCACGAACTCATATCCCTGCGAAGGAACGTCCATGATGGACGGCACCTTCGCCCCCAGCCGACCCGAGTCGTACGAGGCTTTCGGGGCCACATAAGGGTAGAGAACCGGCCAGCCCCGAGCCCGGAACGTCGTCAGCAGCCGGCTGATGTTCGCCACCGCGTCCCAGCCGGCCTGGCCGCAGCTCGTGCGGTAGTCCTCGGCCACCGACTCGAAGAACGGCTTCGGCGAGTTCCCGACGGTGCGGTACTGCACGTCGATGATCAGCAACGCCGGCCGCTCGCCGAGGCCGGCGGGCTTGCCGAACCCCGCGGCTTCGTAGCGGGCTTCGTCGTCGGCGGTGATCACGTCGGACCACGGACGGTCGCTCACGCCGAAACCTCCTGCTTCGCACTGGCAGCCAGCGCGGCACGCCCGCTGTTGCGCCGGGACAGGAACTGCCCGCGCGGACCCTGCACCTCACCGTCGCGCACGGTGAACTCGCCGCCGAGAATGGTGTGCTGCACGCTCACCTTCGACTCCCAGCCCTCCCACACCGAGTACTCGGCACCGGAATGCTGCGTCGCCGCGGCGACCGTGCTCGGCCGGTTCGGGTCGATGACAGCGAAATCGGCGTCCGCGCCGATCCGGATCGCGCCCTTGCGCGGCCACAGGCCGAACAGCCGCGCCGGACGCGTGGCCGTGAGGTCGACGAGCCGCTCCACCGGAATGCCCCGGTTGAAGTGACCTTCACTCAGCAGCAGCGGCAAAAGCGTTCCGGTGCCGGGGAAACCGGCCGAAGCGCTCCACAGGTCCTTGTCCTTCGCGCTGAAATGCCGCGGCACGTGGTCGGAGCCGATCACGTCGACGCGGCCGTCGGCCACGGCTTCCCACAACGCTTCGCGGTCGTCACGCGTACGCAGCGGCGGGTTCACCTTGCCGCGCGAGCCGAGCCCGGAGTCGATGCCGAGCGTGAGGTAGTGCGGGCACGTCTCCACGAACACGTCGGGGTACTCGGCCCGCTGGCGCTCCAACGCCGAAAGCGCTTCCCGGCTCGTCACGTGCACCGCATAGCTGGACGCGCCGACCACGCTCGCGAGGTACGCGACCCGCCCCTCGGCCTCGGCCTCCACATACGGCGGACGCACGGCGTGCCACGCGTCCAGGCCGGCGTCGGGGTCCTTGCTCAGCCGCTCGCGCAGCCGCCACACGAGCTCGATGTTCTCGGCGTGCTGCGCGATCATCGCGCCGGAGTCGGCGGCGGCCTGCAGCGCGTCGAACAGGAACGAGTCGTCGTTGCCGGGCAGGTTGAGGTACGCGCCCTCGTTGCCACGGAAGTTGGTGAACACCTTGAAGCTCGACACACCGAGGTCACGCGTGTAGTGCCCGATGGACTCGACGTGCTCGGGCGTCACCACGCAGAAGTGGAAGCCGAAGTCGGTGTGCGCGTGCTCGGCCATCAGGTCGCGCGCGGCCGGGAACAGCTCGTCGTAGGGCCGCGGGCTCATCAGGTACGCCAGCATCGTGGTGACGCCGCCCGCCGCGGCCGAAGCCGTCTCGAGTGCGGCGTCCTCCACGGTCTTGGGCACGGAGAGGTCCTGGCCAAGGTGCACGTGGGCGTCGATGGCGCCGGGCAGGACCCAGCGGCCGGTGACGTCGACGGTCTCGGTGGCGGGCAGTTCGTCGGACGGCGAGCAGATCGCGGCGATCTTCCCGTCGCGCACGCACACGTCGACCTCGCTCAGGCCGGTGCCGGGCAGCACGACCCGGCCGCCGTGGAGTCGCAGATCGTAGGGCTTCATTCGGTGGTCCTTCCCGCGTACTTCTCGTCGAGGGCGTCGAACAGCGGCTTGCGCACCAGGTTCTGCCGGTCGGCCCAGCTGATGATCTTGTCGCCGATCTCGGTGGTGTCGCCGTGTTCCTTGAGGTGGCGCAACGCGATCCGCATCCCCGCGACGGCGCCGCGCATGGCCGTGTTGGCGTAGAGGGCGACCGAGAAGCCCAGCGTGCGCAGCTCTTCCAGCGGCAGGATGGGCGTGAGCCCGCCCTCGACCATGTTGGCGATGTGCGGGCCGGGCACGGTGCGGGTGATCTCGGCCAGCTCCTCCGGCGAACCGGGCGCTTCGACGAACAGGATGTCGGCGCCGGCTTCGCGGTAGAGGTTCGCGCGCTCGCACGCGGCGGTGAGTCCCACCACCGCGCGCGCGTCGGTGCGCGCCACGATCAGGAAGTCCTCGGTGGCACGAGCGTCGACGGCGGCCTGGATCTTCCCGACCATCTCCGACGCTTCGATCACCTCTTTGCCGGTGAAGTGGCCGCACCGCTTGGGGGAGACCTGGTCTTCGAGCTGGATCGCGGTGGCGCCGGCGCGTTCGAGCGTGCGCACGGTGCGCTGCACGCCGAGCGCGTTGCCGAAGCCGGTGTCGGCGTCGACCACGAGCGGCAGGGACACCGCGTCACGCGTGGCCTCGACGTGGCCGGCCAGCTCGGGCAGGGACAGCAGGCCGACGTCGGGGGCACCGAGGTAGGTGTTGGTGATCCCGGCACCGGAGAGGTAGACGGCTTCGAACCCGGTCTCTTCCGCGACCCGGGCGGTGAGCGCGTTGGGCGCACCCGCCAGGAGCAACGGCGCCTGGTCGCGTGCCGCCACCCGCTCGCGCAACCGGGCACCCAGAGAGCTTGTCACAGGGCTTACAACTCCTCGTCTTCTCCCCGCCCCGCCAGCCCCTTCGGGCTGTCGGGCACGGTGTTTTCGAACAGGGACAGGGCATTTTCGAGCGAATGCTGCAGGTGCTCGTCCATCAGGCGCGCGGCCACGTCGGCGTCGCCGGCGGCCAGCGCGCGCAGGACCTCGCGGTGCTCCTTGAACGCGTCGCGGGCCCGGCGCGGCTGGCGACCGGAACGCGACCGGGCCAGCTGGATCTGGTTGTTGGCGTCGGCGAAGGCGCGCAGGATGGACTGGTTGCCCGACAGCGCGACCACGCGGTGGTGGAAGTCGAACTCGCCCGGGTACGCGGTGTCCACATCGGACTCCAGGACCTCTTCGGTGGCCCGCAGAAGGTCGTCGAGGTCCCGCAGGTCCTCGTTGTCCGCGCGCCGGGCCGCGAGCCGCACGGCGTGGGTCTCCAACGCGGTGCGCAGCTCGTAGAGATCGCGCAGCTCGTCGGCGTCGAACGTGCGCACGTAGGCACCGCGGTGGGGCACGACGTTGAGCAGGCCCTCACTGGCCAGCCGCTGGATCGCCTCGCGCAGCGGACCCCGGCTGATGCCGAGCGCGCGGGCGAGCTCGACCTCGTTGAGCCGCTGCCCGGGCTGCAACTGCCCGTCGCGCACCATGCCGCGCAGCACGTCGAGGCTGCGGCCGGCGTAGGTGTCGGTGCGTCGTTCCAGAGGGGGCGGTGTCGCCATGTCCTGCCTTCTTCGGTTGTCGTGGTTCAGCTGTCACGCAGCGCGGTGCCGCGGGTCTCCTTCATCCGCACTGCTGCCGCAAGTGTGATCAACGCTGTCACGAGGAGGAAACCGGCCGGGGCCAGGCTGCTGCCGGTGCGGGCGATCAGCCAGGTGCAGATGTAGGGCGCGGTGCCGCCCACGGCCGTGCTGGCCAGGTTGAACCCGAGCGCGATGCCGCTGTAGCGCACGCGGGTGGTGAACAGCTCCGCGAACGTCGAGAACGCCACCGCCATCAGCGCGGATTCGGGCAGCCCCAGCACGATCTGGGCGAACAGAGCCGGCACGTAGTGACCCGCGTTCATCACCATGAACACCGGCACGGTGAGGATCAGCGTCGCGATCGTCGCGCCGAGGAACATCGGGCGTCGCCCGATCCGGTCCGACAGCGCGCCGAAGAACGGCATGGCCGCGCACGAGACGATCAGCGTGACCGTGGTCGACCAGAAGGCCTGCTTCGGGCTGAACCCGCCCACGCGCTGCAGGTGGATCGACGCGTACACGTAGACCACGTAGTAGAGGGCGAACAGCAGGATCGACAGGCCGAGCGTGCGCACCAGTGCCCCGCGGTGCGAAGCGAACAGCTCGCGCACCGGCGCCTTCGCGACCTCACCCTGGGCAGCCAGGTTGTGGAACTGCTTCGAGTCTTCGAGCTTGAGCCGGATCCACACGCCGACCGCGCCCAGCGGCAGGCTGAGCAGGAACGGCAGGCGCCAGCCCCAGTCGGTCATCTGCTGCTTGGTGAGCACGGTCGTCAGCGTCGTGACCACGGCGGACGCGAGCAGTGCGCCGCCGAGTGCGCCGAACTGGACGGTGGAGCAGAGGAAGCCGCGGCGGTGGGCCGGGGCGTATTCGGCGACGTAGGACGCGGCACCGCCGACCTCGCCGCCGGCCGCGACACCCTGCACGCACCGGGCCGTGACCAGCAGGAACGCGGCCGCGCTGCCGATCGCCGCGTACGTGGGGAGCATGCCGACGGCGAACGTCGCGGCGCACATGGCGAGCACTGTGGTGGCCAGCATGCGCTTGCGGCCGAGTCGGTCGCCGAGGTGACCGAAGATCAGGCCGCCCAGCGGACGCAGCGCGAACGCGGCGGCGAAGGTCGCGAGCGTGGCCAGCAGGGACGCGGTGGGGTCGGCGCCGGAGGCGAAGAAGACGACGGCGAGCACGGTCGCGAGGTAGCCGTAGATGCCGAAGTCGAAGTACTCGACGATCGAGCCGACCAACCCGGCGGCCACGACCCGGCGGTCGATGCTCGCCGGGCCTGCGGGGGCGGCGACGCCGACCGCTGACGTGCGGTTTTCCATGATTTCCGCCTTCCAGGCAGAACCGGGGGGACTCGGATGCGAGAACGATAGGTAGCTGCCTGTCTGCTGTCAACAGTTTGCAGCCGACAGGCGGCGGGTTCGACAGGTGCTCGACGGGTGCTCGACCGGATGCCCGCCGGTCGACGGCGGGTGCGGTCGGGTGAAAAGCATCGGATCCGTTGCCCTGGCGGGAAAACTGCCGCCCACGATCGGTCGACGACGGCTCACCCCGGCGGCGGTGCCCCGTCGACGGGCGCCGGCGTTGACTGGCCGCATGCGGCGTTCGACGGCGTTCTTCGGCCTGCTCGTCCTCTTCCTGACCCAGCTCGTCTCCCCGGCACAAGCGGCCACCTGGTTACCGGGCCCGGCCCAGTTCGCCGTGACCGAGACGAACGATGTGCCGGTCACCATGGCGGACGGCACCGTGATCAAGGCCGACGTCCTGCGCCCCGACGCGCCCGGCACGTACCCGGTGCTGCTCGCGCAGACGCCGTATGGTCGCGCTGACCTGCACGAAGACCTGTCTTACTTCGTCCAGCGCGGGTATGTCGCCGTGATCTCCGACGTGCGCGGCACCGGCGGTTCGGGCGGGCAGTGGGTGCCGTTCGCGCCGATCGAACGCCAGGACGGCGCCGCCCTGGTCCGGTGGGCCGCGGCGCTGCCCGGCAGCGACGGCGACGTCGGCCTCAACGGCGGCTCCTACGTCGGCATCAACCAGCTGACAACCGCGGCCGCCGTCGGCCCTGGCTCACCGCTCAAGGCGATCTTCCCCGTGGTCGCGGGCAACGACCTCTACCGCGACCTCGCCGCGATGGGCGGGTTGCCCAACGCCGAGTTCATGCCGCTGTGGGAGCTGCTCACCGGTCTGCGCACGGTCACCCAGCCCGTGCTCGACGCACTGAACAGCGGTTCACCGGCCGCACTGCTGGCGGCGCTGACCACCGATCTGCAGCACCTCGGCGGCCTCGGCGCGGGCACGTTGCCCCTGCTCACGGGCGAGTTCACCGGCGGCGAGCAGGCGTTCGACGAGGACTACTGGCAGTCGCGCAACCCCGCCAACGTGCTGGGCGACGTCGTCGCGAACGGCATCCCCGCGTACCTCGTCGGCGGCTGGAACGACCTCTTCCAGCGCGGTGCCCTGATGAACTACGCGGCGCTGCAGAACGCGTGGGCCGGCCGTCCCGTGAACGCGCCGATGGCCGCCGGCCAGACGGCGACCAGCCGCTACCAGCTCATGATGGGCCCGTGGTACCACGATCCGACCGGCGACATCGACCTGCACCCGATCGAGCTGGCCTGGTACGACCACTGGCTCAAGGGCGTCGACACCGGGATCACCGACACCACGAAACCCTTGCACGCCAACGTGTTCGGCACCGACAACTGGGTCGACACCACGACGTACCCGTTCGCCGGCGCACAAGCCACCACCTACTACCTCGGCGGCGGACGCACCGGCACCGCACCGCGGTCGGCCAACGACGGCACGCTGACGACCAGCCCGCCCTCGGGCAGCGGCACCGACTGGATCACCTGGACGCCGACGTCGAGCACCTGCACGCGGTCCACCGCCCAGTGGCTGGGCGGATTCCTGCCGAACCCCGCGTGCGACACCACGAACCTCGACCGCGAACACGGTCCCGGCTCGCTCGTCTACACGTCCGCGCCGCTGACACAGCCGAGCGTGCTCGCCGGGCCGATCACCGCGTCGATCTCAGCGCAGGCCAACACCCTGGACACGATGTGGGTGGTGACCGTGACCGACGTCGGCCCGGACGGTTCGTCCAAGCCGCTCACCGAAGGCGCGCTGGTCGGTTCGCAGCGGGAAACCGACACGTCGCGCAGCTGGTACAGCCCCGACGGGAAGCTCCTGATGCCCTACCACCCGTACACGCGCCAGTCGGAGAAGTGGGTGGTACCCAACGAAATCACGCGTTACGACGTGGAGGTGTTCCCCACCTTCGCGCAGCTCGCGGCCGGGCACCGGATCCGCGTGGTGCTGACGACGGCCGACACCCCGCACCTCACGCCGACGCTCACCCAGCTGCCCCGCCTGCTCGGCGGCATCTACCAGGTCAAGACGCCCGCGTCGTCGATCACGCTGCCGCTGGCGCCGCTCACGGCGTTCACCGGGTGACGCGCCAGCTCTCCACGATCTCGTCGACGTCCAACGGCATCGCGCGCAACGGCGGGCCTTCCTGCGGCCGGCGGTGCGTTTCGCGGATGCGTTCGTTGAGGTCTTCCACGATCTCGCGCACGCGCTTCTCGGTGCGCACCGAGGCGAGTTTCGCCGGCAGGTCCTGGATCTCGCGCGGGATCGCGAGTGACGGCGGCAGGAACGAGCCCGTGTCCAGGTCGCCTTCGCGGGCGCGGCGCAGGGCCCAGTCCGTGGCGGCGTCGCGCCCCGTTGCGGGTGGCAGCGGCTTGCCGGCGCCGGGCAGGTCGTCGAACTCGCCGCGCGACTGGGCGGCGTTGATCAGGCGGTCGACCCACGAGCCGAAGGACACGCCGGGGGGTTTGCGCTCGGTCACTCCAACACCTCCGATCCCCACCCAGCGTAGCCGCGACCGGAGCCTCGCGGATGGGTCGAAGGTCCCGAACCGGCAGGTAGGATCCCCGGCAACCGATCACCGCCGGGGCAGGGGAGGGGGCTGCGACGATGACCGTCGAGCAGAACAGCGACGAACGCGCCGCGGAGGCTGAGCAGATCGACCGCACGCTCGCGTTGCTGTGGCGCGAACGTTCCACGCCCGCGGCCGAACCCGCGCGCGGGCGCCGGCCGACGCTCACCGTCGGGCAGATCGTGGCCGCGGCCATCACGGTCGCCGACGCCGACGGGCTTGTGGCCACGTCGATGCACCGGGTCGCCAAGGAGCTCGGCGCCGGGACCATGACGCTCTACACGTACGTGCCCGGCAAGACCGAGCTCGTCGACCTGATGGTGGACGACGTCCTCGTCGAGCGCGGCCTGCCCGGCCCCGGGCAGCCCCGGACGGGCGACTGGCGCGCGCAGATCCGGCTCTACTCCGAGCGCACGCGCGAAGCCCACCGCCGCCACCCGTGGCTGCGCGAGATGTCGCGAGTGCGCCCTGCGCTCGGCCCGGGTCAGCTCGCCGGCCAGGAGTACGTGCTGTCCACCGTGGACGGTCTGGGGCTCGCGCCGCGCGAAACCGTGGCCGCCGCGAACAGCATCACGGCCTACGTGGACGCCAACGCGGCGCTCGAAGCCGAGAGCATCCACCTCGAACGCAGTACCGGCCAGTCGAACGACGCGTGGTGGGACCAGCGTTCTTCCTTCTGGGGCAAGTACTTCGACCTGACCGCGCACCCGGCGATGAACCGCGCGTGGCTCGGCGGCGGCTTCGACCAGGGCGCGGGCGAGCAGGCGGCCGAGGCTTGGGAGTTCGGCCTCGACCGGCTGCTCGACGGCATCGAGCTGCAGGTCAAGCGGTGCCGCGCGCCAGAGCCCGGGCGATGACGTTGCGCTGCACCTCACTCGTGCCTTCGCCGATTTCGAGGATCTTCGCGTCGGCGTAGAAGCGCGAGATGGTGGACTCGCGGATGAAGCCGTAGCCGCCGTGGATCTGCACGCTCTGGCTGGCGGCGCGGTTCGCGACCTCCGACGCGTACAGCTTCGCCATCGCGGCCGCCGTGCTGAACGGCCGGCCCTGGTCGCCGAGCCACGCCGCGTTGTACACGAGCCAGCGCGCCGCCGCGATCTCCGTGGCCATGTCCGCGAGCTTGTGCCCCACGGCCTGGAACCGCGTGAGCGGCTGGCCGAACTGCTCGCGTTCGCCCGCGTGGCGCACCGCGAGGTCGAGGGCCTTCTGCGCCAGCGACAACGACAGCGCGGCCACGCTGATGCGCCCGCCGTCGAGGACTTCCAGGAACTGGCGCAGGCCGTTGCCCTCCTCGCCGATCAGGTGGTCGTCGGGCACCCAGCAGCCGGAGAACACGAGCTCACGCGTGTCGAGCGCGTGCCAGCCGAGCTTCTTCAGCGGCTGTCCCTTGGTGTAGCCGGGGGTGCCTTCGGGAATGAAGAAGGTGCCGTAGCGCTTCGCACCGCCGTCGTTCTCGCCGGTGAGGGCCAGCACGGTGACGCCGAGGCTCATCTCGGTGCCGGCGTTGCTGATGAACATCTTCGTGCCGTCGAGCAGCCAGCCGCCGTCGGCTTGTCGCGCGCGCGTGCGGATACCGGCCGCGTCCGAGCCGGCCGTGGGTTCGGTGAGGCCGAAGGCACCGATCGCTTCTCCCGAGGCGAGCGGCCGCAGCCAGCGTTCCTTCTGCTCGTGGGTGCCGAACGTGGCGAGCGGCAGCGTCGCGATCGTCGAGTGCGCGTTCCACGCCGACGCGATCGACTGGTCGGCCGCGCCCAGCTCCTCCATCGCGGCCACATAGGACACGAAGCCGGCGTCGGCACCGCCGTACTTTTCGTCCACGAGCATGCCCATCAGCCCGAGCTTGCCCAGGTCGTGGAACACCTCCGTGGGGAAGTGGCTGCGCTCGGACCAATCTGCGGCGTACGGCGCGATCTCCTTCGCGGCGAAATCCCGGCAGAGCTGCTTCAGTGCGACGGTTTCCTCGGGCAGGTCGAAGTCCATCAGTGCTCCTCCGGCTTCAGCAGGATCTTGAGGTGGCTGCCGCGGTCGGCTTCGAGCTCGGCGAACGCGTCGCGCCCGGCCGAGAGCGGCCGCACCCCGGTGAGCATCGGCGTCGCGTCGAGCCGGCCGGTGGCCATGAGGTCGAGCACGCGCGGGATGTCGAAGTTGTAGCCCAGCGAGCCCAGCACCGTGCGCTCGAACGGCACGATCTGCGTGATCGGCAAGGACGCGCTCGCACCGCTGATCCCGCACAGCACCGCGCGCCCGCCCCGGCGCACGGTGTTCACGGCCAGCTCCACCAGCTCCGGACGGCCGGTCGCCTCCACCACCACGTCGGGCCCGACGCGGCCGGTGCGCAGGAAGACCTCACGCCGCACGTCGGTCTTCGCCGGGTCGTAGACCTCGGTCGCGCCGATCTCGGCGGCCTTGCGCGCGCGGTCGGGCACGGGCTCGCTCACATACAGGCCCGCGGCGCCCGCGAGCTTCGCGGCCAGCAGCGCGGCGATCCCGATCGGACCCGCGCCGAGCAACAGGACGTGGTCACCCGGCTGGACGCCGGCGCGGCGGATGGCGTGCAGGCCCACGGCGAGCGGCTCGGCCAGGGCGGCCAGCTCGTCGGAGACACCGTCGGGGATCGGCACGAGGCCCTCGACGGGCACGGTCACCTTCGACGCGAACCCGCCGTCGGCGGCGAGGCCGATCGAGCCGCCCTTGGCGCAGATGTGGTACTCGCCGTGGGTGCACCAGCGGCACACGCCGCAGCGCAGGCACGGGTCGACGGCCACGCGTGTGCCGACGTTCACACCGGGCACGTCGGAACCGAGCGCCAGGACCGTGCCGCTCATCTCGTGGCCGAGGGTGAACGGCGGTTCGAGGCCGGTCAACGGGTGTGGCCCCGTGCGGATGAGATTGGGGCCGTGCGCGAACTCGTGCAGGTCGGTGCCGCAGATGCCGCAGTACGACACGGCGATCACCGCTTGACCCGGCGCCGGTGCCGGCGGTTCCGGCACGTCGTCGAGGCGCAGCTCGCCCTTGGCGTGCCAGCGCAGCGCGTGCACGCGACCACCTCCGAACTGGAGTTGTTTTTTCGAACAGTCGGTACAAGAATCGTGGTTCCCGGCGCGATGTCAAGGGCCGGGGAGAAAACCGGTGAACGGCAAGGGCAGGAGCGTGATGACTTCCACCCGGGTGAGCGACCTGGCAACGGCATTCGACGGTGACCCGAGCGCATTGGCCGAGATGTACCGGCGGATGCGGCTGATCCGGCAGTTCGAGGACCGGGCGTCGAGGCTGTACCGGAACAACGAGATCCCCGGCTTCCTGCACCTGTCCATCGGGCAGGAAGCCTCGGCCGTCGGCGCGTGCCGGCCGCTGGACGACCGCGACGTGATCACGTCCACACACCGCGGGCACGGCCACTGCATCGCGAAAGGCCTCGACGTCGAGGGCATGTTCGCGGAGCTGATGGGCAAGGAGACCGGCACGTGCCGGGGCCGCGGCGGGTCGATGCACATCGCCGACCCGCGCAAGGGGATCTTCGGGGCCAACGGGATCGTCGCCGCGGGGCTGCCGATCGCCGTCGGCGCGGGTACGGCCGCGCAGCTGCGTGCCCAGGGCGGTGTGGTGCTGGCGTTCTTCGGCGACGGCGCCGTGGCCCAGGGCATGTTCCACGAAGCGGCGAACCTCGCTTCGGTGTGGCGGCTTCCGGTCATCTTCTTCTGCGAGAACAACAAGTACGCCGAATTCTCGCCGATCGCCACGCAGACGCGCGCTTCGCTCGAAGATCGCGCGCCGGGGTACGCGATGGACTACCACCACGTGGACGGCAACGACGTCGCCGCCGTTGCCTCGCTCGTCGACGGTTTGGTGCGCGAGCTGCGTGAGGGCGGCGGGCCCGTGCTGGTCGAGGCCGACACGTACCGCTGGCACGGCCACTACGAGGGCGACCCGGAGAAGTACCGGGAGCCGGAGGAGCTGGCGGAGTGGAAGGAACGCGACCCGCTGGTGCGGCTGGCGGCGCGGCTGCGTGAGCTGGGCACGGACGTCGCCCCGATCGATTCCGAGGTGGACGCCCGGATCGAGGCGGCGGTCGAGGCCGCGCGCGCCGCGGCCGAACCGTCGCCGGACACGCTGCACCACTACGTCGGCGTGCCGCGGGAGCCCGTGCCGGAGCCGGCCGAGGCGACGGGCGAGATCTTCCGGACCATGGACGCGATCCGCGGGGCGCTGGAGTACGAGCTGTCTCACGACGAGTCGGTGTTCCTGGCGGGCATCGACGTCGGCGCCGGCGGCAACGTCTTCGGCCTGACCAGGGGACTCGCCGAGAAGTACCCCGGCCGCGTGCGTGACACGCCGATCTCGGAAAGCGCCATCATCGGCGCCGGCGTGGGCGCCGCGATGGCCGGGCTGCGGCCCGTGGTGGAGCTGATGTACTTCGACTTCGTCGGCGTGTGCCTCGACCAGCTCATGAACCAGGCCGCGAAGCTCCGCTTCATGACCGGCGGCGCCGTCAGCCTGCCCATGGTCGTGCGCACGCAGTTCGGCGCGGGGAAGTCGTCGGGGAGCCAGCATTCGCAGAGCCTGGAGGCGCTGCTCGCGCACATTCCCGGCCTGACCGTGGTGATGCCGTCGACGCCTGCGGACACGTACGGCCTCCTGCGGGCCGCCATTCGCGATCCGAATCCGGTGGTGTTCGTGGAGAACCGCCTGATGTACGGGCGAAAGGGACCGCAGCCACCGCCCACGCACCTGGTTCCGCTGGGCCGCGCCGCCATCCGCCGACCGGGAACAGACGTGACGCTGGTGTCCTACTCGAAGCTGGTGCACGACTGTGTCGACGTGGCTGAGGAGCTGGCGGCCGAGGGGATCAGCGTCGAGGTGATCGACCTGCGGACCATCGCACCGCTGGACACCGCCACGGTCCTGCAGTCGCTGGCCAAGACGGGCCGGCTTGTGGTGGCACACCAGGCGGTCGGCGACTTCGGCGTGGGCGCCGAGCTGGCAGCCGTGGCCGCCCGCGAGGGCTTCTGGACGCTGGACGCGCCCGTGATCCGGGTGGGTGCGGCGGGGACGCCGGCGCCTTATGCGCCTTCGCTGGAACGGGTGTGGCTGCCGTCGAAGGAACGGATCGTTGCCGCTGTCCGGGAATCCGCCCGCGCGTGACTACGCTGCCCGCATGGAGTCCGGCCAGGTCTCGGTGTGGGTCCCGATCGTCGTCGCGGTGCTCGGCATCCTGGGGGTGGTGAGCGGTCAGCTGATCAACGTCTGGCGAGAGGAGCGCCGGTGGGCGCGCGAAGCCGTGCGCGAAGACCAGCGCTGGGCGCGGGAACGCCGGCGCGACCTCGACGCCCACTGGCGCGAGAAGCGCTTCGACGTGCACATCGCGGTGCTCACCGCCTTCCGCGACTGGGAACGCGCGCTGGAGAAGCCGGTCGCGGCGCGCGAGGCCGGCCACGAGCCGGCCGGCGTCGACGAACTGCGCGCACTCGACGAGCAGGTACAGCAGGTGCTGTCCGGACTGATGATCTTCGGTCCGCAGGCTCTCGCCGCCGCGGCCGACGAGGTCTACCTCGAGTTCCGCCAGAGCCACGACTACGCGCTGGGCCTGCGGGACCTGGGTGCGGCCGTGAAGAAGCAGCGCTACCTGGGTGTGCTGCTGCTCGGGCTGCGCCAGCAAGTCCGCGAGGCCTTGCAGATCACGGCGGGGCCGGATGAGGAGGCACCCGCCCGCGCGTGACCGAGCGAACCGAGCAGGTCAGACCGGCACCCGCGCTCTGAACGCGGCCACCCGTTCCTCCAGATCAGCCACGTCGTAACCCGGACTGCAGAACCCTGAGATCAACGTCGCGCAGTACTCCCGCGACAGGAACGCCGCGTCCCACGGTCCGTCCGGGCGTGCCCACTGGTAGGTGTGGTTGTGCAAGTTCAGGAACTGCAGCATCGCCAGCCGCGGGTCCAGCCGGCGGAACGCGCCGGTGTCCATCGCGGCCGTCAACAGCTCCAGCACGATGCGCTCGAACTCGCGGCGCTGGCGCAGCAGGCGGGCGCGGTTGGCGCCGCGCAGGTGGCGGTAGTCGTGTTCGTACACCCAGATGTGGTCGAGGCGCTCGAGGATGATGTCGAGCAGCGTCTCGGACAGCAGGCGCAGCCGCAGGACCGGGTCCTCGTCGAGGGTGGCGATGCGGCGGGCTGCGGTGAGCAGCGGGCGCAGCACGCGGTCCTGGATCTCGACCAGGAGGTTCTCCTTGGACCCGATGTAGTAGTACAGCGCGCCCTTCGCGAGGCCCGCGACCTGACCGATCTCGGCGATCCCGGTGGCGGCATAGCCCTGCTTGGCGAACAGCGCGGCGGCCTGGTCGATGATCTCCTGGCGCTTGACCTCGTAGCCGGGGCCGTGTCCCGGTGGTCTCGGCATTTTTCCCCTCCGCTGCTGGCAGACACACCACTCTAGGCGTCACGGTCGAACGTGGCCTTGCCCGGTCCGTCGCGCAGGAACGACGCCATGCCGGTGTCGCGGTCGCGCGTGGCGAACAGGCCGGCGATGAGCGAGCGTTCCAGGGCCAGGCCCGCGGCGATCGACGAATCCAGCCCGTGGTCCACGGCCTCCTTCACCGCCTGGATCGCGAACCGGGGTCCCGCCGCGAGAACCTGTGCGTACTCCAGAGCCGCGGCAAGGGGATCCGGAGCGATCCGATCCACGAGCCCCAGGGAGAGCGCTTCCGGGGCACGCACCCGCCGTCCGGTCATCAGCAGCTCCTTCGCCCGCGCCGGACCGATCAAGCGCGCCAGCCGTTGCGTGCCGCCGGAACCCGGGATGATGCCGAGCAGCACCTCCGGCTGGCCGAACACCGCGTCGGGAGCCGCGACGCGGTAGTCGGCCGCGAGCGCGAGTTCCATGCCGCCGCCGAGGGCGTATCCGTTGACCGCCGCGACAACCGGCATCGGGAGTTCGGCGAACCGGGTGAACGCCTTCTGCAGCGCGCGGTTCCAGCCGAGTACCTCCTCGAACGAGAACCCGGCCAGCTGCTTGATGTCCGCGCCCGCAGCGAACACCCGCGAGCCGCCGTGGAGCACCACCGCGTGGACGTCGTCGGAGTCCGCCAAGCGCGCCGCGGTGTCGGCCAGCGCGTGGCGCATCTCGGTGTCGAAGGCGTTGAGGGGCGGGTGGTCCAGGCGGACCGTCACGACCCGGCCGGTGGTTTCGACGTGTAGCCGTTCCGTCATCACTGAAGCTCCTCACCTCACCCGGTCCGGGCTTGTCAGGCCGCGATCAGGGTCCTACAGTGCTTCCCATCACGGTTTCTTAGACCGATTGGTACACGAAACTCGGCAGCGGCACAACACACCGGAGTGATGGCCCATGGACGCAGTCGAATCATCCGTCCCCGAAGGACTTTCGGTAGCCCGGGAAGAGGTCACCGACGCCGATCTGCAGGCGCTCGGCGTGAACCTCGAGCGGGATTTCCCCGGTTCCACCGCAGCGGATTTCCGCCGCTACCCGGTGCTCTCGGAAGGCGGTTGGTTCACCGTCGTCAAGCACCAGAAAACGCTCGAATCGGTGAGCCGTGAAACCGGCCCGCTGCTCGGTCCCATCATCCTCACCTCCGACGGCCTCGACGTTTACTGACCACGAATCACCGAAAGGCGGGTAGTTCCATGATCGGAGTAGACGTCGGCGGCACGTTCACGGACGTGGTGGCGATCGCCGATGGCGAGATCAAGACCGTCAAGGTCGCCACGGACGTGCGCACCACCGAACGCGGTGTGCTGCGCGGTGCCGAAGAAGTCGGCGTGAGCGCGTCCGCGGTCTTCAACCACGCCAGCACCCACGGCCTCAACGCGATCATCACGCGGCGGCTGCCGAAGATCGCTTTCCTGACCACGCTGGGACACCGGGACATCCTCGACATCGGCCGCACCTGGCGCCCGGTCGAAGGCCTGACGAACCCGGCGTGGCGCCGCTCCTACGGCGACGCGAACCGGCCGCTCGTGCCCCGGTACCTCCGGCGCGGCATCCGCGAGCGGCTGACCGCCGACGGCGGCATCCTGATCCAGCTCGACGAGGACCACGCGCGCGAAGAGCTCGCGGTGCTGCGCAAGTGCGGCGTCGAAGGTGTGGCCATCTGCCTCATCAACGCATACGTGAACAACCATCACGAAGAGCGCCTGCGCCAGCTCGTGCACGAGGAGCTCGGCGACATCCCGGTGTCGATCTCCAGTGAGGTCTCCCCGCTCGCCAAGGAGTTCGCGCGCGCGTCGACCACGGTCATCGACGTCTTCATGCGCCTGACTTACGACGCCTACACCAAGCGCCTCGACGCCGGCCTGCGCGACCTCGGCTTCACCGGAGACCTCAACTTCGCCGACTGCGCCGCGCAGCTGGTGCGCTCCGATGTCGCGATGGAGCACCCGTTCCGCATCGTGTTCGCCGGTCCCGCGGCGGGAACCGTGTCCAGCGCCCACTTCGGCGGCCTGATCGGCGCCGGCAACCTGCTGTGCGCGGACGTCGGCGGCACCTCGTGCGACATCAGCATGGTCAGCGACGGCAAGCCGTTCGTGAACACGACGTTCGAACTCGAACACGACCTGATCGTGAACGCACTGTCCAACGAGGTCTCCAGCATCGGCGCCGGCGGCGGCAGCCTCGTCACGATCAACCCGGCGGGCGAGCTGAAGGTCGGCCCGGGCAGCGCGGGCGCCGACCCCGGCCCGGCCTGCTACGGCCTGGGCGGCCGGCAGCCGACAACCACCGACACCTGCCTGCTGATGGGCATCATCGACCCCGACGGGTTCGCCGGTGGCCGCATGAAGCTCGACCCGGACCTCTCCCGGCAAGCCTTCGAGGCGCTCGACTCGAAGCTGTCGTTCGAGCAGCGCGTGAGCTACGCGTTCAACATCGGCGTGAACAACATCGCCGAGGGCGTCGTGAACATCGCCATCCAGCACGGTGTCGACCCGCGCGACTACAGCCTCGTCGCCTACGGCGCGGCCGGCCCGATGCTGCTGCCCGCGGTGCTCGACCTGGTGCACGCGGCCGAGGTCATCGTGCCGCCGCACCCGGGCCTGTTCTCCGCGCTGGGCCTTGTCAGCTCCGACCTCGTCTACGCCGACAGCCGCAGCGCCTACACGCTGCTCACGTCCGAGGCGGCCGAACAGGTCGACAAGGTCTACCACTCCATGGAGGAGCGGCTGCGCGAACGTCTGCAGGAGAAGGACCGCGACAACATCGAGTTCGTCCGCAGCTTCGACGGACGGCTGGCCGGCCAGACGTGGGAAACGCCGTTCATCGGCGTGCCCGCCGGCACGATCGACGCGGAGGCCGTCGCCACGATGGTCGCGAACTTCCACGAGGCCTACGCCGAGCGCTCGGGCAACAAGTTCGAGGCCCTGCCCGTGCAGGGCGTCACCTACCGCGTCCAGGCCGTCGCGAAGGCCGACAAGGTCGAGTACCCGAAGATCCCGGAGCGCGCGTCGGGCGACACCCTGCAGCCGACGCGCACGCTGAAGATCCGCTACCTCACCGACGACGTCCTCGACGCCGGCGAGTACCAGCGCGCCGACCTCCGCGTCGGCGACAAGGTCCCCGGCCCCGCGGTCGTCCGCGAACCGCTGTCCACCACGTTCCTCGTCCCGGGTCAGGTCGCGACCGTCGGGACCTACGGCGAGCTGCGCATCCGGAAGGCGTGAACCATGACCTCTCTGAAGGACCTCGACGACGCCCAGTTCGCCGAGCTGTACGGCTCCGACCGCTTCACCGCGTCGGTCCTGTCGAGCCGCATGCGCTACATCGTGCAGCACATGTGCACCGGCCTGCTCAACAACGCGTTCTCGCTCATCCTGCGTGACTGGTACGACTTCGCGGCGACGATCTCCGGCCCGCCGGAACAGAACTACCCGATGTCCTCGGTGAGCAACAGCCTCGCGATGTTCCTCGGCACCATGTCCGAGGCCGTGCGCAACACCATCGAGGAGTACGGCCCGGAGAACCTCGAACCGGGTGACGTGGTGATCTGCAACGACCCGTACCGCGCGGGCAACCACGTGAACGACATCTGCTTCATCCGCCCGGTGTTCCACGAGGGCAAGCTGATCTCGCTCGTCACGCTGCGCGCGCACCAGCTCGACATGGGCGGCGTGATCCCGGCGGGCTTCTCCGGCACCAAGCGCAACGTGTACGAGAACGGCCTCGTGATCGCGCCGATGCAGCTGTACAAGAAAGACAAGCCGGTGAAGTCGGCGTTCAACCTGATCTTCGACAACGCCCGTTACTGCGCGCTGCTGCTGCCCGACATCAAGACGATCTACCAGAACCTGCTGCTGGGTGAGAAGCTGATCAACGAGAGCGTGGAGCGCTACGGCGTCGACGCGTACCTCGGCGCGATCCGCTACTCCACCGACGTGTCGGCCGAGTCCATGAGCACCGCGCTGGCCGAGCTGCCCGACGGCGTGTACGAGGCCGAGGAAGGCATCGACTGCGACGGCGTCGACGACACCGTCGAGTACAAGATCCGGCTGAAGATCACCAAGGCCGCCGACCGGATGGAGCTCGATTTCTCGGGCACCTCGCCGCAGGCGCGCACGTCGATCAACGCCGGCATCCTCGACACGAAGACCGCCGTCGGTGTCGCGTTGAAGTTCCTCGTCGACCCGGCCACGCCGTTCACCTCCGGCGCGTACCGGCCGATCGACATCGTCCTGCCGGCCGGCACGTTCATCAGCGCCACGCCACCGGACGGCGCGGTGTTCCTGTACTGGGAAAGCACCGGGCCGGTACTGCTCGCGGTGTTCCGCGCGCTGGAGAAGGCGCTGGGCCGCAAGGCCGTCGGCGGCGACTACGGCTCGCTGAACATCCACAACGCCAACGGAGTCCTGCCCGATGGCACCCCGTGGGTCACCACCGCGCAGTGCGGCGGCGAGCACGGGCCTTGGGGCGCGACGCAGGACGGCGACGCCGACAGCTACTCCGTGGTCTACCAGGCCAACAACCTGGACCCGGCCACGGAAGCCATCGAGTCCGAGCTGCCGGCCGTGGTGCTGCGCAAGGAGTACGCGCCGGACAGCGGCGGCGCGGGCGACAACCGCGGTGGCGCGGCCGTGCTCAAGGACACGCTGTACCTGACGGACGCGGAACACTGGTCGAGCCCGCTGCACACCAAAACCGCGAGTGGCGTCGGCGTCTACGGCGGTGAGGCCGGCGCGCTCGGCGCGACCTGGGTGTTCCACCCGGACTACAAGAACGTCACGAAGGACAAGGACCTCATCGGCACCGAACCCGAGGTCTACTCGGGCGCGACGCCCGTCGCCGGGATGCTCGACCCGAAGACCAAGACCGTGGACCCGAACGGCGAGTACTTCTACTTCGCCAGCACCCCGGTGTGGCACACCAAGCCCAACGCGGTGTTCCGCTACCTCACCAACGGCGGCGGCGGCTGGGGTTCACCGCTGCAGCGCGATCCCGAGCGCGTGTGCCGCGACGTGCGCGACGAGTACGTGACCATCGAGGGCGCGTACCGCGACTACGGCGTGGTGATCTCCGGCGACCCGCACGGCGACCCGGAGAACCTGAAGATCGACCAGGAAGCCACCGCCGAGCGCCGCGCCGAGCTGGCCGCGAAGTAGGGGAGGAACCGTTGTCCGAGAACGGGACGGACGTCGACCGGCAGAACAAGCTGCGGGAGACGTTCCTCGCCGAGCGCGGGTACTGGAACACGTTCTGGGAAGGGCTGCTGAGCCTCGACCCGGACTTCTTCGAGGCGTACCTGAACTTCTCGGCGGTGCCGTGGCGCAAGGGGGTGCTGGAGCCGAAGGTCAAGGAGCTGATCTACACCGCGATCGACGCCTCCACCACGCACCTCTACGAGCCCGGGCTGCGCCAGCACATCCGCAATGCCCTCGGCTACGGGGCCACCAAGGAGGAGATCATGGAGGTGCTGGAGCTCACGAGCGTGCTCGGGATCCACACCTGTACCCTCGGGGTCCCCGTGCTGATGGAGGAACTGGCGGCGCACGAGCAGAAGTCGGCGTGAGCCACGGAGTTCTCGACCCGCGTGGCCCGGCATCCCTGGCCGGGGCGCGTGCGGTCGTGACCGGTGCGGCGCGCGGGATCGGCAGTCGGATCGCCGTCGAGCTCGCGCTCGCCGGGGCCCACGTCACGGTGCTCGACGCCCGGGATCCCGCCGCGACCGTCGCCGAGATCACCGAGGCCGGCGGTTCC
The DNA here is from genome assembly GCF_040654155.1 of Amycolatopsis sp. NPDC050768. Lineage (NCBI taxonomy): Bacteria > Bacillati > Actinomycetota > Actinomycetes > Pseudonocardiales > Pseudonocardiaceae > Amycolatopsis > Amycolatopsis sp. NPDC050768. The sequence goes on from NZ_JBFAHL010000013.1 coordinate 199,977, forward strand.
GCCGGGGGTCTGGTCCTCGACGTCACCGACCGCACCGCCGCCGCCTCGGCCATGGCCGAGGCGGCGGGGCCGGGCAACCGGCTCGACGCCTTGGTGACGTGCGCGGCCGTCTACGGCGAGACGATGCGGCTCGACGAGCTGCCGGAGTCCGAAGTGGACGCGGTGCTCGGCGTGAACGTCAAGGGCACGCTGTGGTGCATCGGCGGCGCGCTGCCGTTCCTGCGCGGTCACGACGCGCGGGTCGTCTGCATCGGCTCGGTGGCGGGCAAGGTCGGCGGCGTGCTCGCCGGCCCGCACTACGTGGCCAGCAAGGGCGCGGTCCACGCGGTGGTGAAGTGGCTCGCGAAAACCGAGGCCCGCAACGGGATCGTCGCCAACGCCGTGGCTCCTGGCGTGGTGGACACGGACATGATCGTGGGCAAGGGGTATTCCGACGACTACAACCCGCTCGGCCGCCTGGCGCGGCCCGAGGAGATCGCGCGCGTGGCGGCCTTCCTGGCCTCGCCCGCGGCGAGCTACATGACGGGTGCGGTGGTCGACGTCAACGGGGGTTACGCGACGGGCTGAGCGCCCCGCGGAAGGAGGTCCACTGTGGACAAGACAGGCTGCGCGGTCGTCACCGGGGCGGGCTCCGGGATCGGCCGCGCCTGCGCGCTGCGGCTCGCCGAGGACGGCCGGCCGCTCGTGCTGCTCGACTCCGACGGAGCCGCGGCCGAGCGCACGGCGAAGGAACTTTCCGTGGCCGCGGTGGCGTTCGCGGTCGACGTCACCGACGAAGACGCCGTGGCCGACGCGGTGAGCGAGGCCGTCGAACGGTTCGGTCCGCCGAAGGTGCTGGTGAACGCCGCGGGGATCATCATCCGCAAGAAGCTGCTGGAGTCCACTGTGGGCGAGTGGCGGCGGGTGCTCGATGTGAACCTCACCGGGTACTTCATCCTGCTCAAGCAGGTGATTCCGGCGATGGCCGCGGGTGGCGGCGGCTCGATCGTGCAGATCGCGTCGATCGCCGGGCACACCGGGTACGGCTTTTCCTCCTATACGGCGGCGAAGGGCGGGGTGCTGGCGTTGACGAAGCAGCTGGCCGCGGAGCTGGCCGTGGACGGGATCCGCATCAACTCCGTGAGCCCCGGCGTCGTCCACAGCGGACTGAACCGCGACACACTGGGCAACGAGAACATCCGCGCGGCAACGGTGGCGAACACACCGCTGGGCCGCATCGGCGAGCCGGACGACATCGCGCGCGTGGTGGCGTTCCTGGCCGGGCCGGGCGCGGACTACGTCACCGGCACCGATCTGGTCGCCGACGGCGGCATGATCAGCACCATCCACTGGGGATCGGCCGGGGGCGAGCTGCACAGCTTCCACGCACAGGAGCGCTGATGTCGAACTTCGCCACGATCCTCGACCACAACACCGGCCGGTATCCGGACAAGGTGGTGCTCAGCCAGGGTTCGCGGTCCTTGACCAACCGCGAGCTGCTCGCCCGGGTCGACGCGCTGGCGTCCGGGCTCACGGAGCTGGGCATCGGCCGCGGTGACGTCGTCGGGCTGCTGCTGTACAACCACCTCGAGTTCCTGGAGGCGGTCTTCGCGGTGAACCGGATCGGGGCCGCGTTCCTGCCACTCAACTACCGGCTCTCGCCCGAGGAATGGCGTTACATCCTCGACCACTCGGGCGCGGTGGCACTGCTGACGGAGCCGGAGTTCCAGTCCGCCGTGGACACCCTGCCGTTGCCCGGCCTGAAACAGCGGCTGTTGCTGGGTGGAAGTGCTTCGGGCTGGACGTCGTACCAAGACCTGGTGGGCTCGAACCTCGGCCGTTCCGTGACGCCGGCGTCGGTCGGCGCGGATGACCTGCAGCGGCTGATGTACACGTCCGGCACGACGTCGCGGCCGAAGGGCGTGCAGATCACGCACGGGAACCTGGCGTGGAAGAACCTCGGCCACCTCGTCGAGTTCGGCATCACCGCCGAGGACGCGACGTTGGTGTGCGGGCCGCTGTACCACGTCGGCGGGTTCGACCTGCCCGGCGTCGGCACGCTGCACGCGGGCGGCTCACTGATCGTGCTGCGGAAGTTCGACGCGGCCGAGGTCGTGGACACGATCGAGCGCGAGCGGCCGAGCAACATCTGGCTGGCGCCCTCGATGATGAACGCGATCCTGCAACTACCAGACATTCTTGAGCGCGACACATCGTCGATCCGGTTCATCATCGGCGGCGGGGAGAAGATGCCGGTGCCGCTGGTGGAGAAGATCCTCGCCGCGTTCCCGAAGGCGTGGTTCTCCGACGCGTACGGGCTCACCGAGACCGTGTCGGGCGACACCTTCAACGACCCCGAGCACATGCTGGCCAAGGTGGGTTCCGTCGGGCGGCCGGTGGTGCACCTGGAAGTCCGGATCGTCGACGAGACCGGGGCGCCGCTGCCCACCGGCGAGCTGGGCGAGATCGCGTTGCGCGGGCCCAAGGTGAGCATCGGGTACTGGCGCGACGAGGCCGCGACGGCGAAGGCGTTCCGCGACGGCTGGTTCCACACCGGCGACGTCGGGCGGCTCGACGAGGACGGGTACCTCTACGTCGAGGACCGCAAGAAGGACATGATCGTGTCGGGCGGCGAGAACATCGCGACGCCAGAGGTGGAGCGCGTGCTGTACGAGCACCCCGACGTCGTCGAGGCGGCGGTGGTCGGCATGGGCCACCCGCGGTGGGGTGAGGTGCCGCAGGCTTTCGTCGTGCTGCGCCCGGGCGCGGCACAGGACCGCGACGCGCTGGTGGCGTTCTGCCGCGAACGGCTGGCGAAGTTCAAGGTGCCGGCGGATCTCGTGTTCCTCGACGAGCTGCCGCGGACGCCGTCGGGCAAGGTGCTGAAGAGGAACCTTCGCGGATGAGCTTCGATCTGACGGGCAAGGTCGTCTGGGTCACGGGCGCGGGCAAGGGCCTGGGCCGGGCGATCGCGGTGGCGTTGGCCGCGGCCGGGGCGACGCTGGCCGTGACGTCGCGGACGGAGGACGACCTGACGTCGTTGGCGGCGGAGGTCGGTGGTGCTCTGGTGCTCCCGGGTTCGGTGTCGGATCCGTCCTTTGCGGACAGTGCGGTATCGGGGATCGTGGCTTCGCACGGGCGGTTGGACGTGTGCGTGACCGCGGCCGGGATCAGCCCGACGTTCCGGCGCAGCGAGCAGGGCAGCGACGACGACTGGGCGCACGTGCTCGACGTCAACCTGTCGGGCACGTACTACTGCGCCCGCGCGGCCGGGCGGCAGATGCTCACGCAGGGAGCGGGGTCGATCATCACGGTGTCGTCGGTGCACGCGCGCACCGGGTTCGACCGCATTGCCGCGTACGCCGCGAGCAAGGGTGGTGTCGAGGCGCTGTCGCGCGTGCTTGCTGTGGAGTGGGCGCCGAAGGGCGTGCGCGTGAACGTGCTGGCGCCGGGCTATTTCCACACCGAGCTGTCCGAGGGCCTGGTCACGAGCAAGTGGGGCGAGCGGATCCTGGCGAACATCCCGCAGAACCGCGTGGCCTCGCCGCCGGAGCTCGGTGGTGCGGCGGTGTATCTGGCGTCGGACGCGTCTTCGTACACGACCGGCTCGACGCTCACTGTGGACGGTGGCTGGACGGCGTGAGCGCCGGCTCCGGGGCGAGCACGAAGTCTTCGCGCCGGAAGACGCCTTCGCGGAAGAACGTCCGGCGTGCGGTGGGTTGGCGGCCGGGCGCGGTCACCACGAGGTCCACGAACTGCTCGGGCAGTCCGCCGACGGCGAAAGCACCCTCGTCGTCGGCGGTGGTCCGCACGAGCTGCCGGCCTTTTCCGTCGGTGACGGTGAGGATCGCGCCGCCGACGCGGTCACCGGTGGTTGAGCGGACGGTGCCGATCAGCATGGGCACGAGCTCGCCGAACCGGTGGCCGTGGGTCGGGAGCGCGGTGGGCCGCGGCATCTCGAGCACGGGATCTTCCACGGGCGGTGCTTCGTCTTGCGTGTGCTTCCGGCGAAGCCACAGCGCGTGGCCCACGTTGAGGGCGATGCCGAGCGCGAGCCAGGCGCACAACACCAGGACGTTCCCGCCGACGCCGGCGCCGTGGAAGTAGAAGACGCCGCGCAGTGCGTCGTTGAGGTTGCCCATCGGCAGGATCGGGTGCAGGGCGCGGAACAGCGCGGGCTGCATCTGCGGCGGGACGGTGCCGCCGCTGGACGCGGAGCTGAGGATGACGAACAGCATGACCGCGACGCCGGGGAAGAACTGCTTGAAGATCGGCACGAGGCCTTGGGAGACCAGGGAAACCACGAGGCTCGACAGGAACGCGAGCGGGATCGCGACCGGGTTGCCGGGGATCACGTCCATGGCGTGGGCGATGAGGAAACCCGCCACGGAGAGGAACGCGGCCCAGCCGACGAACGTGACCATCCGCGCGCGACGGCTGAGCCCGACCGCGCGCAGCAGCATCATGACGGCGAAGTAGCTCGGCAGGCCCCACGCGAGGAGCAGGTAGAACAGCCCGTTGCCCAGCGGGTCGCCGGCGACGGTCGGGGCGAGGTCGACGACGGTGAGCTTCCCGTTGGCCAGCGGCGTGAAGGTCTGGGTCAGCAGGGACTGGAGGGTGAAGCCGTTGGCTTTGGCGACGTAGAGCACGGGGTGCTTTGCGTCCGGGGTGAAGGCCCCGCTGGTGGTGCGGTCCAGCACGGCTTCACGGGCCGCTTGCGCGTCGGGCACGGCGACGACGTGGAACCCGCCGGGGCTGACCTCGTCGAGCCGGCTTTGGACCCGGGTCGCGGCCACCGGGTCGGCGAAGGCCACCGGCACCTCGTGCGGCTGCGGCCGGTGGAAGGCGGCGAGGTAGACCAGGGCAAAACCGAGAAAAAGGACAACAGGGAACCAAAGGTTCTCGGCGAGGGTGCGGGTGGTCGAGGGTTTGCCCAGTTCGTCCGCCATGGCGGTCACGTTATCTTGCAGTACTGCAAAAGTGCAGTAGTGTAAGAAAGATGACAGGGGCGGGACTTCGCGAGCGCAAGAAGGAAGCAACGCGACAGGCGATCCGCGCGGCGGCCGTCGCGCTGTACCGATCGCGCGGGCCGCACGAGGTGACCGTCGACCAGATCTGCGACAAGGCCGGCGTCTCGGCGCGCACGTTCTTCAACTACTTCGACAGCAAGGAAGCCGCGGTCTTCTCCCTGGCGCTCACCCCCGACGGCATCCGGTCGGGCGTCGCCGCGCGGCCTGCCTCGGAACGTCCACTCGCGACCCTGCGCGCGGTCTTCACGGAGCGCTTCACGGAAGCCTCCGCCGACCCCACCTTCGGCGAGCGGGCCCTGATGCTGCGCGAATACCCCGAGTTGTGGGGCCGGCTCGCGCACGTCAACAAGCTCGTGGAGGAGGCCGCCCTGGAGTCCATCGCGGCGCGGACCGGCCAACCTGTCGACGACCTCTACGTGCGGCTCACGGTGGAGACCGCGTTCGCCGCGAACCGGGCGGCGTTCAAGTGCTGGTACCCGGGGAGCGACCCGGACCTGGTGGCGCTGCTGAATCGGGCGATGGACGCGCTCGACTCGGGGCTTGAGCCGCCGGGTTGATCAGTGGACGTCGAACGTCGTGCCCGTCAGCTTTTCCGACAGGGCCCACAGCTTGGCCGCGCGTTCGGGGTCGCGGTCGACCTTGACGGCCGTCTTCGGTGCGGGGCGGCCGACGCCGCCGCGGGCGGGGCCGTAGAACTGGCCCCCGGTGGCTTCCGGGTCGACGGCGGCGCGGACGGCGGGCCAGGCGCCGCGGTCCTTGCCCTGCGTGAGGGGCGCGAACAGGCGCATCAGCGGCTTCGGGTCGGTGATGCCGTCGCGGCGCGGGCTGGCGCTGTCGAGGCTGAAGCCGGGGTGGGCCACCACGCACGTGACCTTCGAGCCGGCCGCGCGCAGCCGCCGGTCGAGTTCGAAGCCGAAGGACTGCACGGCGTGCTTGGACTGGGCGTAGGCGCGGAACTCGGAGTACTTGCGTTCGGTCTGCAGGTCGTCGAGGTCGAACGGCTGCAGCCGGGTGATCAGGCTGCCCATGGGCACGACGCGGGCGTGGGACGCGGTGAGCACCGGCATCGCGAGCGCGGTGAGGGCGAAGTGGCCGAGGTGGTTGGTGCCGACGGCGAGTTCGAAGCCCTGGCGCGTGGTCCGGCGTCGGCGGCCGGGGGAGGTCGAGCCGGCGTTCTCGACCAGCCCGTCCACGTGCCCGAGACGATTGAGCGAATCGGCGGCTTCCGCGACGGACTCGAGGTCGGCCAGATCCAGGCGGATCGTGCTGATTTCGGCCTGCGCGTGGCGGTTTTTGATCGCGTCGGCCGCGGTCGCCAGCCGGGCCGGGGTGCGTCCGAGGATCACCACGTGTGCGCCGGCGCCGGCGAGCTGTTCGGAGATGAAGTAGCCGATCCCCGCGTTCCCGCCCGTCACGGCATAGGTGCGACCGGACAGATCGGGCAGCGCTTGGGGGTTCCAGGACACGTTCGCTCCTCGGGCTCGGACCGCCTGCAGCTTATAGCGCGATCTCGGCCGGTCCCCGAGGCGGGAGCGCGGGGAATCGGGCTCAGCCGAGCAGCTTCGCGATCGTCTCGCTGATCGGTGCCGGCGGGCGGCCGAGGAGCTTCGCCAGCTCGCCCGGGGTGCCGGCGAGGCGGCCGCGCGAGATGGCGTCGTCGACGTCGACCAGGACCGTCGCCATCAATGCCGGCACACCGGCGCCGGTCAGGATTGCTTCGTACTCCGCGCCGGGGATGGTGGTATGGACCACCGGGCGGCCGCCGAGGCGCGCGAGCTCCGCGGCGAACTCGCCGTACGTGAACGCGGTGTCGCCGCCGAGCTCGTAGGCGACGCCGAGGTGACCGTCGGTACGGAGGACCGTGGCGGCGGCCGCGGCGTAGTCCTCGCGCGGCGCGCTGGCGATGCGCGCGTCGGCGGAGATGCTGTTCACGACGGCACCGCGGGCGAGCGACCCGGCGACGTCGAGGACCACCATCTCGGAGTACCAGTTGTTGCGCAGGAACGTGTACGGCAGCCCGGAGTCAAGGATGCGCTGCTCGGTCTCGAGGTGGTCGTCGGCGAGGGTGAAGTCGGCGTCCTGGCCGCCGAAGACGCTCGTGTACGCGATTTGTGCGACGTCGGCGGCCTTCGCGGCGTCGATGACGGCGGTGTGCTGGCCGACGCGCTTGCCGAGCTCGGTGCCGGACACCAGCAGCACGCGGTCCCCGGCGGCGAACGCCCCGGCCAGCGTCTCCGGCCGGTCGTAGTCGCCGACGTGCACGCGCACACCCAGGTCGGCCGCCTTCTCCGCACTGCGCGCCACGGCCGTGATCTCACCCGCGGGCACGCCGGCCGCGAGGAGGTCGGCGACGACCTGCCGGCCCAGCTGCCCGGTGGCGCCGGTGATGACGATGCTCATGTTCTTCCTTCGGGTCGGTGGATCTTCCGCCACTCACCGTAGGACTGTTACTTTCTCTCGGAAAGTACCCACTTCAGAGTAAGGTACTGGTGTTCGAGTAACCAGGAGGGTGACATGACCGCAGCACTGCCCGAGGCGCCCAACGTCAACCGCGCGACTTGCCCGTCGCGCATCGTGCTGGAACACGTGACGAGCCGCTGGGGCATCCTCGTGCTCGCCGCCCTGCTCGAACGCTCATACCGCTTCAGCGAGCTCCGCCGCGAAATCGGCGGCGTGAGTGAAAAAATGCTGGCGCAGACGCTGCAAACCCTCGAACGCGACGGTTTCCTCGACCGCGACGCCAAACCCGTCATCCCGCCCCGCGTCGACTACTCGCTCACCCCGATGGGCCGCGAGGCCGCCGAACAGGTCCGCGGCCTGGCCCACTGGGTCGAGCGCAGGCTCCCCGCCGTAACCGAAGCCCGCGACGCCTACGACGAGGCCCGCGCTTCCTGACGCAGCCGGACGCGTGAGTGGTGGAGCCCGGCTTCACCACTCACGCCACGGGAATCAGCTGGTCGGCGTGGTGCTCGTCGTCTCCGGGGGCGAGGTGGTGTCCGAGCCCGTGGAGGAAGACGAGTCCGAGCCGGACGACGACGAGTCCGAGCCGGACGACGACGGGGTGGTGGTGGTCGGCGTCGTCGAGTCGGCCGGTGGGGTCGAGCCGGCCGGTGGGGTCGAGCCGGCCGGTGGGGTCGAGCTCTCGGCAGGCGGCGGAGTCGAGCTGTCCGAAGACGGCGGGGTCGACCCGTCGGACGGCGGCGGCGTGGTACTGGAGTCCGACGGGGTGGTGCTGGATTCCGCCGGAGTCGTGGGGGTTGAGCTCGGCGTCGTCGACGCCGGGAGCTGCGTGGGGGAGCCCGGCGGGGTGACGACCGGGGGCGGCGGCGGGGCCGGGTCGCCGAGGGGGCTGCCGGCGGCGGCCGCGATGGCGCCGGGGCCCGGGGGCGCGCCGATGGGGACCTGGCTGTCGGGCAGCTGCGACACGCCGCCGCGGTAGGCCGCCGCGTAGGCCATGACCGTGTCCACATAGGACTGCGAGTTGTTGTAGCGCCGCACGGCCACGCGCTGCATCGCGTCGCTGGAAAGGTCCAAGCCGCCGGAGCACAGGTAGCGCGCCGTGGCGAGGGTTTCGTCGTAGATGTTGTTCGGGTTGGACACGCCGTCGCCATTGCCGTCGGAGGCGTAGCCCGCCCAGGTCGACGGGATGAACTGCGTGGCGCCCACGGCGCGGTCCCACACCGCGTTGCCGTCGTACTTGCCGCCGTCGGTGTCGCCGATGGCGGCGAACGGGCCGGAACCGTCGAGCACCGGCCCGAGGATGGGCTCGAGCGTGTTGCCTTGCGCGTCGACGTAACCGCCGCGCGCGTGGTTGGACTCGATGCGCCCGATGGCCGCGATGAGCTCCCAGTCGAGGTGACAGCCGGGCTGCTCGCGGGACATGATGTCGGCCGCGTTCTGGTACGCCTTCAGCATGCTGCCCGGAATCCCCAGTGGACCGGACGGCGTGGCCGAACCCGTGCTCACCTGAAAGCCCGGCACGGTCAGCGGCAACGGGGTCGGCGGCTGCGGCAGGCTGCCGTCCACGGCGACCGGCGGGAGCTCGATGTTCGGCGGGAGCCACGGCGCGGCGATCGGCGACTGCGAGGTGCCCGCGGCCGTGGGGGCCGGGGCGGCGGCGAGCGGAATAGGCAGACCCGACGCGGCCATCGTCGGCAGCACCACGAGCGCGCCACCCGCGAGGGCGGCCGCCGCCTTGCCGCGGACAGACCTCCGGCGTGGCCGGTGTTTCGCCATCGTCGCTCCCCGTTTCGCCTTTCGGACCCTCTCTTCCGTCAAGCTAGCCGAAGACGGCCGCCTTTTGTGAGCCTGCGCCAAATCTGTCGAGACGGCGAGGTCTCGTCCATCCACGCTAAATCCGTAGTTGGCCGATCGGACATTTTCACCGGGGTTTAACAGGAGGTGCGGACTGGTTTTCCAACGACTGCGCCGAATGGAGTAATCGCGCGAAGCATCGGGCCAGTGGATCACTGTCGTACGCGCCGAAGGCCGGGATCGGTTCGTAGCCTTCCCGCTGGTAGAAGCGCATCGCGTCCGGCTGGCGGACGCCGGTTTCCAGCAGTAGCCGCGTGAGGCCGTGCGACACGGCCTCCTCTTCGAGCGCTCGCAACAACGCCGTCGAAACGCCGGTGCCGCGCGAGGCCGGCACCACGTACATGCGTTTGATCTCCGCCTCACCCGGCCCGAGGAACCGCAGGCCACCGCAGCCGACCGCGGTGCCGTCGGACCACGCGATGACAAAAACGGCCATACTTTCGGCGGTTGGCGCCGGGCCGGCTTCGTGATCACTGGTCGCGTACCGGGTGTCCAATTCGGCCCGTTGTGCCGTCCGCAGGGCCACCGCCTCCGGCGCGTCCCACTCCGAACGCAGGATCTCGATCACCGCCACCCCCCAAAAATTCACGCGTGGTTTCGGAACAAGTGTTACCGTAACCGATGTTACGGAAAGGAGGCTCGCATGCCAAGACAGCGCGACGTCGACGCTCAGCGCGAACTGCTCTCCGGCGCGGTGTGGCAAGTGCTGGCCGTCGACGGGCTGCCCGGTCTCACCGTGCGCGCCGTCGCCGAGCGCGCGGGCTGCACCACGGGCCTGGTCATGCACGCGTTCCCGACCAAGCGGGCCCTGCTGCTGCACGCCCGCGACCAGCTGCACCAGCGCACCGCCGAACGCGCCGACGCCACCGAAGCCGTCGGCGGCCCACCCACCGCCGTGTTGCGCGACGTCCTCTGCCACGCCGCCACTCTCACCGAAGAAGCCGCCGACGAGGCCCGGGTCTGGGTCGGCTTCCTCGCCGCCGCCCTGGCAGACCCCGAGCTGGCAGACCGCCACCGCGCGCACAACCGCTCGTTCGTCATCCGCGTGACGCGGCTCGTCGGCGCCTGCCACCCCCGCTGGGCTCACCCGCGCCGCGAACGGACCGCGAAACGCCTGATCGCCCTGGTCGAAGGCCTCAACGCCCTGACCGCGGCCGACCCTGCCACCTACCCGCCGGCCGTTCACCGCGACGCGATCGCCGCCGCCCTGCGCGAGCTCGAGAACTGATCAGGCCGCCGGCCCGAACCGCCGCCGGTACTCCGACGGGCTCAGCCCCGTGTGCCGCCGCAGCTGCGCCCGCAGGTTGGCGGCCGTCCCGAACCCGCATTCGGTGGCGACGCGGTCCAGCCGCAGCTCGCCGCGTTCCAGCAGTCGGCACGCGAGGCTCACCCGCTCCGTCGTCAGCCAGGCCAGCGGCGTCGTGCCCAGCTCGCCGCGGAACCGCCGGTGCAGCGTCGCCTGGCTGGTCGCCGCCCGCGTGGCCAGGTCCGCGACGGTCAACGCCCGGTCGAGATTGGCGCGCGCCCACTCCAGCAACGGCGCCAGCGACGCGTCCGGCACCACGGGCACCGGCCGTTCCACGAACTGCTGCTGACCGCCGTCGCGGTGGCCGGGGAAGACCAGGCGGCGGCTCACGGCGTTGGCGATCTCCGCGCCGTGGTCGCGCTGGATCACGTACAGGCCAAGGTCCATCGCCGCCGCGCTGCCCGCCGCCGTGAGCACCGTGCCCTCGTCGACGAACAGGACGTCGGGCTCCAACCGCACGTCGGGGTAGCGCTCGGTGAACTCGGCCGCCCACCGCCAGTGCGTCGTCGCGCGCAGCCCGTCCAGCACACCCGCCTCGGCCAGCGTGAACGCGCCGGTGCAGAAGCTCATCAGCCGCGCGCCGCGCGCGTGCGCCCGCCGGATCGCCGACAGCACCGAGGCATCCGCCGGCACCTGCGGATCCGGCCGGTTCGGCACGATCACCGTGTCCGCCTCGTCGACCGCGCCGAGCCCCGCGATGCCCGAGAGCGTGAACATCCCCAGGTGCATGCCCACGCGCTCGCGCGCCGAGGCCAGCGTGAACTCGTACCAGGGCCGCCCGAGCTCGGGCCGGCGCAGGCCGAACAGCTCCGTCGCGACGCCCATCTCGAACGGATTCGAGCCGTCGTCCACGACCATCACCACGCGGTGCGAGGATCCTTGCGACATATGCTATTCCTAGCACTCCCGGTGGCCTGGCGACAGGACGACGATCGATCGCATGAACCAGCCCATCGATCTGCAGACCGTGCTCGACGGCTTCGACGCAGTGTGGAGCCCGCGCATCGTCGCGAACATCAACGACTACGACGTCCGCCTCGCCCGCTTCTCCGGCGAGCACGTGTGGCACGTCCACGAGAACACCGACGAGTTCTTCCTGGTCCTCGACGGCGAGATCCGGATCGGCCTGCGGGAGCCCGCCGGTGAGCGCGTGGTCACCGTGGGGCGCGGCTCGGTGTTCGTGGTGCCGCGCGGGACGTTCCACAAGCCGTCTTCGAAGGAAGGCGCGGCCGTGCTGCTCGTGGAGCCCGCGGGCACGCTCTCGGTCGGCGACGAGCACGACGAGGTGCCCGATCACGTGGACGTGACCGTCGGCCACCGCGTGGAAATCGCCTGATCACAGCTTCCAACAGCTGAGTTTCAGACTGAGACGGCGTAGTCTCCCGTCCATGAAACGGACTTCCTTCGCGCAGTGGCCGTGCTCCATCGCGCGGACCATGGACCTGCTCGGGGACTGGTGGACGCCGCTCGTGCTGCGCGACGCGTTCTACGGCGTCACGCGCTTCGACGAGTTCCAGCAGGCGCTCGGCATCGCGCGCAACACCCTCGCCGACCGGCTGCGCCGGCTGGTCGACGAGGGTCTGCTGGAGAAGGTGGCCTACCAGACCGAGCCGGTGCGCTACGACTACGTGCTCACCGACAAGGGCAAGGACTTCTTCGGGGTCCTCATCGCGATGACGGCGTGGGGGGACCGCTGGCTCGCCGGTGAGGCCGGCCCGCCGATCACGACGCACCACGAGAAGTGCGGCCACGACACGCACGCCGAGGTCGTCTGCGCGCACTGCGGCGAGCCGCTCACCTCCGAGGACACGCGGATGCGCCGCGGCCCCGGCTTCCCCGAGAAGATCGCGCACCGGCCCGACGTCGAGGCGCGGTTCGCGAAGCAGGAAGCCGCGCACTGAGCCGACCTCGCGTTGACACGAGGGTCTCACTACGAAACTATCGTGGTCAGAGGCACCTTGACGGTCGAAGCTGAGGAGGCGCACCACGATGGAGTGGACCGGCGCGCGGTACGCGGACAAGCCCACGGCCGAGGCGGCCACCTGGATCGACAGCGCTCCCGAGACGGTGTGGCCGTTCGTGTCCGACGTGCAGCGCATGCCCGAGATGAGCGCTGAGCTTCAGCGTGTCGAGTGGTGCGACGGGGCGACCGGCCCGAAGCTCGGCGTCTCCTTCGTGGGCTACAGCAAGCACGACGCGCTCGGCGAGTGGTCGACGACGTCGTTCATCGTCGAGTACGACGAGCCGCGCGTGTTCGCGTGGGCGGTGGCGGACGCGGAGACGCCCACGGCGACCTGGCGCTTCACGCTCGAGCCCGAGAACGGCGGCACGAAGCTCACGCAGTGGATGCAGATGGGGCCGGCGCGATCGGGTCTGTCGTTCGCCATCGACCGCATGCCGGACAAGGAGGAGAAGATCGTTTTCGTGCGCATGCGCGAGTTCGAGAACGCGATGATCGCGACCGTCGCGGCGATCAAGGACCGGGTCGAGGCGGCGCGCTGATGCGCACCGCGACCACGGTCGAGGCCTCGGGCGGCTGGGCGGAGACGCTGGAGTTCGTGCTGGAGGCTGAAAAACTCGGTCTCGACGTGTGCTGGGTCGCCGAGGCGTGGGGTTCGGACGCGCCGTCGGTGCTCGGCTTCCTGGCGGGGCGCACTTCGCGGCTGCAGCTCGGCTCCGGAATCATGCAGGTCGGTGTGCGCACGCCCGTCGCGGTGGCGCAGGCGGCGTTGACACTCGCCGACATGTCCGGCGGCCGGTTCTCACTGGGCCTCGGACCGAGTGGGCCGCAGGTGATGGAGGGACTGCACGGCGTGCCGTTCGCGAAGCCGCTCACGCGGATGCGCGAGACGGTGCAGATCGTGCGCAGCGCGTTCGCGGGGGAGAAGATCTCCTTCTCCGGCAAGGCTTTCGAGATCCCGCTGCCGGGCGAGGCGCGGCCGATGCGGCTGTCGTCGAAAGCATGCGAGGACATCCCCATCTACTTGGCCACGCTGTCGCCGAAGATGCTGGAGCTCACCGGCGAAGTCGCCGACGGCTGGCTCGGCACCAGCTTCGTGCCCGAAGGCGCTTCGGCGTACTTCAGCCACCTCGACGCCGGCCTCGCGAAGTCCGGCCGCGTGCGGGGCGACCTCGACGTGTGCCAGGGCGCGGAAGTCGCGTTCGCCGCAAATGATGACGAGTTGCGCGACATGGTGGGATCTCGGAAGAAGGAACTCGCGTTTTCCTTGGGGGGTATGGGTTCCGCGAGCACCAACTTCTACAACGACGCCTACAGCCGCCAGGGCTGGGCCGAGGTCGCCGCGGAGGTCCGCGACCGCTGGCAGTCCGGCGACCGCGACGGCGCCGCTTCGCTCGTGACGGACGAGATGGTCCTGGGCACCACGCTCATCGGCACCGAGGACATGGTCCGCACGCGGCTGCGCGTCTGGCGCGACGCCGGCGTCGACACGGTCCGCCTCTACCCGGCGGGCGACTCGCTCGACGCGCGGCTGTCGACGCTCGGCCGCGCGCTCGACCTGGTGCGGCAAGTGGGTTGATCGTTCGGTTTGTCTGCGCGATCCCGGTCGTCTCCGGGATAGTGGGGCTCCCCGAACGAGGAGCCCTCCGATGCGCAAGATCGTGTCCACGTTGTTCGTGTCGCTGGACGGCGTCGTCGAAGCGCCGGACCGCTGGTCGCTTTCGCACTGGACGCCCGAGCTCGAACGCATCGTCGGCGCCGGCATGTCCGACGCCGACGCGATGCTGCTGGGCCGCGTGACGTTCGAGGGCTTCGCCGAAGCGTGGCCCGGCCGCACGGACGACCCCGGCGCGGAGTTCATGAACAACGTCCGCAAGTACGTCGCCTCCACCACGCTCACCGCCGTCGGCTGGCAGCACACCACCCTCCTGCCGCGCGACCTCGAACCCGCGATCCGCGACCTCAAGGCCGCCCCCGGCGGCACCATCCTCACCAGCGGCAGCGCGACGCTCGTGCGCTGGCTGCTCGCCCGCCGCCTCGTCGACGAGCTGGTCCTCCTGCAACACCCCGTCGTCGTCGGCGCGGGCCGCCGCCTGTTCCCGGCCGACGGTCCGCACCTGGACTTCGCGCTGGAACGATCGAAGGTGTTCGGCAACGGGGTGGTGCAGCTCGTCTACCGGCCGGCCGAGCCGCGCGGCTAGTTCACCTGCCGCTCCGATCGAACTCGCCGACATCGGGGGGCCACGGGGTCAATCGGTGATGTGGCCGACGACTTGGGGGATTTCGAACAGGTTGCCGGTGTCTCCGGTGTGCAGGAACGCGACGTTGCTGTCGGCGGGGATCCGCCCGCTGCGGGCGTGGTCGAGCAATCCCGCGAGTCCCTTGCCGGTGTAGACGGGGCCGACGAAGACGCCCTCTGCTCGGGCCAGCTCGCGGATGGCTGCCGAGCTTTCGGGGGACGCGACGGCGTAGTCCTCGCCGATGAAGCGCTGGTCGATGTCGATCTCGGCACGGATCGTCGCGTCGTCGGGTACGGGCGCACCCAAGGTGGCCAGAACCGCCTTGGTCCGTTCGACGATCACGCCGGGGTTCATCCAGTCTTCGTCGTTGTACTTCAGGATGGAGATCGACCGGAACTTCACCGGGTGGCCCAGGCTCAGCTTGGCTGCCAGCATCCCCGGCAGCGCGGTCCCGGTACCGATCGTGTGGTAGACGAAGTCGAGCTCGGCCCCTGCGGCGTCGGACTGTTCGAGCATCTCCCGGAAGGTCAGGGCGTGCGCGATGAAGCCGTCGGGGTGTGCACCGCCGGCTCCGACGACGAGGACCTTGTGCCCCTGTGCCTCGAGCTCGGCCTTGCGGTTCGCGATGGTGCCGGTGATCCGCGGGGCGTCTCCGGTGCTGCCGGTGACGTTGATGACGTGGGTTTCGACCCCCATTGTTTTGTTGAGCAGGTAGTTGCCGCGGAGCTCGCCGAGTTCACCGTGCCGGGGCACGTTCCGCGTCAGCACCAGGATCGGCGTGATTCGTGCGCTCAGGCAGGCGGCGGCGAACTGCAGCCCCGAGTTGGTCAAGTACGCGCCCTGGGTGATCACGTGCGTCACCCCGTCCTCGATCGCCCGCCCCAGGATGAACTCGGCCAGACGCATCTTGCTTCCGCTGATCGCACCGGGGCCGGCCAGGTCCTCGCGTTTCAAGAAGAAGTTGATCCCGTACGCCGCCGACAGGTTGGGCAAGGCGTGGAACGGAGTGGGATAGAACCCGACCCGACGTCGGGGGAGTGTGTCGATGGCGGTGTCGAAGTGCGTGAAGTCCATGCGTCCAGCGTCACCGACGCCTCTGGATTAGCGCAAGCGATGATCTCTTCTCGTTCGATAAGCTACGCTTAACTTCATGTCTTGGCTGTTCGATCCGCGGCATCTGGTGACCCTTGCGGCCGTCGTACGGCTCGGCTCGTTCGCCGCTGCCGCCGACGAGCTGGGCTACACCCAGTCCGCGGTCTCGCAGCAGATCGCGGAACTGGAACGACGAGTCGGTGCGCGAGTCGTGGTCCGGCGGCCCGTCCGTGCGACCGAGGCCGGGAAAGTTCTTCTCGACACCGAGGCCGCGATCACCACCTCGATGAGCCACGCCGCCACCGAGCTCGCGGCGCTCGCGGACGGAACCGTCGGCGAGGTGCGGCTCGGCGCGTTCATCTCCGCCGCAGCCTCCATCGTTCCTGCTGCGCTCGCGCGCCTGCGGTCGACCCGTCCGGCAGTTCACATCACACTCCGCGAACTCGAGCAGCGCGAAACGCATGCGCTGCTGTTCCGGGGTGAGATCGACCTGGCCATCACCTTCGACTACGAACACGCTCCCGAGCCAGTGCCCGCCGGGCTCAGGCAAGAGCACCTCATGGACGATCCGATCATGGTCGTCGTTCCCGTCGGTCATCCCCTGGCCGGAGCCGACAGCGTCACCCCGGCCGACCTGCCGTCGGACGCGTGGATCAACACCGCGGTCGACGTCCGCGACTTGGCCGCGTCGCCCGTCAGCGGCGTCCGGGGAAGCGGACATCGTTTGGACTTCGACGGCATGGACTTCCGTACCGCACTCAATCTTGTCGCGGCGGGCCTCGGCGTCGCACTGCTGCCGCGGTTGTTGCTGTCGGACGCTCCCCCGAGCGTGGTGGTTATCCCGATGCGGCAGCCCACGCTCGTCCGTCGTCTGTACACCTGCCGACTCGATACGCGAGGTGTGACCGCGCCGATCAGACGGCTCGAGACGTACCTGCGGGAAGCCGCAACGGAACTCTGAAACAAAAGGCTTTTTCAGAGATTCCCTAGTGCACCTGCCGGTCCTGGCCTTCCCAGAACGGCTTGCGCAGCTTGAACTTCTGGATCTTGCCCGTCGCCGTGCGGGGGAGCTCGTCGAGGAAGTCCACACGCTTCGGGCACTTGTAGCCGGCCAGGTGGCCGCGGCAGTGCGTGATCAGGTCCTCCGCCGTCACGGGGGTGCCGTCCGTGACGACCAGGGCCGTGACGAGCTCGCCCCACTTCGTGTCGGGGATGCCGATCACGGCGGCCTCGCGCACGGCCGGGTGGGAGTTCAGGGCGTCTTCCACCTCGATGGAGGACACGTTCTCGCCGCCGGTGATGATCACGTCCTTCTTGCGGTCGGCGATGGAGAGGTAGCCGTCCTCGAAGCGGCCGCCGTCGCCGGTGTGGAACCAGTTGCCCGCCTGCACGCGGGCGGTTTCGTCCGGGTTCTCCCAGTAGCCGTCGAGGTTCATGTTCGACTGGACGAGCACCTCGCCGTCGGTGTCGATCGACACGCGCACGCCCAGCGCCGGCGCGCCCGCGCGGCCCAGGAGCTTCGCCTGCTCGTGAGTGTCGAGGTCTTCCCACTCCGAGCGGAAGCGGTTGACCGTGAGCAGCGGCGACGTCTCGGTGAGGCCGTAGATCTGGATGAACTCCCAGCCCAGCTCGGCGCGCACGCGTTCGATGGTGCGGGTCGGCGGCGGCGCGCCCGCCACGACGATTCGCACGCGGTCGCGGCCGGGGATCTCGCCGTCCCACTTCGCGGCGCCGTCGA
The DNA here is from genome assembly GCF_040654155.1 of Amycolatopsis sp. NPDC050768. Lineage (NCBI taxonomy): Bacteria > Bacillati > Actinomycetota > Actinomycetes > Pseudonocardiales > Pseudonocardiaceae > Amycolatopsis > Amycolatopsis sp. NPDC050768. The sequence continues at coordinate 217,636 of NZ_JBFAHL010000013.1, forward strand.
GCGCCGCGGTGACCACGGCGGGGGCGGCGCACATGATCGTGACGCCGTGTTCCTCCACGCGGCGCAGGATCTCCGTGCCGTCGACCTTGCGCAGCACGATGTGGCGCGCGCCGAGACCGGTGACGCCGTAGGGCATGCCCCAGCCGTTGCAGTGGAACATCGGCAGGGTGTGCAGCAGCACGTCGTTGTCGTTGAGCGTGGTGTGCAAGGCGAACGTGGTGGCGTTGAGCCAGAGGTTGCGGTGCGTCAGCTGCACGCCCTTGGGCCGCGCGGTGGTGCCCGAGGTGTAGTTGAGCGTGGCGGTGGCCGATTCGTCGGGCGTCCACGGGCGCGGTTCGCCGTCGCCGCCGAAGATCTGCTCGTCGTGCTCGCCGAGCACGAACACGTGCTTCGCGGTGACCGAGTCCAGCAGCGGCTTCAGCTCCGGGTCGACCATCACGACCTCGGCGCCCGAGTGCTCCACGATGTAGCGCACCTCCGCCGGGGCGAGCCGGAAGTTCACCGGCACCAGGATGCGGCCCCACCCAGAAACCCCGAAGAACGACGTGAGCAGCCGCGCCGAGTTGTGCGAAACGATCGCGACGCGCCCGCCGACGGGCACGCCCAGCGCGTCGAGGTTCGCGGCCTGCTTGCGGGCCCGCCGGGCCAGCTCGCGGTAGGTGATCGCGCCCCACGAGGCCGCGGGCTGGTCGGGTTCGTCCACCACCGCGATCCGGTCCGGGTACACCGTTTCCGCGCGGTCGAGGAAATCGCGGACAGCGAGGTCGTAGAACACGTGCCGATCCCTTCGCGTCGAACGGGCAGCGCTGCCCGTGCGGCGATGATGCCCGCGCGGTGACCACCCGGCCACCCCACAAAGGGGGTGCTCAGCCGAACAGGCCGGCCGCGCGGGCCCGGTTCACCGCCTGGATCCGGTTGCTGACGTCGAGCTTGCGCATGGCGTGCTTGAGGTACGACTTGACCGTGTTGGGCAGCAGCCCGAGCCGCTCGGAGATCTCGTCGTTGGTGCAGCCCTCGCGCACGAGCCGCAGCACGTCGAGCTCGCGCGGCGACAGCGTGATCCCCGGCGGTGCCTCGGCCGGACGCAGGCGTTCGCACACTTCGAGCAGCCGCGCGCGGGCCTCGTCGTCGTGCATCGAACCGGCGATCGCGAGGAGCTCGGCGTGCAGGTCGTGGCGCTCACCCGGCGGCGGTGTCGCCACCCGGCGCCGGACTTCCTCCTCCACCTCGATGTCGCGCTCCAGCCGTGCGACGACCGCGCTCGCCGCGCGCAGGATCCGGTCGCCGAAGGTGATCGAATCGCGCGTCGCCGCGTACAGCACCGCGCGCGTCGACGCGCCCACGCGCACCGGCAGCGCGACCATCGCCCGCAGCTGCTCCGGCGCAACGGCTCGGTCGTACTTGTGGGTGATGCCCTGCGCGTTGAGATAGTCGATGACCGTCGACGGCCGCCCGAGCGCCACGGCCTTGCCGCCCAGCCCGGCGCCGGTGTCGACGCGCAGGTGCTGCAGCGAGCCCGTGGCCGTGCCGCGCAGCTGGTCGATCACGAGCGTCCTCGACCCCGCCGACACGGGCCCGCCCATCGCGACCGGCAGCCCGGTCACGCGCTGGAGCGCCTGCAGCGCGCCGGCGACCAGGGGGCTGGCCGTCAGCGCGAGCCTGCCCGATGGCGTCATGGGCACCGTCCCTGGACCTGTCTCGCTTGACCTGCGGCTTTCGGCTTTGCCGAGGCGTCCACCGTACGTGATACGTCGCGTTCGGACTACCGGTGTGGTTCCGTGGTGCGGTGGCAGCACCGGATTTCGACACCGTCGCCGATGACCTCTACGCGGGCGAGCCCGCGGACTTCGTCGCGTCGCGCTCAGCCGCGGCCCGTGCGGCCAAACAAGCGGGCGACGCCGAGCTCGCGCGCCGCATCCAGGCACTGCGCAAGCCGACGACCGCGGCCTTCTTCGTCAACCGGCTGGCTCGCGACGGTTCCTCGGCGCTCGAGGAGCTGGCCGAGCTGGGCGACCGGCTGCGTGCCGCGCACGCGAGCCTCGCCGGCGAGCAGCTGCGGGAGCTGGCGCAGCGGCGGGCCGAGCTGGTGCGCGGGGTCCTGCGCGACGCGCCGGACCTGAGCGACTCCGTCGCGCGTGAGGTGGAGGAGACGCTGGAGACGGTCGTGGCGGACCCGGACGTCGCGCGGCTCGTGCTGGCGGGGCGGCTGACGTCGGTGGCGCACCAGGATGTGGACCAGTGGCTGTCGTTGCCCGCTGCTTCGGGTCCACGGAAGAAGAAGCCCGCTCCGGAGCGGAAAACCGCGCCGGCCAAGGAAAACACCCGCCGCAAGCAGGCCGACGAGAAGGCCGCGCGCGAGAAGTCCGAAAAGGACCATGCGGACCGCGAACGGGAACGCGTCGCCCGCGAAGAGTGGCAGCGCAAGGCTTCCGCCGCCACGCGCGAACGAGCCGAAGCCTCACGAACCCTGGTCCGCACCGAACGCATCGCCGAACTGGCCGACGCTCGCCTGGCCGAGCTACGCGAACGCCTGGCGGACGCGGAAACCCGAGCCGCCCGCGCGGCCGAGGACCTCTCGGCGGCGCGGGCGGCGTTCGACAAGGCCGACGAGGCCGTGCAGCAGTTCGCTCACAAAAGCACTTCGGCGAGCCGGCGGTAGCCCGTCAACGGGTCGGGCCCCAGCACGTGGACCCCGACGTGGTCGGCGCCGGCGTTCAGGTGTTGGGCCAGCCGGCCGTGGATCGCGGCGGGCGTGCCGTGGAGGACGAGGTCGTCGATGAGGCGGTCGCTGCCCTCACCGGAGACGTCGGCATCGGTGTAGCCGAGGCGGCGCAGGTTGTTCACGTAGTTGCGCAGGCCGAGGTAGGGCTTGTGCACGAACGGACGGCCGATCGCGCGGGCGGCCACGGGATCGTCGTCCACCACGACCTTGTGCTCCGGCGCCAGCAGCGCGCTCGGGCCGAGGACCGCCCGCGCGTGCTCGGTGTGCTTCGGCACGACGAGGTACGGGTGCGCGCCGCGCGTCCGCGTGGCGGCGAGTTCGAGCGAACGGTCCCCCAGCGCCGCGAGCACGCGGGCTTCGGCGGGCACGCCTTCGGCGTCGAGCTGGTCCAGGTAGGCGACCATCTTCTGGTACGGACTCTGGTACGTCGTGATCGACTCCGGGTGCCCGACGCCGACGCCGAGAACGAACCGCTCACCGTGCCGCTCGGTGAGGCGGTGGTAGGCGGCGGCGATGCGACCGGCGTCGTTGGTCCACATGTTCACGATCGCGGTGGCGACGGTGATCCGGTCAGTGGCGTCGAGGACTTCCTCGAAGTAGCCCAGATCCTCGACGGAGCTCGCGCCGATGCCGAACCACACCGTGGCGTAGCCCAGTTTTTCGGCTTCCACGGCCACTTTCTTGCGGGTCTTGTCGTCGGTGGCGGGGCTCATCCACGCGCCGTACCGGCCGAGTGCTGCTGGCATGCCGGATCCTCCTCTATATTTGTTATGTAGAGGACTGTAGCAAATGTATCGACGTTAGGAAGCGAGGCGGTCCAGCCTTGTCAGTGGATCTGGCCCGCGGTCAATAGATCTGGCCTCGATGTCCCCCACCCGGCCTGAACCTTGCGGACGTTCAGGCAGCAGAGGTCGTTGCGAGTCGGGGCGACTCGCCCGGCTACGTGCCCTGGTGGCCACGTCCTGACGTGATGCTGTTCAACGTCCTGGTCCACATGCTCACGGAGACCAGCCGGCACGCCGGGCACGCCGACATCCTGCGCGAACAGTTGGACGGCGAAGTCGAGATGGATGCGGCAAGCATGGCCCGGCGGGGGCAGGATGCAGCCTTCTGGGAGCGTCGGCGGGCGGAAATCGAGCGGGCGGCCAAAGCCGCCGATCCAGCCACGGCCTGACCGTTTCACCGCCTAATCAGGCGGAACACCTCGTTCACGGCCCCTGGCCTGCCGCATCCATCGGGCCAACTCCGGCGCCGCTGGACACGACTCGGGTGAAATGAGGTCGCCCAGGTGACCTGGGTCGCCTTAGGAGGCGAGGCGGTCCAGCCACTCGCGCAGCATGGTCTGCTCGACCGGGGTGAGCTGCTCGCTCTTCCCGTCCAGCGCCGTCGCGAGGGCGACGGCCAGCGCGCCGACTGTCGACGGCGCGTCGGCGGGCTCGTCGGTGATCAGCTTGGCGAGCAGCGCGTCGCGGACCTGGTGGGACATCGCCAGGTCGCGCGCGTCTTCGGGCTGGGCGATGAGGCTGAGCGTGACGCCGGAGTTGGCGGCCGCGATCTGCCGCGCGGCCTCGGCGGGGGTCACGCGCAGGCGGCCCTGGCGGGCGGCGTGCGTGAGCAGCTCCAGCAGCATCGCCTCGGCGCTGGAGGTGAGGGTGCAGGGGACGCCGGGCTGGATCTGGCCGTAGAGCAGCACGTAGAAGGCGGGGTGGGTCAGGCCGTAGTCCACGTGGCGGTCCCAGCCCTCGCGGATCTGCTCGACCGGATCGGCGTCCGCGCGGTTTTTGTCGGTGCTCTCCACATACTGGGTGAAGCCGAAGTTGACCACCGTGTCGAGCAGTCCCTGCTTGCTGCCGAAGTGGTGGTACAGCGTCGGCGCCTGCACGCCGGCCCGCTCGCAGATCGCGCGGGTCGAGACCGGTCCGCCGGCCGCCGCGTCGAGGAGCTGGGCTGCTGCCAGGAGCAGCCGGTCCTTGGCGCTGGTGTTCTGGATGGGCATGTAACGAATGTAGCGCTTGATGGAGGGGAGAAGCGGATGCCGCTGGCTGACGAGATGCTCAACGACGCGGTCGTCAGGGGGCTGCTCGCGTCGATGAAGGCAGCCGCGCCCGGCGTCGCGTTCGGGGAGCTCCGCCGGGTCCGCCTGGGTGGGCTCGGGCTGCGGCAACGCACGGACGCGGTGCGCGACGCACTGTTGGCCGACCTGCCGGGCGGCTACCGCGAGCTGTCGGACGTCGTGGAGCGGGCGTTGGCCGACGAATCGTTCTCCGGCTGGATGATCTGGCCCGTCTCGGAGGCGGCTTCGGCGCGGGCTCTGGCGGACGGCGGGCCGGTCGCGTTCGACGCCGCGTTGGATCTGCTCGCCGCCTTGACCCCGCGGCTCACGGCGGAGTTCGCCATCCGGCCGCTGCTCGACGCGGATCTCGACCGGGCGTTGCCGAAGGTGCTGACCTGGACTTCCGACCCGTCGGAGCACGTCCGCCGCCTGGCCTCGGAGGGCACGCGGCCGCTGCTGCCGTGGGCGCGCCGGGTGGGGGCGATCACCGCCCGGCCGGGCGTCACGGCGCCGATCCTCGACGCGCTGCACCGCGACTCTTCGGCGTACGTGCGGCGTTCGGTTGCCAACCACCTCAACGATCTGAGCCGCGCGCGTCCCGAGGCGGCGGTGGCCGCGGCCGGCCGCTGGGTGGGTGCTTCCGGTGACAAACAGACTGCGCAACTCGTCCGACACGGCCTGCGCACCCTGATCAAACAAGGCGACCCGGGTGCGTTGGCGCTGCTCGGCTTCGCGCCACCGTCCGGCATCACCTTCGACGGTCTCGTGCTCTCGGCGCCTTCGGTGACCATCGGCGCCGAACTGGGCTTCACCGGCACGCTGCGCAACACGGGCGACACGCCGATGAACCTGGTCGTCGACTACGTCGTGCACCACCGCAAAGCCAACGGCACCACCACACCGAAGGTCTTCAAGCTCACCACCCGCGTCCTCGACCCGGGCGCGGAGCTGCTCCTGGACCGCACCCACTCCTTCCGCGTCATCACCACCCGCGTCTACCACCCGGGCGCGCACGCGCTGGAGATCCAGGTGAACGGAACTTCGTTGGGGAAGGCGGATTTCGAGCTGTTGGCGTGAAGTCGACGATCCACTGTGGACTGAGTCAGTGCAGCAGGTACCGCAGCATCAACGTCCCGTCGTCCTCCAGGACCGAGGCCAGCTGGAGCCGCGCGGGGTCGATGGTGTCGCCGAAAGCCGCGCGCGGGGCGAGGCCCGCGATGAGGAAGGGGGAGATCGTCAGGCGGAGCTCGTCGACGGCGTCGGCGGCCAGGAGGGACGCGAAGAGGCGCGGGCCGCCCTCGCAGTCGATGCGGGTGAGGCCGCGGGAGACGAGGGCCGAGACGGCGGAGCGGAGGTCGACGGCGTCCGTGCCGGCCACGAGCACGTCGGCGCCCGCGGCGGTCCAGGCGGCGCGTAGGTCGGGGTCGGTGCCGGCGTGGGTGATGACGATGGTGGGCACCAAGGCGTTCGTGATCACCGGGGCGTCCGCGCGCAGCGAGCCGCCGCCGGTGACCACGGCGACCGGCGGGATCGGCGCGAGGCCGTGGCGGCGGCGCCGGTCGGCGGAGTGCTCGTCGGGGCGTATGCCCTTGAAGCCCTCGAGCAGGGCGGTACCCGCGCCGACCAGCACGACGTCGGCGAGGTCGTTGCCCAGCCGATAGATCACGCGGTCGGCGGGCGTGGACAGCGACGCCGAGCGGCCCTCGACGGTGACGGCACCGTCGGCGCTCGACACGAAGTTCACCGCGAGCCACTTGCCGGGCGCCGGGTACGCGTAGAGCGCCTCCAGGTCGGCCTCGGCCAGGTCGCGCGCGCCCGGGAAGATCTCGCGCATCAGACCGACCGCACCACGTGCGCGGGCGGGCGCGTGCCCACGATGCTGGCCACCATCTCCGCCACCTGCCGCGTCTCCACGACCTGGTGGGCGCGGAACATCGCGGCCCCGTGCAGCGCCGCGACGGCCGTGGCCGCGAGCGTGCCGATCACGCGCTCGCCGACGGGCACGTCGAGCGTCTCGCCGATCACGTCCTTGTTCGACAGCGCCATCAGCACCGGCCAGCCCGTGTCCACGAGCGCCTGCGTGTGCCGCATCAGCTCCAGCGACTGGTAGGAGTTCTTGCCGAAGTCGATGCAGGGGTCGATCATGATCCCTTCGCGCGGCACCCCGCGCTCCAGCGCGCGCTTCGCGAGCTCGGTGGTGCCGTCGATCACGGCGCCGACCACGTCGTCGTACTGCGGCTTCGCGGCTTCGGTGCGCGGCGTGAGGCCGTTGGTGTGGGAGCAGATGTACCCCGCGCCGTGCTCGGCCGCGACGTCCAGGATCTCGGGCTCGAAGGCCGCCCAGTTGTCGTTCACAATGTCGGCGCCGGCGCGGCAGACGGCGTCCGCGACCGCGGCGCGGTAGGTGTCGACGCTGATCACGAGGTCCGGGAACGTCTCGCGCGCCCATTCGACGGTCGGCACCACGCGGGCGATCTCCTCCGCCGTGGTGACCTCGGGGCCCTTGCCGGCCGGCACGCCGCCGATGTCGATGAGGTCCGCGCCCTCGGCGCACGCGCGGCGGATGGCGTCCTGCGCGCGGGTCTCGAGGTAGGTCGCACCGTTGTCGTAGAACGAATCGGGGGTGCGGTTGATGATGGCCATCACCAGCGCGCGATCGCTGGTGAGGCGGCGGCCTCGGAAGACGAGGTCGGGCGTGTGCATGGCTTCTCCCGTACCGGAACGTCGGTTCCCGCGATCATAGGCGAGCGCACGACGGTGATACGGCGGGCAGGTGGCGGGCAACACCGCCGAAGGCCACCTGCTCCCGGGCCGGCGACTTCAGGAGGCGAGTGCCTCGTTGATGGCGTGGAATTCGTGGGAGGTGCGAGTGGCGGAGAATTCGATCACGGTGTAGTGCGCGAGGCGCTGGACCACGAGCGGGTCGGTGGCGAGCACGGCGTCCAGCTTGCCGCGCACGCAGGGGCGGGTGAGGATGACCTGGTCGTGCTCGGTGTCCCCTTTTCCGGAAACCAGGAACAATCCGCGGGAGAAGTGCGTGCGCAACCACTCCGCGTGTTCTGCCAGTGCGTAGTCGACTTCGTTTCGAGGCGCCGTGTAGGCGAGCAAGGCTATGTACATGTCTTCAGAGTAGAACTCACTCACGGCAGTCGCATCCTCCTGCCGAGTGGCGGCGCCCACGCGTTATCCCGGAATTGCAATGTGTTCTTTACGTGCTCTTTTTTCGCGTTTTCCCAATGGACGGTGTACGTAAATCTGCGTACGCGGGTGTCGACACCGAGCGGACGACGAAACGTTGTCACAGCACCAAACTGACGTCATGACTCAGCCGGTGATGGACGCCGTGAGCCGCATCTGGCGGGACGGCAGGCGCGTGGAACGCGTCGCGTACGTGGTGGGGGCGGTGCTCTTCGCGAGCGGCGTCGTGAACGCGGTGGTGCTGCTGGCCAGCGGCGGCACGTGGCTCGGGCCGGTGTCGCTGCGCAAGGCGGTCACGTTCGGGTTGTCGTTCGGTCTCACGCTGGCGTCGGTGGCGTGGGCGACGTCGTACGTCGTGCTGCGGCCGCGGGCCCGGGCCGGGTTGCTCGGCGCGTTCGTCGTGGCGTGCGTGGCGGAGGTCGTGCTCGTGACCATGCAGGCGTGGCGAAGGGTCCCGTCGCACTTCAACTTCGAGACCGGCTTCGACACGGTGGTGTCGATGTCGCTCGCGGCCGGCGGCGGCGTGATCGTGGTGACGGGTTTGGGCTTCACGGCTGCGGCTTTCCGTTCGCCGGGCAGCATGGCGCCGAGCATGCTGGTCGCCGTGCGCTTCGGCCTGCTGGTGCTGATGGTCGCCCTCGCCACCGGCGCGGTGATGATCGCCCGCGGTGTCGTCGAGGCACGCGGCGGGTCCCCTGAGCTGGCCTACACGACCGCCGGTTCGCTGAAACCACTGCACGCCGTGGCGATGCACGCGATCCTCGTACTGCCCGGGCTCGCGTGGCTGCTGCGCTTCACCGCGTTGCCCGAGCGGGCTCGCCTGCGCGTCGTCTGGCTCGCCGTGGCCGCCGACGCCGTGCTCACCGCGGTGATCGGCGTCGAGGCCTTCGCGGGAATTCCGCCCTTCGCCGCGCCTTGGTTCTTACTGGCGCTCTCGGCCTCGGCGTCTCTCGTTCTGGCCGGCACCGTTGTTTTTTCGTTAATTCGCGGGAAAAGCCCCGCTGGCTATTTCAGTGCAAGCAATCCCTGAACCGCTTCGACGAGCGTCCGCCGCCTCCCTGCGCGGGCGCTCGGCAGGTGCGGCCCCAGTTCCGGGTTGGTGCTGTGCCACGCCGCGGAAAGCGCTTGGATCAGCACGAGCAGCTGCACGGGCGAAAAGTGCCCGGAGATCTCGCCTTCGCGTTGCGCCCGCCCGATTTCCCGCAGTCGGACGTCGTTGACCTCGGTGATGGCCGCGAGGTGCTCGGCCTCCGACCGCTCGAGCCGGTACCACGTCGAGAGCCGCAACGTCTCGGGATGCTCGTCGAAGTAGTCGAACGCCCGCCCGGTGTACCCCGCGAGATCCCCGGCGTCGAACGGCACCGCCTCGAAGAACGCCGCCGTCCGCTCATCGAACGCGGCGTCGAACAGCCCCTCCTTGCTGCCGAAGTACGAGTAGATCATCGCCTTGTTGCACCCCGCCGCCGCGGCCACCCGGTCCACCCGCGCCCCCGCGATCCCGTATGCGGCGAACTCGCTGATCGCGGCTTCGAGCAGCCGCTGCTTGGTCTGTTCCGCGTCGCGCGCCATCCGGTGAGGTTACCAACCAACTGGTCGGTGAGTTGAGTTTTGGTCGTCCACGTCACGCGCGTGCAGGTCGAGGACGTCGTACGCAAGGGTGAGTGTCGAGCTCGGCAAGCTGCCGGCCGGCCGCGTCGAACAGGCCGGTCAAACTCTCCGCCATGGCACGGCGCCCTGACCCTGAGCATGCAGGGCACTGCAGGCCGGAAACCCGCATCTTCAGAGGGCAGCCGGCCGGCTTTGTCCGATGCGAAGATGCGGGCGAGTCCCGGCGAGCTTGATCCCGTCGAGTTGGGAGTCGATCAGTGGTAGTGCTCGACATCTGGTACGACCGGACGCCGAACGGCGGCGACGACAACGTCGCCATCCGCGTGCCCACCGTCGCCGAGCTGGATGAACTCGTTGATCGCATCGTGGCGGAGACGGCTGGGCACGTCGTGCCGCCGATGGTTCAGGTGTCGGTCGCCGGCGTGAAGCGGGGTACCGGCGAGTGTCGTGGTTCCGATGGCGACCGTGCGGCGCGGGCTGCACGAGTTCATCGCGTCCGGGCGGCGGCCGAGCGTGGTGGAAATCGACGAGGCCTGAGCTTCACGGCGCTACCGTCGACTCATGGCAGGAATCGTCGTGATCGGGGCGGGGCCGGGGATCGGGGCGGCGGTCGCGCGGCGGTTCGCGCGGGAGGGGTTCGGTGTGGCGGCCGTTGCGCGGCAGCCCAAGGACCTCGGGGTCGACGCCGTGACCCACGTGGCCGACGTCGGAGAAGAGGAGTCCCTGCGCCAGGCGCTCGACGCGGTGATCGAAGACCAAGGACTGCCCGACGTCGTGGTCTACAACGCCGCCGTCATCCGCAGGGACGCGCCGGGGGAGCTCGGCGCCGAAGAGCACCTCAGGCTGTGGCGCGTCAACGTCCTCGGCGCCTACCTCGCCGCGGCGCACCTCGCGCCGCGGATGGCCGAGCGCGGCCACGGGACGTTCCTCACCACCGGCGGGATGCCCGAGCCTAAAGCCGCCTACACCAGCCTCTCGCTGGGCAAGGCCGGCCTCCGCACGGTGACGGCGCTGTTCGCCGAGCAGTACCCCACGCTGCACTTCGCCACGGTCACTGTCGGCGGCACCGTGGAGAAGGGCACGGCGTTCGACCCGGACGTCGTCGCCGAGCACTACTGGCGCCTGCACACGCAGGGCGTCTGGGAGCGGGAAGTGCTGATCACGACCAACCCCAGTCCTGCGTGAAACACCCCGCCAGGTAGAGATCCACCCGGTCCGCGAAACGGCCCAGATCGCGGCCGGTCAGCTCCGAGACGCGCGAGATCCGGTACCGCAGGGTGTTCACGTGCAGGTGCAGCGTGCCCGAGGTCTGGGTCCAGGAGCCGGAGTGCTCGAGGAAAGCCTTCAGGGTCGGGAGAAGCTCCGAGCCGTGGGCGGCGTCGTACGCCAGCACCGGCCCCAGCACCTTCTCGCCGAAGGAGCGGCGCAGGTCGTCGGGGACGGCGGCCAGCAGCAGCAGGTGGGAGGCCACCTCGTCACCCGCCAGCACGGCCGCGCGGCCCGGCGAAAGGGCGGCCAGCGTGCGGGCGTGGCGCGCCTCCTGGAGGCCGGAGCGCAGGCCGGCCGCGTCGGGCGCGCGGCTGAGGCCGACGGACAGGCGGGCGGAGCCGAGGGCGGGTTCGACCGCGCGGACGGACTCGCGCAGGGTCTCGGCGAGGCGGCCCAGGCGGTCGTGAGCCGGGAACAACCCGAAGGTCTCGCCGTCGACGGTGGCCACCAGCGTGGGGGCGGGGGCCGAAGCGAGCAGCTCCTCCACCAGCACCTGGGTGAGGCCTGGGCCGCCGCCGTCGACTGCGGCGGAGAGGGTCACGACGTGCGCCGAAGGTGGGAAGTCCAGCGCCGCGAGCCGCGCGGACAACGAAGCCGGGGAAGCGTCGTCGGAGAGGGCCAACCGCAACAGCGGCTCGGCCGCCCGGTTCTCGATGCGCTTGGCCTCGTCGACGCGGGAACGCTCCAGCCCGATCATCGGAGCCAGCTCCAGAGCGAGTTCGCGCCGGGAAACAGCCCACCGTCCGATGTCGCCGGAGGCCACCAGGAACCAGCTCGCCACGCGGTGGCCCGAGCGGCTGGCGGCGGCCAGCAGCGTGACGGGACCGTCGTCGCCGGGGACGGTCAACGGGAGGCGTTCCGCGCGGAGGAACCGGCGCGCCAAGGCGGCCCGGCGCGCATCGGAAGGCGGCGAACCCGTGCCGGCGATCAGCCGGCCGGTCGCGCTCAGCACCCAGCAGTCCACGCCCAATTCGGAAGCGCCCGCGGAAACGAGCGCGGGAAGGCCATCACCGCTGGTCACGGCCGCGACCAGCCGCCGGTGCGAGTCGTGCGCGGGGGCGGAACGTTCGGCGGCCAGGCCGAGGATCACGCGCTCGGTCACCGTCGCGAAGGACACCGACAGCGGGACCTCGAACAGCGGCAGCCCGACCCGCCGGCACGACTCCACGAGGTGCTCGGGCACGGGCCCGCCCACCTCCGCCGTCCCGGCACCCAGCGCGACCACGCCCGCCGCCGCCAGCACGCCCACGAACTCCTCGGCCTCGGACGGCCCGGGCAGCCAGCGCATGCCGCACAGCACGATCTCCCCGCCGCTGAGGTACCGCGTCGGGTCCTGCAGTGTCGCCTGGAAGACGCGTCCGAACTCGCGGTCCAGCGCCGACTCGCCGGTGAGCAGGGTCAGCCCGAGCTCCGGCGTGTCCAGCAGCGCACCCAGCCGCACGCGGCACCTCCTTCCAGGCTCAAGTAGCGCACACGCCAGGGCCGCCGTCGTTTGGAGGAACCTACGAAAAACCACCCTCGACGCCCACCCGGTTTCGGTGGATCTGCCGTGGTCCGCGCCACGTCACGGCGTGTCTACTGACCGACGAGCGAAGGGAAGGAACACCATGGCGATCGTTCTGGGCGACAACCGCTACGGAAAGGCGGAGAACCGGGTCGTGCGCGTCGACCGCGACGGCGACGAGCACCGGATCACCGACCTCAACGTCAGCGTTTCGCTGTCCGGCGACATGAGCGACACTCACCTCACCGGCGCCAACGACAAGGTGCTGGCCACCGACACGCAGAAGAACACGGTGTTCGCGTTCGCCCGCGACGGCGTCGGCGAGATCGAGGACTACGCGCTGCGCCTCGCGCGCCACTTCGTCACCACGCAGGAGAGCATCCACGGCGCCCGCGTCCACGTGGAGTCGTACCCGTGGCAGCGGCTCACGGTCGGCGGGCAGCCGGCCCACCACTCGTTCGCGCGCTCGGGCGGCGGCACGCGCACCACGACCGTGCACTACGACGGCGCGCAGGCCTGGGTGCTCGGCGGCGTCGAGGACCTCACGGTGCTCAACACCACCGGCTCGGAGTTCTGGGGCTTCCCACGCGACGGCTACACGACGCTGCCGGAGACCAAGGACCGCATCCTCGCCACGGCCGTCAACGCGAGCTGGCGCTTCTCCGGCGAAGACGTTGACTGGGCCGGTGCGTACGACACGGCCCTGGCCTCGCTGCTCGACGCCTTCGGTGGAACGCACAGCCAGTCGCTGCAGCAGACGCTCTACGCGATGGGTTCGCGCGTGCTCGAGACGGTGCCAGAGATCGTGGAGGTGCGCCTGGCGCTGCCGAACAAGCACCACTTCCTCACCGACCTGTCGCCGTTCGGCCTCGACAACCCCGGTGAGGTCTTCCACGCCACAGACCGGCCGTACGGGCTGATCGAGGGCACCGTGCTGCGCGACGACGCGCCGCCCGCCGGACCGGCCTGGTCCTGAGACGGAGGCCGAAGTGGAGTTCCTGCGCCCGACCACGCTCGCCGAGGCCCTCGAGGCCAAGGCGGCGCACCCCGACGCCGTACCGATCGCGGGCGGCACCGATGTGATGGTGGAGATCAACTTCGACCACCGCCGCCCGTCGGCGCTGCTCGACCTCAACCGCGTCAGCGAGCTTTACGGCTACGACGTCGAGGAAGGCCGCATCCGGATCGCGGCCGCGACGCCGTACACGCGGATCATCGCGGAGCTGGGCGACCGGCTGCCGGGACTGGCGATGGCGGCCCGCACGGTCGGCTCGCCGCAGATCCGCAACCGCGGCAGCGTCGGCGGAAACCTCGGCGCGGCGTCGCCCGCGGGTGACTCGCACCCGGCGCTGCTCGCGGCCGACGCGGAGGTGGAGATCGCGTCCACCCGCGGCACCCGGCGCGTGGCGGCGAAGGACTTCTACGTTGGTGTGAAGCGAAATGTGCTCGAACCCGACGAACTGATCACGGCCGTCCACTTGGCACCGGCGAGCGGGCCGCAGCAGTTCAGCAAGGTGGGGACCCGCAACGCGATGGTGATCGCGGTCTGCGCCTTCGGCCTCGCGGTGCACCCGGCCGAACGCCGCGTGGGCACGGGCGTCGGCTCGGCCGCCCCGACACCGCGCCGCGCGTTCGACGCCGAGGAGTTCCTCGCGGGCGAGCTGGCGGCCGACGACCAGTGGGACCGGCCGCGTGCGCTCGCCGACTCGGTGAAACGCCGCTTCGGTGAGCTGGTGGCCGCTGCGGCCGCGCCCATCGACGACGTGCGCGGCAGCGCCGACTACCGCCGCCATGCGCTGTCGGTGCTGGCGCGGCGGACGCTCGGCTGGGCCTGGACCGAATACTGCGGAGGGAGGCGCACGGAATGCGTGTGAACGTGATCGTCAACGGCGAGCAGCGCCAGACGGACAACGTCTGGGAAGGCGAAAGCCTGCTCTACGTGCTGCGCGAACGGCTCGGCCTCGCCGGCTCGAAGAACGCGTGCGAGCAGGGCGAGTGCGGCTCGTGCACGGTGTACCTCGACGGCGTGCCGGCGTGCGCCTGCCTGGTCGCGGCCGGGCAGGCCGAGGGCCGCGAGGTGCGCACGGTGGAAGGTCTCGCCGACGGTGAGAACCTGGACCCGATCCAGGAGTCCTTTGTCGAATGCGGCGCCGTCCAATGTGGCTTCTGCACACCCGGGCTCCTGGTGACCGCCCACGATCTCGTGGCGCGCACCGAAAACCCGAGCGACGCCGAGATTCGTGAGGCCCTGGCCGGGAACCTGTGCCGCTGCACCGGGTACGAGAAGATCCTCGACGCGGTCCGGCTCGCGGCCGCGCGGAAGGAGCACGCATGACGCGCCCGGCCCCGGCCCGCTCACCGCAGGAGCTGGCCGACACCGTCACCGGCGGCATCGGCACGAGCCCGCTGCGACCCGACGGCACGCTCAAGGTGCGCGGCGAGTTCGCGTACTCCTCGGACCTGTGGCACGAGGACATGCTGTGGGGCGCCACGCTGCGCAGCCCGCACCCGCACGCGCGAATCGTGCGCCTCGACGTCTCCCGGGCGTTGGCGCAGCCTGGCGTCCACGCGGTGCTGACGCACGAGGACGTGCCCGGCGAGAACCTCTACGGCCTCAAGTACCAGGACACGCCGGCGCTGGCCGAGGACCGCGTGCGCTACCAGGGCGAGCCGGTGGCGATCCTCGCGGCCGACCACCCGGAGATCGCGCGGCAGGCGCTCAAGCACATCGTGGTCGAGTACGAGGTGCTCGAACCGGTCACCGATCCCGAGCGCGCGGCCCACGACGAGACCCTGCCGAAGCTGCACCCTGGCGGAAATCTCGTGCGCTACCAACGCATCGTGAAGGGTGACCCGGCCGCGAAGGCCGACGTGGTCGTGTCCGGCGTCTACGAGATCGGCATGCAGGACCAGGCTTTCCTCGGCCCGGAGTCCGGCCTTGCCGTGCCCGACGACGACGGCGGCGTGGACCTCTACCTCGCCACGCAGTGGCTGCACGTGGACCAGAAGCAGACTGCGCGGGCACTGGGCCTGCCGCTGGAGAAGGTGCGGCTCACACTCAGCGGCGTCGGTGGCGCGTTCGGCGGGCGCGAGGACCTGTCGATGCAGATCCACTCGTGCCTGCTCGCGCTGCGCACCGGCCGGCCCGTGAAGATGGTCTACAACCGCGAGGAGTCCTTCTTCGGCCACGTACACCGGCACCCGGCGAAGATGTACTACGAACACGGCGCCACACGCGAGGGCGATCTGGTCTACGTGCGCGCCCGGCTGTACTTCGACGGTGGCGCCTACGCGTCGAAGACACCGGTGGTGGTCGGCAACGGCACGACGCTGAGCGTCGGCCCGTACAACGTGCCGAACGCGAAGATCGAGGGCTGGGGCGTGTACAGCAACAACCCGACGTGCGGCGCCATGCGCGGCCTCGGCGCGGTGCAGCCGACGTACGCGTACGAGTCCCAAATGGACAAACTCGCCACGGCGCTCGGCATGGACCCCGCCGACCTGCGGATCCGCAACGCGATGAGCGAGGGCTCCACCAACGTCACCGGCCAGCTCGTCGATTTCCCGGCTCCCGTGGCCGAGCTGATCCAGCGGCTGAAGGACATGCCGTTGCCGCCGGAACGTGGTGAGAACGCGGACATCCGCGACCTGCCCGGCGGAGCGTCCAATGTGACCCACGGCGAAGGCGTGGTGCGCGGGGTCGGTTACGGCGTGACCATCAAGAACATCTCCTACGCCGAAGGCCTCGACGACTACTCGACCGCCCGCGTGCGGCTGCAGGTGATCGGCGGCGAGCCGGTGGCGATGGTGCACACGGCCGCGGCCGAGGTGGGCCAGGGGCTCGTCACGTTGCAGCAGCAGATCGCGCGCACCGAGCTGGGCGTGCCGCGGGTGACCGTGCACCCGGCCGACACGAGCGTCGGCGACGCGGGTTCGAGCTCGGCGTCGCGGCAGACCTACGTGACCGGTGGTGCCGTGCGCAATGCGTGCCGTGCGGTGGCCGACGCGGTCTATGCACTGGCCGAACGCCGGCTGGGCCGTGATGCGAAAGGGATGTCGCTGGCGGGCGGCAAGATCGTGGCCGGCGACGGTGAGGTCGTCACGCCCCTTGTGGACCTACTCGGCGACGAGATTGTCGAGGAGACCCGGGAGTTCCACCACCGCAGGACCTACCCGCTCGACCCGGAGACCGGCCAGGGCGACGCCCACGTGCAGTACGGTTTCTCCGCGCACCGCGCGGTGGTGGACGTCGACGTGGAGCTGGGCCTGGTCAAGGTCGTGCAGCTCGACTGCGCGCAGGACGTGGGCAAGGCGATGAACCCCGACGCGGTGCTCGGCCAGATCCAAGGCGGGTCCGCGCAGGGTCTCGGCCTGGCCGTGATGGAGGAGATCCAGGTGCTGGACGGAAAGGTGCGCAACCCGTCGTTCACCGACTACCTCATCCCGACCGTGCTGGACATGCCGCCGATGCGTATCGACGTGCTGGAGCGGCCCGACCCGCACGCGCCCTACGGCGTGCGCGGCGTCGGAGAGCCGCCCACGATCTCCTCGACGCCGGCGGTCGCCAACGCCATACGCGCGGCGACCGGCCTCGAACTGCCCCGCGTCCCGATCCGGCCCGAGCACATCACCGGAACCTGAGCCGACTCACTGGAACTGTCTGGAGCGCAAGCGAAATGACCCTCTCCCTCGACGCCGACCTCGAGCGTGAATGGCTCCTCGAGAGCGTGCGCATCGCGACCCGCAACGTCGCCGACGGCGGCGGCCCGTTCGGCGCGCTCGTCGCCAAGGGCCGTGACATCATCGCGACGGGTGTCAACCGCGTCACCCCCTCGCTCGACCCCACGGCCCACGCCGAGGTGGTCGCCATCCGCGCGGCCTGCCAGGCGCTCGGCACGTTCAAGCTCACCGGCTGCGTGCTCGTGTCCTCCTGCGAACCGTGCCCGATGTGCCTTTCGTCCGCGCTGTGGGCGCGGGTGGACGGCGTGGTCTACGCGGCCGACCGCCACGACGCGGCCAAGGCCGGTTTCGACGACCGCGCGTTTTACGAACTGTTCGACAAGCCCCGCGAAACCTGGGAAGTACCCGTTTCCCGGCTGTCCCTCAAGGACGGCTTCGCACCGTTCGACGCCTGGCTGGACCGGCCCGACCGCGTCGACTACTAGGCACTCGGGGCCGGCGGTTCTCCCCGGTCCGGCCCCGCAGTTCCCAATACAGACAGGCCCAATACAGACAGGCCCGATACAGACACGCCCGACACCGGAAGCCCGTACCCGGGCACATCCCGGTGCTGACCGGAGCACCACAAAAACGCAAATTCGTCCGGCTTGCCCGCCCCGTCCGAATGCGGGGCGCGGCCGAGCACACCCACCGGCAAGGGGAGGACGCATGACCCAGGTCCACATCGACGACGCTGTGACCCCGGCTCCAGGACCGGCCCGCAAGTCCATTGCGGACAGACTGTTCGACATCACCGCCCGCCGCACGACCGTGGGCCGCGAGGTGCGCGGCGGCATCACCACGTTCGTCGCGATGGCCTACATCGTGCTGCTCAACCCGCTCATCCTCGGCGCTTCCGCCGACATCACCGGCGCGAAGCTCAGCGCCGCCCAGGTCACCACGGCCACCGCGCTGGCGGCCGCGGTGATGACCATCCTCATGGGACTCGTCGGCAACGCGCCGCTCGCGCTGGCTGCGGGTCTCGGGATCAACGGCATCGTCGCGTTCCAGATGGCGCCGGCGATGACGTGGCCCCAGGCCTTCGGGCTCGTGGTGCTCGAAGGCGTCTGCATCGTGCTGATGGCCGTGAGCGGGATCCGGGAACGGATCATGAACGCGATCCCCGCGCCGCTCAAGATGGCGATCACGGTCGGCATCGGGCTCTACATCGCGCTCGTCGGCCTGGTCAGCGCCGGGTTCGTCACGCGTACGCCGGACTCGGCCGAGTCCACTGTGCCCGTTCGGCTCGGTTTCGACGGGCACCTCGACGGCTGGCCGATCGCGGTGTTCTGCTTCGGCCTGCTGCTGATGACGGTGCTGATGTCGCGCAAAGTCCCGGGCGCGGTGCTGATCAGCATCGCGGTGTCCACCGTGCTCGCCGTGGTGCTGCACGACGGATTCCATGTGGGAAACTGGGGTCTGACCACCCCGACGCTGCCGAGCCACGTGGTGGCGGTACCCGATTTCGGGCTGCTGGGCCACATCGACCTGTTCGGCGGCTTCGCTTCAGCGGGTGCGCTGACCGCCACGATCTTCCTGTTCACTCTCGTGCTGTCCGGCTTCTTCGACGCGATGGGCACGATCACCAGCGTGTCGGCCGAAGCCGGGCTGTCGAAGGACGGCCGCGTGCCGCGGATGGGCCGGATCCTGTTCGTCGACGGCGCGGGCGCGATCGCCGGCGGGCTCTCGGGTTCCTCGCCCAACACCGTGTTCCTCGAGTCGGCGGCCGGCGTGGGGGAGGGCGCGCGGACCGGGCTCGCGAGCGTGGTCACCGGCGCGCTGTTCGCCGCGACGCTGCTGTTCACGCCGATCGCGGGCATCGTCCCCGCGCAGGCCGCGGCGCCGGCGCTCGTGGTGATCGGCGGGATGATGGTGGCGCAGTGCCGCAACATCCCGTGGCAGGACAGTGATTACACGATCCCGGTGTTCCTCACCGTCGCGCTGATCCCGTTCACGTACTCCATCACCAACGGTGTGGGCGCGGGCCTGATCGCGTTCGTGCTCATCAAGACGTGCAAGGGTAAGTGGCGCGAGGCCGGCTGGATCCTCACGGTGCTGGCGCTGGTGTTCACCGTCTACTTCGGAATCGACGTCGTCAAGGCGATCTTGTAGCTGTGGTAGCTCGAAGGAAAGGAACTGCTGTGACCCTGATGTTCCTCAACGGCGGCGCCATGCGCGGCGAACCGCTGCACCACCTGCTCGACGGCGCCCCTCTCGTCGCGTCGACGACCACCGCGCCGAAGTACCGCTTCTACTCCGTGGGTGGCCAGTGCCCGGCTTTGGTCCCGGTCGCCCACGGCGGCGGTGCGGTTGCGGGCGAGGTGTACGAGGTGTCCCTGGACGCGCTGCGGGACCGGGTACTGCCGGCGGAACCGCCCGAGCTGGAGCTGGGCGTGATCGAGCTGGCGGACGGGAGCTCGGCGTTCGCGATGCTGCTGCGCCGGCCGCAGACGTCCCACGTGCAGCTGCGCGACATCACCGAGATCGGTGACTGGCGGTCGTTCCGGTCTCAGTCATGACAGTGCTGGTCGCGCCCGACAAGTTCAAGGGCTCGCTCACGGCGGCGCAGGTCGCTTCGGCGGTCGCTGCCGGCTTGCGTGCGGTGTCCCGCGACGAGCCGGTGGTCGAGCTCCCGGTGGCGGACGGCGGTGACGGCACGGTGGCCGCCGCCGTCGCCGCCGGGTTCCGCCGGGTGCCGGTGCGCGTGTCCGGGCCGACGGGTCGGCGGATCACGGCGTTCTTCGCGCTGCGGGGTGACGTTGCCGTGGTGGAGCTGGCCGAGGCTTCCGGTTTGCAGCGGTTGCCGGGTGGGCTGCCTGCGCCGCTGACTGCGTCGAGTTATGGCACAGGTGAGCTGATCGCGGCGGCGCGGGCGGCCGGGGCGGCGCGGATCGTGCTGGGCGTCGGCGGGAGTGCGTGCACGGATGGTGGTGCCGGGATGCTGACGGCATTGGGGGCGCGGGTGCTGGATTCTTCCGGCGCCGCGGTGCCTCTCGGCGGTATCGGGTTGGCTTCGGTGTCTGCTGTGGACTTGTCCGGTGTGTCTGCTGTGGACATCGACCTGGCTTGCGACGTGGACAACCCGCTGCTGGGTCCTTCGGGTGCGGCGGCGGTGTATGGGCCGCAGAAGGGTGCGAGCCCTGAGGATGTTGCCGTGCTGGAAGCCGGGTTGCGCCACTGGGCTTCGGTGCTGGGTCCTTCGTCCGCCTCGGCCGCGGGCGCCGGCGCGGCGGGCGGGGTGGGCTTCGCGGCGCTGGCGGCGTTGGGCGCTCGCCTGCGGCCGGGTATTTCCTTGCTGCTCGACCTCCTGGGCTTCTCCATCGCGGTCCGCGACGCCCGCCTCGTCATCACCGGCGAGGGCTCCCTGGACACGCAGTCCTTGCACGGCAAGGCCCCCGTCGGCGTCCTGCGTGCGGCCACGGGCGCCGGCGTCCCGACGGTTGCCGTGGCGGGCCGCTGCCTGCTGTCCCCGGCCGAGTGGCGCGCGGCCGGCTTCACCGCCGTCCACGCCCTCACCGACCTCGAACCGGACCCGGCGCGCTGCATGACGAACGCGGGGCCGTTGCTGCGCCGCCTCGCCGAACGCCTGGCCCGCGACCACGCCTCAACGGTCCAGCGCGGAGGATCGGCTGGGGTCGGCGAGCGGAAGTTCCGCGTGGAGGCTGGTTCCGGCTCCGGGCGGGCTCTGGAGGACGATCCGGCCGCCGATCGCTTCGACCCGGTCTTTGAGGCCGAGCAACCCGGTGCCCCGGGTGAAGTCGGCGCCACCGACTCCGTCATCGAGGACCGTGACGTGCAAGAGGGCCTTCGCGGCGTCGAGATGAATGGTCACCGAGGCGGAAGATGCTCGTGAGTGCTTGGCCGCGTTGGTCAGCGCCTCCGCGACGACGAAGTAGGCGCTGACCTCGACGTGCTTGGGGAGCGACAGTCCCGGCTGCTGGTCGACCTCGACCGGGATGGGCGAGCGGCGGCCGAGCGTGCGCACGGCCGCTTGGAGTCCTCCCGTGTCGAGGATCCCCGGGTGGATACCGCGCGCGATCTCGCGCAGCTCGTCCAGCTGGCTGGTGGCTTCGGCGGCGAGGTCGCCGAGATCGGCGGCGAGTTCGGTGAGTTCCGGTGGCACCTGCGCCTGTGCCGCGCGCAGCCGTAGCGCGAGAGAGACCAGCCGTTGCTGAGCGCCGTCGTGCAGGTCTCGTTCGATGCGCCGGCGTGCCTGGTCGGCTGCCGTGACGATCCGCGCCCGCGACGCGGTGAGCTGGGCGTACAGCTGGGCGTTGTCGAGGGAGACGGCGAGCTGGCCCGCGATGAGCTTGACGGCGTCGAGCCGCTCGGCGGTGAACGCGCCGCCGATCAGCCGGTTTTCCAGCAGCAGCGCCGCCCGCGGGGCGCCGCGGCTGAGGACGGGCACGGCGAGGAAGGAGCAGCGCGTGAGGCCCGCGAAGCACGGGTCGTGGGCGAAGCGGTCGTCGCGGGTGACGTCGTCGACGACGAGTGGTGCCTCGGTCCGGCGGATGTAGCGCAGCACGGACATCGGCACCGCGTGGTCATGATCGGCGCCTGTCGCTGTGTTCGGGGGAGCGGAGGCGGGCAGGAGCCAGTCCCGCCGGTCGTCGCTCCACAGCACGAGGCGGACGACGGTGGCACCGGTCATCGCTCTGAGCACGTCGACGACCCGCGAATGCAGGCGTTCGATGCTCGTCTCGGAGCTCAGCGCCCGCGACGCGGACAGGACGCCGAGCAGGTCGAGGGTGCCCGTGGTGACCGTTGAGCGCTGGCGGACGGCACCCGCCGGTCGGGCCTCCTCGAGACCGGCCGTCGCGCCGGCTCCTGATCGCAGAGCCGGGTACGCCCAGTCGAGCTGCGCCACCTTCGCGGTCGCGCCCCAGGCGGCGTAGTCGTCGCGGGCCTGTGCGAGCAGGTCGAAGCCGGTGTGGTCGATGTCGTGCGCCAGGTGGAAGCGCGCCGCGCGCTCGGCGATCAGGGCTCGGTGCCAGGGGCGCTGACGCTGGACGACCTCGCGCCGCGCGGCGTCGAACGCCCGCACGGCACCGCGGAAGTCGTCGACCGCCCAGGCCCGCTCGGCCTCGAGCAACCGCACCAGGTGGAGGAAGTTTTCCGGTGCGTCCCTGACCCGCGCGGCCAGCCACCGCATCACCTCGTCCAATTCGGACAGTGGAGCTCCGCGCTCGTCGGCAGTGGCCGCGCGGGCCTGGTCGGCCAGGGCGAGCCCGCGCAGCAAGCGGGCCACGGCGGTGGAGTAGAAGCCGGCGGCGGCCGGGAGAAGGGCCATGGCTGCCGCACTGTGTTCTGCCAGGCGAACTGGATCACCGAAGCAGGCAGCCGCGAGCGCGTGACACAGGTGCGCGTAGAACAGCGCCAGCGGATTGTCGGCGAAACGGTCGAGGGGGATCGGGTCGGCGCTCGAGGCTGGACTCTCGCCGCGCAGCACGTCGGCCAGCCACCGGTAGCTGTCGAGCCATTGGCCGGTCTGCTCGTTGCCGGTCCGTCGCAGGAAGGCGAACCCCCGGTCGACCTCGGCGACGAAATTCTCCAGGGACGGCGCGCACTCCGCCAGGTACGGCACCGAGAGCTGGTAGGTGTAACCGGCGTAGGCCAGGTCACCGCCCGCGATCAGCCCCGTCCTGGCCTCCTGCGCCGCGCGGGCGCCGTTCTCGATCGGCTCGAACCAGCCGCTGAGAGCGGAGAACATGTGCCGTGCCTGCGAGGTGCCGGGCTCGTAGCCGCGGGCCTCGCCCAGCGCCACGATCCGCTGCAACGCGCGGTATCCGGCCTCGTAGGCACCGCGCTGCGCCCCCGCGTGGTAGGCGGCGTGGCTTGCCGGGCCGATCACGCTCGGGCCGGGACCGTGCTCGATCCAGATCCGGAAGGCTTCCAGACCCAGCCAGGCGATCAAGGCCGGGTCGGCGACGAAGTACGCGGCCGGCAGGGCCGCGTCGATCAAGCGGGTCACGGCCAGCGCGGTGGCGTCGGCAAGGTCCGGCCGGGCCAGGTCATCCGCTGGGTCGCTGTCGGCCGCCCACCGGTACAGGCGCTCGAACCGCTGGTCGACTTCGGCGGGGAGCCGATCCCCCGAAGGTACGACGACGCCGCACTCCCGCAGCGACTCCAGGCTCAGCGCGATCGCCTCCGCGAACCGGGTTTGGTGCGTGAGGCCGCGCACCTGGACCGCCGTCGGGCCCGCGCGGTCCGGCATCCTCTCGCCGAGCCGCTCGATCACCCGGTACTCCGCGTCGGCCTCTGCCAAGCGCCCCGAACCGAACAGAGCCGCCTGGCGAGCAGTGCGCAGCTCGACCACCACGGCGATCTCGGCGGGGTCGACCAGCCGCAACGCCGCCGAGAGGAGCGCGTTCACCTGCACATCGTCACCCGTCAACGCGGCCTGGTCGGCGCCGCGCCGCAGCAGCTTCGTCACCTGGCGGCGCTCCGCGGCATCGTCGACCGCGTCGATCACCGGCAGGTACTGGTCGGCGGCGGCCGCGAACAGGTCAGGCACCCCGGCCAGCCGTCGCGCCATGGCCAGGTGCAGAACCCGGCGCCGCTCCCGATCGAGCGTGGACAGGATCGCCTCGCGGACGCGGTCGTGGCGGAACCGCACCGCGCCGTGGGCACCGCTCTCCAGTGCGAGAAGTCCCTCGTCCAGCGCCGGCGCCAAGTGCCGCTCCACCCCGCCGTCCGGCTCGCCCGTGGCAGTCCGCAGCACCGAGACCTCGACCTGCCCGCCCAGGCAGGCCATCGCCTCCACCAGCCGCCGGGACCGCGGCGGCACGGCCTCGATCCGCGCCGCCAGCAGGTCGCCGACCTCCGACGGACCCAGCCGGGCTCGCAGCCGCGCCGGATCCCACCGCCACCCCGAGGCGTTCGCGGTGAAAACACCGTGGCGGCCCAGCGCGTTGAGCAGCTGCACGGTTTCGTACGGGTTGCCGGACGTGCGCGGCTCGATCACCTCGACCAGGCCCGCCGCCGCGACCTCGTCGGCGTGCAGCATCTCGGCGACCATGGCGACCAGACTCGGGACGGGCAGGTTGCCCAGCCACAGGTACCGCACACCGGCTCGGTCTTCCGATCCTGCCGGTTGCTCTGCCGAAGCCACGTCGTCGTCGCGGCGCACGCCCACCAGCAGCAGGCCGGCGATCGGCTCCTCGTCGAGCAGGAGGTCGACGAACCCGAGCGGGCCTCGCCCGGCCCATTGCAGGTCGTCGAGGAGTAGCACCACCGGTCGTTCCGGCGACGCGATCGCCCGCAGGATCTGGACGCTGTTGTGCTGAGCCCGCGATTGCGCGGTGAGCGGATCGCCGGGATCGGGCGGCACCTTCAGCAGCGCGGCGAACTCCGGCACCACCGCGGTCAGCAGGCCCACATTCGGGCCGGCCGCGGCGAAGATGCGTTGCCGGACCTCGGTCAGCCCGCTCTCCGGCTCGGCCAGCAGCAGCCTTCCCAACGCCCGGAACACCTGGTGCACCCCGTCGAACTCCAGATCCCTCCGGTACTGGTCGAACTTGCCCGCCACGAACCAGCCGCCCCGGCTCGTCACGGCCGGGCGCAGCTCGTCGACCAACGCCGTCTTGCCCACCCCCGCCGCGCCGTTGATCATGACTCCCTGGCACCGGCCCGTCAGCGCGTCCTCGAGCGCCGCGTGGAGCACGGCCACCTCGGCTTCGCGCCCGACCAGTCTCGGTGGCGCGACCAGCCGGAGCGGGAAGTCGTGTTCACCGACCCGGACCGGTCCCGCACGGGCGTCCCGCAGCCGCTCCAGGTCGTGGACCACGCCCTCCGCGGTCTGGTACCGGCTGTCCGGCTCCTTCTCGAGCAGATGAAGGATGATCTCGGGCAGGGCCGCCGGCAAAGCCGGATTCACCTCGTCCGGCGGCACCGGGACCTGCGCCAGGTGGTCGTGGGTGAGGCGAAGCGGATCGCCGGAGCCGAACGGCGGTGCCCCCGTCGCCAGTTCGTAGAGCGTCGCACCCAGCGAGTACAGGTCGGCCCGCTGGTCGACGGAACGGCCGGTCCGCCCGGTCTGCTCGGGCGCGAGATACGCGAGAGTCCCGACGATCTCGCTGCGATCGGAGAACGGCCGGCCGGCGTCGGCGAGCGAGGTGGCCAACGTGAAGTCCACCAGGTACGGAGCACCGTCGCGGGAGATCACGATGTTCGCGGGGGTGATTTCCCGGTGCAGCACTCCGCGGCGGTGCATGGCCGCGACGGCTCTGGCCAGCCCCAGTGCGACGCCGACCAGGACATCGACGGGAAGCGGCTTCGACAGTCCTGACAGGTTCGTGCCGCCGACGTCCGCCAGCACGATCGCCCCCGCGTACTGCGGCGCGTCCGCCAGCTGCGCCACGCCCGGGACCCCGCGGAGCTGTTCCAGCACCGCCTTCTCGTGCCGCAGCCGTCCCGGCGCGTCCGGCCCGAGCGGCTGTTTGCAGACGACGGTGCGATCAGGGAGGAACAGCCGGACGATCCGCGTGCGCGCGTCCTCGCGAAGTACTGAGACCCGGGTCTCCGGATCTCGGCCCGGTAGCTCAGCTGTGCCCACCCGACACCTCCACACCGTCGGTCTCGACGCAACTTCTGCCTACACCCATCTCAGCGCGATCGCGACCCCCCGGGGCAGGCGGTGTACCGGCTTCTTCTTCCCCGGATTCGCCCGCTTTTCACCACCCTCGGCGGCACCCGGTGACCAGCCGCCGCCCTACCCGAGCAGGTGGAGGTGGGGCGACAGACGGAGTGCCGCGGCTTCTTCGGTTGTCGCCCAGGTGAAGTCGTCGTGTTCGGCGGGGTTGAGGGTGACCGTGCCGGGGGTGGGTTCGGTCGCGTCGTAGACGCGGGCGTGGATCGTGAGCGGCCGGCCGTCGAGGTCGGGCCACGAGAGGCGGGCGCGTTCGCCGAGGAGGTGGACGTGCAGGCCCGTTTCCTCGGCCACCTCGCGGACCGCGGTGGTCTCCGGGGCTTCGCCGGGCTCGGCGGTGCCGCCGGGGAGCTCCCAGTGCTCGCCGAGGAACGTGCCGGGCGCGCGGCGAAGGAGCAGGACCGTGGCCCCGCGGGGGAGCCAGACGTAGGCGAGGAGCTTGGTGGTCATGAGAAGCCGCCGTTGGAGGTGAGGAGCTGGCCGGTGACCCAGGTGCCGTCGGGGCCGCAGAGAAAGGACACCAGGTTGGCGCAGTCGCGCGGGGTGCCGAGGCGGCCCAGCGGTGTGCGGTCGCGGAGGGTGGTGGTCAGGGGGCCGTCCATCCAGCCGGTGTCGGTCGGGCCGGGGTTGACGGCGTTGGCGGTGATGCCGCGGGGGCCGAGTTCCGCGGCGGCGGCCACGATCAGGCGGTCGAGGGCGCCTTTGCTGGCGCCGTACGGGACGTTGTGGACCACGGCGTCGCTCGTCAGGGCGACGATTCGGCCGGTGCCGTGGGGTCCGCCGAAGCGCACTGCGAACTCGCGCATGAGCAGCCAGTTCGCACGTGTGTTCACCGCGAAGTGCCGGTCGAAGCTTTCGAGCGACGTGTCGAGGAAACCGGAGTCGACGGACTCGCAGTGCGCCAGCACCAAAGCCGTCACGTCGCCAAGGGAAGAAGCCACGCGGTCGAACAGCAAAGCCGGCGCCGCGGGATCGGCCAAGTCCGCTTCGACCGAGAAATCCCCGGCCCGCACCGGATCCGCACCCCACGGCATGCGGGCGTCGTAGGCCGGCCAGTGTGTGCACGCGACGAGCCAGCCGTCAGCCGAGAGGCGTTCGGCGATGGCCGCCCCGATGCCCGCGCGTCGGCCGACACCGGTGACCAGGGCGACCGGGCGCTCACTCTTCAATGGCCCCGCCCACGGCGCGCAGGTGCTCGCGGAAGGTCAGCGCGGGGTTGGCCTCGCGGGCACGCAGGAACTCGGCGAAGCGCACCTGCTCGCGCAGCGTCTTGCCGCCGCGGATGAGCTCGGCTTGGCGCCGCTCGGTGTCGCGAATGGACTCCGCGAGGCGGAACACGTCCTCGGCCTCGGCGGCGGGTACGAAGACCACGCCGTCTTCGTCGCCGAACACCAGGTCGTCCGACGTGACCTCCCACTCGCCGACGCGCGCGGATTCGAGCGCGTTCGCGGCGCGGTCGGTGAGCGAGAGCGGTCCGGTCGGCAGGGACCCGAGGCTGAACACAGGCAGCCCGATCGCGCGCAGGTCGGCGGTGTCGCGGTGCAGGCCCCAGATCACGATGCCGGACCCGCCCGCCGTCGCGGCCTCGATCGCCACGAGGTCGCCGACGCAGCTTTCGTCGAGGCGCCCGCCGTTGTCCACCACCAGCACGTCGCCCTCCTCGGCGCTCATCAGCGCCTCCAGGAACACGTCCACGCTGCCCGCGTGCCGCGCCGGCAACACCCGCCCGGCCACGCGCCCACTGACCGCGGCCCGTGTCCCCGCCGGCGCGCAGCGCACCTGCAGCCGCGCGCGGATGCAGCCGTCGGTGAGGTGCGCGGTGGTGAGCGTTTCGAAGCGGCGCCGCAGCTCGTCGTTTTTCATTTCCTTCAGGCCTTTCTCGCAGCGAGCTGGAAGACGTTGCCGGGTGGCGGGGTCACCACCCGAGCCAACCGCGTCCGCGACGCGCGCGCAATATCTTTGGCCCCGGCTCCGCCGGGGCGTGCGAGATCGCCTTTGAGCCGGTTTCCGGATTGGGGCGGTCGGATCGGCCGGGGGCCGATCGCACCGCCCCAATCCGGAAACCGGCGCGATCTCGCGTGTGGGTCGGCTTTGGCGGGTGCGCCTGCCGTGGCTCTCTGACCTTCCGGGAAAGGGACCCATTCCTGGGCTGCGTGGCCGAGGCGAGGAGGCCGCTTGGTTCAGAGACGGTGGTGGCGGTGTTCACGTGCCGCAGAAATCCACCATATGTGCTGAAAAGGACTTAACGTCGCTTGGTGCTTTGGTCCTTATATCCGATTTCATCGGTTTTTGGTTGAAGTCCTGGTGAATTCCCGGGCGGGAGGTGGTCTCGACCCCCTGTTTCTTCACGTTCCGCACGCATAATTCCCTCCCGGTAGTCCGATCGAGTGGCAGGAGTGTGCGCGTGCCGGGGTCTGTACGTGCCCGTTGGGTAGTGGGGGCCGCGGGTGTCGTGGTCGCCGCCGCTGCCGTGGGAATCGCCTTCGCGGTCTGGCCAGACGGGGCGTCCGCGCAGGATCCGGAGATCCAGATCTCCCGCTCTGCCTGTGGTCAGGGCTGGACGGACCCCAAGCCGGGCCCGCAAATCTTCAACCTCCACAACACCGGCGCCGTCACGTCGGAGGTCGATCTGATCGACCCGAAGACCGGCGTGATCTACGGCGAGGTCGAGGGTCTCGGCACGGGGACGATCAGGCCGATGTCAGTGACGCTCGGTAATGGACCGTACGCCTTCCGGTGCCTTCCGGAGGACTCCTCCGCGATCGTGGGCCCGACGACGACCGTCAGTGGCGGCGCCGAGCGCGGCCCGGGTGTCGCGGCGGTGACGCAGAACGACCTCCTGCAGCCGCTCAAGGTCTACGAGGCCAAGGTGACGCAGGGGCTCGACACGCTGGTCACCGACGTCGGCGCGCTCAAGGACGCCGTGCACCGCGGCGACCGCGGCGCCGCTGAGTCCACCTGGCTCACCGCGCACCTGACCTACGAGCGCCTCGGCGCCGCGTACGACGCGTTCGGCGACTCCGACGGCGCCATCAACGGCACGACCGCCGGCCTGCCCGGCGGCACCTCCGACCCGGACTTCACCGGCTTCCACCGCCTCGAGTACGGCCTCTGGCACAACGAGGACATGGGCTCGCTCGGCGGCGTCGTCGACCAGTTGGCCTCCGACGTGCAGAACCTGCGCACGGCCTTCCCCCAGAGCCAGGTCGACTCGAACGACCTCGGCCTGCGCGCCCACGAGATCGTGGAGAACGCCCTGCAGTTCGAGCTCACCGCCAAGACCGACTACGGCAGCGGCACCAACCTCGCCACCACGCGGGCGAATCTCGACGGCGTGCAGACCGTGCTCGACGTCCTGCGCCCGGTGCTCGCCCCGCGCTACCCCGAACTGTCCGGTGTGGACAGTTGGATGAAGCGGACCGAAGCGACCCTCGACGGCGCCCGGAAGCCCGACGGTTCGTGGACGCCCGTGTCCGCGCTCACCGCGCCGCAACGCCAGAAGATCAACGCCGACGTCAGCGAGCTCACCGAGCGGCTCGCCCCGATCGCGGCCATCGCCGAACCCAGGAGGGTTTCGTGACCGCCAAACCAGCCCAGCCGGGGGAGTCTTCCCGCCGGACGTTCCTGCGCCGCACCGTCGTCGGCGCCGGCCTGACCGCCGCCGCGGGCGTGGGGGTCGGCTCGGTCGCCGCGAGTGCTGCCGACTCCGGCTCCGGTTCCGTCGCGTTCCACGGCGACCGCCAGGCCGCGATCGTGCGCCGGCCGCCCGCGCAGAGCGTGGTGGCGTCGTTCGACGTCGTCGCCGACAACAAGGCCGAGCTCACGGACCTGTTCAAGGAGATCACCGACCGCGCCCGCTTCCTCACCACCGGCGGCGCCCCGGCGGCGCTCGGCATCACCGCGCCGCCCGCCGACTCCGGCGTGCTGGGCCCGGTCGTGCCGGCGGGCAACCTCGGCGTGGTGCTCGGCGTGGGCTCGTCGCTGTTCGACGACCGCTACGGTCTCGCGGCGCTCAAGCCGAAGAAGCTCAAGCCGATGACGATGTTCCCCAACGACGCGCTCGACGCCGCGCAGTGCCACGGGGACCTGTCGCTCGTACTTTCGGCGGACAACACCGACACCGTGCTTCACGCGCTGCGCGACATCGCCCGCGCCACCCGCGGCGGGATGCAGCTGCGCTGGAAGATCAACGGTTTCGCCTCGCAGCCGCGGCCTTCCGGCACCCCGCGCAACCTCATGGGCTTCAAGGACGGCATCTCGAACCCGACCGACGCCGAGTACGACAAGCTGGTCTGGCTCGGCGAGGGCAGCGGCGAGCCCGCGTGGACCAAGGGCGGCAGCTACCAGGTCGTGCGGCTGATCCGGATGCTCGTCGAGTTCTGGGACCGCGTGTCGCTGACCGAGCAGGAGAACATGTTCGGCCGCCGTCGCGACACCGGCGCGCCCCTCGACGGCGCCGAAGAACAGGACGTGCCGAAGTACGCCGACGACCCCGTCGGCACCGTCATCCCCCTCACGAGCCACATCCGCATGGCGAACCCTCGCAAGCCGGAGACGGATTCCAGCCGGATCCTGCGCCGCGCGGTCAACTACGACCGCGGCGTGGACACCAACGGCAACCTGGACATGGGCCTGATCTTCGCCTGCTACCAGCAGGACCTCGAGCGTCAGTTCGAGGCGGTCCAGAAGCGGCTCATCGACGAGCCGCTGGTCGATTACATCTCCCCGTTCGGTGGCGGCTACTTCCTGGCGCT
The DNA here is from genome assembly GCF_040654155.1 of Amycolatopsis sp. NPDC050768. Taxonomy (NCBI): domain Bacteria; kingdom Bacillati; phylum Actinomycetota; class Actinomycetes; order Pseudonocardiales; family Pseudonocardiaceae; genus Amycolatopsis; species Amycolatopsis sp. NPDC050768. The sequence goes on from NZ_JBFAHL010000013.1 coordinate 248,110, forward strand.
GCCGGGGGTGACCGGTCCCGACGACCACTACGGCCGGGCTTTGTTGGCCTGACCGTGTTCCCGCAGTTGCAGTTCCCACCACTAAGTCATCGAAATCAGGAGGATTCCCCAGTGGACAAAGGAATCGGCAGACGGCGTCGCCGTTCACGCGGGCTGATCGGCGCGGGTGCGCTGGCTTCGGCCGCCGTGTTGGCGATCGTCACCGGCTCCGCGGCGTCGACCGCAGACGCCCAGGCGCTGCACACGCTGCCGGCGTCGTGGCTGCCGACGCTCACCCCGATCAAGCACGTCGTGGTGATCTTCGGCGAGAACATCTCGTTCGACCACTACTTCGGCACCTATCCCAACGCGACCAACCAGGACGGCACGCCGTTCAAGGCCGCGAAGAACACCCCGAAGGTCAACGGCCTCGACAAGAAGCTGCTGAACAACAACCCCAACGCCTACGACCCGAAGCGCCTTTCCCCCGACCAGGCGCTCACCTGCGACCAGAACCACAGCTACGGTGCTGAGCAGGCGGCGTTCAACGGCGGCAAGATGGACAAGTTCGTCGAGAAGACCGAGACCGACAAGTGCACGGGGCAGCCGATCCTCTTCGGCGAGCCGGGCCTGGTCATGGACTACTACGACGGCAACACCGTCACGGGCATGTGGAACTACGCTCAGAACTACGCGATGAGCGACAACTCCTACAACACGAACTTCGGCCCGTCGACCCCCGGTGCGCTCAACCTGATCTCCGGCCAGACGGGCGGGGCGCAGGCGCTCACCTCGGTGACGCACCAGCCGACCACCGACTCGTACGCCGTCGTTTCCCCCGACAAGAAGGGGATCGGCACGGTCATCAACGACCCGGACCCGGCGTACGACGACTGCTCGGACAAGAACCACACCGCCACCGACAACCTCGCCTCGCTGCAGGGCAAGAACATCGGTGACATGCTGAACCAGCGCCACGTGACCTGGGGCTGGTTCCAGGGTGGCTTCAAGCCGACCGGCACCCAGAACGGGTTCGCGGTCTGCGGCCAGCAACACAACAACGTCGGCGGCATCCCGGTGACGGACTACAGCCCGCACCACAACGCGTTCTCGTACTACAAGTCGACGTCGAACCCGCACCACCTGCCGCCGTCCTCGGTGCAGGCCATCGGTCAGACCGACCAGGCCAACCACCAGTACGACATCAGCGACTTCGACGCTTCTCTGAAGGCCGGCTCGATGCCCGCCGTGAGCTACCTCAAGGCCCCGGCCTACGAGGACGCGCACGCGGCCAACTCCGACCCGCTCGACGAGCAGCAGTTCGTGGTCAGCGAGATCAACAAGATCCAGCAGTCGCCGGAGTGGAAGTCCACCGCGATCGTCCTCGCCTACGACGACTCGGACGGCTGGTACGACCACCAGAAGTCCACGATCATCAACGGGTCGAACGACGCCGCGCAGGACCAGTCGGTCTGCACCGGCACCAACACCAAGCTGGGCACGACCGCGGACCGCTGCGGTTACGGCCCGCGTCTGCCGCTGCAGGTCATCTCGCCCTACAGCAAGGTGAACTTCGTCGACCACACCCGCACCGACCAGACCTCGGTGCTGCAGTTCGTGGAGGACAACTGGTTCACCGGTCGCGTCGGGGGGTCGTCGTTCGATTCCCGCGCCGGCGGGCTGTGGAACATGTTCAACTTCTGGTACCCGCAGGCGAGCAAGCTGCCGCTGGACCCGAAGACGGGTGCGGTCGTCAAGAACGGGCATCACTGAACATCGCGTAGGACCGAACACCAGTAGTACCCAGTAGTACCCAGTTCCGAAGGCCACCGGGTTTCCGAACCCGGTGGCCTTCGGCCGTTTCCGGGTCTGCCTGCTGTGTCCGACGCGACGGTCGTCCCAGTGGCGAATCAAGTAACCAACTGGTTGGATAGTAGGTGGAGGTGGTCACCGTGACCGGACCGTTCGTCTTCATCGCCACCAACAGCGTGGTCCCCGGCAGGTTCGACGCCGAGTCGGGCCGCGCGCCCGGCTGGGCCCGGTTCGTGGACGATCACGAGCCGCGGCTGATCGCGTTCCACGAGTACGCGAGCGCCGACGGCACCGAGGTCGAGTTCGTGCAGGTCCACCCGGACACCGACTCGTTCGAGCACCACATGCGCGTGCTCACCGAGCACGCCGACCCGGAGTTCCGCGAGAACCTCACGGCCACCACGAACATCCGCGTCCACGGCACGCCCACCGAGGCGATCCTGACGATGCTGCGCGACCTGGCCGGCGCGGGCGTGCCGATCACCGTCTTCCCGCAGCACCTGGGCGGCTTCACGCGCGACTGAACACATTTTCGCGACGATTTTTCCGGCAGGGGGCCACAGTTCGGAAATGCCCCTTGCGTTCGGACGGCCGCACTGGTCCAATCCCCGCCATGGCCACGTGGACCGAAACGCCGCGACTGCGGCTGCGCCGGTTCACGCCCGCCGACGCCGGCGCGCTCGCGGATCTCCACGGTGATCCCGAGGTGATGCGCTTCATCGACGACGGCCGTCCGGTGTCGCGTGAAGTCGTCGAGGACACGACACTTCCGGGTTTCCTCGCGGAATACCGGGATCTGCCCGCGGGACTCGGGTGTTTCGCCGCCGTGAATTCGGGGACGGACCAATTCGCCGGGTGGTTCTCGGTGCGGCCGGCGGCGAGCCGCGGACTCGGGGGAGGCGGTACCGAAGTCGGCTACCGCCTGCTGCCGGCGGTGTGGGGGCGCGGGTTCGCGACGGAAGGGCTGCAAGCGGTGCTCCGCAAGGCATTCGCGGAACTCGGTGCCGAGCGGGTCGTCGCGACGACGATGACGGTCAACACCCGTTCCCGTCGCGTGCTCGAGAAGGCGGGGCTCAAGCTCGTGCGCACCTTCTTCCTCGAGTGGCCGGAATACCTGGAAGGCGCGGAACACGGCGATGTCGAGTACGCGCTGTCCAGAGAGGAATGGGTGTCCAGCACCGCGCGACATTAGTCGACACGATAGGGTTCCCCCAGGCACGTCCTGTAGAAGGTGAAGGAACGACGAACCATGGCGCAGAAGGTTCACGTCGAGATGGTGGACGACATCGACGGCAGCATTGCCGATCAGACCGTCCCCTTCAGCCTCGACGGTGTGAGTTACGAGATCGATCTGTCCGAAGACAACGCCGCCGCGCTTCGTGATGAGCTCGCGCGCTACGTCACCGCTTCCCGCCGCGTCGGGGGCCGCAAGGTGCGCATGGCCGCCGGGCAGGCGCCGCGGGCGACGTCGTCCGCCGCCGATCGGGAGCGCAACCGCCTCATGCGGGAGTGGGCCGAGGTCAACGGCTTCAAGGTGTCCGACCGGGGCCGGCTCCCCGCGGAGATCGTGAAGGCGTTCGAAGAGCGTGAAGAAGAGATCGACGAGGTCGAAGAGGCTCCCGCCAAGCCGGCCCGCAAGCGTGCGCCGCGCAAGAAGGCCAACGCCTGAGCTGAGCTTTCCGTCAAAGGGGTCCGTCATCACGGTGACGGACCCCTTTCGGCTTTTGCGGGTGCTTCGCCCGCCATGGCGGAATCACCAGGCGGTGTAGCGGTGATGACACACGACGACCGTGGTGATGGCCACACGACGACGGCGCCACGCGCGGGGTAGGGTAGCCAAGCCTAAATGTCCTGTGAGTGAAGGTAACCGACTGTGGCCGAGAGAGCCCGCCCGAGAACACTCTCGCTGACGGCGGGGCTCGTGGTGCTCCTGGTGGCGCTCGTGCTCGCCGCCGCGCTGAGCATCGCCGTCGGATCGCGCGGGCTGTCGTTCGCCACCGTCCTCGACTCCTTGTTCCACTACGACGCCTCGAATCCCGATCACCTCGTGGTGCACGAGCTGCGCCTGCCGCGCACGCTCGTGGGCGTGCTCGCGGGTGTCGCACTGGGACTGTCCGGCGCCGTGATCCAAGGCGCCACGCGCAATCCGCTCGCCGACCCGGGTCTGCTGGGCGTGAACGCGGGCGCCGCGCTGTTCGTGGTGCTGGGCATCAGCACGCTCGGTATCACCACCGTCACCGGATACGTCTGGTTCGGCTTCGCCGGCGCGGCCGCCGCGGCCGTGGTCGTCTACGGGATCAGCGCGCTCGGGCGAGTCGGTGCCACACCGGTGAAACTGGCGCTCGCGGGTGCCGCGGTGACCGCGGCGCTGCAATCGGTGACGAGCGGGCTGCTGCTCACCGACACCACCACGTTCGACCAGTTCCGCTTCTGGCAAGTGGGCTCGCTGACCGGGCGCGACGTGTCGACGATCACGCAGGCCGTGCCGTTCATCGTGGTCGGCGTGGTGCTCGCGCTGGTGTCCGCGCGGATGCTCAACGCGCTGGCGCTGGGTGAGGACGTCGCCCGCGGGCTCGGGCAGAACGTCGCCGTGGCGCGGGCGGTCTGCGCGCTCGCCGTGGTCGTCCTCTGTGGATCGGCGACGGCCATCGCCGGCCCGATCGCCTTCGTGGGGCTGACCGTGCCGCACGTCGCGCGGCTGATCACCGGGCCCGACCACCGGTGGCTCCTGCCGTACTCCGCTTTGCTGGCGCCGTTGCTGCTGCTCGTGGCCGACGTGATCGGCCGGGTCATCGCGCGCCCGGCCGAGGTGCAGGTGGGCATCGTGACCGCCGTGATCGGCGCGCCCGTGTTCATCGTGCTGGTGCGGCGCCGGAAGCTGGTGAAGGTGTGAACCCGCCGCAGGCGCTCCCCGACGCGCTGAAGGCGGTCTCGGCCGCCCGCCGCCAGGGCGCGGCGCGGGTGTGGCTCGTGTCGATCGTGCTCTTCGTGCTGTTGGTCGGAGTTTTCGCGCTGTCCCTGGCTGTCGGTGACTTCGACGTCCCCTTGGGACAGCTGCCCGGCATCCTCTTCGGCGACGGTACGGGCGGCGGCGCCTACGTCGTCACGCAGCTGCGGCTCCCGCGCGCTGTGGCAGCCGTGCTCGTGGGTGTCGCGTTCGGACTCGGCGGTGCGCTTTTCCAGCGCCTGCTGCGCAATCCGCTCGCCAGCCCCGACGTGATCGGCGTGACGCAGGGTGCCAGCGCCGCCGCGGTGATCTGCCTGGTCCTGTTCGGAGTGTCCGGTCCGGTGCTCTCGGCCGCCGCGTTCGGCGGCGCGCTGATCACCGGCGTGATCATCTACGTGCTCTCGCGCCGCGGCGGCGTGAACGGCTACCGGCTCGTGCTCATCGGCGTCGGAGTCGGCGCGGTGCTCGCCAGCATCGTGTCGTACCTGATGACCTGGGCCGACGTGACGCTGGCGCAGCAGGCCCTGGTGTGGCTCACCGGCAACCTCAACGGCGCGAGCTGGGACAAGGTGGTGCCGCTCGCGATCGCCCTCGTGGTGCTCGGGCCGGCGGCGCTGCTCCTCAGCCGCGCGCTCACCGGACTGCAGCTGGGTGACGACACCGCGGCCGGGCTCGGCCTGCGCGTGGAACGCATGCGCCTGCTGCTGCTCCTCGTCGCCACCGCGCTCGCCGCGTTCGCCACGGCGGCGGCCGGGCCCGTGAGTTTCGTGGCGTTCGTGGCGAATCCCGTGGCGACGCGGCTCGTGGGCGGCGCCCGCGTCGGCCTCGTCGCGCCCGCCCTCACCGGCGCGCTCGTGACGTTGCTCGGCGACTTCGTCGCGCAGCACCTGCTCGGCACGCAGCTGCCGGTCGGCGTCGTGACCGGGGCAGTCGGCGCGCCGTACCTGCTGTACCTCCTCGCCACGGCGAACCGGGCCGGCCGAGTCTGAGAGAGAAGGCGCGTGAAACCGACGACACCCACCCTGCACACCGAAGGTCTCGAGCTCGGCTACGGGCCCGTGACCGTGGTGAAGGACCTCTCGGTGCGCATCCCCGAGGGCAAGGTCACCATGATCGTGGGGACCAACGCGTGCGGTAAGTCGACGCTGCTGCGCGGACTGGCGCGCCTGCTCGCGCCCTCGGCCGGTGCGGTGTTCCTCGACGGCGAGCGCATTTCCTCCTTGCGCAGCAAGGACGTCGCCCGGGTGCTCGGTCTGCTGCCGCAGTCGCCGACGGCACCGGAGGGCATCACGGTCGCCGACCTCGTCGGCCGCGGCCGCTACCCGCACCAGGGCGTGTTCCGCCGCTGGAACGACGAGGACGACGACGCCGTGGCGCGCGCGATGCTCGCCACCGACACCGTGGAGCTGGCCGGCCGGCCCGTCGACGAGCTGTCGGGCGGGCAGCGCCAGCGCGTGTGGATCGCGATGGCGCTCGCGCAGCGCACGCCGTTGCTGCTGCTCGACGAGCCCACCACGTTCCTCGACATCAGCCACCAGGTCGAGGTGCTCGACCTGCTCGCGGACCTCAACCACAACGACGGCACCACCGTCGTGATCGTGCTGCACGACCTCAACCTCGCGGCCCGCTACGGCGACCACCTCATCGCCATGAAGAACGGGTCGATCGCCGCCGAGGGAGCTCCCGGCGACATCCTCACCGCCGAGCTCGTCGAGGACGTGTTCGGCATGCCCTGCCGGATCATCGCCGATCCCGTGTCCGGCACCCCCATGGTCGTCCCGATCGGCCGCCACCGCGCCGCTACTCCCACCACCCAGCCCTAGGAAGGAACACCCCACGATGGCCAGATGGACCAAGGTCGTCGGCGTTCTCGCCGCCGCCACGCTCCTGGGTGCGTGCAGCCAGCCCGCCAACACGACGACTTCGGGCGTCGGGGACAAGGACGTCGCCACCGGCGGCCGCCTGTTCTCCACCGCCGACACCGAGACCGCCAAGCTGAAGGCCGACGTCGGCCCCGGCGTCTTCCCGCGCACGGTCACCCACGCGCTGGGCCAGACGAAAATCGAGAAGGCGCCCACCCGCGTGGTCGTGCTCGACAGCGGTGAGCTCGACGACGTGCTGGCGCTGGGCGTCACGCCCGTCGGCATGGCCACCACGGCCGGCCAGACCGGTGTGCCGAGCTACCTCGCCGACCGCGCCAAGGGCATCCCGACGATCGGCAACACCGACAACCTCAACCTCGAGAAGATCGCTTCGCTGCAGCCGGACCTGATCCTCGGCAGCAAGCTGCGCGCCAACGACCTGTACCCGCAGCTGTCGAAGATCGCGCCGACGGTGTTCAGCATCCGCCCGGGCTTCCCGTGGAAGGAGAACCTGCTGCTGGTGGGGGCGGCGCTGGGCCAGGAGAACAAGGCCGTGGCGGCGCTGAACGCGTACCAGAAGAAGGCCGACGAGGTGAAGGCCGGGATCAAGGGCAACCCCAAGATCTCGTTGCTGCGCTTCCACTCCACGGGCATCCGGATCTACGGCGACCTGTCGTTCATCGGCGTGATCTTCAAGGATGTCGGCCTGCAGCGGCCGGACAACCAGCACATCAACGAGCTGGCCAAGCAGATCTCGCGCGAGCGCATCGACGAGGCGAACGGCGACTGGATCTTCTACTCCAGCTACGGCGCGGGCCCGAACGCGGACGAGAAGGCCGTGACGAGCAGCGGGCTGTGGGCCGGCCTGAGCGCCGTGAAGTCGCAGCACGCCATCCGCGTCTCCGACGAGGTGTGGTTCCTCGGGCTCGGCCCGATCGGCGCCGACCACGTGCTCGACGACCTGAAGAAGTACCTCGGCTGAGGCCGTTTCGCCGAGAGCCAGGACACCGAGCAGGCCTCCCCGGGCGAACCCGGGGAGGCCTGTCCGATTTTGGCGTCAGGCGCCGCGGTAGATCGTCTTGAACTGCTGGTAGTTGCCCAGCGCCTCCGGGCCCAGCTCGCGGCCGATGCCGCTGGCCTTCACCCCGCCGAACGGCGCGACCGGGTCGGGCAGGTAGGTGTTGACGCCGATCGTGCCCGTCTCGACGCGCCGGGCCACGGCCATGCCGCGGTCGGGGTCGGTGGTCCAGACGGTGCCGCCGAGCCCGAAGTCGGAGTCGTTGGCGATGGCGATCGCATCAGCCTCGTCGGCGTAGGGGATCACCGACAGCACGGGCCCGAAGATCTCCTCGCGCGAGATCGTGGCGGAGTTGTCCACGTCCGCGAAGATCGTCGGCTCCACGAACCAGCCGACGTCCCGGCCGTTCGGGCGGCCGCCGCCGGTGGTCACCCGGCCGCCTTCGGCCTTGCCCTTCGCGATGCAGCCCTCCACGCGGGCGCGGTGCGCGGAGCTGGCCATCGGGCCGATCGTGGTGCTCTCGTCGAGCGAGTCGCCGATCACGGCACCCGACGCCATGTCCGTGAGCACGTCCACGACCTCGCTGTAGCGGCTGCGCGGCGCGAGCACTCGGGTGCCGAGGAAGCAGGTCTGGCCGTTGTTCATCATCGTGGCCACGAACAGGCCCTCGACGCTGCCGGCGACGTCCGCGTCGTCGAGGATGATCGCCGCCGACTTGCCGCCCAGCTCCAGCGTGACCGGGCGCAGCAGCTCGGCGCAGGCCGAGGCGATCGCGCGGCCGGCCACCGTCGAGCCGGTGAACGTGACCTTGTCCACGCCGGGGTGCTTCACCAGGTACGCGCCGAGCTCGCGGCCACCCGGCACGATGCTCACGACCCCCGGCGGCAGGCCCAGGTCCTTGAGGACCTCGGCGAGCAGGAACGTGTCGAGCACCGTCTCCGGCGACGGCTTGATGACGATCGGGCAGCCGGCCGCCAGAGCCGGGGCGAGCTTGAAGAACAGCAGCGTCTGCGGGAAGTTCCACGGCACGATCGCCGCGACGACCCCGACCGGTTCGCGGCGGACCACGGCGCTGCCGCCGAAGGCGCCCTGGCGGATCTCCTCCACGGGTTGCTCGCGGATGATCCCGCCGTACATCTGGAGGAGCCCGGCCGGGTAGCCGGTCTCCGCCTGCATCGCGGCGCTGCCGATCGGCATGCCGTTCTGGGCGCTCACCAGCCGCGCGAACTCCGAGCTGCGCTCCGCCATCACGGCGGCGAAGCGGTCGAGGACGTCGGCTCGTTTCGCCGGCTCCCAGTGGGCCCAGCCCTGCGGGTCGCGCAGCGCCGCGCGTGCCGCGGCCACGGCCTTGTCGACGTCCGCGGGTCCCGCTTCCGGAACCTGCCCGATGGCTTCTTCCGTGCTCGCCGACAGCACGGTGATGGTGGCGTCGGTGGACGGTGCGGTCCATTCGCCGCCGATGAACAGCGCGTCGTGTACGTGCTTCACCTGCAAAACTCCTCGGCCACTTCGGCGCCGCCCCGTTGCGGCGCGAACCACAGGGTGGACCGAAGTTCTACACAACAGTTGTCGCAGCGCGCCAGACTTGTTGTTCCTCGGCGTATGCTCGCTCGACCGCACCCAGAACGAGCTGGGAGATGCTGATGGGGCGAAGTCAGCCGGCCGACGCTTGGAGCCACGAGCTCGCGCGGGCCTTCGCCGGGCTGCACGCCGAACGGCGCGACGGCCTGCTCCCGCTCGGCACGCTCGACGCGGTGCAGCTGGACGACGTCGGGATCTACGACGTCCGCGGCACCACGCAGATCGTGCGCCGCACCTCCCGCACGGCGCGGACGGACACCGCCGAGCAGCTGAAGATCTGCCTGATCGAACGCGGGGGCGCGCTCGTCGAGCAGGGCCGGCGGCGCGTGGCGCTGGAGGTCGGCGACCTCGCGCTCTACGACTTGCGGCGGCCGTACCAGCTGACGTTGCAGGGCGCGTTCCGCTGCGCGGTGATGACGTTCCCGCGCGAGGCGCTCGGCCTGCCGGACTCCGCGCTCGAGGTGATGATGGAGCGCCGGTTTGTGACCGGCACCGGCGTGGGCCAGGTCTTCGCCTCCTGCCTGCGCAGCGCGCTCGACCAGCGCGAGACGTTGTCCGACGGCTCGCCGGTGCGTCTGCGCGAGGCCGCCGTGGCGCTGCTCGCGGCCACGCTCGGCAGCGGCGCCGGCCTCCCGGCGGGGCACACGAACCTGGCGCTGCGAGAGCGCGTGCTCGACCACGTCCGCGGGCACCTGGCCGACCCGCACCTGTCGCCGGCGACGGTGGCCGCGGCGCTGCACATGTCGCCGCGCTCGCTGCACCGGCTGTTCGAGGACTCCGGCGAGACGTTCGGCGGCACCGTCCGCAGGCTGCGGCTCGAGGCCGTGCGCCGGGATCTCACCGATCCGCTGCTGGCGGGGCGCAGCATCGCGGCCGTCGCGACGCGCTGGGGGATCACGGACCAGCCGTGGCTTTCGCGGGCGTTCCGGGCGGAGTACGGGGTGACGCCTTCGGGGCTGCGGCGGCGGATGACCGGGTCTTAGAGGCCCAGTCGCGCGTCGAGGTCGATCTTGCCGCCCACCGCGTCGAGGATCGCGCGCAGCGCCGTCTTCTCCTGCAGCGGCCTGCCGTGCTGGTCGGCGTGCGCGCGCATGAGGTTGCCGATGTGGCGCTCGGGGTTGCTCCAGTTCGGCCACCGGCGGCGCGCGATCGTGGCCAGTTCGGCGAAGTCGGGGGTTTCCGGAGTGGTCGCGTCGAGCAGCCAGTTGAGGTACGTGCGCAGCACGGCGACCGGGAAGCTGCCGGGGTGGCTGAGCGCGCCATGACCGGGCACGAACGTGCGGACGGTCGGGAAAGTCTTGTCCAGCCAGTAAAGCGCGTCGAGCCAGCCGGGGATCGAGCCGTGCAGCGCCATCGGCGTGGAGCCGACGGAGAGCAGGTCGCCCGTGAACAGCGTGCCGGTCTTCGGTTCGAAGACCACCAGGTCGCCGTCGGTGTGCGCCACGCCGGGGAAGGGCACGACCTCCACGACCACCCCGCCGAGATCGACCTCGCGTGGCGTGGTCACGGCGTGCACGGCCTCGGGTTTCGGCGCTTCGAGCGTGCCCCAGTTCTTGCAGTCGAACGTGTCCTCGTACCGCTGCGGCCCCGCCCGCACCGCGGACACGGCCGACTCGGCGGCGAGGATGCGCCCGCCGTTGCGCAACGCCACGCCGGCGCCGTTGTGGTGCGCGCCGTGGGCGTGGGTAAGCACGAGCGTGAGCGGCATTTCGACGGTCGAGTACTTGCGGACGTCCTTGACCAGGTCGAGCGTGTCCCGCTCAGTGCCGCACGTGTCGACCAGCATCACGCCGGACCGGCCGCGGATCCAGCCGCAGTTGGACACGAGCCAGTCGGTCGGGCTGCGGACGTAAGCGACCACGCTCGGGTCGGAGTACCTGAGCGGCACGATGTTTCGCCTGATGGCGGGCATGGGGTCCCCCTCGTGGGCTGCGCCGCCGTGATCCCGGACCACTGCATGGTAGTGGATCACTGACCTTTTGAATGGTATAGACCAAGTGGGCGTATGTCAGCAGGCTGCGAGCCCACCGTGTGCTACGTCGCACAGCCCAGGCCGATTCCTCCCTACGCCGACGGGCAGACCATACCTCCGGTTCGGACTTCCCTCAGGTCGGCGACTTGTGGTGATGATGTGGTCACTTTCCGTGAGGCCTTTTCGGACCAGTTCGTGGGCGCGGTCCAGAACTTTGGTACTGCTTCCGGCGCTTGACCCGCCTTTGTCCGCTTCGCGCGTTGACTCCCCGGTGACCGGCCGCTTACAGTCCGTTCAATCTGTTGAACCCCGTTCATATCTGTGAATGACGAGGTGTGTCGTGCGGCGCTGGTTGCCCGTGGTGTTGGCCGTGGCTCTGAGTTTGGCGTTCACGCCGGCGGTTTCGAGCGCCGCGAAAGACGCGGGGCGGGTGCAGACGGACCTCGACGCGGGGTGGCGGTTCGTGCGGGCCGACGTGCCCGGGGCGGAGAAGCCCGGGTTCGCCGACGGGTCGTGGGAGCGCACGAGCGTGCCGCACACGTGGAACGCGCTCGACGGACAGGATGGCGGCGGCAACTACTACCGGGGCGCCGGCTGGTACCGCAAGCACGTCACGCCGCCGCGAACCGCGCAGGGCAAGCGGCTGTGGCTGCAGTTCGACGGCGTGAACACCGTCGCCGACGTGTGGGTCAACGGGGTGCACCTCGGGCAGCACCGCGGGGGTTACGCGACGTTCCGCTTCGACGCCACTGACGCCCTGAAACCCGGTCGCGACAACGTGATCGCGGTGCGCGTGGACAACTCTGCGCCGGCCGATGTCGCCCCGCTCAGCGCGGACTACACGTTCTTCGGCGGCATCTACCGCGACGTCTCGCTGGTGGCCGTCGACCCGCTCGCCGTGCGGATGGACGATTTCGGCGGCCCGGGTTTCTACCTCACGCCGAGCGCAGTGACGGCGGAGGCGGCGACCGTCGGGGTGGTCACCAAGGTGCGCAACAGTTCCGGCGCCGGCCGCGAGGCGTCCGTGCGCACGACCGTCGCCGACGCCCGGGGTCACGTCGTCGCGCAGGCCACGTCGGAGCCGCGGCAGCTCACCGGCGACACCGACATCAAGCAGCAGCTGAGTATCACCAAGCCCCACCTCTGGCAGGGCAAAGCCGACCCGTACCTCTACCACGCGACCGTCGACGTCCTGGACGCGCGCACCGGTCGCGTCACCGACACTGTGAGCCAACCGCTGGGGCTCCGGGAATCCACAGTGGACCCCGACGAGGGCTTCTTCCTCAACGGACAGCACGTCGCCCTCCACGGCGTCAACGCGCACCAGGACCGCCTCGACGAGGGCTGGGCCGTGGCCGACCGGCAGCGCGACCAGGACTTCGACCTCATGGACGAGATGGGCGTCAACGCGCTGCGGACGGCGCACTACCAGCAGTCGCAGCACGTCTACGACCTCGCTGACCAGCGCGGGTACGTGGTGTGGGCGGAGATCCCGCTGGTCAACGGCATCACCGACAGCGCCGCGTTCCGCGCCAACGCGACGCAGCAGATGTCCGAGCTCATCCGCCAGAACTACAACCACCCGTCCATCGCGTTCTGGGGCATCGGCAACGAGCAGGCCAAGAACGACGACGTCACCAACGGCATCCTCCAAAGTCTCGCCGACCAGGTGAAGGCCGAGGACCCGGCGCGGCTTTCCGTGTACGCCAACCACAAGGGCGGCCAGGACGCCGTCTCCGGCCACGCGGACCTCGCGGCCTACAACAAGTACTACGGCTGGTACGACCTGTCCGCGCCCGGCCCCGGCCCGTGGACCGACCAGCTGCACGCGGCCGATCCCGCGCGCAAGATCGCGATCAGCGAGTACGGCGCCGGCGGCAGCATCTACGACCACGTCGAGAACTCCACAGTGAAGCCGCCGGTGATCCCGTCGCGCGTGCACCCGGAGGAGTACGAGACCTTCGTGCACGAGAACTCGTGGAAGCAGATCGAGACGCGGCCTTACCTGTGGGGCACGTTCGTGTGGAACATGTTCGACTTCGCCTCCGACGGCCGCACCGAAGGCGACACCCTGGGCCGCAACGACAAGGGCCTGGTCACCTATGACCGCCAGGTCCGCAAGGACGCGTTCTACTGGTACAAGGCCAACTGGACCACCACGCCGTTCGTCTACCTGACCAGCCGCCGCTGGACCGACCGCACGACCGCGGCCACCACGGTAAAGGCGTACGGCAACGGAGTGGACACGGTTTCGCTCACCCTGAACGGAACCCCAGTCGGCACGCCCGCCGCGTCACCCGATCACATCTACACCTGGCCGGTCACCCTCGAGCCCGGCAAGAACGTCGTGAAGGTGACCGGAGTCCGCAATGGACACTCGTACACGGACACCGTCACCTGGGCGCTCACGTCGTGACGCCGGGACCGGTCTCGGAGGGCTGCCCCAGGGTCGGGTCGTGGCCAGGCGAAGGACCAAACTCAGAGCTGCACTCGCGGCTGCGCACCGGCCGCCTGGGTGCGCCGGGGAAGACTTACGTCGTCCGGTTTCCGGCGGAAGCGAGGGCGGACCGGTCCGACGTCGTGGTCGAGGGCCGGAAATCCGTGCGGTAGCGGCTGGGCGCGACGCCGACGTGGCGGGTGAAGTGCTGCCGGAACGACACCGGTGAGCCGAACCCGCAACAGCCCGCGATCTCGGCGACGGGCAGGTCGGAGCTTTCCAGCAGCTGCTGCGCCCGGGCGATGCGCTGGTCCAGCAGCCAGCGCACGGGCGTGGTGCCCGTCTCGGCCACGAACCGGCGCGCGAACGTGCGCTCGGACATCGACGCCCAGCCCGCCAGCTCCGCGACCGTCAACGGCCGCCGCAGTTCCCGCAACGCGCGTTCCCGCACGGCGGCCAGCGGTTCCTCGTCGCGAGGCGGCGTGGGAACCGTGATGAACTGCGCCTGCCCGCCCGAGCGGAACGGCGCCGTGACCATGGCCCGCGCGATCCCCGCCGCGACGTCCGCGCCCTGCGTGATCCGCACGAGGTGCAGGCAGAGGTCGATGCCGGCCGCGACGCCCGCCGACGTCCACACGCCGTCGCCGCCCGCGTACAGCACGCCGGGGTCGACCCGCGCGGACGGATGCCGCCGCGCGAGCTCGGTCGTGAAGCGCCAGTGCGTGGCGGCCGGCCGGCCGTCCAGCAACCCCGCCGCACCCAACACGAACGCGCCCAGGCACAACCCCGCCACCTGCGCCCCGGCCCGATGCGCGGCGCGCAACGCGGCCAGCAGCTCCGGCGCGGGCTCGGCATCGACGTTCGCCAGGCCCGGCACCACGACGACGTCCGCCGTGCGCAACCAGGCGAACGTCCGTTCGGGCTTCAGCACGGCCCCGCCCGCCAGCTCCACCGGCTCCTTCGTGGCCGCGCACCGGCGCAGTTCCGCCCCGGGCCCGCTGCGCGCGCCCCACACCTCGTCGACCACCGCCGTGTCAAACAGCCGGGCTCCGTCGAACAGCACCAGCGCGATCTTCTGCACGGCTCCACAGTACTGGCAGGATCTCATCGATGAACGACTTAACTGCCACTCACCGCTCGCCGGCGCATCGGGGCAGGATGGCGGCATGACCACTTTCTCGCTGCGCCACCTGGGCGGACCGACGTCGTTGATCACCTACGGCGGGGTGCGGTTCCTGACCGACCCGACGTTCGACCAGCCGGGGGAGTATCCGATCGGCAACCGTGTGCTCGTGAAGACGACCGAGCCGGTGGCGAGCCCCGCCGAGGTCGGCGCCGTGGACGCCGTGCTGCTGTCGCACGACCAGCACGCGGACAACCTCGACCGCGGCGGGCGCGAGTACCTCGCGACGGCGCCGCTCACCCTGACGACGACATCGGGCGCCGAGCGGCTCGGCGGCACGGCGCGGGCGCTGCCGAACTGGACGCACGCGGACGTCGGGGGAGTGCGCGTGACCGGACTGCCCGCTTTACACGGGCCGGAAGGCGCCGAGGCCAAGGTCGGTGAGGTCACGGGTTTCCTGCTGTCGAAAGACGGCCTGCCGTCCGTCTACGTCAGTGGTGACAACGCCTCGCTCGACCGTGTCCGCGAAATCGCCGGCCGCTTCGGGCCCGTGCCCATCGCTGTCCTCTTCGCCGGTGCCGCGCGCACGCCGCTCATCGACGCCTACCTGACCCTGGAGTCCACGGCCGCCGCCGAAGCCGCGGAGATCCTGGGCGCCGACGACGTGGTGCCGCTGCATTTCGAGGGCTGGGGACACTTCACGCAGGGACCGGACACGCTGGCGGAAGCCTTTGCCGCCAACGGCAAGACCCGGCTGCACCTGCTCAAGCCAGGCGCTGAGGTCACCCTCGGCTGAACGTCGATCGCGCGAGGGCGACCGCACCCAGCGCGACCGCCTTGGCGCCGCCCCGGGCCAGCCGTACGTCCACCGGAGAGCCCGACAGCAGGGGGTGCTCGGTCAGCGCCTCCTGCATCGGCTTCTCCAGCAGCGCCCACGAGTTCGTCACGGAGCCGCCGACCACGGCCGTCGCGATGCCGAGCAGGCCGCACGCGTGCGTGATCGCCTCGCCGAGGAAACGCCCGGCGTCGCTGAACACCGCCAATGCGGCCTCGTCACCGTCCAGGGCGGCGGCCGCGACGGCCTCGGCGCGCAGGGAAACCCCCGTCGCCTCCGTGTAGCGGCGGGCCAGGGACCGGCCGGACGCGTAGGCCTCCAGGTGGCCGGTCTGCCCGCAGGTGCACGGCGCCGGGCCGTAGGTGCCGACGTGGCCGATCTCGCCGGCGCCCGTGCCGCCGCCGTGCAGCAGGGTGCCGTCCACGTACAGCGCGCCGCCGACACCCGTGCCCAGCGCGACGCCGAGCACGTGCCGGTCCGTTGTGGACAGTTCGCCCAGCAGGAACGCGTTCACGTCGTTCTCCGTCACCACCGGCACGCCACCCAGCCGGGCGGACAGCCCCGCGTTGACAGCCGTGCCCGCCCAGCCCGTGAACGAGTCGCCGGTGACCACGATCGTCCCGGTCTCCGGCTCCACCACGCCGGCCGCGCCGACGCCGACCCCCGCCGGCTCGCCGGGCGCCAGCGACAACACCAACGCGGCCGCCCCGTCCAGGATCGCCGCGCCGCCCAGGTGCGCACCCGAGTCCGCCGATGCCGACGCCACCTCCCGGCCGTCGGCATCGCACACGACCACGAGCGTTTTCGACCCGCCGATGTCGACCCCGGCCCACACTTCGCTCACGCCGCGGGATCCACGTCCGCCAGCGCGTCCCGACGGCCGCGCTGTACCGCGGGGTCCGGCACGGGCGAGGACAGCAGCAACGCCTGCGTGTACGCGTGCGACGGGTCCCGCAGCACCCGCGCGGCCGGCCCTTGCTCCACGAGCTCGCCCCCGCGCAGCACGGCGACGCGGTCGCACAGGCTGTCGACCACGGCGAGGTCGTGGCTCACGAACAGGCAGCCGAACCCGAACTCCTCGTGCAGCCGCTTGAACACGTCCAGCACCACGGCCTGCACGGACACGTCGAGCGCGCTCGTCGGCTCGTCCGCGATCAGCAGCTTCGGCCCCAGCACGAGCGCCCGCGCGAGGCTCACGCGCTGCCGCTGCCCGCCGGACAGCTCGTGGCCGTAGCGCTCCATCAGCGACTCCGGCAGCTCCACGGCGTCGAGCAGCTCGCGCACGCGCCGTCGCCGCTCGGACCCCCCGGCCGAGGTGTGCATGATCAGCGGCTCGGCCACGGTCTGGGCCACCGTCATCCGCGGGTCCAGCGAAGACGCCGGATCCTGGAACACCGCCCCGATCTGTCGCCGCACCGCCCGCGCCGAGCGTCCGGTACCGCGTGGCAGCGGCCCGCCGAGCACCTCCACCCGGCCCGACTTCGGCGTGACCAGGCCCAGCGCGCAGTTGCCCAGCGTCGTCTTGCCCGAACCCGATTCCCCGACCAGCCCCACGATCTCGCCCGGCCCGACGCTCAGCGACACCGAGTCCACGGCCCGCTTCCCGCCGTACTCCACCACGATGTCCGTCAACGCCAGTACCGGCTTGCCCGGCGCCGCCACCGCGTCGGCGTGCTCGCCCGCACCCAACCGTGGCACGGCGGCCAGCAGCTCACGCGTGTACGCGGCCCGCGGAGAGGAGAACAGCTCAGCCGTCGGAGCCTCTTCCACCAGCCGTCCGGACCGCAGCACGAGCACGCGGTCGGCGACGTCCGCCACCACGCCCATGTTGTGCGTGATCAGCAGCGTCGCCGTACCTTCCGTCGAACGGATGTCCCTGAGCAAGTCCAGGATCTGCTGCTGAACGGTGACGTCCAACGCGGTGGTCGGCTCGTCCGCGATGATCAGCTTCGGCCGTGCGGCCAGCGCGATCGCGATCATCACGCGCTGGCGCAACCCACCGGAGAGCTCGTGTGGGTACTGCTTCAGCCGCGCCTCGGGCTCTGGTACCCCAACGCGTTCCAGCAGCTCCGCACACCGCGGGTAGTAGTGCTTGTGCCGCCGCTTCCGGGGATCGTGGTTGCGGATCGCCTCCGCGAGCTGAAAACCGATACGCAGCAAGGGGTTCAGCGCCGTCATCGGCTCCTGGAACACCATGCCCGCGCCCTGCCCGCGCAGCTTACGCAGCTCCTCGCCCCGCAGTTCCAGCACGTTCTGCCCGTCCAGCTCGATCGCCCCGGACACCGAGGCTGACTCGGGCAGCAGTCCCAGCACCGCGAGCGCGGCCGTGCTCTTGCCCGAGCCCGATTCGCCGACCACCGCCACGATCTCACCCGGCTCGACCGTCAGCGACAGCCCGTTGACGGCCGGATCACCGTCCCCGTAGGACACCCGCAGGCCACGGATGTCGAGCACCGGCTCGCTCATCGCCGTCCCTTCACCGCGAACGCGTCGCGCAGTCCGTCGCCCAGGAAGTTGATCGCGCACACCACGAGCACGATCGCGATGCCCGGCGGCAGGATCAGCCACCACGCGCCGTCGAACGTGTAGGTGATGCCCTTCGACAGCATCGCGCCCCAGTCGGTGTCCGGCGCGGGCACGCCGAGGCCGAGGAAGCTCACGTACGCCACGAGCAGGATGGCGTCGGCGATCTGGAACGTCGCGTTCACCATCACCGTGCCGATGGCGTTGGGGATCACGTGCCGGAACACCACGCGCGTGCGGCTCGCGCCGAGCACCGTGATCGCGCGGATGTAGTCGCGTTCGCGCAGGCTCACCGTCTCCGCGCGCATCAGCCGCGCCGGCACCAGCCACGACACGCAGCCGATGATCAGCGCCAGCACCCCGACGCTCGGGGTGACCAGCGTGGCCGCCACCAGCAGCAGGAACAGTGCGGGAATCGCGACGCCGGTGTCGACCACGCGCATGAGCACCGTGTCGAGCCAGCCACCGGTGTAGCCGGCGAGCGCGCCCCACACCGCGCCGATAGCGGTGGCGATGAGCCCGGCCAGCACACCGATGATCAGCGACGTCCGCCCGGCCACCATCAGCCGGCCGAGCACGTCGTAGCCGAGGTCGTCGGTGCCCAGCGGATGGCCGCTGCCGGGCCCGAGCCGCGCGGCCGCGAGATCGGTGTGCGACTGGTCGGTGCCGTAGAGCAGCGGGCCGAAGAAGCAGAACAGGATCACCACCAGCAGCAGGATCGCGCCGACGAGCGCCGTACGCCGCGCGAACACTCGCGAAAGGACGGTCACGACCGCACTCCCTTCACCCGCACGCGCGGATCGATCACGAGCTGCACGACGTCCGCGAGCAGCGAGCCGATCACGGTCGCCACGGCGATCACCAGCACCACCCCGAGCAGCACGGGGAAGTCGGCGTTGCGCGCGGCCGTCCAGAACAGCAGGCCGACGCCGGGGTAGTTGAACATCGACTCCACCACCAGCGAACCGCTGAACACCACCGGCACGTAGTAGCCGAGCATCGAGACCACGGACGTCAGCGAGTTCGGCCACACGTGCCGCCAGATGATCGTGCGCTCCGGCGTGCCCTTCGCGCGTGCGGTGCGCACGTAGTCCTCGGCGAGGTTGTCCAGAGTGGACGCCCGCATGTACCGGCTGAACGCGGCCAGCGCCGCCCCCATGCCCGCCACCACCGGCAGCACCAGCGAGCCGGGCTGCGACAGCAGTTCCCCGATCGTCTCGCCCTGCGCGGCCTGCGCCGGGAACAACGGCAGCACCTGCGCGAACACGATGATCAGCACCAGCGACAGGAAGAACACGGGCGTCGCGTAGAGCAGGAACGTCACCCCGGTGGTCACGTGGTCCGCGGCCTTGCCGCGCCGCACCGCCTGCCACACGCCCACCGGCAGCGCCACCACGATCGCGAGCAGCGTCGAGATCGCGGTGAGCAGCAGCGTCTTCGGCACGCGCTCTTCCAGCAGCGTCGAGACGGGGGAGTTCTGCGTGTACGAGTCGCCGAGGTCGCCGTGCAGCAGGCGCACCAGGTACTCCCAGTACTGCACGGGAAGCGGTTGGTCGAAGCCCTGGGCCTTGTTGAACGCGTCGATCTGCTCCTGCGTGGCCTTCACACCGAGCACGCCGCGCGCCGGACCACCGGGCAGCAGGTGCAGCAGCACGAACGTGACCACGGTGACCAGCAGCACCACGACCACGGCCAGCACGAGCCGCTTGAGGAGGTATCGGGTCACGTCCTCACCTCGTCCAGTACCAGCGCTGCGGCTGAATCCCGGCCAGCGGATCCTGGGTCACCCCGCGCAGCGCGGTGTCGATCGCCGACACCTGGTACGGCGGGTTGGGCAGCCAGAGCACGGGCAGCTGCTCGGCCAGGTAGGCGCTGTAGTCGAGCATCGGCTGATCGCCCGTGGCCAGGTTGGTCGCGGTGATCAGGTCGTCGGCGTGCTTGTCGGCGTAGCTGCCGAAGTTCGTGCCGGCGTCGGTGGCGAACAGGTCCTCGCCGCTGGGGTTGGCGGGGAAGTACCAGCTGCCCTGCGTGCCGAAGTACGACAGCTGCCACGAGCACGCCGGCTCTTCCGGCTTGCACGCGGTTCCGTTGGCCAGCACGGTGTTCAGTGGCTGCGCATTGATCTTCATCTCCACGCCGATCTTCGACAGCTCCGAGCGCAGCTCTTGCATCGTCCCGTCGGTCTCGTCGGAGCCCGACTCGGTCAGCATCGTGAGCGACAACCTCGTGTCGGCGTTGACACCCTCGCCGCACTGCGCGGGTCCGTTGCCGGGCGACGCGCACTCGAGGACGCCGTCGGAGCCGGGTTTCCAGCCGTGACCGGTCAGCAGTTTCCGGGCGGCGACGAGGTCGAACGGGTACGGGTTGGTCTTCTGCCGCGCCGACAGGTACTTCACGTCGTTGTCCTGCGGCACGGGGCCGTAGTCCACGCGGGCCGTGCCGCGCCAGATCACCGAGGTGATGCTGTCCTGGTCCACGGCGTGCTGCAGGGCCTGGCGCATGTAAAGCTGCTTGAACGCGGCGCCCAGCTGGGGGTTGTTGAAGTTGAAGGGCGAGTACGTGATCGACCAGCCGTTC
The DNA here is from genome assembly GCF_040654155.1 of Amycolatopsis sp. NPDC050768. Lineage (NCBI taxonomy): Bacteria > Bacillati > Actinomycetota > Actinomycetes > Pseudonocardiales > Pseudonocardiaceae > Amycolatopsis > Amycolatopsis sp. NPDC050768. The sequence continues at coordinate 268,776 of NZ_JBFAHL010000013.1, forward strand.
CACGGTTCGATCCGGTAGCCCTGCGCCTCCAGTTTCGGGCGCTGGCCGAGGTTCGACGTGGGCACGTAGCCGTAGTCGACGCCGCCGGCGCGCAGCACGTTGTACTCCGCCGAGGAGCTGGTGAAGGTCAGGAACTGCACGGTGTCGAGCTTCGCCGGGTCCGGGCCGGTGTACTTCGGGTTCTTGGTCAGCGTCACCTGGCCCGACGCGGTGAACCCGGCGAGCGTGAACGGCCCGTTCACGACCTTCCACAGTGGATTCGTCGAGTACGTGCCGAGCTGCTTCGCCTGCGCCACCAGGAAGTCGAACACCTTCTTCGCACCCGCGGGGTCGCGGTCGAAGTCGCCGACCGGGCCGCCCGCGCTCGTGCGGTCCCACGCCTTCTGCGGCATCGGCATCACCAGGCTGAGCTGGTTGGCGGTGAACCAGTCGGCGTTGTACGGCTTGTCGAGGGTGAGCGTGAAGGTGTGGTCGTCTTTCGCGTGGAAGGCCTTGATGTTGTCGGGCATCAGGCCTTCGGAGTACTTGCCCCAGTTGTCCTTGCCCGCGCGCAGGAGGTTGAGCCAGAACTCGACGTCACGGCTGGTCAAGGGATCGCCGGTGGACCACGTGAGCGGCTTGAGCGTGATCGTCACGGTCTTGCCGTCGGCGGAGTAGCTCGGCGCGTTGGCCGCGCTGGAGGGATCGTCGAGTGTGACCGAGCCGGAGCTGCCGTCGTAGTTGTACAGCGGCAGGTACAGCTCGGCCCGGATGGCGCCGTTGTAGCTCGCGCCGTAGCCGGGGATCGAGATCGGCAGGATCCAGTTCGGGGTCGCCGACGGGGGCAGTGCGATCCGCGCGCTGCCACCGGTCACCGGTTTGCCCGAACCGCCGTGCTGCTCGCGGCTCGTCGCGCAGCCGGAGAGCGCCAGCGCGGCGGCGAGCGTAACCCCGAGCGCGGCGCGCCACCGGTGTCGAGCCATCCGCATCACTTCCAACATCCTTGGTGTAAGTCGATGTCGAGGGACTGGGCGTGTTCTTGGTTGCCGTGTAATGTCGCATGCGTGTTGGAAATTGCCAAGAGGTGATTTCGGGGGCAAGTTTCCGGACAGTTACATCAGACATGAAGTAAGTAGGTGACGGCCGTGGCCCAGGATCCCGCCGGTCTGCTGCGGCTGCTCTGGCTCGTCGCCCACGAGCACGCCGTCTCGCGAATGGACCTCGCGCGCGTGCTCGGTCTGCCGCAGTCGACGGTGTCCGTCCGGACGCAGGCGCTGATCTCCGCCGGGGTTCTCGTCGAGTCCGGCGAAGGTAGCTCGGCGGGCGGGCGGCGGCCGAAACTGTTGTCCGTCAACGCGGGGTTCGGCCACGTCTGGGCCGCCGACGTCGGTTCGCGGCACGTGCGCATCGGCGCGCTCGACATCGCGGGCAACCTGCTGCACGTCGCCGAGCGGCCGCTGGACATCAACCGCGAGCCGGCGCAGGTTGTCGCGGCGTTCGCCGGCACCGTGCGGGAAGTCGCGGCCGAGGCGCGGTGCCCGGGCCGGCAGCTGGGCATCGGCGTCGCGTTCCCCGGACCGGTCGACGTGGGCGCGGGCACGATCACGCTGCCCTCGCGCATGCCGGGCTGGCGCGGGTTCGCCGTGCGCGACGCGTTGCGCGAGCACTTCGACCTGCCCGTGGCGGTGGACAACGACGCGAACCTGCAGGCGCTGGGCGAATCCGTCGCCGGGGCGCCCGGGCGCACGCTGCTCGTGGTGAAGGCGGGCACGGGCATCGGCTCGGGCCTCGTCGTCACCGGCCGGCTCTACCGCGGCCGGGCCGGCGTCGCGGGCGACATCAGCCACGTGCGCGTGCCCGCGGCCGGAGATCGGCCGTGCACCTGCGGAAACCGCGGCTGCCTGGAGACGGTGGCCAGCGGCGCGGCCCTCGTGGCGCAGCTGCGCGAGCAGGGAGTCGCGGTGAACAGCACCGCGGAGGTGATGGCGACGGCGGAGGACGGGCACCCCGACGCGACCACGGCCGTGCGGCGCGCGGGCCTGCAGCTCGGCGAGGTGCTGGCCACGGTGGTGAACTTCGGCAACCCCGACGAAGTGCTGCTCGGCGGCGCGTTGTCGGGTTCGGAGGCGTTCGTGGCCGCCGTGCGCGGTGCGCTCTACGAACGCTGTCTTCCCCTGGCCACCAGGGAACTGCGCATCGATCGGGTGCGCTTCGGCCCGGACGCCGGGCTGTACGGCGCGGGCGCGCTGGTGCTGGACGAGGTCTTCGACGAAGCGATACGGAGCAGACGATGACGAAGGTGCGGATCGGGATCACGGGGATCGCCATCGAGTCGAGCACGTTCTCCCCGCACCGCTCGACCGTGGCCGACTTCCACGTGACCCGGGGCGACGAACTGCTGGCCCGCTACCCGTTCCTGCGTGAAGACCGTCCTTCGTGGACGGACGACGTCGAATGGGTGCCGCTCGTGCACGCCCGTTCGCTGCCCGGTGGCGCGGTGACCGAGGAGGCGTACGCGGAGCTGTCGGGGGAGATCCTGGAGCGGGTGCGCGCGGCGGAGCAGCTCGACGGGTTGTTCTTCGACATCCACGGCGCGATGAGTGTGGTCGGCCGGACGGACGTCGAAGCCGCGCTGGCCACGGAGATCCGCTCGATCCTCGGGCCTTCAGTGCTCATCTCGGCGTCGATGGACCTGCACGGCAACGTCTCGCGTGAGCTGGCCACGGCGCTGGACCTGATCACCTGCTACCGCAAGGCGCCGCACACCGACGCATGGGACACGCGCGAGCGCGCGGCCCGCAACCTCGCCGCTCGCCTGCGGCGCGGGGGCAAGCCGAAGAAGGCTTGGGTGCAGGTGCCGGTGCTGCTGCCCGGCGAGAAGACCAGTACCCGCCTCGAACCCGCGAAGAGCGTCTACGCGGCGGTCGACGAGGTCGAAGCGCTCGACGGAGTGCTCGACGCCGCCATCTGGGTCGGCTACGCCTGGGCCGACGAACCGCGCTGCCAAGCGGCCGTGGTCGTGTCCGGCGACGACGAAGACGTGCTCGTGCACCAGGCCGAGCGGCTCGCGAAGTCCTATTGGGACGCACGACGCGACTTCGCCTTCGTCGCCCCGACAGGAACCCTGACCGAATGCCTGGAGCAAGCCGTCGCCTCGACCGCGCGGCCGTTTTTCGTCAGCGACTCCGGGGACAACCCGACCGCCGGTGGCGCCGGAGACACCTCCTGGAGCCTCGACGTCCTCCTGCGCACTCCGGCCATTGTGGACTCCGCGCTCACTACTCTGTACGCCGCGATCGTGGACCCGGAAGCCGTCGCCACGGCGGTATCGGCCGGGGTGGGTGCCACGGTTTCCGTGGCACTGGGAGGAAAGGTCGACTCCGGCCCGCACGGCCCGGTGCCGGTGACCGCGCGGGTCGAGGCGATCGACGTCGAAGACCCGGTCGCGGGCACGGCCGTGGTGTTCGCCGTCGGCGGCCTGCGCGTGATCGTCACCGCACGGCGCAAGCCCTACCACCTGGAGTCCGACTTCCTCGCCCTCGGCCTGCGCCCGCGTGAAGCCGACGTGGTGATCGTGAAAATCGGCTACCTGGAACCGGAGCTGTACGACATGGCCGCCGACTGGCTGCTCGCCCTCACGCCCGGGGGCGTCGACCAAGACCTGCTGCGCCTCGGGCACGCCGGGATCGAGCGGCCGATGTTCCCCTTCGACGCGGAGATGGCGGACCCGCAGCTGAAGCCCGAGCTGCTCTGAGCGCCACGGCCGTCAGCGCGCCGAAGGCCAGGTGGTCAAGCCACTGCGCCCCGCGCGGCAACGCCCGGATCGCCGCGTTGTGCCGGCCGACGATCTCCAGGTCCAGCACGGCGATGGCCGCTCCCGCGGCCACCCCGTCGGCGACCGAGAGCGGCCGGCGGCGGTCCACGTAGGCGAGCGCGGCCGTCCAGCCGGCGGACACGAGCCCGTGGACCAAGGCGCCGCGGACCAGCCCGGCCTTGCCGCCGGGCGCCAGCGTGCCCGCCGCGCGCGTCGCCGCCAGCGGATCACCACGCGTGATCACCGCGTGCAGGGTCGACGGCAGCCCGCTACCGGTCGCTGCCACTGTCCAAGCCTTGACCACGCTCTTCACCAGGCCAGTATGCCCGAGGGCTTGACATGCAGTCATTTGACTGCCTTACTGTGGGTGTGCAACCGGAGCTGGACAAGGGTTTTTTGAACGCGGTGTTCAAGGCGCTGGCCGACCCGACCAGGCGCCACCTGCTCGACCAGCTGCACGAGGACAACGGACAGACGCTCAACGAGCTGTGCGCCCGCCTGGACATGACGCGCCAGACGGTCACGCAGCACCTGTCCGTCCTCGAGGCGGCGAACCTGGTCAGCACGGTGCGCCGTGGGCGGGAGAAGCTGCACTACCTCAACCCGGTCCCGTTGCACGAGATGCAAGAACGCTGGGTGGACAAGTTCGAGCGCCCCCGGCTGCGCGCGCTGAGCGCCGTCAAACGCCGAGCAGAGGAAGCCATGACCGACAAGCCGAGTTACGTCTACGTCACTTACATCGAAAGCACGCCGGAGAAGGTGTGGGAGGCGCTCACCGACGCCGAGCTCACCGGGCAGTACTGGGGGCACCGCAACGAGTCCGACTGGCAGCCCGGCTCGAGCTGGAAGCACGTGCGCACGGACGGCTCCGGCGTCACCGACGTCTACGGCGACGTTGTGGAGGCCGTGCCGCCGAAGCGGCTCGTGACCCGCTGGTTCGACCCGAACAAGGAGGACACCCAGCAGCCTTCGCGCGTGACGTTCGACATCGAGCAGTACGAGGCGATCGTCCGGCTCACCGTGACCCACGAGGACCTCGCCGACGAGCAGGCGCACCGGGACATCAGCCGCGGCTGGCCCTCGGTCTTCGCGAACCTCAAGTCGCTGCTGGAGACCGGCCACGTGCTGCCGAACGCGCCGTGGGCGATGCCGTAATCGATCGGGCCTTGACTACTTGTCGACACCCTCGTACGTGCCTCGCGTGAAGCGCTTCGAGAAGACGAAGTACACGATCGCCACCGGCACCGTCATCAGCAGTGCGGCGGCGAGCTTGAGCGGGAACTGGTTGCCCTGCCCGAGCTCGCCGGACACGAGCGAGGCGACGCCGGTGGTGAGCGTGTTCAGTGCCGGGTCCTGCCGCGACACGATGTAGTGCGGCAGCTCGTTCCAGGACCCCTGGAACGCCAGGATCGTCATGGTGATGAGCGCCGGCTTCGACATCGGCAGCACCACGGACCAGAACGTGCGCAGCGGTCCGGCGCCGTCGATGCGGGCCGCCTCTTCCACGCTCAGTGGCACGCTCTCGAAGAACTGCTTCATGATGAACACGCCCGACGCGTCGGCCAGCAGGGGGATGATCATCGCCGCGTAGGTGTCGTACATGCCGAACTGGTTGAGCACCAGGAACTTCGGGATGAGCAGGACCACGCTCGGCACGGCGAGCACGGCCACGATCGCGCCGAACACCGCGCTCCGGCCGCGGAACCGCAGCCGCGCCAGCGCGTAACCGGCCATCGAGTTGAACACCACCCGGCCGACGGTGATCGTGACCGAGATGAAGATCGAGTTCAGCGCCCAGCGCGGGAAGTCCTGCTGGGCGAGGGTGCTGAACACGGCCACGGACCACTCGTGCGGCCAGGGGGTGAGCGGGTGGGCCGTCGCGTCGGCGTCGGTCTTGAACGCCGTCGCCAGCTGGATCAGGAACGGGTAGATGTAGGCGACGGCGACCAGCAGCAGCACGCCGAGGCCGACCCAGCGCAGATATCCGCGTCGCTTCACCGCCGGCTCCTCCGTTTTCCGTCCTTCTCCTTCAGCAGCCAGCGCTGCACGAGCGTGAGCACCACGATCACCAAGAACAACAGGAACGCGATCGCCGAGCCCTGGCCCCATTCCTTGCCGATGAACGACGTCGAATAGGACAGGTACGCGGGGGTGAGCGTGGTGTTGGCGGGGGCGCCGCGGCTGAGCACGTAGATCTGGTCGAAGACCTGCCACGTGCCGATCAGGCCGAGGGTGAGCACGAGGAACAACGTCGGGCGCAGTTGGGGCAGCGTCACGCGCCAGAAGCGCTGCCACCCGTTGGCACCGTCGATCAACGCGGCCTCGTCGATGCCCGGCGGCAGGTTCTGCAGCGCCGCGTAGAACATCAGCATGAAGCCGCCGGTGGTCGTCCACACCACGAGCACGATGATCGAGCACATCGCCACGCTCGGGCCCGAGAGCCAGTCCCACCAGGTCAGTCCGAGGAAACCGTGCGACGTCAGCGCGGCCGGGTTCTTCGGCACCCCGAGTCCGTTGAGGACGATCTGGAAGACGCCGCGCGGATCGGCGAACCAGCTGGGACCGTCCACTCCGAACAGTTTCAGCGCGGCGTTCACCGTGCCGGTGCTGGAGAAGAGGAACAGGAACACCACCGAGATCGCGACGGAGCTGGTCACGGTGGGGAAGTAGAACGCCGTGCGGAAGAACTGCTTGCCCTTGAGGCGGCGCTGGTTGAGCACCATCGCGAGGAACAGCGCGAGCGCCGTCTGCAGCGGCACCACGAACAGCACGAAGTAGCCGTTGTTGCGGATGCTCGTGGCGAAGTTGCGTTGCGTGAGACCGGGTTCGGTGAGCAGTGCGGCGTAGTTGTCGCCGCCGACGAAGTGCACGCGCGACGAGAACGGACTGCCGTTGCCGGTCCAGTCGCTCACGCTCACCCACAGCGCCATCCCGATGGGCAGCACGAAGAACAGGGCGAGCACCACCAGTGTCGGCGCCAGGAACAGCCAGCCCACGCGGCCTTCACGCCGGCTCGGGCCCTTCCCCCGCCGCGCCGGGGATGGTGGCGCGGCGGGGGTGCTCGTGGTGGTGAGCAGGGTCGTCATGCCCAGCTCACTGACCGAGCGCGGCGGTGGTGTTGGTCTGCAGCTGCTTCAGGATCTGCTTCGGGTCCGCGCCGGGCAGCTGCTGGATCTGGGCGTCGAAGTCGGTGAGCACCGGGTCCATCTTGGTGAGCGTCACCGGGCCGTGTGCCGAGTCGGCCCCGGCGAGGAACGCCGCCTGCTGCGGGAACTCCTGCTGGTACTGCGTCCGCGCCGATTGCCGCGAGGGCATCACACCGAACGTCTTCGCGAACGCCAGCTCCTGCTGCGGCTGCATCAGCGCGTCCACGAGCTGCTTGGCCTGGTCCTGGAACTTGCTCTTCGCGGCGATGCCCCAGCACTGCGTGAACGAGAGCGTGCCCGCGCCCGCCGGCCCGGCCGGCAGCGGCACGACGCGGTACTTCACGTTGGGGTAGTCCTTGGTCATCCCGCCGACCATCCAGTTGCCGTCGACGCTCATCGCGGCCTTGCCCTGGCCGAACGCCTCACCCGAGTCGCCCGCGCCGATCTGCTTCGGGTACTTGGCGACGCCGGAGGCCAGCAGGTCGCGCACGAAGGTGAGCCCCTGCAGGTTCTGCGGGGTGTCGGCCGTGGCCTTCTTCTGGTCCGCGTCGAGCGGCCAGCCGCCGGCCTGGACCAGGAACGCGCCGACGCGGTCGCGGGTGTCGTTGAACACGAGCCCGGTGTGCCCGCCGGTGGTCAGCTTCTGCGCGGCGGCTTTGAGCTGGTCCCAGTTCTTCGGGATGTCGTTGTCGGTCAGGCCCGCGGCGGTCCACTGGTCGGTGTTGATCGCCAGCGCCAGCGTGGAGAAGTCCTTGGGGACGCAGTAGAGCTTGCCGTCCTTGGTGAACGTGGTGCGCAGCGTCGGGTAGAGATCGTCCTTGTAGGACACCGAATCGCCGTAGGGCAGCATCTCGTCGGCGTAGCTCTGGAACTTGGTGGCGTCCACGGCGAACACGTCGGGCGGGCTGCCCGCGGCGAAGCCCTGGCTCAGCTGCTGCGGCAGGTCGTTGGCGGCGATCACCTGCACCTTCGAGCCGCCGGAGGCCGCCGCCCACTTCGCGGTGGCGTCCTGAACCGCCGTGAGCTCGGCGCCGCCGCTGGAGGCGATCATCAGCTTGAGCGACGCCGGGCCGGACTGCTGGGTGGCGGGCGCCGTCGAGTCGTCGAAGCCGCCGCCACACGCGGTGAGCGTGAGCAACAGGCCGGCAGCGGCGACAGCCGTGCGCGGGAGGGAACGGGGGTGACGCATCGATCCTCCTTGATCGTGCAGGTGGGGAGAGGTCAGGTCGTGCGGTCAGGTTGTGCGCAGCACTAGCCGGGGGGCGAGCAGGGTCGAGGCGGGTTCGGGGCCGGCGGTGCCGCGCAGCGTCGCGCGCAGCTGGCGCACGCATTCGGCGGCGACTTCGGCGATGGGCTGCGCCACGGAGCTCAGGCCGAGCACGGCGGCGGTCGGGGTGTCGTCGAAACCGATCACGGACGCGTCGGCGCCGGGGCGCTGGCCGCGGTCGCGCAGCTCGCCGACCACACCGAGCGCGAGGGAGTCGCTGGCGCACACGAACGCGGTGGGCGCGGCGGGCTCGTCGAGCAGCCGGGCGGCGGCCGAGCGCCCGCCCTCCACGCCGTCGAACACGGGGATCTGCGGCCGGTCCGCCAGTCCGGCGGCGGCGAGCCCGGCCTCCCAGCCGGCGCGCCGGTCGTCACCGGTCTCGGACCCCGCGGGCCAGCCGACGAACGCGATGCGGCGGTGGCCCTGGCGCACGAGGTGCTCGGTGGCCAGGCGGGTGCCGCGGGCGCCGTCGACGTCGACCCAGCCGTGCGCCCGCTCGTCGCCCCACGGCCGCCCGAAGGTGACGAACGGCAGCTCGCGCTCCTTGAGCCAGCGGGTGCGCAGGTCGTCGTGGTGGGTGTGGGTGAGCACGAAGCCGTCGACGCCAACCGAAGCGATGAGATCGGCGTACGCGCGCGTCTCGGCTTCGTCGTCGGCGGCGGTGAAGAGCATGATCCGGTGGTCGTACTCCTCGGCCGTGGCCGTGAGCGAGTGCAGGAACTGGTCGAGGACCACGCCGCTCACGCCGTTGCCCACCGGCGCGATGCGCATGCCGATGATCTGCGAGCGCGCGGTGCGCAGCTGGCGGGCCGCGGTGGACGGGCGGTAGCCGAGGCGGTCGATGGCCTCGAGCACGCGTTCGCGGGTCTCCGGGCTCACGAGCTCGGGCGAGTTGATCACGTTCGACACGGTCTGGCGCGAGACGGAGGCGGCCTCCGCGACCGAGTTCAGCGTGGCCCGCTGCGCCATCCCGCCTCCTGGTGACCTGGTCCCGCACCTCGATCGAGGTGCAGATTTGAACGTTCAATCTGGCGGCTACTCTGAACGTTGGCCGCTGACCTGTCAAGACTTCAATCCAACTTGACACGAACCCGGTTTGATCGATCAAATCGAAGGCACCCGACCCCACCGGAGGACGTTTCCATGCAGCCGCTGCTCCACGACCTCGCGATCGCCCTGCGCGCGCCGACCGTCGTCCTCTCCGGTCGCGACGGGCAGATCCGCGGCAACGGCACGCAGGGTCTGCTGCACGGTGACCTGCGGTTGGTGAGCGAAGCGGTAGTGACCGTCGACGGTCACGAGCCCGAACCGATCGGCTTCGAGGAGCCGGCGGCGGACCGCGGCACCTTCACCGGGCTGGTGCGCCACCTCGGCAACCCCGGCCCGGACCCGACGGTGTGGCTGCGCCGCCACCGCCGCGTCACGGCGAGCGGGGTGACGGAGAAGCTGGAGCTGGTGTCGTCGGCGTCCGAGGCCGTGGAGTGCGTGGTCGAGCTCGCGCTGGCGGCGGACTTCGCGTCGATCGAGGTGATCAAGTCCGGCGGCTCGACGGTCCCGCTGGAGCCGGTGCGCGTCGACGGTGGCGTGCGGTGGGAGCAGGGCCTGGTCAAGGCCGTGGTCGCCACCGACGGCGGGACCACTGTGGACGGTGCTCGCGTTCTGGTGAAGTGGCGGGTGCGCGTCGAGGACCGCGTGGAGCTGCACTGGACGCTGACCGCCACGGACCCGGAAGCGCCCTTCGTGCCGGGCTCGGCCGCGCGGCTGCCGACGCCCGTGGTGGAGGCCGACGACCGGCGGTTCACCGCGTTGCTCAACCGTTCGCTCGACGACCTCGACGCGTTGCTGCTGGCCGAACGCGAGCACCCGGGTGACGTGTTCGCCGGTGCTGGTGCGCCGTGGTTCTTCACGCTCTTCGGCCGCGACAGCCTCTGGGCTGCGCGCCTGGCGTTGCCGCTATCGCTTTCGCTGGCGGGCGGCACGCTGCGCACGCTCGCGCGGGCCCAGGGCGAGCGCCACGACCCGGCGACCGGCGAGGCGCCCGGCAAGATTCTGCACGAACGCCGTCGCGCCGGCTTCGAGGTCCACGGCATGTCGCTGCCCGCGCGCTACTACGGCACCGTCGACGCGACCGCCCTGTGGGTCGGCCTGCTGTACGACGCCTGGCGCTGGGGCCTGCCCGAGGCCGAGGTCCGCGCGCTGCTGCCGAACCTGCGCGCCGCGTTGTTCTGGATCACCGGCCTGTCCGACACCGACGGCGACGGCTTCGCGGAGTACCTCGACGAAAGCGGCCGCGGCCTGGCCAACCAGGGCTGGAAGGACTCGGGCGACGCCGTGCGCTTCGCCGACGGCACGATCGCCAAACCGCCCGTCGCGCTGTCCGAGGTGCAGGGCTATCAATACGAGGCAGCCGTCCACGCCGCCGAGCTGCTCGCCTCGCTCGGCGAACCGGCTGACGGCCTGCTTTCGTGGGCCGAGGCCTTGCGCTCGCGCTTCCGCTCGCACTTCTGGGTGTCCACTTCGGACGGCCACTTCCCGGCCCTGGCCCTGGACGGCGCGAAGCAACCGGTGGATTCGCTGACGAGCAACATCGGGCACCTCCTGGGCACGGGCATCCTGGACCCGGCCGAGAGCGCTTCGGTCGGCGAGTTGCTGCTCCACCCGTCGATGGCCGCCGGCTTCGGCCTGCGCACGATGTCCTTGACCGCGGGCGGCTTCTCGCCGCTGAGCTACCACTGCGGCTCCGTCTGGCCCCACGACACGGCCGTCGTCGTCCGCGGCCTGCACGCGGCGGGCCAGTCATCGCGCGCCGCTTCGCTCGGGCTGCAGCTCGTGCACGCGGCCGGCGGCTTCGACAACCGCCTGCCGGAGCTGTTCTCGGGCTACGGCTCGGACGACGTGTCGTCTCCGCTGCCCTACCCCGCGTCGTGCCGCCCCCAGGCCTGGGCGGCGGCCTCCGCGGTGACGTTGCTGGTCACGTTCCTGGGCCTGCGCGTCGACGTGCCCGCCGGCGTGGTCACCCTCGACCCGCCGCGGCCGAGCCCAGTGGGCGCCCTGCGCGTGACGGACCTGCCACTGGCCGGGGGCACGCTGGACGTCACTGTGGCCGCCGACGGGACGGTGACGGACCTGCGACTGCCGCCGGGCCTGCGGCTCGGCTGATCCGATCCCTACCTCGTCATCAACTGCGCCCACAACCCGTCTTCCGCGTTGCTCGACACTTCGGAAATATCCTGTCGCACGCGCGATTCCCGCTCCGCGACGCACGCTTCGAGTGCTGCAACTGAGTCTTCGTGCGAAAGTCCTCGCGCATCGAGGTTCTCGGCGGCGGTTCGATAGTGGCCGCGCTTGTCGACGAGGAAGACCGAGGTGTCATAGGCGTCGCACCGGACGATGGGATCGCCTTGCGGCATCGTGAACAAGGTGAACGCGCCCGCCAGCCCGGGGTGGAAACCAACGTCGCTCGGCACGAGTCGAATGGTCACGGCGGCGTTGATGGCCGTGGTGTCACCGAGGAACCGCAGCTGGCGCACCATCGTGTCGTCGTTGTCGACGGTCTCTTGCAACGCGGCCGCCCCGACGAACACGTCGACAGGCACGCGGGTTCCTGCGGGAGAAGACGTCCGTCGTTCGAGGAATTCGGCGAGGTAGGCCTCACGGGCGACGACGGTCGGCAGCGCGGCCTTCACCGTTGCGCGGAGGTAATCGGGGATCTGCAACAGAGGCGGGATGAGCAGGGGGCTCCAGATCGTCATCGCGGTTGCGACGGCCTCGTGCGCGGTCTCGGCCAGGTGGTGGCCCAGGGCGGCCTTCGACCCGAAGGTGATCGAGTTCGGGTCGGAGAGTCCGCGTGCGAGGTTGAGGATGTGCCGGGCCTGGTCGCGTCGCACGCCGAGCGCGCCGAGCACCCGTGACACCTCTTCCGAATCGGGAGTTCGGGTGCCGTGCTCCCAGTGCGCGAGGATCGAAGGATTCACGTCCAGGCGGCGCGCCAGTTCACGCAGGCCGAACCGGGCAGCCTGGCGAGCTTCGCGCAAGCTGGCGCCGAGGATCCTGACCCGTGGGCTGAGAGTTTGCGTGTCCCGCACGACGAACCTTCTTTCTACACACGGCGTGGCCGCACATTCCAGCTGGTCAACCTGTGAGCGGCGTAGTCTTTCGCCGCGAAACTGAGCTCGGTGGAGCCGGTGAAGGGACTCGTGACACCGCGGTAGGTCCACAAACCAGCGACGTAGCACGCGAACGCCGTCAAGGCTTCTTTCGTCGCGGTCTTCCAGCTCGGCACGGCGGTCGCCCATTGTTCTGCTTCAGCTGGTCGGTGACCTGCGGCGATGAGACGGATGACCAGTAAGGCGACATCCACCCAGGCGGCTCCGGAAGCGGGCCGACCCCAGTCGATCACTCGGACCCGACCGGTCTTGTCGTCGATCATGAACTGGTGTTCGTGGAGATCCGTGTGCAGCAACGTGCTTCCGCTGACGAGCCGGGCCGCTCGCCGGCTCCACTCCGTCACCTCGTCGAGATCCCAGCCGACGACGTCCTCCGAAGCGACCTCGGCCAGCTTGGTCCACCAGTCCGCCGCCGCCCACCGCGCGCTGAGCGGTTGAGCGGTGCCGCCGTCGAACTCGCTGATCCTGGTCACAGTCTCCGCGATCAGCGGCAGATCGGCGGAGTCGGGAGCCAGAACGGCCGGGCGGCCGGAAAGGTACTCGAAGCCTACGACGAGCCAGTCCGGATCGACGTCCTCACAGAACCGGGTCGCCGGGGCGAGCCCGGTGGCCAGCTCGCCGGCCGTGGCCTCGTTGCGCAGCCACCGCATCCGGGGACTGACACCCCGCACGCCCTTGAGGAAGGCAGTCCCGCGGTCGTTTTTGACGACGAGCGCCAGATTGCAGTTCTGCCCGTGCTCGACTTCGCGAAGAACCGTTGGCTGTCCGAGGTGCTGTCGGATCACACCCCGGACAGGCTCCGGTAGGGCGTCCCATCCGTACCGTTCGATCACGAGGTGATTGTCTCCGTTTGCACCGACCGGTGATGGCACCCGGTGTTGCCCCCGGAGTGGGTGCAGCCCTGCTGGCACTGGGAGCACCTCGCCGACGCATCCCAAAGCGCCAAGTCGACCGCGAACCCGGCGTCACGCATTGCCCGGATCGAGCGGTCGACGTTCTTCTGCGGAGAAAAACCCTTCGGTGTCACGCCGAGCGGTGTCGGGTCGTGGTGCAGGAAGTGCCCGGCGATCCCGTCGCAGAAATCCGCGTATTCCTTCGTGTAGAGGATGAACGCGTGCCATCCGATGTCGATGGTGCTGCTCGGCGAGAGCGGTGCCTCCGGCCGGGCACAGGCCGCGAGGAACGCCAAGGCTTGGTCCACGATGCGGGCCGCGAACTCGGCGGACATCCCCTGTTCCTTGACGATCCGTCGCGTGAGCTGCTCGAACAGCTCTTCGGACACCAAGCCCTGGCCTGTGTAGTCGTCCACGGAGATGGTCATGCCTCGTCCCTTCCCACGCTGCTCGTCGAGTGGTCGGGCAGGCGAGGCCCACCTTGTGAACAGTGGACCCCGCCTGCCGTCGGCTGGCCGGTGACGATGAAGAGCTGCTCTTCACTGCCGGGATCGGAAGCAGCTCTTCACGGGCGGTGACCGGGCCAGCACGTGAACAGTAAACCTATGCATGTACACGATGCAAGTAAAAATTTGTGCACATGCACGATATCTGCCGAACGCTATGCTGCGCGCATGGCTCAGACCCGCACCCGTGCGCGACGCCTCCTGGGCGCCTACCTGACGTTCCTGCGCAAGGACGTGGGCAAGTGTTCAGTGGTCGAGGTTGCCGAGTACCTGGGCATTTCCGCGCCATCGGTCACCCGGTATGAGAACGGCGACGTCCTCATGAAGGTCTCCGTGGTACGGGACATGTGCAGGTACTACGGGGCGGACGCCGACCAGAGCGCCGAAGCGGAGCGTCTCTTCAAGGTTGCCGATGAGGAACCGCCGCCGGCTCGTCTGCCTCCGGGTGCACCAAGCGAGTTCCGCCGGTACCTCGCCGCTGAGCGTGATGGGGTCGAGCTCTGGGTGTGCGAGCGAACCATGTGGCCTGCTCTGCTCCAGACTCGGGCCTACACCGCGGCCCTCTTCGACGCCGCTCCGCATTTCAACGATCCGAAGACGAAGACCGAGAGCTTGATCAAGGTTCGCCTGGAACGCCAAGAACGCTTGTCGCCCGATGATCCTCGGCCGCTGAAGGTGGAATTCCTGATCGACGAGGCGGTCGTCAATGGGTGCGTCGGCGGTCCTCAAGTGACCACGGAACAGCTGCGCAGCGTGCTCGCGGTCATGAAATACCCGAACGTGACGGTTCGAGTGGTCGAACACAAGCAGGGCGCTTATGGGTTGCTCTCGGGCGGCTACAACATCGTCTACTACGAGGAGTCCGACGCCCCGCCCGGTCTGTACATCGAGTTTCCCGGTGGCGGACGATGGTACGAGGACCCCAAAGACACCGGGCGCTTCACTGCCAGTCACAAGGACGCCCGGAAACTCGCGTTGTCAACCGATGACACGAGGGATCTTCTCGATCGACGTATAAGGGCGCTAGAGAGCAATGGACGAACGAAAGTGGCGGAAGAGTAGCTATTCCGGCGGGGAGAACAACAACTGCGTCGAGGTGGCCGAAGAAGCCGAGCTGCGGCTCATCCGGGACAGCAAGGACCCTGACGGAGGATTCTTCGAAGTACCGGCCGCCGGCTTCGCCGCACTTCTCGGATGCCTTAAGGCCAGCCCTCGACGGGCTGCCTAAGCACTGCCACGAACCCCGAGGTCCCCTGATGCGACCCCGCACCAGGGGACCCCGGCGTCGTGAGTTCAGCCCACCCGATACAGCACCGCTCGCTCCACCACCGTCCACGTCGTAGTCGTCAGCAGGTACAGCGAAGCGGCCAAGGGAACAAAAGCGGTGACCGCGACTGTTCCATAAGGCAGGAGGCGCAGGAACCGAGCGCCGGGAGCGGTGAGGTCGCGCTGGCGGTCCTGCCACCGGATCGAGAACCACGCCACCACGGCGAGCAGGCCGGCCACCACGAACACGACCGGTGCCGCCGCCAGTCCGTGGGCGCCGAGGGTGATGCCGAACAACGTGCTGCCGAGCAGGGCGTTGGGTGCGCCGGAGATCACGGCCGTGCTGAAGAGGTGGTACATCACCCAGAAGAACGGCAGCTGCGCGAGCATCGGCAGGCACCCGACGAACATCGACGTGCCCGACTCCTGCTGGAGTTTCGCCATCTCCGCCGCGAGCTTTTCGCGGTTTTTGCCGTGCTTCTCCTGCAGTTTGCGGATTTCCGGGGCCAACGCGGTGCGGGCCTGCTGACCGCGAGCCGCAGCCCGGGCGAACGGTACGAGCAGCAGCCGCACGGCGACGGTGAACAGCACGATCGCGGCGGCGGCCGCGAACGAGCCGGTGAGTGGTTCGGTCGCCGAGGCGAGCCAGTGGACGAGGTGGTACGCGCCGGCGACGGGCACGTCGAAGATTTCGGGCATGACAGCACTCCAGGGGAAAGCCGGTTCAGGGCAGGCGGAATCGGCTGCGGACCGTCCTGATCGGACTGACCTGGAAAGGGGTTACGCAGCCGGGGAGTGCCACCCGGGTGCGCGGGGCCGGCTTCGGCCGGGAGCGCCGGGATCGCGCAGCCGCAGGAAAGCCGCGCGACGGGCGCGCTGGTTCAGCGCGGTGCGGCGGGCGCGGACCGGGATGGTCCACGCGGCCAGCTCACCGCGGTTGGCGTTGCTGACGACCAGGACCACGAGCAGGCTCGCGGCCACCACGGAGGCGAACGCGAGGATCGCGGCCGGGCCGGCTTGGTCGAAGACGTGGACGGCGGGGAACGCCAGATGCAGTGGTGAAGCAAGGTGCAGCAGCGTGTACATGGCGACGTCCCCCTTTCTCCGTCGCCGCGATTATAGCGTGTTGTGGTCCTCGGCGCCCTTGCGCTATGCTCATCTCGATCCCCATGGATGCCGGCACGGCCGCCCGGGGGAGTTCTCAACTTTCACGAAAGCTGCGTCGCCTCGATGCGGCGTTCGCTCGTTTCGCGATCTCACCGAGAGACGCTTTCCATCCTTCAAGGAGTCAAAACCATGTCATACCAAGGAATTCTCGACATCCAGGGCAAGACCGCCACCCTCGGCTACGCGCCGGGCGGTCCGTCCGTCCCCTTTGGACTGATCCGCAAGCACAACCTGCGGCGCGGCGACGAGATCGTCGTCGACGGCGAGCAGGTCGTCTCGGTCAACGGTGCTCCTCCGGCGCAGAACCGCCCGGAGTTCGAACGGCTCACGCCGGTGCACCCCGACCGGCGCCTCGTCCTCGAAACCACCCGCCATCAGCTCACCACCCGCGTGCTCGACCTCGTCGCGCCCGTCGGCAAGGGGCAGCGCGCATTGATCGTGGCGCCGCCCCGGACCGGGAAAACGTCGGTGCTGCAGGCGATCGCGCAAGCCGTGGCCGTGAACCACCCCGACGTGCACCTCATGGTGCTGCTCGCCGACGAGCGGCCCGAGGAGGTCACCGACATGCAGCGGTCGGTGCGCGGTGAAGTGGTCGCGTCGACGTTCGACCGCAAGCCGGCCGAGCACGTGGCCGTGGCCGAGCTGGCCGTCGAGCGCGCCAAGCGGCTCGTGGAAAGCGGCCGCGACGTCGTGCTGCTGCTCGATTCGCTCACCCGCCTCGGCCGCGCCTACAACCTCGCCGCTCGCACGTCGGGCCGTGTCCTCTCAGGTGGTGTCGACGCCAGTGCGCTGCACCCGATGAAGAAGATCCTCGGCGCCGCGCGCAACATCGAGGACGGCGGTTCGCTCACGATCATCGCCACGGCGCTCGTCGGCACCGGCTCGCTCGCCGACACCGTGTTCTTCGAGGAGCTCAAGAGCACCGGCAACTCCGAGCTGCGGCTCGACCGCGTGCTGGCCGACAACCGCGTGTTCCCCGCTGTGGAGCTCTTCGGCTCCGGCACCCGCCGCGACGAGCTGCTCGTGCCGGCCGCGGAGCTGCAGGTCATGAACGAGGTCCGCCGCGCCCTGTCCGGCCAGGACCCCAAGCGCGCGACCGAGCAGTTCCTCGACCAGGTCCGCACCACGAAGTCCAACGCCGAGTTCATCGCCCGGGTCGCCGCGTCGCTCGGCACGCCGGCCGCGCTCGCCGCGTGAGCGCGAGAGGTAATCTCGAAACATGGCGACACACGGGCCCGAAGACCGGCCGGCCGGCAACCTGGGCTGGGCGCTGGGCACGGTGCTACGCCGCTGGAACGGCGAGGTCGACCACGTCCTCGCCGGCCTGCCCCAAGGTCCGCGCGGCTTCCAGGTCCTGGGCGCCGTCGTCCACGCCGACATCCCGACCCAAGCCGCGCTCGCCGCGCACCTCGGCATCGACCGCACGGTGATGACCTACCTCATCGACGAGCTCGTCGCCGCGGATCTCGTCGAACGCAAGCCCGCGCCGGAAGACCGCCGGGTGCGCCGCATCGTCGCCACGGCCCAGGGCCGCGAAGCGCTGGCCGACGCCGAGCGCCGCGTCGCCGCCGTGGAGGAAGCCGTGCTGGGCGGGCTGACCGCTGAGCAGCGTGCGTTGTTCCAGAACCTCACCTACCAGGCCGCGTGCCTGATCCACGAGCAAGACCCGGTGGCGGACTCGTGCCGCACCGTCTCCGAAGCTCTGCGCTGATCCTTCTCGCCCTCCTTGCGCGGTTGACGCTTGCCTGGGAATAGGTTGTCAAACAGATGAGTTGTAGATTAGATAAGTTGCAGCACAGACGAGAAGGCGGCAACCCATGCACGACCTGCTGTTCGGGACCTTTCTGACGCCCGACGCGCACCACCCCGAGCACGTCGTCGACCTGGCGATCGAGACCGAACGCGCGGGGCTGGACCTGGTGACCGTGCAGGACCACCCCTACAACGCCGGCCACCTCGACACGCAAACGCTGCTGACCTGGCTCGCGGCGAGGACGACGAAGCTGCGGGTCGCGGCGAACGTCACCAACTTGCCGCTGCGCCCGCCGCAGGTGCTGGCGAAGGCGGCGGCGTCGCTGGACTTGTTGTCCGGTGGGCGTTTCGAGCTGGGGCTGGGCGCGGGTGCGTTCGCCGACGCCGCGTTCCGGATGACCGGCCGGCGCCGCAGCACGGGCGAGTCGATCGAGGCGCTGACGGAGGCCATCGACGTCATGCGCGGTATCTGGGACACCGGCGCTTCCGGCCCGCTGCGCCACGACGGCAAGCACTACCAGGTCCCGGGCCTCAAGCGAGGCCCGCGGCCGGCGCACGACATCGGCATCTGGCTCGGTGCGTACCAGCCACGCATGCTCGCCCTCACCGGCCGCGCGGCCGACGGCTGGCTGCCCACCTACGAGTACCTCCGGAACCCCGGCCTCACCGAGGCGATCAAGCGCATCGACCACGCCGCCGCCGAAGCCGGGCGCGACCCGGCGGCGGTGCGGCGGCTGCTGAACGTGATGAACGTCGGCTTCTCGCCCACACGGCAAGGGTTTCTGCAGGGGCCGCCCGAACAGTGGGTCGACGAGCTGCTGCCGCTGATCCTCGACGTCGGCATCACCGGCTTCCTCTTCGGCGGTGACGATCCGCGCGTGATGCGGATCCTCGGCGAGGACGTCGCGCCGGCGGTGCGGGAGGCCGTGGAGAAGGAACGCAGTGGGGTGCGCTCGGCGGCTGCGTTGGCTCAGCGGCACCATGGGGTGGACTACGACGCGCTGCCGTCATCGTTGGCGGGCAAGGCGGTAGAGCCGGGGGATTCTGCGTACGAGCAGGTACGGCACACGTATGTGCGCACGGGGTCGCCGAACCTGGTGGTCCGCGCTCGGTCCACACAGGACGTGGTGGACACACTGGCCTTCGCGCGTCGGCAAAACCTGACGTTGGCCGTGCGCAGCGGTGGCCACGGCATCAGCGGTCGATCGACGCTCGACCGCGGGATCGTGCTCGACCTGGGCCGCATGAACGCCGTCGAGGTCCTGGATCGCGCGAAACGCTTGGTGCGCCTCGAGCCGGGCGCGCGGTGGGGCGACGTCGCGCAGGTGCTGGCGCGTGAAGGCCTCGCGATGAGCTCCGGTGACTACGGCGACGTCGGGGTCGGCGGCCTCGCCACCGCCGGCGGTCTCGGGTACCTGGCGCGGAAGTACGGGCTCACCATCGACCACGTCGTCGCGGCCGAGCTGGTGGTCGCCGACGGTCGGGTGCTGCGCGTGGATGCCGCCCACTACCCGGACCTGTTCTGGGCCCTCCGCGGCGCGGGCGGCAACTTCGGTGTGGTCACGGCGTTCGAGCTCGAAGCGTACGAAGTGGACAATGTCGCGTTCGCCAACCTCACCGTGGACGCCACCGACACCGCGGGCCTGCTGGAAGCCTGGGCCACGATCGTCGAGCACGCGCCGCGCGAGCTGAGCAGCTTCCTGGCTCTGCTGCCCGGGCGCCGCCGAAGCGCGCCCACCGCGCAGATCACCCTGATCTACGCCAACGACGACGTCGAAGCCGCGCAGGAGGTCTTCAGCCGTTTCCTCGACGTCGGCCCGGTGCTCGCGCAGCAGGCGCAGCTCGTGCCGTACGCGGCGATCATGGTGGCCCACCACAGTCCGCACCACGGCCAAGGCCTGTCCGACACGCGCAGCGGTCTGCTCACGCACGTGACCTCGCCGGTCGCGAACGCCGTCGCCGATCTCCTGGCTTCGGGTGACATCCTCATGGTCCAGTTCCGCTCTGCCGGCGGCGCGGTGAACGACCAGCCGGCCGACGCCACGGCCTACTCGCACCGCACGCAGAACTTCTCCGTGCTGGCTACTACCGCCCCCGCGTTGCGCGAGAGGATGGACCGCCACTGGGACGGCTTCCGCGCGCACTTGGACGGCATGTACCTGAGCTTCGAGACGGACACCCGCCCCGAACGCCTCCTCGACGCGTTCCCCGAGCCGGTGCTCACGAAACTGCGCGCGCTCAAGGCGGAATGGGACCCGGACGGCGTCTTCAACCGCAACTTCCCGATCACCTGACGGGTCAGTGGCCGGGAACCGTCACCAGCCACCGGCCGGAACGCCGACGCAGGTAGCAAAGCCAGTACACGCCCGACATCACGAGCACAGCGGCCGTGATGCCCAGGTCCAGCACGGTCTGCTCGACGAGCACGTACCCCAGTGCCAGCACCACGACCACCGGGATCACGGGCCAGCCCGGCATCCGCCAGACGTGCGGGCCGCGGTGGGCAGCGCGGCGGGCGCCGAGCACGGTGATCGCGATGGCCAGGTAGAGCGCGACCACGGCGACACCCGTGACGCCGCTCAGCGTCTCGACCGGGACGAAACACAGCACGGCCTCCGACAGGCCCACCACGAGCGTCGCGACCCACGGCGAGCCGAAGCGGGAGCTGACCACGCTCAGGGCACGGTTCACCGGGTCCGGCCAGGCGCGGTCGCGGCCCGACGCGTAGAGCACGCGCGAGTTCTGGATGACCATCACGATCACCGCGTTCACGATCGCGGCGGCGATGCAGAGGCTGATGACGGTGCCGAGCGTCGAGCCGCTCCAGCTCACGACCAGGGCGGTGAGGTCGACGTCGCCCAGGGAGCCGGTGTCGGCGAGCGTGATGGCGACGACGGGGACGAGGATGACGAGCGCGCTGATGCCGAGCGTCCACAGCACCGTTCGCGAGCGGTCGGCGTGCGCGAACCCGAGCACGACACGACCACCACGGCGATGAGCTCGATGGCGAGGAACACGCCGGTGATCCACGCGTTGGAGCGCAGGTTCGCCAGCCCCATGACAGTCGACGCCAGCATCACCGCGGCGCCGGCCGGCGAGGGGTCGAGGTGCACGATCGGGGCGAGGTAATCGGCCGTCGTGGTGGACTCGGCGAGAGCCGGATCAGGGGGCATTGGGGCGATGTCCCTCCGTCGGCGGCGCGATGTTTCGACGGATGGAACAGCACTGATTCGGTGTTGTCAACGCCGTCAAGACGACTAAATCCGTCGCCTGTCGCACTGTGGACGGTCGCGTTCAACGGCTCACGCACTGGCTTGCCGGGCGTCGGGCGGGTCGGGGATGATCCGGGGGGTGACCAGCCAGGAACCGAACCACCCCCGGCCCGCGCCGCCGGTGATCGACGACATCTCGAAGAAGATCATCGCTCAGCTTCAGGAGGACGGCCGCCGCGCCTACGCGACGATCGGCAAGGCCGTCGGCCTGTCGGAGGCCGCGGTGCGCCAGCGCGTGCAGCGCCTGTCCGATTCCGGGGTGATCCAGATCGTCGCGGTGTCGGATCCCTTGCAGGTAGGGCTTTTGCGTCAGGCCATGGTGGCGATCACCGTGGACGGCCCGCTCGAGCCCGTCGCGGACGCGCTCGCGGAGATGGCGGAAATCGACTACGTCGTGCTCTGCGCCGGCCGCTTCGACGTGTTGTGCGAAGCCGTGTGCGCCGACGACGAGGCCCTGCTGGACTTGATCTCCAACCGCATCCGCACGCTCCCGGGCGTCCGCACCGCGGAGACGCTCGTGTACCTGAAGCTGCGCAAGCAGTCGTACCAGTGGGGCACTCGCTGATCTAGGACGACTAAATCCGAAGTCCTGTCGTTCTCGATGGCCTGGAATTAGTCGACACTGGTCTTCTTCGCGACTGATCCGCTTGCATCTAATGGTCAACTCGTGCGATAACGAATAGGTCCGGCCGGTTCGCACCGCCATGCGTGCCCGGTACTTCGAGGTCCGCTTGCGAGGAGCCATGACCACCACCGCCGAACCCAACGCCGCCGCCGCGACCGGCCTGGCCGAGTCCGCGCGCGAGAATCTCTGGCTGCACTTCACGCGCCACTCGGGCTTCGAGTCCTCGGAGGTCCCCGTGATCGTGCGTGGGGAAGGTGCGTACATCTGGGACTCCCGCGGCAAGCGTTACCTCGACGGGCTCGCCGGTCTGTTTGCCGTCCAGGTCGGTCACGGCCGTGACGAGCTTGCGGAAGCGGCGGCCCGGCAGACGAAGCAACTCGCGTACTTCCCGCTGTGGGGTCACGCTCACCCGCCGGCGATCGAGTTGGCCGAGCGTCTCACGGCTGCCGCGCCCGGGGATCTGAACCGGGTCTTCTTCACCGTCAGCGGTGGTGAGTCCGTGGAGACGGCTTGGAAGCTGGCCAAGCAGTACTTCAAGATCGTCGGCAAGCCGACCAAGCACAAGGTGATCAGCCGCGCGCTCGCGTATCACGGCACTTCCCAGGGGGCGTTGTCGATCACCGGCATTCCTGGTGCGAAGGCGGACTTCGAACCGTTGGTGCCTAGTACGTTGCGGGTGCCCAATACGAACTTCTACCGTGCTCCTGAGCATGCTGATGACTACGAGGCTTATGGTCGGTGGGCGGCTGATCAGATCGAGCAGGCCATCGAGTTCGAAGGTGCGGATACGGTTGCCGCGGTGTTCCTCGAGCCGGTGCAGAACACCGGTGGTTGTTTTGTCCCCCCGCCCGGGTACTTCGAGCAGGTTCGAGAGATCTGTGACCGGCATGATGTGTTGCTGGTTTCGGATGAGGTGATTTGTGCGTTCGGTCGGGTCGGGTATGACTTCGCGGCCAAGCGGTATGGATATCAGCCCGACATCATCACCACGGCCAAGGGGCTCACGTCCGGTTATGCTCCTCTGGGTGCGGTGCTCGCGAGTGACCGGTTGATGGAGCCGTTTGAGACCGGGTCGACGACGTTCATGCATGGCTCCACTTATGGTGGCCATCCGGTTTCGTGTGCTGTGGCGTTGGCCAACCTGGATCTGATCGAACGTGAGGGCATTTACGGTCATGTCCTTGCTCAGGAATCAGCTTTCCGTTCCACGCTTGACCGGCTGCTGGATCTCCCGATCGTCGGTGATGTCCGAGGTGCGGGGTTCTTTTATGGGATCGAGCTGGTGAAGGACAAGGCCACGAAGGAAACCTTCACGTCGGAGGAATCCGAACGGGTCCTGCGAGGCTACCTCTCCGACGCCCTCTTCGAAGCAGGCCTTTACTGCCGTGCCGACGACCGCGCTGAGCCAGTCATCCAGTTGTCTCCGCCGCTGATCTGCGGTCAGAAGGAATTCGACGAGATGGAACAAATCCTCCGCGAGACTTTGACAGGGGCTTGGAAGCTTCTTTAGAAGAAACTACGCGCTCGTCTGGGTCGGCCGGGGGTAGGTTGTCGTGATGAGGCCTTTGAGGTATTCGATCAACATCACCCTCGACGGGTGTTGTGATCATCGGGCGGGTACGCCCGATGAGGAGATCCATCGGCATGCGACCGGGGTTATCGGGCGGGCGGATGCGCTGCTCTTCGGGCGGGTGATCTACGAGATGATGGAAGCCGCCTGGCGGGAGCCGGATCCGGCGATGCCGGAGTGGATGTTGCCGTTTGCGGAGACGATCGGTGCGGCGAAGAAGTACGTCGTGTCGGGCACACTGGAGCAGGTGGACTGGAACGCCGAGCTTGTGCGCGGGGATCTGGGTGAGGCAGTCCGGCGTCTCAAAGCAGAGCCGGGCGAAGGGATCTACACGGGTGGCGTGAAGCTGCCGATGGCACTGGCAGAGCTGGGGCTGATCGACGAGTACGAGTTCGTCGTACATCCTCGCGTGGCGGGCCACGGGCCGACGTTGTTCGCAGGGTTGCCCGAGTACCTCGACCTGCGGCTGGTGGACCGGGCGGAGTTCGAGTCCGGTGCGGTCGCGATGAAGTACGAGCCGAAGCGCTCAGCCTAGAAACGGACATTGGAGACACTCCCAGCCCGACCGTCGGACCTTCACTACGCTTCCCCCTGTTCCCTCACGAAACGGAGGAAGCCGCGTGGCGGGATGGGCCGATCTGGTCGCGTTCATGAGGCAGGAGTACCGGGTGATCCGGGAGGAGCCCGACGAGGTGCGGATTCGCATGGCGTTCGGGGAGGATGCGGAGACGACCGGGCGCGCGCAGGTGGTGGTGGTCGCGCACGAGGTCTTCGACAAGAAGGAAGACTGGGTGCAGATCGCGACGCCGTTCGCGCGGGTGGACGAGGTGGACCTGCTCGACGTGCTGACCGAGGTGGGGCACACGCTCGTGGTCGGGGGGATCGTGGTGATGGGGGAGCACGTTGTCCTGCGGCATTCGTTGCCGTTGGTGAACCTCGACATCAACGAGTTCACGGACCCGCTGGAGCTGGTGGCCGGGTCGGCGGAGTTGCTGGAGCAGCAGTTCACCGGACGTGACGATTACTGACCGGCAATCGAAGAAGGGCCTCCCAAGGAAACCTGGGAGGCCCTTCTCGGTTCAGTAGGTAGGTCCGTCCATTCTGGACTTCGATGGACCAGGAGTCACGGCGGCGCAGTGGGTACCGCGGGCGGGAAGCACACCGTCGATGAGGAACTTGTCCGTGGTGGACACCATGCAGTCGCTGTTCTTGAAGTATGCGCTGTGGCCCCAGCCGTCGTAGGTCAGGAGGGGTGCGCCGGTTTGGCGGGCGACGTGCTGGGCCCAGGAGTAAGGCGTGGCGGGGTCGTAGCGGCTGTTCAGGAGCAGCACGGGCAGGTTGCCCAGGAAGCCGGGTGCGCGCTGCGGGTCGCGGACGGTGCCGGGCCAGCCGAGGCAGCCGGTGGCGGAGGTCCAGGCCAGGGGTGAGAACCGGATGTCCGGGGCGATCGCGCCCAGCGAGCGGCGGAAGGTTTCGAGCTCGCCGTAGCCGCTGACGGGCAGGCGCCAGTCGGAGCAGAAGATGCTGCTGAACGAGGTGGGCACGGTGATGTCGCCGAACCCGGACTCGGCGGGTTTGCCGTCGCGCAGGTTGACCATGCTCGTGGCGAGGCCGGACCAGTCGGGGCCGTAGAAGGCGTGGGTGATCATGCCCATCAGCGCGACCGGGTCGAGCGTGTCGTCGGGAGTGCCGAGGGTGCCGTGTTCGGCGCGGGAGTAGAGCTGGGCCATGACCGAGCGGACGTCCTGGCCGTGCAGGGCGCACGTCGTGGTGGTGGCGCACCAGTGGACGAACTGGCCGAACATCTCCTGCGTCGCGCGAGTCTGCGAGCTCAGGAACTCCCACGTGCTGCGCACGGAGTGGTCCATCGTCCCGTCGAGCACCAGCGCGCGGACGTGGTCCGGGTAGGCCTCGGCGTACTCCTGGCCCATGAGCGTGCCGTAGGAAGTGCCGTAGTACGTCAGCTTGCTTTCGCCGAGCGCGACGCGGATGGCGTCGATGTCGTGGGCCACACTCGTGGTGTCGACGTGCGAGGCGAGCGGCCCGGTGGTTTTCGCGCAGCTCGTGCCGAGAGCCTGGTTGCGCGCGGCCAGCTGGCGGAACTCGGCGACGCTCTTCGGCAGCTGTGGGTTCGGGGCCGTCACCTCGGTGAGGCCGCAGCGCACGGGGCTGCTCTGCCCGACGCCGCGCGGGTCGAAGCCCACGGTGTCGAAGCGGGCGGTGATGGCGGGCGACAGGGTCCAGCCGTCCTGCACCTCACCCGCGCCCTCGCCGCCCGGGCCGCCGGGGTCCATGAGGATGGAGCCGATGCGGTGGGCGGGGTCGGTGGCCTTGCGCCGCGCGAGGGCGAGCTGGATCGTGCCGTCGCCGGGATTCGCCCAGTCGATCGGGACGGTGACCGTGCCGCAGTCGACGCCGGCGGCGGTGGGGCACGGTTTCCAGTCGACGGTCTCGCGCGCGGCGCCGGCCGGGGCGGCGAGCAGAGCCGCGAGTGTGGTGACCGCCGCGGTGACGACCGTCAGCCTTCTGCCCAGGGCCATGCGCCACGCCTTCCGGTGGTGAAGATCAACCGTTCGGGCGTGGATCTTGCCAGAAGAACGTCGTCCCGGCCCGGTGAGAAGGGGCTCGCCGAGTCCCCCTGTCGTACCGGGGGAGCTCGGCGAGCCAGGGCGTCAGCGGCGGTGCAGCGTCTCGAGCGCTTCGACGAGCACCTTGGGGTTGTGCTGTCCCTTGTAGACGGCCGGTGGTTGCCGGTCCAGGTGCAGGAGCTGGGCGACGGCCGTCCACGCGGTGCGGACGGAGTACTCGACGGTGAACACGACGTCGTCCGGGACTTCGGCGTACTGGCCGATGAAGGCCAGGTTGGTGGAGCCCGGCGGGACGACCTGCGGGCGGTCGCCGGCCTTGCGGACCAGGAACTGGCTGGTGATGTACGGCATGGTCGCCGGCAGCACGATGGAGCTGTCGAGGATCCGGTCGCGGACGTCGTCGAAGTGCAGGTGGCCGAGTACCTCGGCGAGGATGTCGCGCCCGGAGCTCTCGGCCATGGTCGTGCCGATGTGATCGCCCTTCTTGTGGGGGAACAGCGCGTAGCCCCACCAGACGAACGTGTCCGAGGGTTGTTCGTGGAAGTGCGGCTGGTGGTTGAGCACGATGGTCAGCAGCCAGCTGGAGTCCTTGAACGTGATCAGGCCGCCCTTGCCGGCTTCGCTGCCGCTGAACTCTTCCATGAGCGTGAAGAACGTCGGATCCTTGGTGGTGACGGTGAACGAGGTCCAGGTCGACTCGTCGATGCTGGAGTCGAACACCGACGGGTCGCCGAAGCCGTCGTTCTTGGCCGCCAGCGTGCGCCACAGCTTCCACGCGCCCGCCGAACGGGTGGTGTCCAGCGCCGGGGGTGTGGTGGTCGAGCCCAGCGTGGAGTCGGCGGTCATCGAGCCGTTGGTGACGAAGACGAGGTCGTCGGGACCGAGGGCGATCTGCTCGGTGGCGCCCTTGCGGGTCCACTGCAGTGCCTGGACGGTGACCTCGGAACCAGCGGCGAACGCGAGGTCGGTGACGGTCGTGCCGAGCTGGATGGTGACTCCCTGTGCGTCGAGCCAGGCCAGCAGGGGACGCACGATCGAGTCGTACTGGTTGAACTTCGTTCGGTAGATACCCGACATCGTGTCGAAGGTCTTGAACAGGTGGACGAACCGGTTCAGGTACCGGCGGAACTCGATCGCGCTGTGCCAGGGCTCGAACGCGAACGTCGTGCACCACATGTACCAGAAGTTCGTGGTGAAGAACTCGGGGTGGAAGCAGTCGGAGATCCGCTTGCCGTCCAGGAGTCTTTCCGGCGTCGACACGCACTTGACGAGCTCGAGGCGGTCTCGTTCGGAGAATCCCATGGAATGGGCGTCGACGGGTTTGCCGTCTTTGTCGATCAGGCGGGCGTGGTCGTCCCACGCGAAGTGTTCGTGGAACTCGAAAGTGTCCTCGGTGACCGATTTCCTCGGATCGCCGAGGGAAGGGATGGAGGAAAGGAGGTCGTAGGTGCAGTCGAAATGGACCTCGAACATGCGGCCGCCGCGCATCGTGTAGCCGCTGTCGGGTGAACCCGCAGCGTCGAGGCTGCCACCCGTGCGGTCCTGTTCCTCCAGAATGGTGATGTCCGAGCCGGAGAAACCGCCCTCCCGGATCAGAAAAGCCGCTGCGGACAGCGCCGCAATCCCACTACCCACCAGGTATGCCTTTGCCACAGAGCTCTCCCGTTCCTCCGAACAAGCGCTCCCCGGAAAATGACAGGTTTCCGCCCGCAGTTGTGGTCACGGGGAGGAACTTGAATTGTTTTCAGTGAAGGCGGCGGAAACGCCGCGGGAATCGGGCTCGGCAGTGAGCACGCTTCCCTTCGAAACATAACAGGGGTTCCGTGCCCTGCGACGGGCTGTACCTGTTCGGGTGACGGAACGTGTTCGCCGGTCCGGGCGGTGGGTGTCCGCTCGTCTCGGTGCCGGCGCGGCCGTGACCGCCGGTCAAAACCGAATCAGATTCTTGACATGGCCGACTAAGCGGGCGTTCACTGGCTGGCGCCGGAAAGAGGCTGTCACCCTCGTGAAGGGACGTACATGTCCGGAAACCGCACTCAACGAAGACTGCGAACCACCATCCTCCTGGCACCGCTCACCCTCTTGCTCGCCGCGACACCGGCGCTCGCCGCTCCAGCCGCTCCAGCCGCTCCCGCCGCTCCCGCCGCGAAGGCCCCGCCGTCGAAGCCCCCGACCTCCGCTCCGGGCAACGGCCCGGCGAAGATCACCGGTCCCATCCCCGCGCAGGGCAAACCTGGGGATCCTGCGCACGACTACGTCTTCTACTCGACGCCGTACGACCTGAAGAAGGCCGGCTACGAGGAGGAAGAGTTCTTCATCTCCGGCACCGCCACGCGGTACAACCCGAACCCGACCGTCGACGAGCAGAAGCAGGTCGCCACCCCGCTGGGCACCACGCCGTACACGACCCGGATCGTGGTGCGACGCCCGGTGAAGCCCGCGAAATCGGCCGGCGTCGCGGTGGTCGACTGGCAGAACGTGACCGCCGGGCACGACATCGACACCGAGTGGGGCACGAGCGCCGACTACTACGTGCGCAACGGCTGGACGTGGGTGGGTGCTTCGGTGCAGCGCGTCGGCGTCAACGGCGCCACCACAGGCGGGACCGCCGGCCTCGGCCTCACGCAGTGGAGCCCGCAGCGCTACGGCTCGCTCGACGTCACCAACGGCGGCGCCGTGCTCGACGACTCGCAGTCGTTCGACATCTACACGCAGATCGCGCAGCTGCTCAAGGGCCGCGGCAAGAAGAACCCGCTGGCGGACCTCGGCATCGACCGCGTGTACGCCGGCGGCGCGTCGCAGTCCGGCCGCTACCTCGGCGTGTACTACAACACGGTGCAGCCCCTGCGCCACGTCTACGACGGCTTCCTCTTCGCCCTCTCCGACAGCTCCCTGCCGCCGCGCGACGGCGTCGGCACCAAGGCCATCCGCGTCTACACCGAAAACGACGTCTACCGCGGCGCCGGCGTGCCGAGCAAGACCGCGCCCGACAGCGATTCCCTGCGCACATGGGAAATCGCCGGCGCGTCGCACGTGCCCGCCTACTCGACCGGCACCGACCCGAACGACTTCCGCACCACGCTCGGCGCCATCCAGTCCCGCGAGTTCGGCGAGCAGGCCCCATTCTCCTGCACCAACCCCGGCCCGAGCCAGGTCGAATCCTGGACGGTCTTCCACGCCGCCTACGACGCGCTCGACAAATGGGTCAGCCGCGGCATTGCGCCTCGCCGCGCTGCGCCGCTGGCTTTGATCGACCCGGGCCCGCCCGCGAGTATCGCGCGTGACGCCAACGGCCTCGCCCAGGGCGGCATCCGCCTGCCCGACGTGGAAGTCCCCACGGGCCTCAACGACGGCATCAACTCACCCGCCAACCTCGACAACCCGCTCAGCTCCTTCTGCGTCCTCTACGGCACCCACCGCGACTTCGACGCTGCTCAGCTGAAGTCGTTGTATTACAGCAATAATGACTACCGGCAGCAGGTGGCCGATGTCGTGCAACGGCTGGAGACCCAGCACTTCCTCCTCGCGGAGGACGGTCGCACGCTGATCAGCCAGGCTGCGAAGCGAAAGCTGTTCTGACGCCGCTCAACCGACAAAACGGCTCCTCGCCGGGGTGTGATTCCTGGCGAGGAGCCGTTCAAACACGTCTGTGCCCACGGTAGGTCCGCTCGATGTGACGCGGATTTCGCCGCCTGCCATCGCATTTGAGGTCCGACGCCATCGTCGCGTCCGACGTCGCGCTCGGTCCGCGAGGCGCGGCCGGCCTCGGTGTCGTTGTCGCCGATGGCATGACGCTCGGCGTCGAAGCCGGCCGGCGGACCGTGCCGGCTGCGTGAGGCTGACCCACTCCCGCTCGACGAACGAAAACGGCTCCTCGTCAGGGCGTGAACCTTGGCGAGGAGCCGTCTTCGAGCAGTACCTACGCGCGGCTGCCGTAGTTCCGCCACACGCCGGCGGGCTCGCGCTCGCCGACGCCGTCGCGGTGGTAGTCACAAACCCCCGTCGGGAAGGTCTGCTTCAGCGAAGCCTTCTCGGCCGCCGTGAACTTGACCGGGTAGGAGCCGAAGTCCAGCGGGCGTGTCTGGCACTTCAACACATCCATGGCCAAGCCTTCACCAGCCGCCATCCGGGTGTTCTCCGCCACCGGGTACAGCGCACCGCACTGGCCCGACGACGGGTCGGTCAGCTTCTCCTGCACCCGCTGGGTCGCTGAGAGGTAGCAGCCGTCCGAGAGGTCGTGTGGGCGAGCCGCGATGACCTTCGAAGCGGCATTGCGGTTCGAGTGGTCAGCAGAAATCGCCGTCAACCAACGGTCCATCGCGTCCAGCTCATACGCGCTCGCCGCGGCCTGCTCCGCACCAGTCGGATGGTTGGCGATGATCACCTGGTTGGCCGCGGTCCCATTCGCGGACAGCAACCGCTGCCGCAGCACGAACGACCACTCCGAAGTGTGGATGTCGTTCCCGGCGCCCGCCAGGTCGAGGTCCGTGCGCTGGTCGATGATCGGCGTCGACGCCAGACCCTGCGACGCCGTGTTGAAGATGTCGTCGCGGTACAAAGCATCCAGGGCCTTCGGGTCGGCTGACGACCGGGCGGCCACCGGCTTGCCCGTGTAGTCCAACCCGCCGATCGACGCGTTCAACGACACGAACTGCGCCGCCGAGATCTTCCCGGCCTTCAAGGCGTCCAGCCCGTACTGCACACCGACGTTGTCCAGCGTGTTGCGCACGAAACCCGTGCGCGGGTCGCGGCCCAGCTGGTTCGCGAACTGCTCATTCGAATTGCAGATCACGCCGTGCGGGTTCGTCACCGGGTCCCAGCGCACGTCGACGGGGATGGCCGAGTTGCAGCTGTCCGTGGCGGTCGCGCGGCTGGCGAAGGTGGCGTCCCACGAGAGGCAGCTCGAGTACGAGTTCCAGCCCGCCACGGCGAGCTTCTGGGCATCAGTAAACGCGGCAGAGGCGAAGTACCGGTTCAGCAAACGGCAGTCCGCCACCGGGCCGGCCGTGGTGATCGGGTCCGGGAAGGACACGCCGGGGATGATGCCGTCGACGATGCCGGGGTAGTTCTCGGCGATGTCGTACTGCTGGATCGCCCCGCCGGAACCGCCCCAGCCGATGGTGTGCTGCACCGGGCCGTAGGTCTCGACGAAGTGTTCCTTCACCATCATCGCGGCCTCGGCCGAGATGATCGGGCTGCAGTTGTTGTCGAGCACATTCAGGCTCGACGACGCGACCGCGTAGCCCTGCGAAAGGAACAGGTCGTTGACCACGCCTCCGGTTCCGTTGCCCTGGTGGTAGCCGGAGTTGCAGCCGCCGCCAAAGGTGTAGACCAGTTTGTCGTTCCAGCCCGGAGTGGCAACAAACGGTGACGGCGTGGCCGGCCCGGAAGCCAGCGCGGCGATCTCGTACACCGCGCGGTCGATCGTGCCGCGTTCGATCCGCACGATGTAGGGCACGCCGCCGGCCGCGGTGGCGAGGTCGGCCGGGCGGCTCGCCGGGTCGGCCAGCGCCACGAACTTGCCCGCGGTGTTCTTGTACTGGTAGGTAACCTGCGTTGGCGCGCTGCACAGCGGCATGGTCGCCGGCGGCAGGCCGAACGCGGTGGTCTCGCAGTAGAACGGCTTCTGCTGCGCCCCGGAGAACACCGGGCCGGTGATCGAGTGGTTCACCACGCGCACGCTCGCGCGATCATGTCCGGCAGTCGCGACCAGGTCGGTCGAGCCGTCTCGCAGCCCCGTGACGAGCCCGAGCAGGCTGCCGTCGGGCTCGGCGTGGAACGACCGCGTGACGTCGTGGCCGCCGGCGGACACGCGAACAGCCGCGCGAGCGTCCGGCGGCGTGACTCTGACCAGGACCTGGCCTCCGCTGACCAGATCGGGCCGCGGGTTGGAGACGGTCGTGATTCCCAACCGGGAGTGGTGATCGGGTTGCGCGACGGCCGAGGTCGCCGCTGTGGTGAGGAGGATCGGCACGGCCAGAGCGGCCACTACCGCGGTCGAGCGCCAAGTACGGTTTCTCAACTTCGCACCTCGTTGCTCACGGCACCGCTCGGGTGCGGTGCCACGCAAGTGCCGGGTATAGCACGCATTACTTAGCCAGAACAACATTCGGCCGCATCAGTTGATCAAGGTCTGCCCGATCAAGCTTCGGTAACCGCGAACTCGGCCCGATAACAGGTCTGGGCAAGCAAGGGAGATGTCTGTACTGTTCGTCGCGTCCGAATCGGATTCTGCTTTGCCGGTGTCACTGCAACGAGGCGGTGGGGTGAGCGTGGTCGAGGATCCTGTACTCCTGCGCGCTGAGGGACTCTGTGTCTCCTTCGGCGGGCTCGAGGTGCTCAGGCAGGTTTCGCTGGAGGTTCACGCCGGGTGCGTGCTCGGCGTCATCGGCCCGAACGGCGCGGGCAAGACCACGCTGTTCAACGCGATCTGCGGGTTCGTGCGGCCCGACTCCGGCACGATCACCTTCGCCGGCCACGCCCTCGAACGGCCCAGGCCCGAGCGGCTCACGAGTCACGGCATCGCCCGCACGTTGCAAGGACTCGGTCTGTTCGCGGGATTGACGGTGCTGGACAACGTGGTCGCGGGCGCCACGCACCGCTCGCGCACGAGCCTCGGCGGCGCGCTGCTCGCGTCGCCCTGGGCCGACCGCGACGAACGAGCCCTCGCCGGCCGCGCGAGGGAGGTGCTGCGCGAGCTCGGGATCGACGGTGACGCGGGCCGGATCTGCGCCGGGTTGCCCTACGGGGTGCGTAAACGCGTCGCCCTCGCGCGAGCCCTGGTGAGTGAGCCCCGGCTGCTGCTGCTCGACGAACCGGCGGCCGGCCTGTCGGCGACGGAGGTCGGGGAGCTGGCCGACATCGTCCGAGGCCTGGCGCCGACCACCACGGTGATGCTCGTCGAGCACCACATGGACTTCGTGATGAACCTGTGCGACCGGCTGGTGGTGCTCGACTTCGGCGAGGTCATCGCCCGAGGTACGCCGGCGCAGGTGCGGGCCGACCCGCAGGTGCAGCGGGCCTATCTGGGCGACCCCGTGGCGGCCGCCGCGGGAGAGGGCGGTGCGCATGCTTGACGTCAGCGGGCTCGTCGTGGACTACGGGCCGGTGCGGGCGCTCGACCACGTCGACCTGGTGGTGGAGCAGGGATCCATCACCGCCGTGCTGGGCTCCAATGGTGCCGGCAAGACCACGCTGCTGCGGGCGCTCAGTGGTCTGCACCGCCCGCGTGACGGCGCCGTGCAGCTCGACGGCCGCGACATCACCCGCCTGGCGCCCGAAGATCTCGTGCGCCTCGGGGTCGCGCACGTGCCCGAGGGCCGCGGCGTGATCGCCGAGCTGACGGTGGAGGAGAACCTGCGTCTCGGCGGGCTCTGGCGACGCGAGCGCAAGTGGCTCAAAGCGGGCACCGGCGAGATGTACGACCTGTTCCCCCCGTTGGCGGACCGTCGGCACCAGCGTGCGGAAGCGCTTTCCGGCGGTGAGCGCCAGATGCTCGCCATCGGCCGCGCGCTGATGAGCCGGCCCGAGCTGCTCCTGCTCGACGAACCCTCACTCGGCCTCGCGCCACGGGTTTCGGCCCGGATCGTGGCCGTGCTGCGGACGCTGCGCGAGGAGAACGGCCTCACGCTGCTGCTGGTGGAGCAGAACGCGGCGACCGCGCTGTCGGTCGCCGACCGGGCCGTCGTCCTGCACCTCGGCCGCAAGGTCGCCGACGACACCGCCGACACCCTCGCGGCCGACGACCGCGTGCGCCGCGCCTACCTGGAGGTGTGATGGGCCGCTTCCTCGACCTGACTCTCGCCGGGCTCACCAGCGGGGCCGTGTACTCGGCCGTCGCGCTGGCGCTCGTGCTGATCTGGCGCTCCACGCGGATCGTGAACTTCGCGCAGGGCGGCATGCTGATGATCACCACGTTCATCGCCTACACGATCGTCTCCCACGGCGGCTCGTACTGGCTGGCGCTGATCGTGGCCGTCCTCAGTGGACTGATTCTCGGCGCCGTGGTGGAACGTGTGCTCGTGCGGCCGGTGGAGAAGAGATCGCCGCTCGACGCGGTGGTGGTCACCTTCGGCCTGCTCGTGCTGCTGCAGGGTGTGGCCGGCATGCTCTTCGGCGGCACCCCGCGCTCGTACCCGCCGGCGTTCGGCATCGCCGGGTTCAAGGCGGGCGATCGGCAGCTGCTGTTCGCGCCCAACGACCTGTGGATCGTGCTCGTGGTCCTGGTCATGATGGCCGTGCTGGCGCTGGTGTTCCGCAAGACGAACCTCGGCCTGCGGATGCGGGCCTCGGCCTTCGCGCCGGAAGTCGCCCGCCTGCTGGGTGTGCGCGTCGGGCGGATGCTCACGGTCGGCTGGGCCCTGGCCGCGGCGGTCGGTGCGATCGCCGGTGTGCTCGTGGCGCCCAGCACGTTCGTGAGCCCCACGGCGTTCGACGCGGTGCTGGTGTTCGGGTTCACCGCGGCGGTGATCGGCGGCCTCGACAGCCCGCCGGGCGCCGTCGTCGGCGGGCTCGCGCTCGGCATCGTGCTCAGCTACGTGGCCGGCTACCTCGGGTCCGACATCGTCACGCTGGCCTCGCTCGTCGTCCTCATCGGGGTGCTCATGCTGCGTCCGCAAGGGCTGTTCGGATCGACGAAGGGAAGGCGGGTATGACGGCGCTCGCCGCGGCGGCACCGGTCCGCTTTTGGCAGCGGTCCACGCTGGTCCGCCACCTCACGCTCTCGGTGCTGGGGCTGATCGTGCTGTACTTCGTGACGACCTCGCTCGACTCGTTCGCGAACCTCCAGTTCGCGCAGATCTGCTACACCGCTATCGCGACGGCGGGCCTGACCGTCCTTTCCGGACTGTCCGGCCAGATCTCCCTGGGCCACGGCGCGTTCGTGGCCGTCGGGGCCTACACCACGGCGCTGCTGCTGGAACACCTCGACTGGCCGCTCGTGCTCGTGCTGCTCGGTTCGGTGGTCGTCGGCGGCGCGCTGGGTTCGCTCGTCGGCGTGGCGGCAGCGCGGTTGCGCGGCCCGTACCTGGCGGGTGCGACGCTCGCGCTCGCCGTCGGCCTGCCCTCGCTGGCCGACTACCACGGCCTGCGCGACCTGCTCGGCGGCGCCAACGGCCTCATCGTGACCTCCGACCCGCCGCCGCTTTCCCTCGGCGAGACCTTCCCGCTCGAACGCTGGCAGGCCTGGATCTGTGGCCTCTGCCTGGTGGTCACGTTGTTCCTGCTCGCCAACCTCACGCGCAGCCGCATCGGCCGGGACATGCGGCTGGTGCGCGAAGACGAACAGGCCGCCGCACTGTCGGGCGTGCACGTGGCCCGCACGCAGATCGTCACGTTCGGCATCAGCGCGGCGTTCGCGGGCCTGGCGGGCGGGCTGTTCGCGATCGTCAACAGCCTGGCCGCGCCGGGTGCGTTCACGCTGTCGCTTTCCCTGTCCCTGCTCACCGCGGCCGTGCTCGGCGGGCTCGGCAGCCTCGCCGGCGCGGTGTACGGCGCGGTGATCGTGACCCTGCTGCCCAACTGGACCGCCGACCTCGCGCAGCAGGCCGACCTGCCCCGCGCGATCTACGCGAACATCCCGCTCGTGCTCTACGGGCTGGTGCTGATCGTGGTGATCATCGCGTTCCCCGGCGGCATCCAGTCGGGAGTCCGCAAACTCGGCGCCTTGCTCCAGGCTCGTTTCGTCCGTCCACTCCAGACCCGTCAGGAGACGAGAAGATGACCGTACGCCGACCAGTATCCGTCGCGGTCGCCTTGGCCGCGGTGGTCGCCCTCACGGCCACCGCCTGTGCCTCGGGTGACGACGCCGCGGAGTCCACGCCCGGGATCACCGCCGACACCGTCACCATCGGGTCCACCATCCCGCTCACGGGCACGGCCGCGCCGGGTTACAGCGAGCAGGGTCCGGCCGCGAAGGCGTTCTTCGACTACATCAACGCCAACGGCGGTATCAACGGCCGCAAGATCACCCTCAAGTACCTCGACGACGCCTACAACCCGGCCCAGACCGTCACGCTGACCAAGCAGCTCGTGTTGCAGGACAAGGTGTTCGCGATCGTCGGCTCGCTCGGCACACCGACGCACACGAAGGTCGTGGACTTCCTCAACTCCTCGCGCGTGCCCGACCTGTTCGTCGCGTCCGGCTGCACGTGCTGGGACCAGCCGCAGAAGAACCCCTACACGTTCGGCTGGCAGCCGGACTACACGGTGGAGGGCAAGATCCTCGGCGACTACGTGAAGAAGAACCTGGCCGGCAAGAAGGTCGCGTATTTCTACCAGGACGACGACTTCGGCCGCGACGGCATGAAGGGCCTCGACAAGTACATCGACCAGAGCCTCGTCGTCTCGCGCCAGCCGTACCAGCCGGGCAACACCGACGTGGCCGCGCAGGTGTCGGCGATCGCGGCGTCGAAGGCCGACGTCGTGGTGCTCGAGGCGATCCCGGCCTACACCGCGTTGTTCAAGCTGACGTCGCTGAAGCTCGGTTACTCGCCGACGCTCGTCGCGTCCAGTGTGGGCGCCGACCCGATCACGGTGTCGGGGCTGCTGGAGAACTTCGCCAAGCAGGCGGGTTCGTCGGTGAAGGGCCAGGACCTCATCGAAGGCCTGGTCACGTCGGCCTACCTGCCGCCGCTCGACGACACGAGCAACTCGTGGACCGCGCTGTTCAAGAAGATCCACGACCAGTACATCCCGAATGTGCCCTTCGACGGCAACGTCTACTACGCCATGGCCTACGCCTACACCTTCACGCAGGCGCTCGCCCGCGCCGGGCAGAACCCGACGCGCCAGGGCGTGGTCGACGCGCTGAAGAAGGGCGGCCTCACCGGGCCGGGCCTGGTGCCGTTCCGCTACGGCGCGGATTCGCACGCCGGCTACACCGGCGGGCAGATCGCGACCATCAAGGACGGCAAGCAGGTGGCGTCCGGTACGCCGCTCACGACGGACGACGGTGACGGTCCCGTGACCCCCTACACACAACCGCAACCTCCGGCTCCGGCCAACGGCATCCCCGCGGCGTGAGTCCGTCCGGCACAATCACGCCATGACGGAGGCGACAGGGAGCAAGCGGGCGCAAGCGACCCGCGCGGCGCTGCTCGAGGCGGCCGGTGAGGTCTTCACCGCGTCGGGGTACGAGCAGGCGAGCATGGCCGCCATCGCCGAACGGGCCGGCGCCAGCATCGGCAGTCTGTACCACCACTTCGTCGCGAAGTCCGATCTGTACATCACGCTCTACAACGAATACAACCGCCGCCAGCAGCACCGGTCCGCCAAGGCGTTCCGCACGGCGCTGGCGCAGGGTGAGGAGGACGCGCTCCGGCTCTACATCTCCGGAGCGCGCGCCTACCTCGAAGGGTGCTGGCAGGAGCGCAAGCTCGCCCGGCTGTTCCTGTCCGGCAACGGCCCGGCGGGCTTCGGCCTGCTCACGCGCGAGCGGTTCCGGGAGTGGCTCACGGCCAACGCCACGCTGGTCAACGGCCACACCCGGCCGCTTTCGGACATGCTCGTGCTCTCGCTCACCGCGATGTCGACGGAGGCGGGCCGCGAGGTCGCGGCCGCTGGGTCGAAGGCGAAGGCGGGGCAGATGATCGAGGAGGTCCTCGAGCTGATGGGCCGCCTCTACCCCACTTCGTGACGCAGGTCACCCCTCTCGGTTCCGCGCTCGCTCCAGCAGCGCAAACGTCGGCGCCCCGGCCGGATCGGCACGCGCAAGTCCGATTCGTCCGGGTGGCGTCCGCGCCCGTGAGCCAGTTTCATTCCCTATGAATGTTTCTCTCTGAAGATGTTCCGGGGGCTGGACATGTGCGGGATCACGGGATGGGTGGACTACGGCCGCGACCTGGCGGCCGAGCGGGAGACGGTGGCGGCCATGACGGCCACCATGGCGTGCCGCGGGCCGGACGCGAGCGGGATGTGGTTCGACCGTCACGTGGCGTTCGGCCATCGGCGCCTGGCCATCATCGACCTCGAGCTGGGCACGCAGCCGATGACGGCCGAGGCCGGCGGCACGGTCGCGCTGACCTACAGCGGTGAGGTCTACAACTTCGCCGAGCTGCGCGCGGAGCTGCAGGCGCGTGGGCACCGTTTCACCACGAACAGCGACACCGAGGTGGTCCTGCGCGGCTACCTGGAATGGGGCACCGGCCTGGCCGAACGCCTCAACGGCATGTACGCGTTCGGGATCTGGGACCCGCGTGAGGAGCGCCTGGTCCTGATCCGCGACCGGATGGGCATCAAGCCGCTGTACTACTCGCCGCACGGCGACGGGCTGCTGTTCGGCTCCGAGCCCAAGGCGATCCTCGCGCACCCCGAAATCCGGCCCGTCGTGGAGACGGACGGCCTGCGTGAGCTCTTGTCGTTCACCAAGAACCCCGGCCAGGCCGTGTGGGCGGGCATGCGCGAGGTCGAGCCCGGCACCGTCGTGACGCTGGACCGGACCGGCCTGAAGGTGCGCCGCTACTGGCAGCTGCAGCCGGCCGAGCACACCGACGACATCGGCGTGACCGTGCAGCACGTGCGCGAGCTGCTCGACGACATCGTGCGCCGTCAGCTCGTGGCCGACGTGCCGCGCTGCGTGCTGCTCTCGGGCGGGCTCGACTCCAGTGTCATCACCGCGCTGGCCGCACGGCAGCTGGCCGATCAGGACGAGCGGGTGCGCAGCTTCGCGGTGGATTTCGTGGGGCAGGAAGACAACTTCGTGCCGGACGCGTTGCGGTCCACTCCGGACGCGCCGTATGTGCGTGACGTCCACGAGCACGTCGGTTCGATGCACCAGGACATCGTGCTCGACTCGGCGGAGCTCGCCGACCCGGCCGTGCGCCGCGCCGTGGTGCGCGCTCGCGACCTGCCGACGGGGCTGGGCGACATGGACGGCTCGCTGTACCTGCTGTTCCGCGCGATCCGCGAGCGCTCCACCGTCGCGTTGTCCGGTGAGTCGGCCGACGAGGTCTTCGGTGGTTACGCGTGGTTCCACGACCCGAAGGTGCAGCAGGCCGACACCTTCCCGTGGCTCGCGCGGCGGCTGCAGTCGGGCGAACGCGGGGTGAGCCGGATCTTCGCCGAGAGTGTGCGGTCCTCTTTGGACCTTGCCACGCACCTGCGGGACTCGTACTCGGCGGCGGTCGCGGAGGCCGGCACACGGCCCGGCGAGACCGAGCATGAGCGTCGCATGCGCGTGATCGGCTACCTGCACCTCACGCGGTTCGTGCGCATCCTGCTCGACCGCAAGGACCGCCTGAGCATGGCCACCGGCCTCGAGGTGCGGGTGCCGTTCTGCGACCACCGGCTCGTGGAGTACGTCTACAACACGCCGTGGACGACGAAGACGTTCGACGGTCGCGAGAAGAGCCTGCTGCGCGCGGCGGCCCGCGACGTGCTGCCGGTGTCGGTGGCCGAACGGGTGAAAAGCCCGTACCCGTCGACGCAGGACCCGAAGTACCTCGAAGCCCTGCGCGACCAGGTCGGCGACCTGCTGGCCGCGCCGGCGCACCCCGTGTTCGACCTGTTCGACCGCGGCCTGCTCGTGGGCCTGCTTGCCCGGGAGGACACCGTGCCCTTCCTCCGGCCACTCGTGGAGCGTGTGCTGAACTTCGCGACCTGGTTCGATCTGTACTCACCGGAGCTGCGCATCCGGTGAGGTGACCACGAGGGGTGAGGAGCGGGCCATGGTGGGCGAGTCGCCGGACGTCGACGCCGACGAAGCGTTCCAGTTCGTGCTGTCGCTGCACCGGCTGCTGCGCGAGCTGCACCGGGCGGCGCCACCCGACAACCTCCCGCGCACGCAGCTACTGGTGCTCGCCAAGCTGGCCCGCTCCGGACCCCTGCGCATCGGGACGCTCGCCGAGGAGGTCGGCTGTTCCCAGCCCACGGCCACGAAGGTCGTGCACGCCATGGAGGAGGCCGGCTTCGTCGCGCGTGCGGCCGACGCCGGCGACAAGCGCGTGAGCTACGTGCACCTCACCCAGCTGGGCCGGCGCCGGCTGGGCGCGGTGGTGCGCGACGAGTCTCGGGTGCTCGTGGAGCGGTTCGGCGATCTCGAGCAGGACGAGGTCGAGCTGCTGCTCAAGGCGGGCGCGGTGCTGCGCCGGATGACCGACGGCGCGGAAACTGACATTCGACAAATTCCTCGCGGCCCGCAATAGTTATGAAGCCAACCAAAAGTAGGCGGGTACTCACCGGCGGTCGCCTTGTCTGGCAACCGCTCCCGCCGTGGCTGTGGTCGGCTTCATAACCAGCAGCACAGATGGAGACACAGCGGGTCTCGAGGAGGAGACGGTCGAATGTTCGCTGAACCCGACGTCGAACGCGAGGACCGGCCGGACGGGAGCGTCGTCTTCCGCTCCCGCGACCCGCTGGGTGCTTACCCGCGCAGCGTGGCCGCGATGCTGCGGGACTGGGCCGGAGTCGACCCCGGCTACCCGCTGGTGGCCGAGCGCGACGGCGACGGCTGGGCGACGCTGACCTACGGCGAGGTCCGCCGTCGCGCCGACGCGCTCGGGCAGGCGCTGCTCGACCGCGGTCTGGGGCCGGACCGGCCGGTGATGATCCTTTCCGGCAACTCCGTCGCGCACTTCGTGCTCACGCTCGGCGCGCTGACGGCGGGCGTGCCGGTGGCGCCGATCAGCGTCGCGTACTCCCTGCTCAGCAGCGACCACGCGCGGATCCGGGAGATCGCGAAGGTACTGAAGCCGGGGCTGGTGTTCGCCGAGGCCGGTGGTCCGTTCGCGAAGGCGCTCGCCGCCGTCGAGGCGCCCGGTGTTGATCGGCCCAGTGTTGTGCTGGCGCGCGAGGTCGACACTGTGCCGGGCGCGGAATCCCTCGACGACCTGCTGGCCACTTCGCCGGGCCCGGAGCTTGAAGCCGCGTACTCCGCGACGGGACCGGACACGCTAGCGAAGGTGCTCTTCACGTCGGGCTCGACCGGTTCGCCGAAGGGCGTGCTCAACGCACCGGATGCTGTGCGCGAACCAGCAGTCGATCCGGCAGGCGTGGCCGTTCCTGGGCGAGGAGCGGCCTGTGCTCGTCGACTGGCTGCCGTGGAGCCACACCTTCGGCGGCAACCACAACGTGGACCTGGTGCTGCACAACGGCGGCACGCTCTACGTGGACGACGGCAAGCCGGCGCCGCAGCTGTTCGGCCGCAGCCTGGAGAACCTGCGTTCGGCGCAGCCCACGCTCTACTTCAACGTGCCCGCCGGCTACGCACAGCTCGTACCCGTGCTGGAGCAGGACCCCGACTTCGCGCGCGTGTTCTTCTCGCGGCTGCGGTTGCTGTTCAACGCGGCGGCCGCGTTGCCGGCGGCGTTGCGCACGCGGCTGGCGGACGCGGCCAGGGCAGCCGGCGTCGACGTGCCGCTGACGAGCTCGTGGGGCGCGACCGAGACGGCGCCCGCGGTGACGAGCGCGCACTTCCCGTTCGAGGACGCGCGGTGCATCGGCGTGCCGCTGCCGGGGCTCGAGGTCAAGCTCGCGCCCGTGGGCGAGGCGCGGGAGATCCGCGTGCGCGGCGCCTCCGTGACGCCCGGCTACCTGCACCGGCCCGACCTCACGGACGCGGCGTTCGACGAGGAAGGCTTCTACCGCACCGGCGACGCCGCCGTGCCGGCCTCGGCCGACCCGAACGCCGGGCTGCTGTTCGGTGGCCGCATCGCGGAGGACTTCAAGCTCGACACGGGCACGTTCGTCCGCGTCGGCGCGCTGCGCACGGCGCTGCTCTCGGCCGTGCCGCTGCTGTCCGACGCGGTGATCGCGGGGGAGAACCGCTCGTACGTCAGTGCGCTGGCCTGGCTCAACCAGGCCGAAGCGCGGGCGTTGTTCGCGGGTTCGCTCGATGCCTCGGACG
Organism: Amycolatopsis sp. NPDC050768; assembly: GCF_040654155.1. NCBI lineage: Bacteria > Bacillati > Actinomycetota > Actinomycetes > Pseudonocardiales > Pseudonocardiaceae > Amycolatopsis > Amycolatopsis sp. NPDC050768. Next base: position 310,628 of record NZ_JBFAHL010000013.1, read on the forward strand.
GCTGTGTGGTCCACGCCGAGCTGCGCGCGCACGTCGGGAAGCTGCTGGCCGCGATGAACGCGGCGGCCGGGTCGGCGGGCCGAGTCGAGCGGCTCGTGGTGCTGGCCGAGCCGCCGGACCTCGACGCGGGCGAGATCACGGACAAGGGCTACCTCAACCAGCGCCGCGTGCTGGCCCGGCGGGTGGCGTTCGTCGAGCGTCTTTACGCTGGTGAACCGGACGCCG